>NZ_JACDOB010000001.1 GCF_017656375.1 Thermovirga sp.
CGTCGGGCTCATAACCCGAAGGTCGCAGGTTCAAATCCTGCCCCCGCAACCAATAAGGCGGTGTAGCTCAGATGGCGAGAGCATGCGGTTCATACCCGCAGGGTCAGTGGTTCGATCCCACTCACCGCCACCATTAGTTAAGATGACAAGAGGGTGGATTAATTCCTCCCTCTTATTTTATGTTGTAGTAGGAATTATGCTTTTTTTGAAAAAGATATTAGAATATAAAGTCGGCAGGACGATCAGTGTTTTGCGCAGAATAAAAGGCAAGCCAATCTTTTGGTAGGATGGACAGCATGGGGCTTAAAGTGAAAGATGATTATTGGTACATAAGGCGAGTTGTAGAAGCAGGTGAAAGGCAAGGGTGGTTGAAAAAACCTTCTAAAATGGTTGTTGCTGTTTCTGGGGGGAGTGATTCAACAGCTTTATTATGGCTTCTTTGTCAGGTTTGGGATCCTGATAAGCTTGTAGTAGCTCATTTGGACCATGGCATACGGAAAGAAACGTCAAGAAGGGATGCTATGTTTGTAAAGAATCTAGCTGAATCATGGGGGCTGGATCTAAAGCTGCAGAGAGTTGAAGTTCCTAAGCTATGCGAGAAGGGAGAAAGCATAGAAGTTGCCGCGAGGCGAATTCGCTATGATTTTCTCGAAGAAACTGCACAGTCAGTAGGGGCCGAATGGATAGCTTTAGGGCACACTGCAAATGACCAAGCAGAGACAGTATTGCACAACATAATAAGGGGTTGCGGCATAAAAGGACTTTCTGGGATACCCCAAAGGCGAGGGAAAATAATACGACCCATCATTGATTTTTCTAGAAGAGAGCTCATGGAGCTTCTAAAAAGTAAAGGGATAGAGTGGGTGTCTGATGAAACGAACGAAGAGACTGTGTATACAAGAAATAAAATTCGGCTTGATTTAATTCCTTACATAGAGCGTAATTTCAATAAGCAAGTTATCAAACATCTTTTAGGTATAGCAGAAATTGCAAGGCCGTTATCCGATTTAGTAGAGAACCAGGCTTCAAAAGTAGACCTTTGGAGTAAGAGGGAAGTATACGGGCTACTAAAAGCCTGGGACAAAGATGTAATTCTTAAGAAAGGTATAGATGGCGCGGTGGAAGTTATTCTGCTGGAGGGGAAAAGAAGAAATTTAAGGCCTCTTTCCAGGGAACGAGTTCTTGTTCTTAGAGAGTTATTGAAAAAGAGAAATTTTTGGCGTTTCCAGTGGGAAAAGAATATTGAGATAGCAGGAGAGAGAAGTTTAATAGCCCTTTGTTGCGGATCAGATTTAGAGAATAAAAAAACAAGAGAGCAAGAGCGTATAATCCCTCAAGGGGAGGAGCAAGGAGAATTAGACTGGGATAGATGGAGTATCAGTTGGAAGAAAATTCGGCATGAAGGAAGAAAAGTGAAGCTAGGTGTCTTTTCAGCGTTTATTCCTTGTAACAATAGCTATAAAATTATGAGTCTTGAGCAATTTTTGGCTTCCCGCTCCGTGGGAAAAGCCTTAAAAGAAAAAGTTAATATAGAAAAACATCTTATGAAGAGAAGGCCAGTTGTAACAGATGAGAAAAGTATCTTTTGGATTCCTGGAGTAGGTGGCCTAAGTTTGAAAATAGTTGGACAAGAAAGAGAGTTGTTAGTGCTAAAAGCTCATGAAGAAAGGAGATCTTTATAGGATGAATAAATATGAATTAGGAGGCGTTCTCCTAGGTAGGGATGTTATAAAAAACAAAGTAAAAGAACTTGCTAAAGAAATCTCCTTGTATTATAAAAATAAGCCAGTGCACGTAATAGGAGTGCTCAAGGGTTCTGTTATCTTTCTTTCGGACCTTGTAAGGGAAGTTGATAGATCAATCCAGATGAAGTTGGATTTTTTAAGTGTGTCTTCATATGGAGCATCTACAAAATCTAGCGGGGTTGTTAAAATAAACAAGGATCTTGACGAAAGTGTGGTAAACAAAAATTTATTGATAGTTGAAGATATAGTTGATACAGGTTTGACTTTACAATATTTAATCAATATTCTTAGAGAAAGGTCGCCAAAGGAAATAAAAGTATGTTCTCTTTTAGATAAACCAGAAAGGCGAATTGTAGATTTAAAAGCAGATTTTTATGGTTTTACTATTCCAGATGAATTTGTGGTTGGATATGGCCTAGATTATGGAGGTTATTGGAGAAACCTGCCAGACATTCATATATTACGCAAAGTTGACTAAATAGCAGGACTTGATAGAGCCCCTAATATATAGAAAGGTGGGAAAACCTTGGGACGAATGGCAAAAAACTTAGGATTGTATTTGGTGCTTATAGTACTCGTAGTAAGTTTAGTTAATTTGTTCTTGTCGCCCAATAATGCGCCGTCTGAATATGAGCCTATTTCTTACAGTGAGTTTCTATCTGCGTTCAGGTCGGGGCAGATTGAGTCTGCGGAAATAGATGGAAACACCATAAGGGGAGAAAGGTTAGACGGGAAAAAGTACTCAACCATAGGAGTAGGTGTCGGGGAACTGGCAAAGGAAATGGCCGATAAAGGCGTAAATGTTAAAGTATTACCTCCACAGCAGGCGCCTTGGTGGGCTTCTATGATGACTTCTCTGTTTCCGACGTTGCTTTTGATAGGTGCATGGATTTTCATTCTGTATCACATGCAAGGTGGCGGGAATAGGGTCATGGGGTTTGCCAAAAGCAAAGCAAAGCTTTACTTGGATAACAGACCCAAAGTTACTTTTGCTGATGTGGCTGGATGTGATGAGTCAAAGGAAGAATTGGCTGAAGTTGTGGAGTATCTCAAAGATCCCACCAAATTTTCAAGATTGGGAGCCAGAATCCCTAGAGGGGTGTTATTGTTAGGCCCTCCAGGTTCGGGGAAGACATTGCTTGCCAGAGCTTGTTCAGGGGAGGCCGATGTGCCATTTTTTAGCATAAGCGGATCTGATTTTGTTGAAATGTTTGTGGGAGTAGGTGCTGCTAGAGTAAGGGATATGTTTGAGCAAGCAAGGAAATATCAGCCATGCATAGTTTTCATTGATGAAATAGATGCAGTGGGACGTCACAGAGGCGCTGGATTAGGAGGAGGCCATGACGAAAGAGAGCAGACATTGAACCAGCTATTGGTGGAGATGGATGGTTTTGATGAGAACAGTGGAGTTATCTTAATAGCTGCTACTAACAGGCCAGACATCCTTGATCCTGCCCTTTTGAGGCCTGGTCGTTTTGATAGGCAGATAGTTGTGGATAGGCCCGATCTGAACGGACGTGAAGCTATTTTGAAAGTGCATGTCAAGAAAGTCAAGTTGGGTGATGACGTGGACCTAGCAGTTATAGCAAGAAGGACTCCTGGATTCGTCGGCGCTGACTTGGCGAATCTTGTAAATGAAGCAGCCCTTTTAGCCGCTAGAAAAGGGAAAGACAAGATAGGAATGGAGGAATTTGAAGAAGCCATAGATAGGATTATAGCAGGCCCTGAAAGGAGGAGTAGGCTTATCTCTGAAAGGGAGAAGGCAATAATAGCTTATCATGAGGTAGGACATGCTCTTGTAGCCAAACTTTTACCAGGGTGCGATCCAGTGCATAAGGTGTCAATTATTCCTAGAGGGCATAAAGCTTTGGGTTACACATTGCAGCTTCCAGAGGAAGATCGGTTCTTAATGTCCAAAAAGGAATTGCTGAACAGGATTTCTGTATTGCTTGGGGGTCGTGTAGCCGAGGAGTTGCACTTTGATGATGTGACCACAGGAGCGCAAAACGACCTCGAAAGGGCAACACAGATAGCCCGTCAGATGGTTACAGAATTTGGTATGAGTGACAGATTGGGGCCTGTAACGTTGGGCAAGAAACATCACGAAGTGTTCTTAGGAAGAGATATAATGGAAGATAGAAATTACAGTGATGAGGTAGCTTACGCTATAGATCAAGAGGTTCGAAGGATTGTTGATGAATGTTATGAGCAAGTGAAAGCTCTATTACAACATCACAAGGATGTCCACATAAAGGTTGCGGAAGTGCTTCTTGAAGAAGAAGTGATAGAAGGTGCAAGATTAGATGAAATCCTTAAAGAAGGTTTGAACGAGGAACAAAAGACAAGTGATCAAGGTGACCACGAAGACTCAGAGGGGTTGAAGGAGGCCAACCAGGAAATTTAAACTTGTTGGTATACGCTTGTAATCCTCCACAGAAAATTGCTGCGTTATAATATAAGGATGCCCAAAAATCACCACGGGTGTCCTTATTTTTTAAATAAAAGGAGTGGATAAAAAATAGCTATGGATGAGCATTTTAAATTAGTTGTTCCATGGTCTCCTGCAGGAGACCAGCCTGTTGCTATTTCCAAGCTAGTAGAGGGTTACAGAAAGGGGTTAAGCAAGCAGTGTCTAATGGGGGTTACTGGCAGCGGTAAAACTTATACCATGGCATGTGTCATAGAAAAGCTGCAGCTGCCGGTTCTAGTATTAGCCCATAATAAGACGCTGGCTGCTCAGCTATATAGTGAGTTTAAAAACTTTTTCCCTCATAATGCTGTTCATTATTTTGTGAGCTATTACGATTACTATCAGCCGGAGGCTTATGTTCCGGCTAGCGATGTTTATATAGAAAAAGATGCCTCAATAAATGAGAAGATTGAGAAATTGCGTCTTGCTACGACTAAGGCGTTATTGGAAAGAAACGATGTAATTGTTGTCTCTAGTGTCTCTTGCATTTATGGAATAGGCAAGAAAAAGAATTACGAAGAAGCAGTATTGGAAGTAAATACCGGATCTATTTTTTCGAGGAAAGAATTTTTTAAAAGGCTGGACCGTAATTTCTATAAGAGAAATGACTACTCATTAGAACCAGGTACTTTTAGAGTCAGAGGTAACGTAATAGATATATTTCCTGCATATAGCGATAGCGCTGTAAGGATTGTATTTGAAGACGAAGAAGTCGAGGAGATAATGGAGATCGATCCCTTGAGCGGGAAGATCTCGGGAAGAAAAAATAGGATAAGAATTTATCCTTCACAGCACTACATTACATCTGAGGAATCCATAAACAAGGCACTAAAGGAGATAGAAAGAGAGCTTGAAGAACGATTGCAGGAGCTTAGAAGAGAAGGGAAATTGCTTGAGGCTCAAAGGCTTGAAAGCAGGACAAGATACGACATGGAAATGCTAAAAGAAGTGGGATATTGTTCGGGAATAGAGAATTATTCAAGATATCTTGATGGACGAGAGCCTGGAGAACAACCAGGAACCTTGCTGGATTTTTTCCCCGAGGATTTTTTAATTATTATTGACGAATCCCACATCACTATTCCGCAGATAAGAGGAATGTACAATGGAGATAGGTCAAGGAAACAAACTCTGGTCGATTTTGGGTTCAGGCTTCCGTCATGTTTGGATAACAGGCCGCTTAAGTGGGAAGAGTTTGTGGAGTACTTGAGAAAAGTCTGCTTTTTATCTGCTACCCCGGGCGATTGGGAGCTTTCAGTATCGGAGCAGGTAGTCGAACAAATAGTTCGTCCCACAGGTGTTGTGGATCCTGAAGTTGTGGTTTCCCCAGCAGAAAATCAAGTTGACGACCTTTTGGAAAGGCTTAGGGAAGTTCTTGCAAGAGGGCAGCGAGCTTTAGTAACGACCCTTACAAAAAGATCTGCAGAAGATATGGCAGAGTATTTTCAGGAACTTGGACTACCGGTTAAATATATACATTCAGAGCTGGATGCTTTCGAGAGGGTAGAATTGTTGAAGGAGCTCAGAAGAGGTGATATTTCGATACTTATAGGTGTGAACCTCTTAAGGGAAGGTATTGATCTTCCCGAAGTTTCTCTTGTTGCTATAACAGATGCCGATAGAGAAGGTTTTTTGCGCTCTCACAGGTCACTGATTCAGATGATAGGAAGAGCTGCAAGAAATACGGCAGGAAAAGTTATTTTATATGCTGATCGACAGACGGATAGCATAAAGGCCGCCGTAGAAGAAACAGAGAGGAGAAGACGCCTACAGGTGGAGTTCAACAGGCGAAATGGCATTGAACCAAGGTCGGTCAATAAAGAAATAATTTCCATACTTCCGCAGGGTCTTCAAGATACGCAGAACTTCGAAGCTTTTGATTTAAAAACAGAGAAAAAATGGACTAAAAGTGAGTTGGAAAGGTTGATGTGGGAGGCAGTGGAGAAATTGGATTTTGAGAGAGCAGCGGAAATCAGAGATATTATCAATGAGAAGTTCCAAGGTGGTGGAGAGGTTGCCCCGAGAGATAATAGTAAGAGGCGCAAGAGAGCATAATCTTAAGAATATAGATTTAAAGTTACCTAAAGATAATCTGATAGTGATTACAGGCCCATCAGGGTCTGGTAAATCATCTTTGGCATTCGACACCATATGTGCAGAGGGTCAGCGTAGATACATAGAATCCCTTTCGTCATATGCAAGGCAGTTTCTTGGTGTTCAGGATAAACCTGATGTGGACGACATTGAAGGGCTTTCTCCCACCATATCAATTGAGCAGAAAGGCATATCCCATAACCCTAGATCGACTGTTGGAACGGTAACCGAAATTTACGATTATTTGAGGCTGCTATTTGCGAGGGTAGGGGTTCCTTATTGTCCTACATGTGGCAGGGAACTTAAAAGATACACGGTGGATCAAATTTTAGATTATTTGTACAGGAAATTTTTGTCGGAGAAAGTAGAGATACTTTCACCTGTTGTTATGGGTAAAAAAGGGGAGTTCAAAAACCTATTTGTGCAATTACAAAAAAAGGGATTCTTGAGGGTCAAAGTTGATGGTTATACCTATTGGCTAGAAGAAGAAATCATTTTAGAGAAAAACAAAAAGCACAGTATAGAAGTGTTAATAGACAGGGTCACTGTTAACGAAAAAAACAGGAGCAGATTGTCCGAATCAGTAGAGAATTCAATAGAGTTGAGTAAAGGGTTTGTGAAGATAGAAAAGGGCAATCAACAAGTGATCCTTTCAGATCGTTTTGTGTGTCCTTTTTGTGATATTTCCTTCCCTGAATTAGAGCCCAGGCTTTTTTCGTTCAATAGCCCTTTTGGGGCTTGCCCAGATTGTGAAGGCTTAGGGAGCCATCAGTATTTTTCGGAAGATTTGGCAGTTGATAAGGAGCGTCCTATCTTAGAAGGGGGGATTTTACCCTGGAGTAAGAGGAATCATTATATGCTGCGAAAACTTAAAGCGCTATTTGAAGCTATGGGTGAGAAATTGGAGGACAAATCATTTGCTGATCTAAGAGAAGACCTACAAAAGATAGTGTTATATGGTTCTTCCATGAAGGTTCCGATGAAGTTCATGGAGAGAGGCACAAGCATAGATTATATGGGACGGTACGAAGGTTTGATACCGTGGCTACAAACGAGATGGCGTGAGACTGAATCAGAATCGGTCAGGAATGAACTTTTGACCTATATGGACGAAGATATTTGTAAAAGTTGCAATGGGGCCAGATTGAGGGAGGAAGCCCGTAACGTTAAGATAGACGGCTACTCAATAGTGGATTTTATCAATATGCCTGTAGAAGAGCTTATAAAATTGTTAGAAAGCTTGCCCCTTGAGGGAAGTAAATCATATATTGGAGCGCAGATATTGGAAGAGATAAAAAAACGACTCTCCTTTATGGTAGATATAGGAATAGGGTATCTTTCTCTTTCCAGAAAATCAGACACTTTAAGTTCTGGTGAAAGCCAAAGAATACGCTTAGCAACCCAAATAGGAGCCAAACTTAGTGGGGTCTTATATGTGTTGGATGAACCAACTATTGGTCTTCATTCGAGAGATACAGAAAGATTGGTAAAAATTTTGAAATCCATAAGAGACCAGGGTAACACAGTTTTAGTAGTGGAACATGATAGAGATACTATGAAGATGGCAGATTACATTGTGGAAATTGGTCCTGGTCCTGGAGAGCATGGAGGGCAGGTAGTAGCAAAAGGCCCTCCCAAAAAAATAATAAAAAGCAATTCTCTTTCAGGTGCATATCTTGAGGGGCGTAGTTCTGGTATTGTGGTATGGCCTGAAAGGAGAGAACCAAGCGGGTGGTTAAGTTTTTCTAGTGCCTCGGAAAATAATTTAAAAGAAATAGATATCAAATTACCTTTAGGGCTTCTAACGTGTATTACGGGCGTATCTGGTTCAGGGAAAAGCACTCTATTATACGAGATTATCTATAAGGGATTAAAGAAGAAGCTTGATAAGGCTTACAAAGGGAAAATCGGGAAACAAGGAGAGATAAAAGGTTGGGAGCAACTTAAAAATGTGGTAATGATAGATCAAAGTCCTATTGGGAGAACCCCTCGCTCTAATCCAGCCACATATACGGGAGTATTTACTCCCATAAGAGAACTTTTTGCTCAGTTGCCAGAAGCTAGAATAAGGGGATATAAACCCGGGAGATTTAGCTTTAATGTCCATGGTGGGCGTTGTGAGGCCTGTCATGGCGAAGGAGAAGTTAAAATATCCATGCTTTTTATGCCGGATATGTATGTAAAGTGCGAGGTTTGCAATGGAACGAGATATAACAGGGAAACCCTTGAAGTTCGATTTAAGGGTAAAAACATAAGCGACGTCTTGAATATGACCGTTAGTGAGGCTTTGGAATTTTTTAAAGATGTCCCACGAATAAGGAATAAGCTCTCAGTATTGGAACAGGCAGGTATGGGATATGTGAAGCTGGGCCAACCTGCTACCACCTTGAGTGGCGGAGAAGCTCAAAGAGTAAAGCTGGCAGAAGAGCTTTCGAAAAGATTTAAAGGAAAAACATTATACCTTTTAGATGAGCCTACGACAGGATTGCATTACTCTGATGTTAGAAAACTTTTATTATTGATTCATAAATTGGTCGACAAGGGGAATACAGTTGTTGTAATTGAACATAACTTGGATTTTATAGCTTCTTCCGACTATATAGTCGACCTCGGCCCCGAAGGTGGAATGGGGGGTGGATATGTAGTTGCGACAGGTTCACCATATGAAATACTTAAGAATAAAAAATCGTATACAGGCCAGTATCTTGGCAAATATCTGAAGGAGATAGGGATGGTAAAAGGATAATGAATAAAAAAGATAAGAATAAATATGGCAAAGAAGATAAAAAGTTGGAGGATGTTTGTTTTGGTAAAAATGCAACTGTAAGCTTTATTGAAGAACACCCAGAAAGATGTCTTTCGGTGTATATTGCAGAGAACGCCAATAAGAGTACATACAATAAGATCCTTGCCCTTTGCAAGAGCAGGGGGATACCTTTCCATAAAGTGCCAAGAGAATATTTGGACAAGCAGACGAGTTATTCTAATCACCAAGGAGTAATGGTTAAAATAACTTCTTTGGATATATTTGAGATTGGGAAACTTTACGAAATAGCGAATGAACATGATAAGGGCCCTTTACTTTTCGTGGTTTTAGATCATGTGGAGGATGTGCAAAATTTTTCGTCCATAATAAGAACGGCAGAGGTTCTAGGAGCCTCGGGTGTTGTTTTTCCAAAGAGAAGATCGGCTTTACCTACAGGAACAGTACTAAAAGTTAGCTCCGGAGCTGCAGCTAGGTTGCCTTTGATTAGAGTTAACAGCATATTTAATGCTCTGGAGGTCATAAAAAGCAAAAACCTGTGGGTAATCGGTCTGGATATGGATGGAGAGAGCCTCTGCAATATGGAATTGCCAGAAAGATTGGCGATTGTAGTAGGCGGAGAAGATAGAGGATTGACTAGGACTGTTAAAAACAGTTGCGATGAGTTGGCTAAAATTCCTATGAGTGGAAAGACTGGTTCCCTGAATGCAGCTGTAGCAGCCTCTATAGGCATATATGAATGGCGGAGAAGTGTTGACAAGCTTCAATAAGCCAGGTAAAATGCAACTTGCTCGCTCGGGTGGTTAGTTCAGAGGGAGAACGCTTCCTTGACGCGGAAGAGGTCGCAGGTTCGAGTCCTGCACCACCCACCAAATAGCCTAAAGAAGCGCCTAAAAGGCGCTTTTTTTTTTACCTTTCCGTTAATATCCAGTTTAAGATTTTCAGCCAGCTTAAGTTTTTGGATTTATAATACATAATATATAAACTAGGAGGTAAGTGCATGGCTGTTAAAGGTGTAGGAGTAGATATTTGCAGCATATCAAGGATCAGGGAAAAAATTCAGAAGGCAGAGTTCAAGAAAAAGGTTTTCACAGAAGAAGAAATTGTTTATGCTGATAAACACAAAACTCCTGAAAGACATTATGCTTCTAGCTTTGCGGCCAAAGAAGCTTTTGTAAAGGCCGGAAAGTGGGGCATTGGGAAGATAGGGTTTAAAAACGTATGGGTAGAAAGAACCGATAATGGACCGGTTTTAAGATTCTCTCAAAAAGTTCAGGAATTGTTAGAGAAAGAGAAAATAAGTGGTGTTCATGTTAGTCTTTCTCATGATGATGGATTTGCTGTAGCTTTTGTTGTAATTGAAGAGGAGCGTGGTGAGTAAAGTGCGTCTTTATACCTGTGAAGCTATAAGAAAAATTGAAGACATATTTGTTGGTGAATATGGGTTTGATTTTTCCCAACTGATGGATTATGCCGGGATCGCAACAGCCCAGGCAGTACTATCCAGATTCCCAGATATTAAAACTGCGACTGTCCTTTGTGGAGGAGGTAACAATGGAGGGGATGGTCTAGTAGTAGCAAGACAATTGCTTTTAAAGGGCATTAGTGTAAATGTTTTAGCAGCATCAACATTTGAAAAAGCTACCCCTCAAACCACTAAGAATAAAATAATTCTTGAAAAAATGGGAAAAACTATACATGAAACAAAGAAGATTGGCGATTCAGAGCTGATGAATCTGTTAAAACAGAGTGATGTTATAGTAGATGCCATTTTAGGGATAGGAGCCAAAGGGGCCCCAAGAGGAGAATCCTTGAGATTAATTAGGGCTATAAATCAAAGTGATTGCCCAGTAGTTTCAGTAGATTTGCCTAGTGGGATTGATGGATCCACTGGCCAAGTAATGGGAGAAGCTGTTCGAGCGACTGTGACGGTGACATTTTGGGCACCAAAAGTAGGGTTATATGTGATGCCAGGCAAAGAATATTCAGGCGAAGTTGTGGTAGCAAACAGCGAATTCCTTTCAACTTGCTTTTTTCCAGATGTGGCAGGTGTAGTAGAGAAGGATTTGTATTTGATAGATGCTCCTGAAGCTAAGGCACTCCTGCCAGAGGTGGCCTTAGCAACGCATAAAGGCAAAAGAGGAAGCGTTCTCATCTTTGCGGGTTCTAAAAAATATAAAGGCGCAGCTATTTTATCGTCTCTTGGAGCCCTAAGGGCTGGTGCGGGAAGGGTAATACTTGTAGTACCAGTGGGATGTTGCCTAACTGGGGTAGGTCCGGAAACTATAGTATTTGAAGTGCCTTCCATGGATGGCACTTTGTCGGCTGACAGTTATGATATGGCAATGGATGAATTCGGTCATATCGTTTCTGCGATAGTAGTGGGCCCTGGTGTGGGGAGGACTAATGGAGTTAGAGAATTAGTAGCAAAAATATGGAAGGATTCTTCTGTATCCACTTGTATAGATGCCGATGCTATCTACTTTTTGCCGGCAATTATGGAACAGTTCGCCTGTCGGAAAGACAATATTCTTGTAACTCCCCATGAGGGAGAGGCTGCTCGTTTGTTAGGTGTCAATTCGGCAGAAGTGTCTGCTAAAAGGCTTCAAATGGCAAGGCTTATAGCTGAAAAATATGCTACAGTTCTTTTAAAAGGGCCGGGGACGATTATTGATGATGGAAAGAAAACTGCGGTGATAAAGGATGCACATCCGTGCCTTTCTGTTCCTGGCTCAGGAGATGTTCTAAGTGGAGTTATTGGAGCCTTTATGGCTAGAGGACTTGGATGTTATGATTCGGCACTTTGTTCTGCCTATCTACATGCGAGAGCAGGGGTTACTCTGGGGTTATCCGTAGGCAACGATGGAGTATTAGCTAGTGAGATAGCCGGCCTGATACCAAAAGAAATTAGAAGATTATCGCAGCAGGAGTCCAATCATGGCTAGCTTCAATGGTAAACATGTGGCAAAGGTGTGGACGAATAGTCCTGAGCAAACTTATTTATTAGGTAAAAAGGCCGCCGAGTTTGTATATGGTGGGCTATGTATTATGTTAAGTGGGGATTTGGGAAGCGGCAAGACAGTTTTCGTAAAGGGGTTGGTGCATGGCTTGGGGGAGGATGAAGCTAGAAGCCCATCGTTTAATTTGGTTAACGAATATGATGGAAGAATGAAAGTAGCTCATGCAGATTTATATAGGCTTAGGGAAACAGATGGTTACGAATTGGGACTTTTTGATTATCTGAATGACGGTTATGTAGTAGTTGTGGAGTGGTGTGAAAGGTGGACATCCCCACCCTCTTATGATCTATGGAGTTTTTCTTTTGAACTTGTAGGTATAGAGGAAGGGAACTTTTATGAGATAGGGAATAAAAGAAAAATCAATTTAAGCTGCGTTGGAGAAAAGGCTTGTAAGAATTTATCTATGTATTTAGATGACATAAATGTGGGGGAAATAAAGGTATGTCTTTATTGATAGGTTTAGACTGCAGCACTAAATGGACTGCGTTAGGAATGGTGGAAGATGGTAAGCCATTAGGGGAAATAAATGCCATATTAGGTAGACGGCAATCTTCGCAGCTTCCTCTTATGCTCAACACCCTGATGAATTTTTTGGGAAAAGGTATGGAAGAAATAACTCATATAGCGGTTGCAGTTGGGCCTGGCTATTTTACAGGGCTCAAAGTTGCTCTTTCTTATGCTAAATCATTGGCATTTGGGCTTGGTGCAAAAATCATCCCAGTCTCAACTCTTTGTGCCCTAGCATATCCTCATCTTGAGGAAGGGATGGAAGTAGCCTCAGTTTTCAGAGCCAAGAGCGATTGGGTTTACGTTGCAGCTTATAGGAAGCACAATTCGCAAATAGTGACAATATATGAGCCCACCTGTGTTAGAGTCGGTGAAGTTGCGAGCATCTTATGGGAGAAGTTGGCACCAAATGTGGTTGTCCTAGAGGATTTATCGGACTTTCTGCTTGAAGTGCCTACTTCCCGTAATGTTATTTTGATTAGAGATGGAACTGTCTCAGGTCTCAACGTGGCTAGATTGGGCTTGAAAAAAATACATTCTGCCGTTGCTCCCGCAAGAGTTGAGCCTCAATATTTGAGAGAACCAGACATAGGTTGATAAAAACTAACTATAGTTTATATATGAGGTTTTTTATAACCACACTTGATATTTTCGTAGTAAGATATATCATATATGAGAGATGAGTAATATAGTGAAAATTCTAACACAAATCCAGCCATAAATGTTACATGTCAAACTTATAGTTAACTTATCCTTTATAAGGAAGGAGGTGTAGTGATCTAAGGTTGTTTTGCTTTTTAGTCTTAATGCCTATTAGTTAGGGGGGATTGGCTGTATGAAACTTATTGAGAAACATCCTATTCTTGAGTATAAGCACGGTAGGTTAGTCACTTTTACCTTTGATGGTGTTCCCATGCAGGGATATGAGGGTGAGCCTATCGCTGCAGCTCTGCACGCCAATGGAGTGAAGGTGTATCGAGAAACGCCTATACGCAAGCAGCCAAGGGGATTTTTCTGTGCTATAGGCAAATGTTCATCATGCTTTATGGTTGTCGATGGAGTCCCTAATGTGAGGACATGTATTACGCCGCTTCGTGAAGGTATGAAGGTCGAAACACAACGTGGCAAAGGTATTGTGAAAATGGACCTCTAAGTGAAAGGCGGTGGATGTTTTGCGAGAAACGGAAGTGTTGGTTGTAGGCGGTGGACCAGCTGGGCTTAGTGCTGCAATTGAAGCTGCTTCTTTTGGTGCGAAAGTTACTCTGATGGATAGTGACTTGGCGCTTGGAGGGCAGCTAATCAAGCAGACTCATAAATTTTTTGGATCTAAGAATGAGCGTGCTGGTACAAGGGGCTTCAAGATCGCGGAAGAATTATTTAAGGAATTGAAGGAAAGAGAAGAAAATATTGAAACTTTTACCAATTGTACGGTGACAGGTTACTACAAAGAAGATGGAGTTGTTTCCTGTGTAAAAGGTGAAGATGAGTATTTTCATGTAAAGCCCAAAAAGATAGTTATGGCAACAGGGGCGCAAGAAAGAATAATTCCTTTCCCCAATAATCACCTTCCTGGAGTTTATGGGGCAGGTGCGGTGCAAACTTTAATGAATGTATATGGCGTTGTACCGGGCGAAAGGGTCTTGATGGTGGGTGCAGGAAACATAGGCCTTATAGTGAGTTATCAGCTCATGCAAGCAGGAGTTAAAGTCGTGGGTATAGTGGAGGCCATGAATAAGATTGGTGGGTATTGGGTGCATGCTGCTAAGGTAAGGCGACTTGGTGTTCCCATATACCTGAGGCATACAGTGAAAGAGGCAATAGGGGATCGTTTTGTGGAGGGAGCAGTTATACAAGAGATAGATGAAAAGTTCCAGCCAACGGGAAACGAAAAGAAATTGGATGTAGATATAATCTGCCTCGCCGTTGGGCTTACCCCTACTTGTGAACTTTTATGGCAAGCTGGTTGTAAGATGTCATTTGTTCCTCAGTTGTGCGGTTATGTAGCTCAAAGAGATAAAAATATGAGGACCAGCCACCCTGATATTTGGGTTGCTGGTGATGCTGCAGGAATAGAGGAAGCCTCTTCTGCCATGGTGGAAGGTCGTATTGCGGGCCTTGGAGTTGTAAAGGCATTAGGATATGGGGCCCCAGAGGAAATTCAAGGAAGGTTAGAGGAATATCACATGCGTTTAGCTGATCTTCGCGGTGGAGAAGTTGGAGCCAAAATTCGCGAGGGGATAGCTCTTTGTTCTGTTGAAAGTTGGGAGGTGTAAGCCAGTGGACGAAAAGGAAAAACTTTTTAATAGTGGAATTCTGACAGGAGAAAGGAAAGGGGCTATAAAACCTCCCAAGGAGTTATGGGAAACCAAAAAGAACGGATTGGTAGTAATTGAATGTCCCCAGAGGATACCATGTAATCCATGTCACACCAGCTGTCCTACAGGAGCAGTGAAACCATTTGAGGACATAAACGACCAGCCGCAGATTGACTACGAGAAGTGCACCGGCTGCGCCCGTTGCGTTGCTGTGTGCCCAGGGCTTGCATGTTTCGTTATAGACCTTACTTGGGGGGCTGAAGATAAGGCATTGATAAAACTTGCATATGAAATGCTACCAACTCCTGAAGAGGGCCAGGTTGTAGATTGCCTCAACCGGTTTGGGGAGCCTGTGGCCAAAGGCAAGGTAGTGAAAATTACGGAACCCATGAAAGATAAAACTCTTGTCGTCCATGTGGAAATTCCTAAAGATCTTGTAATGGATATTAGGGCCATAAGGGTGGTGTAGATAAATGTCTAATAAACAAGACGATATAATAATTTGCCGTTGTGAAGAGGTAACTCTGGGGGAGATAAGAGAATGGATAGCAAAGGGATATGACACCTTTGACGAGCTTAAAAGGGTTCTTCGTGTGGGCATGGGGCCATGCCAGGGACGTGGGTGCAGAGACATTATTCTGCGGGAAATAGCGAAAATGACTGGCAAACCTTATGCTGAAATCCCTCCAGGGCGATTCCGCCCGCCTGCAAAGCCAGTAAAACTTGGAGCGATAGCAAAGGCTGGTGAAGCTGAATGACGTGGAAGAACACTGCAGATGCGGTTATAGTTGGTGGAGGAATACAGGGGTGCTCTATAGCGTATCATTTAGCCAAATTTGGCATGAAAAATGTTGTTGTCCTAGAAAAGAATACTGTGTGTTCAGGGTCTACTGGAAGATGTGGAGCTGGTATTAGGGCCCAGTGGGGTACTGAGATGAACTGTCGTTTTGGGTTGGCAAGCCTTGAGAAGTTTGAACAGCTCCATGAAGAATTAGGCATGGATTGCGGATTGCACCAGGGCGGATATTTGATGGTGGCTTACAAGGAGAGCGAGTTTGAGCAGCTCAAAAAAAATATTGCATTGCAAAACAAACTTGGCATAAAAAGCAGAGTAGTAACTTATGATGAGGCACGAGAGATATGCCCTGGTTTGTCTGCCGATGACGCTGTAGGTTTTACATATCATAATAGAGACGGTCATGCTGATCCATTTTTGACTACTTTTGCATATCAGGAAGCCGCTAAGCGTTTAGGAGTCATTTTCCACAAATTTACTGAGTGTATGGACGTTAAAGTTGAAAATGGAGAGGTAAAGGGAGTGTCTACCAATAGAGGGGATATTTATGCTCCTGTTGTTGTCAATGCCGCTGGTGGTTATTCTCAGGAAGTGGCTAAAATGGCAGGAGTAGATATACCAAATTTTTCAGAGAGGCATGAAATTATCATAACTGAGCCTGTGGAAAAGGGAGTTTGCCCTCCGATGCTAATGAGTTTTTCGGGTAACTACTACATCCAACAAAGACCTCATGGTTCTATAATAGGAGGTTGCAGCCCTGAAGGCCATCCTGAGGATTATACTTGTGGAAACTCTTGGCAATTTCTCGAAAAGATGTCCAAGACCATCACTAAATTGCTTCCCAGAACGAAAGGCATAAGAGTGGTTAGACAGTGGTCAGGTTTATATAATATGACCCCAGATAGGCAACCTATTCTTTGTGAAGCCGATAATGTAAAGGGATTCTACTTGTCTGTAGGTTACTCTGGTCATGGATTTATGTTTGGACCTATATCTGGTGAACTTTTGGCCCAGAAAATACTTGGTCAGGAACCCAGGATATCCATAGAGCCCTTGCATTACAAGAGGTTTGAAAGAGGAGAACTTATTATAGAGCCTGCGGTAGTTTAGAGATGGCCTATTTAAGCGACGGGGAGTGGGATAACCTACTCCCCTTTTTATGTGAAAAAGAGGGGACATAAAGTGGACGGAATACGTTCACTTTTTTCTGAATATTTTAGATCATATCAAAACATAACAAAAAGGGTTGTCCTTTTCCTCACAAAATGGCATAATGTCTGATGGTTTATTGAAGCCCGAGCAAACCCTTGGGAGGAAGGTGATTTTTTTGTCGAAGAGCTTTACGGTTGAGGTTAATAAGAAGTGGTGTAAGGGATGCGGCTTGTGTATAGCTGTATGTCCCAAGAAGGTTTTAGAATTGGACTCCGACGTAAAATGTGAGCCAGTTCGTATGGAAGATTGTATTGGATGCAGACAATGTGAAAATATTTGTCCCGATTTGGCAATCACCGTTGAGGAGAGTGGACAGTAATGAGAAAAGCAGAATTTTGGCAGGGTAATGTTGCAATTGCGCATGGTGCTATTGCGGCTGGTTGTAGGTTTTTTGGTGGGTATCCTATAACTCCTTCATCAGAAATCGCTGAAGTTATGGCAGAGGAATTACCAAGAGTTAATGGTAAATTTATACAGATGGAGGACGAGATAGGAGGAATCGCAGCAGCGATAGGAGCTTCTATAGCTGGAGTCAAAGCTATGACGGCTACTTCCGGTCCTGGTTTTTCTCTTAAGCAGGAAAATTTGGGATTAGCCTACATGGCTGAAATTCCTCTCGTCGTTGTGGATGTTATGAGAGGAGGTCCATCTACTGGGTTGCCTACCTCTATTTCTCAGCAGGATGTTATGCAGGCTAGATGGGGAACCCACGGAGATCATGCTACCATTGCTTATTCTCCTGCATCCGTTCAGGAGTGCTATGAGATAACAGTAAAAGCCTTTAACATGGCTGAGAGGTTTAGGCAGCCTGTTTTGATAATGAGTGACGAAGTTTTGGGGCATATGAGAGAAAAGGTTTATGTTCCAGCAAAGGAAGAAATAAAATTGGTAAACAGGAAGAAGCCGACTGCAGACCCTGAAGAATTTATGGCTTATAAGGCTGATCCGGAAGATAATATCCCCCCAATGGCTGGATTTGGCGATGGATACCGTTGGCATGTTACTGGTTTGACGCACAACGAGTGGGGTTTCCCGACCAATGATAAAGACGAAATAGCCAAAAAATCCAAGAGGTTGATGGATAAGGTTGATGCATATAGGGATGAGATAGTGGAGTATGATACAGAGTTCACAGAAGATGCGGATATCATAGTTGTGAGTTATGGCAGTGTGGCAAGAAGCGCCTTAACGGCAGTAAAGCTAGCAAGAGAAGCTGGAATGAAGGTTGGCTATTTTAGGCCTGTAACTCTTTGGCCGTTCCCAGATAAAGAGATAGAAGCCCTTGCAGAGAAGGCGAGGCGTATCGTTGTTCCTGAGCTTAATTATGGTCAAATGGTTTTAGAAGTAGAAAGAGCCGTTCACGGCAAGGCTGATGTGCTTCCTCTCAATATGGTCAACGGAGAGCTCTTTAAGCCTAAGGATATTTTGCAATTTGTTAAGGAGGTGGCTTAAATATGCCCCGCCCCGAGATAGAAAATTGGTTGCGTAAGAGGTTTTTCCCGCATATATGGTGTCCTGGGTGTGGACATGGGGTAATACTGCATGCCTTGCTCAGAGCTCTAGTGAGCTGTGGCAAAAAGAAAGAGGAGACTGTGATAGCTTCAGGTATAGGTTGTTCTAGCAGGATGCCTGGATACATAGATGCTTGTACTGTGCACACTACTCACGGGAGATCTTTGGCTTTTGCGACAGGTATAAAGCTGGCGAATCCCGACCTTACGGTAATTGATGTAATGGGTGATGGCGATTGTTCTGCAATAGGTGGCAACCATTTTATTCATGCTTGCAGGCGTAACATAGATATAACGGCCATAGTAATGAATAACAATATATATGGTATGACTGGAGGGCAAGCTTCTCCAACTACACCTCCTGGCTCTAAAGCGACTACTGCTCCTTATGGAGCAATAGATCCCCCATTCGATATTTGTCAGCTTGCAATTGGAGCAGGGGCTACTTATGTGGCTCGTGCAACCATAGCAAACCCAGTGATGTGCGAGAGATATATAAAAGCAGCTATTGAGCATAAAGGTTTCTCTGTGGTAGAAATAGTATCAAGTTGCCATACCCAGTATGGTAGGAGAAACAAGAGGAGAACTCCAGTAGATAATCTTAACTATCTCAAGGCTGCCTCTGTTCCTGTCGCAAAGGCGAAGGAAATGTCGGAAGAAGAATTGGCTGGCAAGATTACTATTGGTGAGTTTGTCAAGATAGAGGGTAAACCGGACTATACTGAGTTGTACGAAAAGGTTATAGAAGCTGCAGGGGGGAAGCATCATGAGTAGCCGCTACGAGATTCGTTTTGCAGGTTCTGGAGGACAAGGAGTTATCTTGGCTGCCGTTGTAACTGGTGAAGCGGCTGCGCTTTACGAGGAGTTGAATTCTGTTCAAAGCCAAGCTTATGGGCCAGAGGCAAGGGGGGGCAAATCCAAATCGGAAGTTGTAATATCGAAAGATGAGATTGATTATCCTAAAGCTATGGAGCCAGACCTTCAAATTATCTTAAACCAAGCCTCTTGTGATGAGTTTGCTGTTGATACAAAGAAGGGCGGAGTAGTGATTCTCGACGATACATATGTTAAGGAAGCTCCCGAGATAGATGCTGAAGTTTACATGGTCCCTATAGTAAAGACAGCTAGAGAAAAGATAGGTCGCGAGCTTGTAACCAATATGGTGGCTTTGGGTGCTATGGCTAAAATTCTGGAGAGAAAAGGAATAATAAAACCGGAAAACATCAAAAAAGCTATTTTAGCAAGAGTTCCTAAAGGGACTGAGGAGTTAAATGCTAAAGCATTTGATGAAGGGTATGCTTTGATTAACTAAAAAGAGCTTAAACAATTACAATATGAGGAGGATGCCAGTGGCCTTTGACTTTTTGTGCTGGTATCCTCCTTTTGCTTTTAAGAGGGAAGAGCAATTGAATGTGTAGCTGAAAGGACGGTTGTCGCTTACATGGATTTAAAAAAGGGTGAGAAGATAAGACTTTTGGTGGAGTCTGTCAACAGCCAGGGAGATGGAGTAGCGCGGTTAGGTAAAGAAAGGTTTGTGTTTTTTGTTCCGGGGGCGTTACCAGGAGAAGAAGTGGAAGGCGATATTAAAATATTAAAAAAACACTACGGAGTTGTGAAATTAACTAACATATTCACTTCTAGCCCTTATAGAACAACTCCTTCGTGTCCTTGGTACAATGCATGTGGAGGATGTTCCCTGCAGCATGCAGATTATTCAATGCAACTGGAAATAAAAAGACGTATAGTGTCAGATGCACTTATGAAAAGCGTAGGCATAGAATCTTTGCATAAAGTATTGGAGTGTATTCCTTCACCTCAGAAATGGTGTTATCGAAACAAAGCGTCTTTCCCGGTCAAAAAAAGCAGAAAAAATTTAAATATAGGATTTTACATGAAGGGGTCGCATCGTATTGTTCCTATAAGCTCCTGCAATATTGTGACGAGGGATCTTGATGGCCTTTATAAGCTTTTGTTGAAAAATATATCTTTTCTTGGTATTGATGGCTATGATGAAAAGAGAGGCACAGGTGATTTAAGGCATATTGTTTTAAGGCAGACCACTAGGGGAGATAAAGCCGTTATATTAGTTCTCAGGTGTTTTGGCCGAAGGAACGAAAAAAAACTTAAGGAGTTTATATTATCACTGAGTAGAATTTTAGGTGAAAAAGTTTCCTTTCATGTAAACTTGAACCCTCATAGGGGTAATAGGATTTTTGGAGAAAAAACTATTACGATTGCAGGAAAAGACAGTCTAGAGGAAGTGATATGTAAAGAGGTTGTATCTTTTGGCCCAACTTCTTTTTTTCAAGTTAACAGAGAGATAGCCGAATTGTTATTCAGAGAAGTTAAGGATTTGCTTGAAGCAGAAGGTGCAGAACAAGTAACTGAACTTTACTGTGGGGTTGGTGCAATCACCGTAACTTATGCAAGAAGCGTAAAATCGGCAACTGTTGTGGAATCTTGGCCAGAATCCGTTAGATTTTTGCGAAAGAACATAGAAGTGAACAAGATGAGTAACGTTCATGTTTTAGAAGGTGAAGTGGAAAACTTTCCAGGTAATATATTATTTGGAGAAAATAAAGTGGTCATTTTAGACCCACCAAGAAGTGGATGCTCTAGAAGTGTGCTAGAAGGTATCAATAGAGGAAGACCTAAAGCTGTGATATATGTATCTTGTAATCCAGCTACATTGGCAAGGGATATAGCTACGCTTGTTGATGGTGGATACGAACTTGCTTTTGTTAAGCCCTTTGATATGTTTCCCATGACAGCTCACGTTGAGAGCCTTGCATTGTTGACCAGGAAAGATACATGAATGTTGGAGCAACAATAATTTGGTTTGCGTATCTTGGAGGTTGAAAAAAACAACCAAGCTATATATAATAACTCGGGCAGAGGGCGGACATAGCTCAGTTGGTAGAGCATCGGCTTCCCAAGCCGAGGGTCGCGGGTTCGAATCCCGTTGTCCGCTCCATTAATGTCATTAATGTCTAGATAGAATAAAATGGAGGGGATATCCCTCCATTTTTTGTATAAACAACACTAACGCTTTAAAGAGTATGGTGAAAAATAAACGTTTTTTCTGAAATTGCATTAAAATTGACAATAATTTCTTGCGAGTCTAAAATTAATAGGACTTTGTGTTTTGCATAACGTATAATCTTTTGAAGGGGGGTGCTAGCGGTGGCTAAAAATTTAACGGAGGAGATAAGGGCGTCGGAGGAGCAAGCGCAAAAGATACTTTTAGAGGCAAAGACCAAAGCCTCTCAAATAATTTCTGAAGCTCGCACAGAGTCAGAGCAAGCTGTAAAATCATTCAGGCAGCAAATGCATAGGTCCTTCAGGGATGAGTTGGTAAGTATAGAAAAAGAGGCTGAAAAAGAAGTTGAAGAAGCATTGCGTGAAGGACAAAATAAGGCAGAGAGCTTAATAGAGAAATATAAAAGTAAAGTTGACGAGGTAGCTGCCTGGATAGCGGGAGAGGTGATGACCCGGTATGGCAGTAACTAAATTTAAAAAGGCTTCTTTAGTGTTATTAGGAGAGGTGGAAGAAGAGGTTATTTCTATTTTGCAGTCTATGGCGTGTTGTGAGATCTTGCCGGAGACAGCAGAAGCTAAAACTCACAGCTGGGCTGAAGTTATAAAGTCCACTGATGAGGCTTTGTCTGACGTGAGGTTCTTGTTGCGTTTTTTGGAGCCTTACTTTATGGAAGAATCGGGGAAATTGGAGCGTCTTCTAGGTGAGAAACCTACATTTACTATGGAGGAGCTGGAGGGTACAGCTAAAAATACAGATTTGGCTAGTTTATCAGCTAAAGTGCGAAAAGTTGAAAGGCGTTTGCTGGAGATAAGAACGACATTTTCAAAGATTGAGTCTAATGAGGGGATCTTGAGGAAGCTTGAGGGCTTTCCGTATTCGTTGTCTATCATTTCAAGCGGCACTTCACGGATATCTAGCGTGGTTGGCACTTTACCTGTTGTATATCTTGAAAAATTCAAAGATGCTGTACAAGAATTATTGGCCACTGATGGAGAGGTTTTTGTTGCATCTTTTGGGCCCAAAGAAACGGACGCTACAGTGGTATTGATGTACGATAAGGAAAGGGCAAATCAGGTTGGAGAGATATGCGAAAAGGTTCCATTTACTAAATTGGACTTCCCAGGAGAATTAAAAGACACCCCTGAGGAAGAGTTATCCAAATTAGAACAGGCAAAAGATAAGCTTGCCAAAGAAGAAGAAAGTCTTAGAAAAGAAGCTTCGATGCTTGCCTCTGAATGGGTTCCAACGCTCAGGAAGTTGTTGGACTATTACTCTGTCGTTAGAACTCGTTATGAAACGTTGATTGGTACTGCTAGGACTCAAAAGACAAGTTTTATCCGTTTTTGGGTTCCAGAGGCCTCAGTAGGGCGTTTGAAAAAGGAGCTAGCTAAGTTTGAAGAATGCATAGAACTTAAACTAGAGGATCCTGATGAGAGCGACCAGCCGCCAACCTTACTGGAAAATCCTAGATGGGCTTTGCCTTTTGAGCCTTTGACCAGGCTGTATGGTGCTCCAAAATACGGGGAAATAGATCCTACGGTTCCTATGGCACCATTTATGTTTTTGTTTTTCGGGATGTGCTTAGGTGATGGTGGATATGGGATTCTGGTAGCCTCAGCGATAATATATTTGCTCTCAAAGTACAAAATTGTGGGAGATACAAGGAATTTCCTCAATCTTTTACTTCTAGGAGCTTTTTCGACCATAGCAGTGGGAGCTTTAACGGGTAGCTGGATGGGAGATATGGTTGATGCGTTCCCATTCCTTGCTTTGCTTCAACCAATCAAGGAAAAACTTGCTGTTTTGAATCCTATGTCTGATCCTATAACCTTTTTAGGAATATCCCTTGCTCTTGGTGTAATTCAAATCCTTTTTGGGCTTTTCATAGCGTTTTGGGACAGTCTTAGAAAAAAGGATTACATGGCTGCGTTTGGTGATAATGGTGGTTGGATTTCTCTTATAGTTGGTCTACTTTTGCTTGGAGGAGTTAAGAGTGGTTTCCTTTCTGGTTTTTCTGCTGGATTACTTGGGAAAATGCTTTCAATTTTGGGTGCAGTCGTGTTGATTGCTACACAAGGTAGGGAAAAATCTGGACTTTTCAGAAAATTGCTTTCTGGAGTGTTGAGCTTATATAACATAACTTCGTACTTAGGGGATATATTGAGCTACAGTAGGCTTTTGGCTTTAGGATTAGCTACATCGGCAATAGCAATGATAGTCAATACGTTAACTACGCTAGTAATATCTATACCGTTCATTGGCTGGGTATTGAGCATCATAATATTTGTGGGAGGACATCTTTTTAGTGTGGTAGTAAATACTCTGGGAGCATTTATACATTCTTTGCGTTTACAATATGTTGAGTTTTTTAGCAAGTTTTATAGTGGAGGAGGAAAAATCTTCCAACCTTTGGAGTATAAGACTCGTTACGTCAAAATTGTTGGGAATAATCTGTTAGATCAATGAGTAAAATTTAAAAGAGCAAAATAAAATAATTCATTTGAGACAACTTTAAAAGTTTTCGAGAGGGGTGTAAAAGACAATGGAAATCCTTGGAGTTATGTTGGCAGTTTTGGGTGCAGCGTTAGCAGCAGGATTGGCAGGTTCTGGTTCGGCTATAGGCGTTGGAATAGCGGGAGAGGCAGGAGCGGGAATTATGACTGAAGATCCAGGGAAGTTTGGCTTGGTGCTTCTTCTGCAGGCCTTGCCCGGAACTCAAGGTATATATGGTCTTCTGACGGCCTTTTTTGCCATATTAAAGGTGGGTCTGTTGGGTGGAGAGGCAATTGAGGTAAGCGTGTGGCAAGGCTTAGGTGTGTTTTTTGCCTGCCTGCCTATAGCTATAGCTGGTTATTATTCTGGCATAGCTCAGGGGAAGACTTCTGCCGCTTGTATCCAACTTATAGCCAAGAGGCCCGAGGAGACGGGTAAGGCTGTTATTCTTCCGGCTATGGTTGAGACGTATGCTGTTTTGGCTCTTTTGATGAGTATAATTCTCCTCAACAGCATCAAATTATAATATTGCTGTGAGAGGTGAACGTTATGTCTTTGCAAGATATAAAGAAGAAAATTGAATCAGAAGCAGAACAAGAAGCAAAAGAGATAATTGAGAAGGCTAGAGAACAGGCGGAGAAAATAAAACTTTCTGCAGAGGAAGAGATAAGGAAAATAAAAGAACAATATGATAAAAAACTTGAAGCTGAAAGGCCTGAGATTTTCAGGCGTAAGAGGATAGTTGCTAACTTAGAAACCAAAAAGATGGAATTGGGGTCTAAAAGATATTTGGTTGATCTTGCCTTTTCAAAATCAGTTGAGCATTTGGCTAGTATGGACAAAAATAAATACCAACAGTTTGTAAGTGCTCTACTTGAAAAAGCAGCAGGCGATGGGGAAGGTCTATTGTTAGTCGGTGAAAATGAACAGGTTATAACAGAGGAATGGATAGAAGGTTTCAATAAAAAACACAAAACTCATATCGTGTTAGATAAGAAACGTATGAAAACAGCCGGAGGTTTTATCCTAAGTAAAGGCAGGGTGGATGTAAATTGTACCTTTGAGGCATTGGTTAAAAGCCTTAAAGAGGATATTGAAATTGATGTGTTTAACAAGCTTTTCTCGTCCTGAGGAAGTGAGGTTTTTGGAATCATGATTCCTAAAAATGGGTACACCTATGCGGTTTCCAGGCTTAAGGCTATGGCAAATAGGCTGTTAGATAACAATAGCATTATTAGACTGTGGGAAAGTGAAACCTTTTCTTCAGCGATGAAGTTGCTCTCTGAGACACATTATGCGCAGTGGCTTTCTGAGATGAAAAACGAGAATGACTTTGAATCGCTGATATCGTCTGAACTCAACTATGTGGTGTCAGAAACACGTTCGATATCTCCTGATAAGAGGATACCAATATTGTTTCAGTTGCCTTTTGACTTCCATAACATAAAGGTGCTTGTTAAAGACAAAATAACTCGCACTGGTAATCAGGGAAGAAGAATAGACCTATTAACTTCCTTAGGAAATGTTTCAGTTGAAGATCTAATTTTAGCTGTCGAGAGTGAAGATTACAGACTTTTACCTTTTGGTTTGCATGCTGTGTTGCCTGAAAGTCTCTCCATCTGGGAACAGAGCCATGATGTGCTCATGGTGGAAAAGAGGCTTGATGCGGCCTTGTTTGAATTGATGAAAAGTATTGCGGAAAGCATAGAAATAGAAGGCGTTAAAAAATGGGTCCGAGCAAAGATTGACGCAGAAAACATTCGAAATGTGTTGAGGCTTGTTAGATTTGGTTTGGAAATAGGGAAGATATCTTCATTCCTTCATGAAGGTGGATTTATCTCGAAGGAAAAGCTGTTGCTTTTAGTGAACGAACCCTTAGAGGGATGGGGACGCCTTGTAGGATTTGCCGACGCTGCTATGGCTCTGTCTGAAATTACTGATTTTTCTGATACAGAAAAGTCTTTGACGGAGCTTGAAAAATCCTTGGATGATTATGTGACTGGTGTTTTAGGTCCATATCGTTACGATGCTTTTGCTCCTGAAAACATTTTAGCCTTTCTGTGGGCTAAAGATATAGAGGCGAAAAATTTACGTATAATCTTGGTGGGTAAGGCTAACGATGTAGACAAGGATGTTATAAGGGGGTTGCTTAGAAATGTCCTCTAATAGCCTCAAGTTAAAAATGGCAGCGGTTGGCGATTACGAGAGCATACTGCCTTTTCAGGCGGTAGGGGCGGAACCTTTCTTTCTGGATGAAGGGGAAAAAGACAAACTTCAAGAGTTACTTTTTCGTTTTGCTAGGGAGGGTTATGCTGTAGTTTTTCTTCTGGATACTATATTTAAAGAGAGAAAAGATTTAGTTACGGAAATAAACGAAAATTACGACGTTAGTATAATACCTATTCCGGGAGTCAAAGGCTCCATAGGAGCAGGTGTAGAAGCAATAAGAAAAAGTGTGGAAAAAGCAGTCGGAATGGATATATTTGCTGTAAGATGATGAGTCAAATTAAATTAAAGGATTTGATAGGTGGTGGCCATGGAGAAAATCATTAAAGGAGCCATAGCGAAGATTTCTGGACCCCTGGTTGTAGCAGAGGGTATGACCGGAGCTTCCATGTACGATGTTGTCAGGGTAGGAGAACTAGGTTTGGTGGGTGAAATAATCGAATTAAAAGGGGATTTGGCGTCTATACAGGTCTATGAAGAAACTTCAGGCTTGAAGCCTAAAGAACCGGTAGTAAGCACTGGTGCGCCCTTAAGTGTGGAGTTAGGACCGGGTTTAATTGAGCAATTTTATGATGGAGTTCAAAGACCTTTGGCGCTTATAGAGCAGGCAGCACAAAGCCCATTTATAACAAGAGGGATACATGTGCCTTCTCTACCAAGGGATAAGAAATGGCATTTTAAGCCAGTTGTTGAAATGGGGACAGAGGTTGAAGGTGGAGATGTGCTGGGCATAGTGAAGGAAACAGTTCTAGTAGATCATAAGATTATGGTTCCTCCTGGCGTGAAAGGGAAGGTAAAGGAAATAAAAGAAGGAGAATTTACAGTAGAAGAACCTATCGCTGTAATAGGTACTGAAAATGGAGATGTCGAGGTGGCCATGTTACAACGCTGGCCGGTAAGGTTGCCTAGACCTGTTGCTAGGAGACTGCCGCCCAATGTACCTTTGGTAACAGGACAGCGTGTTGTTGATACGTTCTTCCCGATGGCTAGAGGTGGAGCGGCATGTGTGCCGGGTCCTTTTGGCTCGGGTAAGACTGTTATTCAGCACCAGTTGGCCAAATGGGCAGATGCAGAGATTGTGGTTTATGTTGGTTGTGGTGAGCGTGGAAATGAGATGACCGACGTGCTTTTAGAGTTCCCTGAGTTGGAAGACCCAAGATCAGGGCAACCTCTCATGAAGAGAACAGTTCTAATAGCCAATACTTCCAATATGCCAGTTGCTGCGAGAGAAGCTAGCATATATACGGGAATTACCATTGCTGAATATTACAGAGACATGGGTTACTCTGTGGCACTGATGGCTGATTCTACCAGCCGCTGGGCCGAAGCTCTTAGAGAAATTGGGGGAAGGCTGGAGGAAATGCCTGGAGAGGAAGGATATCCTGCTTATTTAGGCACGAGATTGGCCTCTTTCTATGAGAGAGCGGGTCGTGCGATTTGCTTGGGAAAAGATGGCAGAGAAGGATCAATAAGTGCTATCGGTGCTGTTTCACCGCCAGGTGGAGACTTGTCAGAGCCAGTTAGTCAGAATACCCTTAGGGTAACAAAAGTTTTCTGGGGACTGGACGCAAGCTTGGCATATCAAAGGCATTTCCCCGCCATAAATTGGCTTTTGAGTTATTCCCTTTATGCTGAGTCGTTGGGCGAATATTGGGATGATCGTTACGATGGCGAATGGAGTAAGATGAGAACTCAAGCTATGAGTTTGCTGGAAGAAGAGGATAGGCTCAAGGAAATAGTTAGATTAGTGGGTATTGATGCTCTATCTAAGGAAGAGAGAATGATCTTGGAAACTGCAAAATCTATAAGAGAAGATTTTCTGCATCAGAACGCTTTCCATGAAGTGGATACTTATGCCTCAATGGATAAGCAGTTCAAAATGCTCAAGACGATATTGTATTTCCATGAATTAAGCATGGATGCATTAAAGAAAGGTGCACTTTTGAATGACATCTTAAAATTGGAAGTAAGAGAGAAGATAGCGAGAATGCGCTATGTAAGCGAAGACAGGTTAGAAGATATAGATAAGCTTGAACCTGAAATAAAGAGACAAATCGAAGGGCTTTTACCAGAGGGGGGCTTTAGTGATGTTGCTGCCGAAAGAGTATAAAACTATTTCAGACTTGTCAGGACCCCTTGTTGTAGTAGAAAAAGTTGAAGATGTACGTTACGACGAGCTAGTGGAAATAGAGCTTGGAAATGGAGAAATAAGACGAGGCCGAGTGTTGGAGATAGCCAAGGATAGGGCGCTTGTCCAGATCTTTGAGGGAACCACCGGGATTGACGTTCAATCGACGAAAGTGCGGTTCACAGGTAAGGTCCTTACCTTGCCAGTAAGCAAGGATATGCTAGGTAGGATTTTTAATGGTAGAGGAGAACCCATAGATGGTGGTGCTCCTATAATCCCTGAAAAGAAATTAGACATTAATGGGTATCCTATGAACCCATATTCGAGAGATTATCCTTCTGAGTTTATTCAAACTGGAATTTCAACAATCGATGGGATGAATCCTATGGTAAGAGGGCAGAAACTGCCTATTTTTTCCGGTAGTGGTATGCCTCATAATAGGATAGCTGCCCAGGTTGCTAGGCAGGCGACGGTTTTGGGGGAGCATGAAGATTTCGCTGTTGTATTTGCTGCCATGGGAATAACCTTTGAAGAGGCTTCTTTCTTCATGGAGGACTTTCGTAGGACGGGTTCTATTGAGAGAACAGTAATGTTTGTAAACTTGGCAGATGATCCGGCTATTGAGCGAATAACAACTCCCAGATTAGCGTTGACGTGTGCGGAATATTTGGCCTTCGAGCACGATTATCAAGTGCTGGTCATTTTGACGGACTTGACCAACTATTGTGAGGCTCTTAGGGAAATTTCAGCAGCGAGGAAGGAAGTTCCAGGAAGGCGAGGATATCCAGGATATCTTTACACGGACCTTGCAACGATGTACGAAAGGGCTGGCAGATTGAAAGGAAAGAAAGGTTCTATAACTCAGTTCCCAATACTTACCATGCCTGAGGATGATAAGACCCATCCTATTCCTGACCTTACCGGATATATAACGGAAGGGCAGATTATATTGAGTAGGACGCTCCATAGAAAGGGTATTTATCCTCCCGTAGATGTTTTGCCGTCCTTGTCTCGATTGAAAGATAAAGGTATAGGTAAAGGAAAGACTAGGGAGGATCATGCTGATTTGATGAACCAGCTGTTTGCTGCATATGCCCGAGGTAAGGAAGCAAAGGAGCTTGCAACTATTTTGGGTGAGGGAGCACTTACGGAAGAGGATAAGGCTTTTGCGAAATTTGCCGATGAGTTTGAGAACACCTACGTGCGACAAGGTGAGTATGAGAACCGCACAATCGAGGAGACTCTAGAGAAAGGGTGGGACCTATTGACCCTTATTCCTGTTTCAGAGCTCAAACGAGTTCGAGATGAGTATATTGAAAAGTATCTAAAACCCAGACTGGAGAAAAAATAGCTAGTATTTTAAAACCATATGATCTAGATAAAATAAATGAGCATCACGATTGGAAGGTGACCTTATGGCAAAAAAACTAAACGTCAACCCTAATAGGATGGAACTTTCCAGGCTAAAAAAGCGACTCGTAGTTGCCAAAAGGGGGCATAAGCTGTTAAAGGATAAGCAAGATGCTCTTATAAAAGCGTTTCTTGATTTAGCCAGGGAGATCAAAAAGCTTCGGGAAGAAGTAGAAGAGGAGCTAGCAGAATGTTATAGGAGTTTTCTTTTGGCTAGAGCACAAACGCTACCTGCTATGTTGGAACAATCTTTGATGATAACTGGCACCAAGATAAATCTTTCTGTTAAGTATAAAAATGTAATGAGCGTAGTGGTTCCAGAATATCAAGTGGAGCAAAGTGGGAGCATACTGAACTATGGATTAGCGACGTCCCCAGGTTCTTTAGATGTGGCTCTTGAACGATTTTCCAGTGTAATACCCAAGCTTATTTCTCTGGCTGCTAAAGAGAAGAGCTTGAATTTAATGGCGGCAGAGATTGAAAGAACGCGCAGAAGGGTTAATGCCCTAGAGCATGTCCTCATACCATCCTTTGCTGAGACCATACATTATATAAAAATGAAGCTAGATGAGCAGGAAAGGGCTACTTTGAGTAGGTTAATGCGTGTAAAGGAGATTGTAAGATCTCATTAAATGTAGTTTAGTAGCTAGGAGTAATGTGTCTGCCCATTATGGTAAAATATGAGTGGAGTATCCAAAGCGGTCGCTGTCTCCTAGTGAGATGGAGGAAAGTCCGGACTCCAGAGGGCAGGGTGCTGGAGAAATTCCAGTGGGTGCGAACCTAAGGAAAGTGCCACAGAAACATACCGCCTTGTGCTCTAAAATTGGGTTCAATTTTAGAGCACAAGGTAAGGGTGAAAAGGTAAGGTAAGAGCTTACCAGCTGCAGGGTGACCTGTAGGCTAGGCAAACCCCGCCCGGAGCAAGGCCGAATAGGAGGGGATGAGGTGGCCCGCTGACCCTCGGGTACGGCCGCATGAGGCATGGCGCAAGCTGTGTCCCAGATAAATGACCGCCTTGTACAGAATCCGGCTTATTGGATGCTCCATTTTATTGCGAAAATAGTTTATTTGATTAAAGATTGGGACTTTTGACCTCAGTGGAAACGTTAAGGGGGGTCAGAAGTCCTTTTTTTTGTGTTTAAATAGTGGTAAAGTGGTAGAAAGTGGCATGAAGTGTCACAAAATGGGAGGAATTCCCATGTTGGTTGGGACGTACGAACATAGAATGGATTCAAAGGGTAGAGTTGTTCTTCCTTCGAAGTTGAGGGAGGAGATAGGAGAAGGTGCTTTTGCAACGATAGGTATAGATCGTTGCGTCTCTATTTACTCGGCCGCAGAATGGGAAAAAGTATTAGAGCGCCTAGGGCAGTTGCCTTTTTCTAAGGGAAAGGCAAGAGATTTTAGCAGGCTACTGATGGCATCTGCTTATGAAGCCCAATTTGACACATCTGGAAGAATTTTGATACCTCCTCATTTGAGAAATCATGCTTCTTTGAAGCAAGAAGTGACAATCATAGGAGTCGGAGATCATATTGAGCTTTGGGATACGTCAATCTGGAAGGAATACATGGAAAGAATCCGCAGTGAGCTTCCGAATATAGCTGAGGAGGTGGAGGGGCTGTGATAGAACATGTTCCCGTTATGGTTGAAGAAGTCTGTGATGCTGTTAGTCATGCGCCTTCTCTTCATAAAATTGTAGATGCCACTTTAGGTTTGGGAGGATACACAAAAGCCTTTTTAACGCGCTGGCCAGATGTTTCTGTTCTTGGAATAGATAAAGATCCTTTAGCTATTCAAGTAGCAAAAGATAATTTAGCTGATTTTCACAACAGAGTTAAATTCCACAACGGCGATTTTAGAAATTTAGCAAATATTTTGTTAGAAGAAAATTTTATGGAGCCGGATGCAATAGTTTTTGATTTAGGAGTTTCTAATCTCCAGATATCCCAGGGAGAAAGAGGGTTTTCTTTTGATATAGATGGTCCCTTAGACATGCGAATGGGAGTTGGAGGAACTTTAACGGCAGATGAAATAGTAAATAGTTACTCTAAGGAAGAGTTGGCAAATATTTTTCGCAGATATGGAGAAGAAAAATATGCAGCCAGAATTGCTTGGGGGATATGTAAATATAGGCAAGAGAAGGGATCAATCAAGACAACTGGTCAGTTAGTGGAAGTTATTAGAAAAACCCTGCCAGCTCCCGTGCAAAGAAAAATGGGAAAAAACCCTGCAAGGCGAGTTTTTCAGGCATTAAGGATAGAAGTAAATGATGAACTAAGAGCGTTAGAAGATGTCATGGCTGCATGCAAGAAGGTTGTTAAAGGAGGAACGATAATAGTAGTTGTGAGTTATCACTCCTTAGAAGATAAAATAATTAAAAAACAATTTAAAGAGTGGGCGACTACAGGGCTTGGCAAAATGCTAACAAAAAAAGTCTTGAAACCTTCGGAGGAGGAAATATCAAGAAACAAGAAGGCTCGGAGTGCCAAATTGCGTTGTTTTATTTTTAGTAGCGAGGGCAAGGATGCCTAGGGGGGCGATGCTAGTGAATAACGAGCTCACTTCTGTTGCTAAATACAAGTTTGATGTTTTCTCAAAGGACATAAAGCTTAGTCGTATTATGGTTGTTGCTCTTATTTTAATTTTTTTGGCTGTTGGAGGTTTGTTAAGTATAAGGCTTTACGCTTTGAATCTTGAATATCAATTAGCCCGTTTGGAGGAGAAGGTCACAATACAAGAAGAAATAAACTTGAAATTAGAAAAAAAGTTGGCAACACTGGTTAGCCCTGGTCGAGTTTTTGACTATGCGAAAGCAGAACTAGGGATGAATACCAATAGTTATGTTGACATAGTGCGTATAAAAAATAATAATGGCACGGTGTTGGCAGCGAAAAATCTAGAAGTTGGAAAAGATGGAAACCAAACTAATATAAATAGTACTTCCTTGTTGGCAAAACTGTTGAATTTTGTGACAGAGAAGGCGTTTGCTAGATAGTTATTAGTATGCCCATTCCCCAAAATGAAAGGCTTTAGTGACTTATGAAGAGAAGCATAGGCATTCACTGGATTTTGCTTTTTTTAGTATTTTGTTTAGTTTTTTTTAGACTTTATCAACTCCATTTTTACCCTGATCCTAGGATCAAGCAGCAGTCGGAATCTCAATATTGGTCAAAGTTAAGTTTGAGTTCCCCTCGAGGCCGTATAGTTGATAGGAATGGGGTTCCTTTAGCTATTTCTGTTCCTGCTATTACTTTTTTTGTGGACCCTCTTTTTTGGAGGCCGGAAAATGCAGATTTACTAAAGCCTATTATTTCGAGAGAGAGGTATTTTAGGCTCAAAGGTAATCTCAAGGGAAGATATTTCCCTGTTGCAAAGAAAGTCGACCTTGAAAATGCAAACGAGATAATAGAAAAAGATATTCCAGGGTTATTTTGGGTAAAGGAGTATAAAAGATTTTACCCACATGGAGAGTTGATGCCGCAGGTATTGGGATTTTGCGACATAGATGATAGAGGCTTATCAGGGCTTGAATATCTTTGGGATTTTCTATTGTACACACCTCCGGAAATGCTAACAGTTACTAAAGACGCATCAGGTAAAATAATAAATTTTCCCACATATAGTGACAGAAGTTGGGATGGGAGCCGTAAGGGAGAGGTTCGTCTTACTATAGATTCGAGGGTGCAGCATGTCGTGGAAAAATATTTAAGAAAAGCCTTTGAACTCCACCACGCTGATTGGGCTGCCGCTGTCTTAATTAATCCTAAAACAGGAGAAATATTAGCTTCCTCGAGTTTCCCTGATTTTGATCCCAATATAAGAAAGACTTTTTTAAGGTCGGAATCATTGCGAAATAATGTCATTTCAAGAGTTTATGAACCAGGGTCAACTTTAAAACCTGTAATGATGGGAATAGCATTAACGGAAGGGAAGGCTTCACCTCAAAAAGATCATTTTTATTGTACTGGTAAAATACGGGTTGCAGATACTACTATACATGACGTCAAACCTCATGGAAGCTTAGACCTTGAAGGTGTAATAATCAATTCATGCAATATAGGTATGGCAACCATAGGTATGAGGTTAGATCCGAAAAAAACATACAATCACTTAATTAGGTTTGGATTTGGGATGAAGACGGGTATAGAGCTTCCTGGAGAGGAAAAAGGCTTGCTTAATACTCCGGAATTGTGGAGAGGTTCTGTTCCAGCAAATGTAGCAATAGGTCAAGGGATAGGTGTTACTCCTTTACAGCTTGCAAGGGCAATAGCAGCTATAGCCAATGGGGGTTATATAGTAAAACCTTTTATAGTGAAGGAGGCGGTTACTCCTGAAGGTGAAGTGGTATACAGGGGCAAACCGGAAAGGCTAGGACAAGTTATATCCACTGAAACGTCTCGTTGGCTCAAAACTGCTATGGAAAACGTCGTAAAGCGAGGAACAGGGCAAGCTGTTTATAGAAAAGATACCAGGATAGCCGGAAAAACTGGGACAGCTCAGGTTGCTAGAGGGGGCGTTTATCAAAAGGGAGTATTTGTTTCTTCTTTTGTGGGTTTTTGGCCAGTGGACGATCCTGAAAACTTGCTTTTAGTTGTTATAGGATATCCCAAAGGAAGGGAGTATTTCGGCAGTGTTGTAGCAGCCCCTGTTTTTAGGGATGTTATGGAGGAAATATTGAAAATTTCCAAGTGATTGTTGTTCGTTTGGTAAATTCTATAAAGTTGACAGGGGGAGCAGAAATGATTACGTTGAGAGATCTAGTTGCCTTACTTGAGGAAAAAAGATATTTAAAAGGAATTTTTGTTCCTGATGGTGCCGTTATAGAAAGTTATTTTGATGTTGAGATCCATGATTGCTGCCACAATTCAAAAAAAGTTACAAGAGGTTCTTTATTTGCTTGTATTAAAGGAAGTAAATTTGATGGACATGAATATTCGCAAGATGCCTGTAGAAATGGTGCATGTGTCATATTGGCAGATAGACCAGTCAAAGCCGATGTTCCCTATATCGTGGTGGATAGCGTTCGTGATGTCTTAGGAGAAGTGGCTAGCGCAATTTGGGGGAGGCCTTCAGAAAAGCTAATTATGGTAGCTGTGACTGGAACCAATGGTAAAACAACTACAACATACATGGTCAGGTCTATCTTGGAGGAAGCTGGAATAAAGACGGGATTGCTGGGTACCGTGATTTATGACGACGGGAAAAATATATCAGAAGCTTCTAGGACTACTCCGGAAGCTTCTGATATTCAAAGGTTACTGGCAAATATGATAAAAAACGATTGCAAGGCATGTGTAATGGAAGCTTCATCCCATGGGATCGCTCAAGGTAGATTGAATGGGTGTAATTATGATGTGGCCATATTTACCAATTTAACGCCAGAGCATCTAGATTACCATGGAGATATGCAGTCTTATTTTAAAACTAAATCCACACTATTCACAAGCTTTATGAAAAAGGGGGAAACAGGTTTTGTCGTAAACGGGGATGATGAGTACGGAAGAAAGTTGATTGATAAATATCGAGATAGAGTCATTTCTTTCACAATGAAGGAACTTGTTCCAGGTGGTAAAGAATATTTAAGGGCTTTAATAAAAAAAATGGATCTTTTAGGAACACCCGTCGAAGTTAAATCATCAATTGAAAAATACGATGGCATAGTTGTTAATATTCCCATAATTGGAGAGTACAATGTGGCAAATGCCTTGGGAGCAATTGGTGCAGCTGCCCTTTTGGGAATAGATGCAAATTTTGTAGTTAACGGCATAAACAGCATGGGGGATGTTCCAGGAAGGTTGGAAAAGTATATGTTTAAAAACGGCCCTACAGCTGTGATAGATTATGCTCATACTCCAGATGCCTTAGAAAAAGCTTTAGGGGCTTTGAGAAAAATATGCAACGGCAAACTTTGGGTAATTTTTGGCTTAGGAGGAAACAGGTATCAAGCGAACCGCCCAATAATGGGCGAGGTGGCTTCGAAGATGGCTGATAGGGTAATTATTACCTCGGATAATCCCAGGAACGAGGACCCTTACCAAATCGCGATGCAGATTAAAGAAGGAGCTGATAGAATAGGTGGGGTTCCAATAGACATAATTTTAGATAGGAAAGAAGCAGTGTTTAGCGCGCTGGATAGCGCAGCAGAGAATGATATCGTATTGATAGCGGGGAAAGGGCCAGAGAGAAACATCATATATGCTGATAAGGTTATCCCATATAATGATGGAGAAGCAGTTGAAGAGTGGGGCACCTTGAGAGGTAGAGAAAAATGGAGCTAGAGAAAGCTTTGCTCTTGGAAGAAGTTGCGGAAAGATTAGAAGCGATTTTTATAAAAGGTAAAAATATATTTCTAGATAAAGCTATAAGCATTGATACTAGAACTATGGGTCGAGCACAAGGTTTTATTGCCCTAAGGGGATCTAAAACAGATGGGCACGATTATGTCAAAGACGCACTTAAGAAAGAGGCAAGTTATTTGATTGTTGAAAAAAACAGGTTAGATGACATTATACCTGCGGCAAGACAGCAACAAGTTTCAATACTTGCAGTAGAAGATACTGATTTAGCTTTGAAAAAGCTAGCACAATACATTTTTACTGAAAAGAGCAAACTAAAAGAAGTTGTTGCTGTTACTGGAACTGCTGGGAAAACTACCACCAGAGAGTGTTTAGCTAGGATGCTGAGCTCTAAGTTTAGGGTTCATTCTGCTATTAAAAGCCACAATACATGGATAGGTTGTGCTTTGACTATAGTCTCTATGCCTCTTGATACAGAGATCTTAGTTCTTGAGATGGGAACTAATCATCCTGGAGAAATAATGGAAATGGTAGAACTATTCCCACCTTCCATAGGGGTTATTACATCGGTTGGCCCCGGCCATCTTGAAGGGCTTTCTGACATATATGGAGTAGTTAAGGCTAAAACTGAAATTTTAACTTCTCGTAATTTGCACTCTCTTTATTATAATGCCGACATAAGTCTTTTAAAATCGGCTGTGGATGGGTATCCGTCTAGGTTTAAGAAGGTAGGAGTAGGCTTTGAAAGAGGTGAAGTAAAGTTAACTGTAAACAAGTTTGCATTGAATGAAGATAAAGCGCATCTAAGGGTTGTGGTTAGGGAAGGCAATGATAAATATGTCATTGATTCGTCCTTGTTTGGTTCGCAAAATGCCTACGCAATTGGCCTTGCTGTGGCAGTATCAAAAGATTTATCTGTATCGCCTGCGGGCATTGCTATAGCGATGAAAGATTTTTCCTCTTTAGAAGGACGGGGTAAGATTGGCAAGACACCGAGTGGTATTTTGTATGTGGATGAAACATATAATGCCAATCCACTCTCACTAAAGGCTTCTTTAGATAATATTAGAACGTTGGAGATAAAGGGGAAAAAAGTGTTGGTGCTAGGTAGCATGAAAGAACTTGGGGATCACAGCGACTATTGGCATAAGGCTGTTTTAAGAGAAACTGAATTTGCAGATGTCGTAATTTTGGTGGGAGACGAGTGGCCTGCTAGGGGGTTAGCTCCTTCCATCATCAGGTGTAAAAATAACCAGCAGGTTAGCTCGTTATTAAAGAAAATACTAAAGCCAAAAGATGTGGTCCTTTTGAAGGGATCAAGATCCAATAGACTGGAAGAGATAATTCATAATATGAGGGAATGGTAATATGAATAATTACTTTGTATTACTTATAGGAATCAGCGCATTCTTTGTTAGTCTGTTGTTGCAGCGCTTATGGATATCTTACTGCGTGAGAAAAAGTATGTCGCAAAGAATGAAAGAGTATGGTCCAAGCCACCATCTTACTCTTAAAGCTGGAACACCCTCAATGGGTGGAGTAGTTTTTATCCTTACGTTTCTGTTTTTTGCGTTAATTTTTTGCTTTGTAGAAAGTTTTGACTTGAAAACGTTACTGCCTCTTGTTGGAATACCTTGTACTGCTGGGTTAATTGGGTTTCTAGATGATTTTCTTAAACATAAGAAAAATTCCAGCGAGGGCTTTTCTAGCTTGGGCAAATTTTTTCTTCAAGTGTTTCTCTCTATGCCTTGGGTGTACTTCCTAGTGGTAAGTGGTAATACTCAAATTTTGTATGGAATTGAAGTCTGGGGATCAGTAGCAGGTTTTCTCTTTTTATTTTTGTTAGTAGGCTCGATGAATGCTGTCAATATAACAGATGGCTTAGATGGCCTTGCAGCTGGTTGTTGTGCTATTTCTTTTGTTGGCATGTTGTTTCTTTTTAATTTTTCAAGATTGGAGCTTTTAGTTTGTGTGGTGGGGCTTGCAATTTCTGTTTCATTTTTGTGGCACAATGCTCATCCTGCAAAAGTTTTCATGGGTGATACAGGGTCTCATTTTTTGGGAGGTCTTTTAGCGTCTCTTTGTATATGCTCAGGCAACGCAATGATGCTAATACCTTTTGCCTTTATTATGGGTATAGAGACAGTCTCTGTAATATTACAACTGTGGTCCATTCATTTAAGGGGCAAGAAAATATTCAGAATGAGCCCTATACATCATCATTTTGAGCTTATAGGCTGGAAGGAAACCCAGGTAGTAACTAGGTTTTGGTTATCTCACGCTGTGGGTATGTCTGTTTTAATATGGGGGATCGGGCAAATTCTACCTAAGTGAAGTTAAAAACTTGCATTACGGAAATATCCTACGTGTAAGGGGAGAAAAAATTGAAAATCACAACAAAAGTGAAAGATCTAAAAACCGGTAGCAAAGTAACAATCGTAGGAGCAGGAGTTAGTGGGAGAGCGTTGGCTCTTTTAGCTGCTCGTTCAGGTTTTTCTGTTTTTGTAACCGATAGAACAAGTATTTCGCAAGAAACACAGGAGGAGTTCAAAAAAGATGGCATAAAATATGAAGAAGATGGGCATACAGAAAAAGCACTAGAAACCGACGCTTTGGTATTAAGTTCAGGGATACCTCCGAAATCACCAATAGTTAAGGACGCCATAAATAGAGGCATTCCTATAGTTGGCGAGCTTGACTTTGTGTTCCCATACATACAAAGCAAGGTTATTGGGGTAACAGGAACCAATGGGAAAACTACTACCACGTCCCTCATAAGCCATTTATTAAAAGAAGGAGGATTTAAAGTCGAGGCCGTGGGTAATATAGGTAATGCCTTGGCTGATTATGCTTTTTCGGATTATGAATGGCTTGTGGTAGAGGTAAGCAGCTTCCAACTTTATTGGAGCGAGCGAGCAAGCTTCGATATTTCGGTTATAACAAATATTGTGCCCGATCATCTTGATTGGCATGGTTCTTATGAAGAATATTTCATGGCTAAAACGAAGATATTTAAGTTAACTAATGATAAGGGCATAGGTATCTGTCAAGCTAGTGATATGGACAAGATAAAGGAAATGTTACGGACAAGACTTAGAATAATTCCTTTTGTAGGTAAGAGAACTAATTGTACAGGAGATGGCATCTTTTTTGAGGATAAAAGCTGCATGTTATGTGACAACAGCAATAAAATTAAACTGTTTAACCTGAAGAAAGTTAATTTAATAGGAGCTCACAATCTAGAAAATGCATCCATGTCTGCTGCTGTGGGATACTATGCAGGTTTAAGTCCGCAGTTGATAGAAAGTGGAATTGAAACTTTTAAGGCGCTACCTCATAGATGTGAAGAGGTTGTTCAATTTTCTGGTGTAAGGTTTGTCAATGATTCTAAGGGTACTAATGTGGCTGCGACTGTTGCAGCGTTAAATTCTATAGAAGGCAAAATAATAATAATTTTGGGGGGGAAAGGTAAAGGAGAGGAATATACTGCCCTTGCTGAAGCTGTAAAGCAACGTACTGAAGCAGCAGTGTTAATTGGGGAGGAAAAATTCAAACTAGCAGAGGCTTTAATGCAAAAGAGTTACTCGAACTTTCATGTAGTCGATACTATGGAAGAAGCTGTAAAAAAAGCTGTACGCTTAGCTTCTCCTGGAGTCACGATTTTACTTTCGCCTGCGTGTACTAGTTGGGATATGTATAAAAGTTACAAGGCAAGGGGAGAACATTTTAGGAAAATTGTAGAAGAGATAACTGGACAACAGAAGGGATAGAAATGAAGGAAGCCCTTCAAACTTTGGGAACTAATCAAAAAGATGCAGGGCCATACAAGGATAAAAGAGGTAAAGGGATTCTTTACTTGCTGTTGTGGGGAATTCCTTTGCTGCTTAATACGTTAGGAATCATAATGATAACCTCCGTTGGTACAAGCTTTTCGATAGTTAGATGGAATGCTCCTTTTGTCCTAGCTATTAAACAAATTCAATGGACTATTATAGCTGTCTTAGGAATGCTGACTTGCTATGCTATTCCATTAAGATTATGGAAAAAGTATTCCGGCTTATTGTGGTCTTTTGCGTTATTCTTAATGTATTTGACGTTACTCCCAGGAATGCAAAAAGTATATGGCGCTTCTAGATGGATAAACTTGGGTTTTTTTTCAATTCAACCATCGGAGGTGCTTTTTGTTTTTTCTGTTATACATGTAGCTAGAAAAATGCATGAGAAGAATATCACAAAAAGGTGGGCCTTTTTAAGGCTGTTTTTTATATTTATGTTATCTGTAGTTCCGTTTATTTTTCAGCCTGACTATGGCGGGGCAATCTTGTTATTTGTTCTTATGATGGGGATTTATGTAGAAAAGTTTGGATGGCTTTATCCTTTGGTAATAGGGGGAAGTATGGGGGTTTTGGGGTTTATGCCTTTGCTTGTGTCTAGTCCTTACAGGATGGCAAGAGTGCTTGCGTTTTTGGACCCGTGGCAGGATCCGAGAGGTAAGGGGTTTCAAATTATTCAAGGGTTTATTGCCTTCGCTAATGGAGGACTTTGGGGGGTAGGTTTAGGGCAAGGGCTGCAAAAGCTAAAGTACCTTCCTGCTGCTCATACAGATTTTATCTTTGCTGCTATAGGAGAAGAACTTGGATTTGTAGGAACCTCATTGGTTTTACTGCTTTTTGTTTTATGGTTTGTGACGATATTGTGGTTTTACGTTAACATACAAGACGCCTTTGTGCGTACTTTGCTGTGGGGAATAGCAATATCTGTAGCCTTACCCTTGATTGTCAATTTAGGTGGGGTGTTAAAGCTATTTCCTATGACTGGTGTTCCGATGCCATTTATAAGCTACGGAGGTAGCTCTCTAGTAATGATGTGGGCGAGAGTTGGTTTTTTGTTGAGAGGTATAAGAGATGGGCTATCAGAGTAGGAATTTCAAGTTGGCCATAGGCGCAGGTGGTACAGGAGGACATATAATACCAGCTTTGGCCTTTGCAAATTGGTTGAAGAATACTGAGCCCCAAGTGGATATTAAATTCTTTTGTGGTTCTAGGGAAATAGAGAAGGAGGTATATAACGTTCACTCCTTTGCCCCTTATATTTTACCTATTGAAGGTTCTCCTATGTGGGGTAACCCGTTGCGGCGAGCTAAGAGGTTATGGCGGTTGATAAGGTCTTTTGGTATTACCCATAAGCAATTTAAGCGTTGGATGCCGGATGCAGTTATTGTTTTTGGGGGATATGTATCTTTGCCTTTGTTGTATGCTTCCCTCAAACTAAAACTTCCTGTTTTTGTACATGAACAAAATGTTGTAGCTGGCAAAGTAACAAAGCTTGCGAGCATGATAGGCATAACGGTATTGTCGGGCTGGGAAAAATTAGAAGGGGTTAAAAAATATAAACATGTTGGTGTTCCTGTAAGAGAATTTCAATATTTGCCCAGATTGGAAGCTTGGCATAAACTTAATATAGGAGGTTCGTTTCCATCAGGTCCAATAGTATTGAGCCTTGGGGGGTCTCTTTTTAGTGAAAAAATGCAGAATCTAACGCTGAAGTTGGCGGAGAGAGAGTGCTTCAAAGAATGGTTTTTCTTATCCCTTGGGAATGCGGCTTGTCCTAAGAGATTGAAGGAGAATGTGTATTTATTGCCAAGAACGTGGGAAATCTATAAGTTGTATTCCCTGGCAGATATAGTTATTACAAGAGCAGGTGCCTCTACTTTGGCAGAGCTGGTTGATTGGAATATTCCGGCAGTTATTGTTCCATGGCTGCAATCCGCAGATGGTCACCAATTGGCCAATGCAAAGTTGTTCGAAAGAAATGGTTATGGTCGCATATGGATGGAGACTGAAAACAATATAGAAATCTTGGAGAGAAACCTACTGGAATTGAATTCAAGCTTACCCAAGAAAGGTACAAGAACTTCAAGACGTTTGGGAAATAGGCCGTCTGAACTAATTTGGATGGAGATAGTGGAAAATGTGAAAGGAGATGTGAATATTGACAGCAAGGGGCAATAAGCTAGATAAATATAAACGATTTCATCTAATGGGCATAGGTGGGGCAGGAATGAGTGGTTTGGCTTTATTGTTATCCCAGTTGGGATATGAAGTTAGTGGTTGTGATGTTGCCCATAGCTGTTACGTAGAGAAGATAAGTAAGAGGGGAATAGATTTCAAAATAGGCCATGGTAAAGATCATATTGAAGAGTTTGCGCCCGACGCATTGGTGTGTAGTAGCGCGATACCAGCGGGAAATGCAGAGCTGAAATTTGCCTCAAGCAAGGGAATACCCATTTTTAAAAGGGCTGAGGTTTTAAGCTGGCTTTTCAATGATCGCTCCGGAATAGGTGTGGCTGGAACACATGGAAAGACTACTACTGCGTCAATGATAGGTTTGATGTTTGAGCTAGCTAACATGAACCCAACAGTAGCTATAGGTGGAGAATTGTGTGATATAGGTGGCAATGCCAAATTAGGGGAAGGCTCCCATATGATAGCCGAGCTAGATGAGAGTGATGGTTCTTTTGAGCTGTTTCGCAGCGAGGTTGCTGTTGTAACAAATGCTGATTGGGATCACGTTGATCATTATCCTCATTTTCATTCGGTTGTTAATGCCTTTGAAAGATTTTTATGTAACAGAAAAGATGATGGGGTTGCGGTACTTTGCGGAGAAGACAAAGGTGTACAAGTGCTTATAGAAGATAGTGCTTTAGATAACGTGGTTACCTATGGATGGGGAACTTCGTGGGACTGGGGAGCTATTGATGTGTCTCATAAAGCCGGTGGAGGGACAAGCTTTAAAGTTTTACATAAAGGGAAGTTTATTGATACCGTAGAACTTAGGGTATCTGGAGATCATAATGTTTTAAATGCGTTGGCTGCATGTGCTGTGGCCAATTTGTATTCTATACCAATGGAGGTTATCAAGGAAGCGTTAAAACGATTTAGTGGAGCAAAGAGACGCTTGCAACACATGGGTAAGATAGGAGAAGTTGATATATTCGATGATTATGGTCATCACCCTTCAGAAATTAATGCTACATTGATGGCGCTGAAGAAGATATTCCCTGAAAGAAGAATTACTGCAATCTTCCAGCCCCATAGGTATACCAGAACTGCTGCTATGTATAAAGAATTTGCCGAATCTCTAATGGTAGCAGATAAAGTGTTTTTGATGCCAATATATCCAGCTGATGAAGCTCCTATTGAAGGGGTAAGTTCGAGTTTGATATATAACGCCATCATTGACAAAAATAGAGAAAAATTTAGCCTTTGTTCAAATAGTGATGAAGTTGTTGATAGAGTTTGTGAAGGGGTTGAAAGCGGAGACGTTATTCTTACAATAGGTGCGGGCGATGTGTTTATGGTAGGAGATAAAATAATTAAAATACTGCAGGGTAGGGATTTGAGCATTAATGCAGTGGCTGTCGAAGCTTAAAGAAAATTTATCTGGGAATATATCTGAGAATTTATCTTTGGCATCCATAACCTCTTTTAAAGTGGGAGGGCCAGCTAAAGTATATATATGTCCAAGGACGGAGAGGGATATTTCAGAAATCATGTCCTTCTCTTATAGAGAGAGTATCCCCTTGTGGGTTTTAGGTGGAGGAACAAATGTTCTGGTTCATGACAATGGTTTATCTGGAATAGTCGTTGGTACATCTAAGCTAAGGGGGATGACATGGGAAGTAAAAGGTCCTAACGTATATGTTCGTGTGGATAGCGGGGTTACTTTGCCAGAATTAGTGGCGATTTCATTGAAAAATGGATGGTCCGGTTTGGAGTTCGCTGCGGGGATACCTGGAACTATCGGAGGGGCGTTAGCAGGTAATGCTGGGGCGAATGGTAGAGCTGTGGGATACTTAGCTGAGTGGATAAGGACAGTAGAGAGAGATGGAAGGATCATTGAATGGAAGAAGGAAGATCTTAAGTTCTCCTATCGATATTCAAGCGTGTATTCCCCTAGCAGAGTTATCTCCCAGTGTTGCCTAAAACTTGATGTGTCTGATAGGACTAAAGTTCTCGAGAGGTTTATGGAATACAAAAGGCGAAGGGGTTTTCAACCTAAAAACAAAAGAACTGCAGGTTGTGTGTTCAAAAACCCTTCTGCTGATGTAAGTGCTGGAATGTTGCTTGAACAAGCGGGGTGTAAAGGCCTGACAAAGGGAGGAGCTTTTGTCTCTCGAGAGCATGCAAACTTTATAGAAGTAAGGGGAAATGCCAGAGCTTCAGATATATATTTTCTCATAGAATATTGCAGGGAAAAGGTATACGTTTATTCGGGAATTGTCTTAGATCTTGAAATAAAATTACTTGGTGGTCCATGGGTGTATGGTTAATAAATGGCTGAAAAGGGTATCTTTTTTAGCATTATTGGTAGGTGCAATATTTGCGATAGAAGAAAATTTTCAAACCTTAAGACTCAAGGATGTTGCTATTCCGTCCCTTGTAGTCCTTTCGGATTCGGTTCTGTGGCCTAGAATACAGCCAAGAGATGTTAGGTTGTGGCCTCTTTTCTGCATAGATAAGGGGAAGGTTGTCCGGAAGATAGAGAGAAATGTACCAGTTAGAGTGTTTATCAAATGTACAGGATGGGGGCATTTTTTATTTAATGCACACCCTCTAAAACCGAAGTTCATGGTATTCTGGGAAGGTAGTAAATGGTTTATCACAGAAGATGGCTTAATGTGGCCAGCGAATCATCCTATGAATAGAATTATTGCGATCCAAAAGCCAGAGGAAAGTCCGATAGTAATTTGGTCTGTTAAAGATAACACAAAGTACCGAATAGCCCCTGACGAAATAATAAATTCACCTATACCGTTAAGTAAGCTAGAATATTGGAAGAGGTTACTAGAAGATAATGATTTTTATAATAATGTAAAAAGGCTCTCGGTATTTACAGAAGGAAATAGTATTTATTTGGAAATTTTTATGCAACTTGGCAATCAAAAAGTAAAAGTGAAATTGCCAGCCTCTGGTAGGAACTGGCACATGTTGCTTAAAGCCGTGAAAAATATATTGAAAGACCCGGAAATACGAGGAAGTGACGTGTTTATCGATACGACATATGAAGGTAAAATTCTTGTAAGAAAAGAGGATAAATCTGCTGGAGTTCAGTAATTCCTCGAGAAGGAGGAGTTTCACCTATGGTGAAGAAAGAAAAGAATATCATTACAGGAATAGACATAGGCACTAAAGAAATTAAACTAGTTGTAGCAGAAAAGAAAAAGGATTCCGTAATTATTTTAGATCTAAAGAAAACAGCTTCGAAAGGCATAAGAAAGGGAAAGATAGTTGATTCACCTCCTGTAGTTGAGTCAATAAGAAAAGTATTAGATGAGTCTGAGCGGAATTTGGGCTTTCCTATTGAAAGTGCTTATGTTGCTTATGGAGGGCACTTCATTAAAGAGTATGAGAGAAAGGTTGAGTTGAACCTTGATAGTAAAAGAAGAAGGATTGTTTTTTCTGATATAAAAGAAGCGATGAATCTAGCCCTAGAAGATGTTGAGAGTATAGGTAATGTGATTCATGCTTTTTCTATTGATTATGGAGTAGATAATGAGTGGGGGATTGAAAACCCCATTGGGAGAGAAGCTTCTCTTTTGAAGATGCATTTGTTCGTCCTCGAAGGAAATAAAGAAGAGATAGAGATTGCATCAAGTTGTGCTGAGAGAGCTGGTCTTAAGGTTAAAGGCATATTTCATAAATCTGTGATTTCTCCTTTTGGATGCTTTTCATCAAAACCTGACGAATTAGTCTTGTATGTTGATTTAGGCGCGGGGACAACTACTGCAAGCTTACTTAAAGGGACTAAAGTTTTGAACGTAGATATATATCCCGTAGGTGGTAGCCATATAACAAGCGATTTATCATATATCCTGAGAATACCTTTAGAAAAATCCGAAGCCCTCAAAAAGATAGTTTCAATAAATGAACCAGAAGAGAATCTAGATGATGAGCTAGAGTTTGAAGTGAACGGCGAAAAAATTGTCTGTAGAGTTGGTGATGTAGTAGAAATAATTAAACATAGAATAGAAGAGTTGTTTATAGATTTAATATTAAATGATTTACAGAGGAAAAAATCTCTTGATTACCCCTCTTTCTCCAAGATTGTGATTTCTGGAGGGGTAAGTAAAATGCAAGGATTACCTACATTTATCCAAAATTTATGTGGAATACCTGTAGAGATAGGTTTGCCCGCCTTAGATATGCCTGAAAACGAAAGAGGGTCGGATAATGTTTCAATAGCCGGCCTAATAAATTATACGATCTTTAAGGAAGCCCATCCTTATGCAATTTTAAATAGTTGCATTGGCGGAGGAGCGATATCTTTTGATGAAGAGGATCCAGTTTTTAATTCATCAATAGCTGAAAAGGTGAGAAAAGCGAAACAAAAGAGATTCAAGGGGCAACAGGTAAAAAAGGTTATTGCCACTTTTAAAAAAGTGATAAAAGAGCTTTTTTGAGCTTGGAGGGATAATAAATGACTGAATTGTTTGAGGTTGAGAGCTCAGAGCGACATGTGAGAGAGGTCATAAAAGTAGTAGGTGTAGGTGGTGGTGGCGGCAATGCTTTAAATCACATAGTAAGAAGTGGAGTTAGAGGCGTGGAATTTATAGCAGCCAACACTGATGTTGCTCACCTAGGGCTATCTGAAGCAGATCAAAAAATAGTTCTTGGCAGAGATTTAACAAAGGGATTGGGGGCTGGTGCAGATCCCGGAATAGGGCTTAAAGCTGCAGAGGAATCAGCAGAAGAGTTAAGAGAATCTCTAAGCGGCGCTGACATGATTTTCCTCACTGCTGGAATGGGAGGCGGAACGGGTACAGGAGCATCTCCCGTTATAGCTAAAATAGCAAAAGAAACAGGAGCTCTGGTTGTTGCAGTAGTGACGAAGCCCTTCACGTTTGAGGGCAAAAGGAGAATAGCCCAAGCAGAAGAAGGAATACGCAATTTGAAGGAAGAAGTCGATGCATTGATTATTATACCTAATGACAAACTTTTGGAGATAACTGACAGGCGAACGACTCTGTCGGAGGCTTTCAAGTTGGCTGACGAGGTTTTACGACAAGCTGTGCAGGGTGTTACAGATTTGATATTGCGTCCTGGTTTCATAAACGTCGATTTTGCAGACGTCCGGACTGTAATGAAGGATGCTGGTACGGCAATCATGGGTATTGGATATGGTGATGGTGAGGATAGAGCGATAATAGCGGCCCAGGCTGCTATAAATAGTCCGTTGATGGATGTTCCCATTGGAGGAGCAAGTGGAATTCTATTCAATGTGACGGGCAGCAACAATGTCGGAATTCACGAAATTCAGGAAGCAGCCAGAATAATAACAGAGGCTGCAGATCCTGATGCCACTATAATATGGGGTCATGTTACAGATCCTGATATTGATGAGGATAAGATTGTAATAACCGTTATTGCTACTGGTTTTCCTGATAACCCTGGCAAAATGAGATCTTTGAAAGCAGGACAAAGAGCGCTCGGAATAGATTTTGTTGAATCAGAGATAAAACTTGCTAGTGACCAAGAATCAATGAACGTAGGAGAATTGGTATTCGAAAGTGAATTGGACATCCCTCCAATTATAAGGAAAAGAAAAAAAAGCTAAACAAACATATGGTAAGTGTGGAGGCATATGAGCAATAGAGGAAAGAGATATTTGATGAAAAAGACATATAGAGGAATTAGGCAAAACATCTCAACTAAGAAACTCCTAAAGGACGAGCTATGGATGGATAGCCTTAGTGAAGGTGGCGACCCTTTATGGGCAATGGCATATCCAGCAAGGTATGCTGTAGGGATGGCAAATTTAGGTTTCCAGTATATTTGCACTTACCTTAAAGAGCTTGGGGTAGCGGTAGAGCGTTTTTTCGATGATATAGAGGGCGACCGATCCTTGGAAGAGGGCCGCCCTGTAGGGAATTTCCCTATAATTACTTTTTCCGTAGTATATGAACCAGATGTAAAGAAAATGCTTAACATGCTTAATAGGTGGGGAGTTTCTCCTCTTTGGAAGGACCGAGCAGAAAAGAGAGAGCCGATAATTGGTGTAGGTGGTAGTTTATCAGTTATAAATCCTTTGATATTTTCCCATATTGCAGACTTTGTAGTGCTAGGCGATGGGGAGGAAGTAATACCTTATTTGGTAAAAACTGTTCGTGGTTTTTCTGAAACAGGCGATAGGAATGAGTTTTGGGAATTCATAGCGGAACATCCTTCTATATTTGTACCTCCATTACATTTAGATATGTTGCGCAGAGGAGAGACCTTAGAGCGCAAAAAGTCTTTTTGCCTAGATTTGTCTAAAGCTAAAGGGCATGCTTTGTGGGTATCTCCCCACACTGTCTTTCCCGACACTCTTCTGATCGAAACACAGAGAGGGTGTTTTAGAGGGTGTCCATATTGTACTATCCCATCATGTTTTGGCAGGCCTAGATTCAGACAGTTAAAGGAAGTAATAGATGACATAAGAAAAGCATCAAAATTAGGAATTAGAAGGTTGGGGGTTATAGCTCCAGAATCAGGGGATTACCCTTGGATTAAAGAAGTGTTGAAAGAAATAAGAGATGCTCGGTTAGAGGTATCCTTCGCTTCGTTGAGAATCGATAATATAAGCGATCTTTTATTGGAGACTTTAGTTGAAGGTGGCCAAAGGCAAATTACCATAGCCCCAGAGACAGGAGACCAATATTTCAGAGTGTGTTGTGGAAAAAATTTTACAAATGAGCATATCTTAGATACTTTGCAAAAAGCTCAAAAAATAGGTCTTAGGAAGGTAAAAATGTATTTTATGTTAGGGTTACCAAACGAGGAGGATAAACATATACTTGAAACCGCTAAACTCATTATGGAAGTTAAGAAAAACACAGGTATGAATGTAGTGGCTTCTGTCGGCTTGTTTATTCCTAAACCTCAAACTCCCTGGGCGAATATGGGATTCTCCCATTCCACTTATAAAAATAAAGTTTCTTTGCTGAAAAGTGCTATTGCGGGCTTGAAAGGTTCAGAGATAAGAGTTCAAAGTGCAAGAGAGGCGAAAGAGGAGTATAGGATCACATGGGCAAATGCTGACGATACGTTAGATTATTTTTATTCGGATGTTGCTCCCAATAGGAATAAAACAGTAGAACAACTTAAAAATTTAGGATTTTAGTGGCCATGATAAAAAATTTAATGGGATAGAGGTGAGAAAAGGTGAACATAAGGAGAGGCAGGAATTTCAAAAAAAAGAAGCCGTTTTTTTCCTTTGGGTACTTCTTGCTCCCTATGCTGGGATTGTTGGCATTAGGATTCCTTATTTTGGGGGTAAGGTTGTTGTTTTTTCAGCCCCACAATGAATACGAGCCTATAGAAAGCTTGGAGGACTCTGTAGTTGTAGTAGAGCAACCCAAGGAGAATCCAACGACACAAGAAGCTTTAAATAATGGTCATGAAGAGGGCTATGAAGAAGAGAAGATAATAACAGCCGTACCTGTCAAAGTGCCAAGTTACAAAGAGACAGAGGATGCAAATTCCAAGCTGGCTCAAAAATCTACAGAAGAAGATGTAACTCGACATGGGCAATCGCAAAGTAGTGCATCAAATAATGAAGAGAGGGCCAAAGCTGAAACTTTTTACCCATCTACCCAAGGGGCTTTTTGGAGTGTGCAGGTTGGAGCATTCACCAAGAAAGTATCGGCAGAGAATTTAGCCAGGGAACTGCAAAAAGCAGGTTACGATGTTTTTATCGTTTCAGCTGAAGTAGGAGGGAAGAAGTATCACAGAGTGAGAGTTAAAGCTGGGGATACCAAACAAGAAGCTCAAAAGGTCGCAGGGAAACTTTCTGCTGCAGGATATCCAACTTTTATAGCTTACGAAAAATAGAATGAGGGGTTTAACTGTAAATGAGTGGTTTTGTTAAGGAAACTCTTCCAAGAATAGAGACATTGGATGTAATAAAGCAAGCTTTAAATTTCCCATGGGAGGTCAAAAAGCAGAAAGGGGATCTCCTGGCTGCTGTTGGTAAACGTTTAGCTGAAGATGTGTATGCCAGTGAAAATTATCCTCCTTTTTCAAGGAGTACCCGGGATGGATACGCGGTAAGGGCCATAGATACACTAGGAGCCTCTCAAACATCTCCTTCTTTCTTGGAAGTAATTGGTGAAATTCAAATGGGGATAATTCCCGATATAGAAATTACTGAGGGGACCGCAGCCCTTATATATACTGGAGCGGCTCTGCCTAAGGGAGCAGATGCGGTGGTAATGGTTGAGTACACTTCGGCGTTGCAGAACACCTTAGAAATAAGAAAGCCAGTGCAGAGAGGAGAAAATGTAATCATTAGAGGAGAAGACGTTGAAAAAGGAAAATTGTTATTGAAGAAAAACTCCCTATTTGATTTCAGAAGCGCAAGTCTTCTTTCAGGGCTTGGTATAGTACAAGTTAAGGTCATTGATCTTTCTATTGGAGTAATAAGTACTGGAGACGAAATTGTGCCTGAAGATACACCTGTTATTGAACCAGGCAAGGTAAGAGACAGCAATTCCACAATGATAGCAGCTTTATTAATGAGAGAAGGTTACGGAGTCAAAAAGTATGGAATAGCGCGAGATGATATTGAAGATTTGATGAGGATGACTATTAAAGCAATGGAAGAAAATGATGTAGTTATTTTAAGCGGAGGGTCTTCTGTAAGCTCAAGAGATTTTACGCTGGATGTCATGAACAACATTGGGGAGCCTGGATTGGTTGTGAGAGGTCTTAATATCTCTCCAGGCAAACCTACATTAGTAGGGGGTAATAGAGAAAACCAGAAACTTGTCATAGGGTTACCGGGACATCCTTTATCTTGTTCTGTCGTAATGTTGACTTTCGTGTTGCCCTTGCTCTCCAGTTTGTCAGGAGCCGAGGAAGACTCTATATGGAAGAAAAGAATTTCCCTGCCCGCTGGGAAAGACATCTATGGGAGGAGTGGAGTTGAAGAGTTTATTCCTGCTGTTGTAGATGAAGAAGTAGTCAACCCATCAATGGCTAAATCGGGATTTGTATCTGCCTTGCAGAGCGCAGATGGTTTGGTGAGACTCCCGGAGGATAAAGAGACCATAAGGAAGGGCGAGTTTGTGGAGGTATGGCTTTGGTGAAAAAAACATGCAAGGAACATATTAGCCTAAAAGAAATATTGCTGCTTTTAAAGGAGAATATTGTCCCTTTAAACAAAACAATTTCATTGTCTACAACTGATTCCCATTCCGTATTTGTTGGGAAGATTCTTGCAAAAGATGTTTATTCCGAGCGTAATGTTCCTCATTATCCTGCATCTGCTGTGGATGGCTACGCAGTACGAGCATGTGACACTGGTTACGCTAGTCCAGCTACACCAGTTAAAATAGAAAAAGGCAACTTTTTATGGGTGAACACAGGTTCTGTCGTTCCTGAAAATTTTGATGCAGTGGTTATGGTTGAAGATACCACAATTGATGAGCATAGCTTATATGTCTTTAACGCTGTTTCCAAGGGAACAAACGTGCGTCCAGTAGGTGAAGATATAGCTAAGGGGAACATTATTGCAAGGAAAGGAGATTTACTGTCTATCTTCCATAAAGCCTTATTCGTGGCGGCAGGAGTCAAGGAAATAGAAGTCAAGGCTCCCCCAAGGGCTTGTTTTGTACCTACAGGAAACGAAATTGTTGATATCAACACACTCAAAGAATTGAAGCAACTTCCACCGGGGAAAATCCCAGAAACCAATTCTGTTCTCCTAGCTGAATTATTTCAAAAATGGGGATATTCCCTTGATGTATTACCGTTAACCAAAGATGATCCCAAGGCCTTAGGTGACATCTTAAAGCTTGCGATAAAAGACTATGACTTAGTGCTTATGGGCGCGGGTACTGCTAAAGGCAAAAGAGATCACAGCGCGAAAGTTCTTTCGGAACAAGGTAAGTTAGTGTTTAGATGGGTAAGAATGAAACCCGGCAGACCCGTCATTATGGCAGTTGTCGAGGGCAAGCCTGTGGTTGCTTTACCTGGATTCCCTGTTTCAACGCTGGTTGCGTCTTGGTCCGTGGTGTATCCTCTACTTCAACTTTTAGAGAAAGGGAAGATAAGTGAAGAGTATTTATCGGAAGCAATAGGAACAAGAGAAGTTATCAAAGTCGAATTAGGGGATCATTATTCGGCTCGACAGGGCGTTTCAGAATGGCTAAAAGTCCAATGTGCTGAAATAAATGGGCGCAAAATGAGTTGGGTCACGTCTTCTGGTGCTAGTTCAATGATGCCCTTGACGGAGGCTGATGGCTTTTCGCTTGTGAACGAGGAAGCATTAGAAATCCCAAAGGGAAGTCTTATTGATGTTTGGCTAGTCAGAAAAAACAACTGGGAAAGACGAGCAGTATATCAAGGGTCAAATGATCCAGGAATTGAACATACAATAGGTTTTATCAGAGCCAAAAATGCGGATTTGATTATAAGGTCTGTAGGGAGCTTGGGCGGGGTACTTGCCCTTGCGAGAGGGGAGTGCCATATTGCTGCTTGTCATTTGTTAGATCCGAAAACAGGAGAATATAACACTTCGTATATTGAAAAATTTGACGTAAAAAAAGAATGGGAACGAGTTGTCCTGTATAAAAGACTACAAGGCCTTATTGTTAGGAGAGGAAACCCCAAAAAAATAAAGGGCATATCAGATTTAGCTAAAGAAGTTGTAATAGTGAATAGACAAGCGGGTTCAGGAACTAGGGTGTTATTGGATTATTTACTTGGTAAGGCTAATATTGCTCCTACGGATGTTAAGGGATATGAGAATATAGCAGTTACTCATTTTGATGCTGCGTCCAAAGTAGCCTATGGCAGTGCGGATGTGGCACTAGGCATAAAGGCAGTAGCAGATGCTCTTGATTTGGATTTTGTGCCGTTAATAGAGGAACCTTTTGAAATTGTAATACCTAAACGACACTTTGAGCATTATGGAGTAAAGGCATTTTTGGATTCTATAAATGAGAAGGCTTGGAAAGAAACTATAATTAACCTTGGAGGGTATAGGTTGATACGATGAACGATTCTTACGGAAGAGAATTAAATTACTTGAGAATTTCGGTAACTGATCGTTGTAACTTCAGGTGTGTATATTGTATGCCTCAAGAAGGAGTAACTTTTATTCCCCACGAGAGAATAATGACTTTTGAGGACATAGATTTCCTATTGAACGTTCTTATACCTATGGGGATCAAAAAGGTTAGGTTTACAGGTGGGGAACCTTTGGTTCGAAAAGGGGTTACTGAATTCTTAAAGAAACTGAAACAAAAAAGACCACAGCTTAAGATAGCGCTTACCACCAATGGTTCGTTGGTCAAATTTTTTGTGGAAGAAATAAGAGATATAGGCCTTTCTGGGTTGAACATCAGCTTAGATACCATAAATAAGGATAAGTTTAAGGATATAACAAGAGTTAACGAATTTGAAAACGTTGTGGAGGGTATTGATATAATTGGAAAGGCACTAAGGGTACCTCTTAAAATAAACACTGTGGTCATAAAAGGTTTTAACGACGATGAGATAGAGGACTTGATAGAGTTTGCGAGAAAGAAAAATGCAGTTATCCGTTTCATAGAATTTATGCCTTTGGATGAGAGCGTTTGGTCTATGGATAATTTTTTGCCTGCTGATGAGATCCTCTCACGTCTCCCTGGTGGTTTAGAAGTTTGGGAAAAAGAAGAAACTTCTGCAAGTCATAGCATGAATGGGCCTGCTGTTTACTATAAGAATATATATACTGGCCAGAGAATAGGCATAATAGCTGCTGTTTCCAATCATTTTTGTGATAAATGTAATAGGCTTAGAGTGACAGCCAATGGAGAGTTGAGAACATGCCTTTTTGCCCCCAAAGGCAAAAACATATTACCTTTATTGCGAGCTAGAGACAAGGAAACATTGGAAGAAACTATAAGGTCTGAGGTGCGCATGAAGCCTAAGGGGTGGATGTTTTTGGCTAATACCCAGAAGCATATGTGGCAAATAGGAGGTTAAAGAAAAATTATGAATAACAAGTTAACCCACTTGGATTCATCTGGTAAACCACGCATGGTGGATGTAAGTGGAAAAGATGTAACGCTGAGAGAGGCTATAGCCGAAGGACGAGTGGTGCTTCCTTCGGCTATCTTAGAAACGATAAAAGAGGGGAAAAATAAGAAAGGCAATGTGCTGTTTATAGCGGAAACAGCGGGTATAATGGCTTGCAAGAAGACCCCTGAGCTCATACCGTTATGTCATTCCATACGATTAGATAGCGTCTCTGTAAGTTGCGACTTAGATGAGCAAAATTCATGTGTTGTCATTCGCTGCAAGGTTGTTGCGAGGGAAGTTACAGGAGTAGAGATGGAGGCTTTAACTGGGGTTTCGATAGCGGCGTTAACCATATATGATATGTGCAAGGGAATAGATAAAGGGATGAAAATAGAGGGTATACGCCTTTTGAAGAAAAGCGGAGGCAAATCAGGTGTATATTGTGCAGGAGGAGTAGAATGAAAAATAGAATCTTGGGTTTATCGTATGTGAATACCCCATCATCATTACCCGTAGTATTAGTTCATGCTCAAAATAATGGAGAAACTTTAGTTAATGGAAGAAAGGCAAAAATATTATTGCTTCCACCTAAGGAAAAGGTTAATACATTTTGTGAAATTGATGAATCTGATTTTCTAATAATAAGATTGTCGAAAGGCGTCTTTCCCCTTGAGGAAGGGGATTTTGTTTTTTTTAGTAAAGGAGGCGTTTTGCTTCAGGTGGCTGAGCAAAACGATATATATAGCATATGTAAGGTAGTTAAAGAAGGTTTTCTAGTCGTTTCAGAACCCTTGGAAAAATGGAAACCCATGAAAGTTGCTGTCCTTACGGTTAGTGATAAGGGTAGTAGGGGAGAAAGAAAGGATACTTCTGGTCCGGCTCTTAAAGATGCAGTGATAGATATTGGAGGTTTGGTGAAGGATTCTCGAATTGTTCCAGACGAGCAGGGAAAAATATTAGAAGTCATACGTTCATGGATAAGTAGTGAGTACGAGTTGATTCTAATAACTGGTGGTACGGGGTTATCTCCGCGAGATGTAACTCCAGAGAGCCTTTTGAAATTAGAGGGGAAAGAAGTTCCAGGAATAGGAGAATACATGAGATGGAGGACCTCATATTATACCCTTAGGTCTATATTGTCTAGGTGTATGGCTAAAGCCGTAGGTAAAAGTTTGATTATTGCTTTGCCAGGAAGTAAAAAAGCTGTTTTAGAATGTTTTTATGCTGTAGCGCCAGTGATAAGACATGCTGTTGAAATTATAACTGGTAAAGCTGGAGAATGCGCGCATAATCACAATTAATTGTGGGAGGGTATCAAAGGGATAGAGATGGTTACATTGGAGGTTCAAAGATGTATTATCATCACTGGGATGTCGGGCGGCGGGAAATCTACGGTCCTTCATTTGTTAGAAGATAACGGAATGTACCCTATAGATAATATTCCTCCTACGTTGTTGCCACAACTGCTGACAGTGTTATCCAAGCACGAAGCTGCAATTAAAAACGGTGTTGCTGCTGTGGTAGATGTAAGGGGAGATAACTTACTGAAAGATTTATTCTATGTCATAGATGTTTTGCGAGGAGAGAAAATAGAAATAACACTACTTTTCCTTGAAGCTTCTGACGAAACCCTTTTGAGTCGTTATGAGATGACAAAACGGAAGCATCCTCTGGCCGTAAATATATCTGTATTAGACGCCATAAAGGAAGAACGAACAAAAATCGCTCCAGTACTGGAAAGAGCTGATATTATTCTCGATACGTCTAATCTTACGCTTCCTGAACTACGAGAGAAACTTTTTGCATGTTTATCTATCGAAAAAGAACCTTTCACTATATTATTATCATCTTTTGGATTTAAGTATGGAATTCCCTTAGATTGTGATTTTCTTTTCGATGTTCGTTTCTTGCCTAACCCGTATTATGATGAATTCCTTAGGCCACTTTCGGGTAAAGATGAGAGGGTAAAATCATATCTTATGACTTTCAATGAAGTAGAAGAGTTTACGAATTATATCATTTCAATGTTGGAATACGTGTTGCCCTTATACAGAAATACCTGCAAGCAGCAAATAAGTGTGGCTGTAGGATGTACTGGTGGGCGACATCGTTCTGTAGCAATAGTAGATTTGCTTTGGGAACATTTTAATAAGAGTTACGAGAGAATAATAGTACGTCACAGAGATATTGAAAAAGAGCAGGAGAGTTAAAAATGAATTGGTGGACCACATTTACCCTTGGGATCTTGGCAGGCGGCGTATTAGTGTTTGTGTTGCTTCTTGTTTTCAAAGAGGAGCAGCAATATGAAGAAGAAAAGAGATTCCCAATTTCTTCGGTTCGCACAAGGGAGCGCTCTATTATGTCTAAAGCTGTAAGTTTACGTTTGGCTCAGGGGCCTCGTATTGTGGCTGTAGGAGGTGGTACCGGACTATCCACTTTATTGAGTGGTTTAAAGGCATATACAAAAAATATAACTGCCGTTGTCACAGTGACCGATGAAGGCGGGAGTTCTGGTAGGTTGAGATCTGAGTGGGGAATGTTGCCTCCAGGAGATATAAGAAATTGTTTGGTTGCCCTTGCTGAGAATCACGATTCTCTTCATAAGATTCTTAATTTTCGTTTTGACAGAGGTGAACTAGCTGGCCATAGCTTAGGTAACCTTATCTTATTAGCAGTTACAGAAATGACAGGCGATTTCCGTTTAGCTGTTGAAGAGTTGAATAAATTGTTAGCCATGAGGGGACAGGTCCTTCCTGTTACAACTGAGGCAATAACCATTGTGGGAAGGACTAAAGATGGCCAAGCTCTAAGAGGGGAGTTGGAAATTGCGAAAAGGGGTTATCAACTAGATACAATATGGATAGAACCTAGAGGGGCAAAAGCAGCTAAGGGAGTTTTGGAAGCTATCGAAAACGCTGATTTGATAGTATTAGGTCCAGGTAGCTTGTTTACCAGCGTGCTTCCCAACCTTTTGATAGAGGATGTTGCAGCAAGAATGAGGTTAAACAACATTGCTCCTAAAGTTTATGTGGCCAACTTGATGACTCAGCCAGGCGAAACTGATGGTCTTGATATACTTGCTCATTTAAAGTGGGTAGAGAAGACTTTAGGAATGTTACCTGAGCATGTGGTGGCAAATGAAGGGGAAATACCCAATAATCATTTGTTAGAATATAGAAAGAAAGGGGCGAGCCCACTTCATATTGATAAATCTCAACTAAACTTTCTTAAAAGAAAGGGAGTTAATGTAATCAGGGGAGATTTTGTCCTTATCTCCGAAGAAGGAACCATAAGGCATCATTCTCAAAAACTTGCAGAGACTATAATGAAGATAGCGCGAGAGGTACGTGAAAGTTAAATATGGAAAAGATCAAAGATATTTTATGGGATGAATGGGTGCAAAGACCCACAGGACATAAAGATGCCACTGAAGAAATAGCTGGAATCATTTCCGGCATGAAAAGCAGAGAAAATGGGCAGCACGTAATATGCCAAAGTGGCAGGTTGTGGGTTTTTAGAAGATTGAGGAAAATATGGAATCTCTCGTGTTGGACAGATATTGTGGATCTTTCTTCTATTCTCATAATACCTAAGGATTTTAAAGGGAAAGTGCTACTTCAATTTCCCTCTGTACTGTATAAAAAAATTTTAGGACTAAAAAGTTCTAAAAAAGCAAACATTTCATGGACATGGCTTGGTGGTTTCCTGGGAGCTTGCGCTTCTTTTTACCTGCCAAAGACAGGTTACTACTTGACTTTTAGGGGGCACCACGGTCAGCTGGGAGATCATATCGACTTGGTGTATCGTTTTCTTTTAAACAATGGATTTCCAGCAAAGATACGGCATAAGACAGATGTAAGTGAGGTAATAATAAGAGACCAACAAAGTATAGTGGCCCTATTAGTGAAGGTGAATTTACACAGAACCTCGCTGGAACTAGAGCAAAAAGCACTTTTAAGAGCTTTGAGGGATACGGCTAATAAGATAGTTAATTGTGATGCTGCTAATATAAAAAAAACATTGGAAGCAGCACGGAAGCAGATCGAAATAGCAAATGATATTTTGGCAATAAAGAAGATCGTTAACCTGCCTGATTCATACGTAGATTTGGCTGAGAAGAGAATAGCTTATCCTACGGCAACATTGAAAGAGTTGGGGACGCTTTTAGAGAGACCTGTGAGCAAAAGTACGATAGAATATAGATGGAAGAAGATGGAAAAAATTTTAATGACAGGACCTAAAAAGATTGCGAAGGGGGATGGTCAAAATGTATTACGGTAAAGCGGACGTAAATACTTTTGAAAGAGGAGCTAGCAGAGAATTTTTAGTATCAAATGGAAAGGGTGGATATGCGTTTTCTACAGTTATAGGAGCTAATACCAGAAAGGAACATGGATTACTTGTAGTCCCTGGAGAGAGAACATCTACACCAACTGTTTATGTCAGCAAAGTGGAAGAAACCCTTTTCGCTAGAAATAAAAAATATCAGTTATCAACAAATCAATATAAAGAAACCATATATCCTGATGGTTATAGGTATATACAAGAATATGAAGAAAGCCCCCTTCCTACAACGTTATATGTCATTTATAACATAATGCTTAAGAAGACAATTTTCATGCCCAAGGGGCTTCCTTGTACAGTGATTAAATACGAGCTATTGACAAGTCACGAGAGAGTGCAACTGGAAATAAGACCTTTATGTGCTCACAGGGGAATAGACAGCATCTTAGAAAGCGAAACATTTGAGGCAGATATTTCAAAACAGGTTCTTTCCGTAAGCGGGAATAAATGTCAAAGCCATCTATATGCGACTAAAGGTGAATGGATCTATAAGCCATTGAAGTTTGAGAACGTCATATATACAAAGAATGAGAGTAATGGGAAAAATATAGAGACCCTATGGTCTCCTGGCCTCGTTTCCTTGGAAATGGGAGAAGGTGACACTATTTATATTGCCATAAGTTCAGAGCCTATGCAGCTGGATGAGGCTAAACTGGCTAATATGGAAGCAGAAACTATAAAATGGCTTAAAAGCAAGACCAAAAGAGCTCCTACTCAAAATGTGACAATAGCTTCAGAGTTAATGAGATCCGCATCTAACTGTATAAAGGAAACGGAAGATGGTGGAGCTAGTGTCATATCAGGATATCCGTCGGTAAGAGAATTATCAAGAGACGCGTTTATTGCTTTACCAGGTTTAACACGAGCTAACGGAGAACCCATGCTTGGGTTTAAGGTCTTAAAGACATGGCTTTCAAGAGCTAAAGAATGTGGTTATATTATGCCTTTGGAGATTGACCCTGTAACCAGAGAGCCTAAATTAGCAGCTGTAGACTGTGGCCTTTGGTTCATATATGCATTTGCCAAGTTGATGGATCAAACTGAAAGTTCAACTGCTATGCAATCCTGGTGGGACGATTTAAAGCTTATAGTAGATAAATACTTTGAGGGCATACCCGAGCTAGATTTGGTTTGCGCTGATGATGGCCTATTAGAGATCAGGACTAATAATCCTGAGAGAAACTGGATGAATGGAGCCGTGGATTCTAAGCCAGTAGTTGAACGAAGGGGTAAATTGGTAGAAATTAATGCCCTCTGGTATTTTGTTTTGAGGGAAATGGAGCAATATTCTGATGTTATGGAAGATGAAAATTCTAAGAAGAAGTACGGGGAGATGGCTAATAAAGTTGCTTCTTCATTTCCTGAGGTATTTTGGAAAAAAGAGGGATATTTAAAAGATTGGGTAGATGGCAATGAATGTGATGATGCAATAAGGTGTAATCAGATATTGGCTGTATCTTTACCCGTATCTCCCTTGGATCCCGAGAGGGGTAGGTCTGTAGTAGAGACCTGCTGGAGGGAGTTGTATACTACCTATGGTTTGAGGACCCTTGACCCTCATCATGATAAATACAAAGGGCGATGTGAAGGGCGATGGGATCAAAAAGAGAAAGCTCGTTTTAGGGGCATGGCGTGGCCGTGGCTTTTAGGCCAGTTTATTTCTGCTTTTGTTAAGTTTAACCCAGACAAGAAAGATATAGTCCAATATTTTATCAAGCCATTTAGAGCCCATTTGAGAAGGGGATGTATTGGAGGAATAGCGGAGAATTTCGATGGGAGCATGCCATATTTGCCTCATGGGGATGTAGTATCCATACTTAGTGTAGGAGAGGTCTTGAGAGTTATTTATGAAGATTTAGCTGAGATGTAGCCTGTACTTTAAGCTAGCGATAAAACTAAAGGCGAGCATTAGCTCGCCTTTAGTTTGGGCCTAAATATTAAATATATTTTTAAACTTTTTTACTTGTAGAAGGAGGAACTATAGATGAATGGTAAGGTAAAAGTAGCCATAAATGGCTTCGGAAGGATTGGAAGGCTTGCTCTTAGGGCAATGTACGAATACAAACAGGATTGGCCTTTTGAAATCGTTGCTACAAATAGTAGGACAGATGCTGAGCAGAGAGCATATTTGCTAAAATATGACTCAGTTCATAGACGCTTCAAAGGCAGTGTAAAAGTAGAGGGAGATTCCCTCAACGTCAACGGTACCAAAGTGGAGGTTTTGAAATATCAAAATATCCAAGACCTCCCTTGGGGAGAGAAGAATATCGATATAGTAATAGAGTCATCAGGTAGATATACTGACGTAGAAAAGGCAAAGGGACATATCGAGGCAGGAGCAAAGAAAGTGGTAATAACAGCACCAGCAAAAGGTGATGTTCCCACAATAGTGATGGGGGTAAACGAGGAAGTATATGATCCACAAAAACATTCTATAGTTTCTAATGCATCCTGTACGACCAATTGTTTGGCTCCTGTTGTGAAGGTTCTGCACGAATGTTTCGGTATTAAAAAGGGGCTTATGACAACCACTCATTCTTATACTAATGACCAAAAGACTCTTGATGCATCTCATAAAAAGCTACATAGAGGTAGAGCAGCAGCACTTTCTATAATTCCCACAACGACAGGAGCAGCGAGCGCCATAGGAAAGGTAATACCAGACCTGAATGGCAAGCTTGATGGTATGGCTCTTAGAGTTCCTACTCCGGACGTATCTGCAGTGGATTTAGTTGCTGTCCTCAACACAAGTACTACAGCTGAAGAAATTAACGAAGTTATGAAAGAATATGCTGAAGGAAAACTTAAAGGTATATTGGGTTACGAGACAGAGGATTTGGTATCTTCTGATTTTGTTGGGGATAGCAGGTCCTCCATTTTTGCTGCTCGCCATACCGTTTGTTTGGGAGATATGGCTAAAGTTATAGCATGGTACGATAACGAGTGGGGATATGCATGTAGAGTTTTGGATTTGGTTGAGTATATAGTTCAAAAAGGGCTGTAATAACAATGAGAATGAGAAAGGTCAACTCCGAGGTCATAAAAAACAAAAAAGTTTTGTTAAGGGTGGACTTTAATGTTCCTTTGAAGGAGGGGCAGGTTGCTGATGGATCTAGAATAAAAGCCCATCTTGAAACTATTAGTTTCCTTAGGGCCAATGGTGCGATAACAGCTTTAGTTTCACATTTAGGTAGGCCTAAGGGAAAACGAGATGAAAAGTACTCTTTAAGGCCAGTTGCTGCTTATTTAAAAGAGGTTCTTTCTGTGGACGTAGAGTTCGTTGAAGATTGTGTAGGCCAGCCAGTGGAAAGAGCTCTATGTAACGCAAAGGCAAAAGACATTTTGTTGTTAGAAAATTGTCGATTCCATCCAGAAGAAGAAAAAAACGATGAAGATTTCGCGGCTCTTTTAGCGGCTCCATTTGAAGTGTTTGTTATGGATGCTTTTAGTGTGGCCCATAGGGCTCATGCCTCTACGCAGGGAATTACAAAGTTTTTGCCTTCTTATGCAGGCTTCCTCATAGAGAAAGAAGTAAGTATTTTGGGATCTGTTAGAGATAATCCTGTATCTCCTTTGGTTCTTATTCTTGGAGGATCCAAGGTCACGGACAAAATAGGAGTTATAGAGCATATGTCAAACAAAGCATCTACTATATTGGTGGGAGGCGCTATGGCTTTCCCCTTTTTAGCTGCTAAAGGATATTCGGTGGGAAAGTCAAAATGCGATGAAGAAAACGTAAATAGCGCAAAACATATATTGAAAGCTTTAGAAGACAAAGAAGTTGAAATTGTTTTACCTGTAGATGTTGTGGTGGGTGCAAGTGTAGAAGCCAAAGAATCTGAAGGTATAGTCGACGTTGATGCGATCCCTGATCACTTAATGGGATTGGATATAGGACCAAAGACGGTAGAGGTGTTTTCTGAACATTTGCGTAGCGCTAAGTCAATAGTATGGAACGGGCCGTTAGGATTGTTCGAAAACCCCGCCTTCTCAAAGGGGACGAAAGGTATTGGTAATGTGGTTAGCTCAAAAGCAAAAGAAGGAGCTGTTGTAGTCATTGGTGGGGGAGATACAGCTGCTGCGGCTAAGGCTCTCGGCTTTGCAGATGAAGTTACTCATGTATCCACTGGAGGCGGTGCAAGTTTGGAATTTTTAGAGGGGAAAACCCTTCCAGGGATTGAACCTCTTTTAGGGTAATGCTTTAAAAAACAAAATAGGAAAGAGGTAGGAGCGGTGGAAAAGAGGGTAAAGCCTTTAGTCTTAGCTGCTAATTGGAAGATGAATCTTGGCCCTGCTGAAGCTATAGATTATATCGAAAGATTTAATGACATTGTGGAAGGCGATGCAAGAATGGCTAGGTCTATAAGAGATCGTGAGGTGGAAGTAATATTTTTCCCCCCGATGATCTCGCTACCTTATATATGCCAATATAACAAAAAGTACAATTACTACTTTGGGGCCCAGAATGCTCACTGGCTTTCCAAAGGGGCATATACTGGAGAAACGGCCATTCCTATGTTAAAGGAGTTGGGCGTTATGCATGTTTTGGTGGGGCATAGCGAAAGGCGATGGATATTTCATGAGAACGATGAAATGATAAGCCTCAAAATCAAAGCCTGTAGTGAATTCAATGTCCTGCCGGTTCTTTGTGTAGGAGAAAGAGAAGAGGATCGTCTTAAAAATAAAACAAAGGAGGTCGTTGAAAAGCAAGTAAGAGAGGGGCTTTCGTTTTTAAAAGAGTTGAAAGAGCCAAATCTTTTATATATTGCTTATGAGCCTGTTTGGGCTATAGGTACGGGCAAAACGGCTTCTCCAGAAGATGCTCAACGTGCAAATGCGTTTATAAGAGAAGTTATTCATTCTCTTTACGGTGGAACTGTTGCCGAAAGCGTACGAATTTTGTATGGAGGAAGTGTAAAGCCTGAGAACACTAAAGATCTGATAATGCAAAAAGATGTTGATGGACTTTTGGTAGGAGGAGCTTCTTTAGATCCTCATAAGTTTTACAGAATCATTTCCAACGTTATAGATATTTTAGAAACGACTAAAGCTTAGGGGGGGACCTACCTTTTGCCTAAAAAGATATTGATAATTGGAACAGGAGGTACTATTTCCAGCATTGATACAGGTGAGGGCTTATCTTCATCCCTCCCGGTAGAGGAAATATTGTACTTTTGTACTGATCAACTGAAGGATTTGGACTTTCAAGCAGATATAAGGGATATTATCAATATCGATAGCACTTTGATTCAACCTGAAGACTGGATAAAGATAGCAGAAGAGATTGAGCTGGAATATCCTCAATATGATGGCTTTGTCATACTGCATGGGACTGACACTTTGGCATATACCGCTTCAATGTTATCTTTTATGCTTAGGAATCCAGCAAAGCCCATAGTCTTCACTGGCTCCATGATTCCAGCTCCAATTGAACACAGTGATGCAATTAATAATGTAGCGGACTCCATACGCTTTGCAGTAGATGGATGCCCCGGGGTATTTGTGGCGTTTAACCATAAAGTAATTAGGGCACCTAGAGCAAGCAAAATAGCTTCAGAGGACATAGATGCCTTCGCAAGTGTGAATGAACCACCTGTTGCATTAATTACATCTAGAGACATTAAATATAATAAAAAGATGATAAAAACTACTGACATGCCATTTTCTGTAGATACCCTCATGGATAATAACGTCTTTGTTCTTAAGATATTTCCAGGACTTGAACCGTCATTTGTGGAGCCGATAATAGCTAATAAAAATATTTCTGGCATTGTTGTAGAAAGTTATGGAGCCGGAGGGCTTCCTTATAGGGGCAGGAATTTATTAGATGTATTAGCTAATGTTGCTCACAAAATACCAGTTGTTTTAACGTCTCAAGTTGTTTATGACGGTGTGAACCTCAAAACATACGAGGTTGGCTTAAGGGCCCACAATGCAGGTGTTATATCAGCCAGAGATATGACTAAGGAAGCTACAATTACGAAATTAATGTGGCTTTTAGGACACACAAGAGATATTGAAAGGATCAGAAAGTTTTTTGAGATATCTCTTGCTGGTGAGGTTTCTCCAGCAGAAAAAGCAACATAAGATATATTATAGGACACCATAAAAATGAAATAAAAACTTAGCCTAGGTAGGAAGCTATCCCCTAGGCTATCATTTTATATTATTTATTAGGATATATGATGTATAGGAGAATCTGACCAAAGATTTTCAAGGCGATAAAAATCTCGCCCTTCCTTGCTGAATATATGTACAACCACAAACCCTGCATCTATCAAAACCCAATTTGAGCTGCTCTCTCCCTCAGTTTTATAGCTTATACCCATATCATCCAAGGTTTCTTTAGTGTAATCTACAAGTGTGTCTTTATGGACATCTGAGTTTGCTGTGGCTATTACAAAAAAATCGGCTAGAAAAGATTTTGCAGCAAGGTCTATGACAACTAAATCTTCTCCATGTTTATCGAGAAGAACGCTTACGATCTTATCAACCTCTTCATTTCCTATAAAACTCATAAAATCCCTCCTTTTAGATTTTTGGGCACATTCTTATCTTGTTATGTTCTTATTATGTTTTCTATGTTTAAATTTGAGTCTTTATTTAATTTCTCCCCAAAACTTCTAATATGTTATTGTAGTCGTGACCAAGGACTAATGTGACGTTTTCAACTTTAGCATCTTTGAATACCATGTTCTCTCGCAGCCCAATGGACACAAAAAAGTCTACCACTTGTTGTAAATTTTCGGTTTTGAAGTTTTGGGGCACCCTAGCTGTTGTATACTTGTAGTCAAAATGCTTGGCATTTCCCGCATATAAGACTTCTGCTAATCCTTTACTTTGTAACAGGTACGCAAACTGCTTTGCAAGCCCTGGTTTTCCGTCACCATTTAAAATTACTAAAGGTTGTTTTAGGTGATGAAAAGTTGTGCTTGTGGTTTTTTTTGCCTCACTTTCCGCGTTATTTCTTTTGCTCAAAGTTTCAGGAGAGCTTGCAAGAAATTCTGCTGCTGCAGATAGATCTGGTATCCAGTAACTTATTTTTTCAATATAGGCAGGCCTTCCAGGTAGCGTGGCAATGGCTATATTTTCTCTTGGAATATCTTTGAGATATGATGCTAGTTGCAAGGCTTGACTCATTGAAATATTGGTATTAATCAAGCGCAATCCTTCTTTTATTAAGCTAGGAATTTTGGGCAAAATTTCCGGTTGCTTTAATTTTTCGAAAACAGCATTGTAAAATTTCTTTTGTCGCTCTATTCTTCCAATGTCTCCATAGGCGTCATTTCTGAACCTGACGTACCCAAGGGCCTTTCTTCCGTCTAGATGTTGATTTCCCTTTGGAATATCTATATGGAGATTCCCCGCATTATCATGGTACCTTAAATGTTTTGAGACGTATATATCTACTCCACCTATAAGATCAACCAGCTTTGGAAAACTCTCGTAATTGACTACTACATAATAGTGAATAGGTATAGCTAAGAGGTTCACAATACTCTTTTCTAGAAGTTTTATCCCTCCATAGGCAAAAGCATGATTTATCTTCTGCCAGCCTTTGCTTGGAATTTGAGCTCTGGTGTCTCTGGGAATTGTAAGTACTTTGACGATTTTTTTATCTATGTCCAACGAAGCAATCGCGATGGTATCTGATCTGTTTCGCTTTTCTCCTGGAACATTATCGGTGCCTACTATGAGAATATTTACCGTTCCAGTTTTTTCGTCATACGTAATATTTTCTTTAATATTTCCTGAATTTGGGTTCAAAAGTGGAACGACTTTTAATGCCGCCCCGGTTGTAAGAGCTATAAAAGCAATTATTGAAAGTACAATTATTTGTTTTTTTAAAAACACAGGCCAATCACCATCCATTTCTATGATAAAGGGAATTTTTATAAATGTAATGCTCCACTGGCCAAGGAACTAAATATCTAATACTTTTTCCTTCAGAAACTCTCTTTCGTATTTCCGTGCTAGAAATAGCCAAAAGTGGAATTTCCAAAGGAATGATGCTGTCTTTAATCTCTTCTGGGAGTTCCTGCAATTTGCTTTTGTTATAACCCGGCCTGCTCACTGCCACAATATTACATATTTTGGCTATTTCTAAAGGTTCTTTCCAGCTTAATATATCCAAGACTGCATCAAGACCTGTAATAAAATAAAAAGAAACACTATTTGGAGGGAACCAATGATGCATCTCTCTTAAAGTGTCTATCGTATGGCTTGGCGTCCCTCTATCTATTTCTACCCTGGATAACCTAAAATGTGGGTTATCCAGGGTAGCTAGCATGGTCATAGTATAGCGGTGCTCGGAGGAGGAAATATCCCTCCCCTTCTTATGGAAAGAATCGCCCGTTGGGACAAATATGACTTCTGCAAGACCTAAAGAAAAATAAGCTTCTTCGGCTGCCACTAAGTGACCAAAATGGATGGGGTCAAAGGTTCCACCCATTATACCTATCTTCCTTTTGGTAAGCCCTTCCCCCCTTAGAGGCGTCATGGCTTTTTCCTCCCTGTTATAGTTATATAATTTAGCAACGTTGGTGTTTTATTTTTTTTCATTGTCGTTATTATCATTGTCTGAAATATATTCAAACTCAAGATTCCCTATTACTACAGAATCTCCCTCCTTAACACCGGATTTTCTAAGTAATTCTTCTATATTGTAGCTTCTCAACAATCTTTGCAGACTATCAATAGAGCCTTCAATATCAAAATTATACATTTGCACTCTCTTTTCTAAGAAAGGCTGCTTGACCCTGAATATTTTACCTCTACTCGTTTTTTCCACAACTATTTCTGGAGGCACAGCTCTTTCGTAGTCTCTGTCAGCGTAAATTTCGTAAGTTTTAGGCTCCCTTTTTGGGGGAGGTGTTTGGCTGTACATTTGGCATATATGGGACACAAGCTTATCTAGATTCTCTCCTTTTAACGCGCTTATTGGAAAAACATTGGCTCCTTGGCTTTCAAAATGCTCGATGGCAGACCGAAGGGCAGTTTTGAGTTTTTCATCGTGTTCTATCAAATCAATCTTGTTAATGATTATCATATAGGGCATTTCCAAAAGAGAACTATTGTAGAACTCAAATTCCTTCCTCAAGGTTTGCCATTGCTTTAACAGAGAGTCCCCCTCATTTTCTCTTTCTAAATCTAGGACAAAAAGTAAAACTCTAGTTCTTTCTATATGTCGCAAAAAGGCGTGTCCTAAGCCTTTGTTTAAGTGAGCTCCATCTATTAATCCAGGTATATCGGCTATAACTATTCTTTCCTTTTCGGTTTTAAGGACTCCAAGGTTGGGTGTAATAGTCGTAAATGGATAGTTAGCCACAAGTGGAGTTGCATTTGACATGGCGGCCAAAAGGCTTGATTTTCCTGCATTGGGCAAGCCTACCAAACCTACATCTGCTAGAACCTTCAATTCCAGGTTTAAAGTTCTCTTTTCGCCAGGTTCTCCTTTTTCGGCATATCTAGGCGCTCTTCTTTTCGAGGATGCGAACCTTGCGTTACCAAGGCCTCCTCTGCCTCCTTTAGCGGCTATAAATCTATCTCCTGGTACTATGAGATCAGCATAAATCTCCGAAGTTTCAGTATCTCTGATTATGGTCCCACAGGGAACTTTTATTATAAGGTCCTCTCCGTTTCGTCCATGCCTGTTGCTACTAAGCCCATTGCCACCATTTTCGGCTTTGTAATATCTCTGAAAAGTCAAGTCAGCCAAAGTATGTATGTTGCTAGATGCTTCAATTATCACATCCCCGCCTTTACCGCCGTCTCCTCCATCAGGTCCTCCTTTGGGTACATATTTTTCTCTGCGGAAACTGGAACAGCCGTTTCCACCTTTTCCTGCCTCAACAATAATTTTTGCAGTATCGACAAACTTCAACGTAAATACACCACCTAAAAGAAATAGGGCCCAAGATAAACTTAGGCCCTATTGTATTTTCTTCAGGGCATAGATTTATTTTCCCTAAAGCAAAACTTGAACTTCATATTCAACAGATGCCTACATGGAAATAGGTTCTATCGCTACCACCTTTTTGCCTGCTTTAGTCATAAACTTGACTTTCCCCGCAGTTAAAGCAAACAACGTATCATCTTTGCCTCTTCCTACATTTGCGCCTGGATGGAATTTAGTTCCCCTTTGGCGTACTAAGATATTCCCTGCTTTTACAATCTGACCGTCAGATCTTTTGATCCCTAGGCGTTTACTTATACTATCTCTTCCATTAGCAGTACTACCCTGCCCCTTTTTATGTGCAAAAAGCTGAAGATCAAATCTAGTCATCACTATGGGCCACCTCCCGAACTTTCACATAATTGCCGTACCCTTCTTCTATAGCCTTGAAACTTTTAGCTGCTGTTTCAAGTAAAATTTGTGCTTTCTCGCAGTTCTCATCTTTCTGCAGGTATATTCCCATAAACCCACCCGCTTTATCTTGCTTTCTATTATAGCAACTATACTTCAAAACTTCTTTTAAACCTACGTCTACCACTTGAATTATTGTAGAAAGGGCTGCACACACTATATCTTTACCATATTCATCAAATCCTGTGTGCCCTTCTACTTCTATTGCTTCTATCTTTCCGTTCTTTCTAAAAATCCTTACTTCGGTCATTTACCCACTTCTAAGTTTTTCGTTACTCTATGGATTCTATGCGTAGAGTTGTGAAAAGCTGCCTGTGTCCGTATTTACGCCTAGATTGTTTGCGTTTGTTTTTATACTTGAATACTATAATTTTATTGTCTTTGCCTTGTTCTTCAATGACAGCTTTAACTTTGACGTTTTCAACATAAGGGGTTCCCACGTTGACTTGCTTATCTCCCGCTACAACCAACACCTTGTCAAGCTCCACAGCTTGACCTCTTTCGCCTTCGATTTTTTCGACCTTGATGGTATCTCCTGGGGCCACCTTGTACTGTTTGCCCCCTGTTTCCACTATTGCGTACATATTCATCCTCCTTCCGCTGGACTTGCAGGCGCCACTTGTGGTCTTATAATGCCTGCTCCAAGCGCAAAATTATAGCAGCTTAGAAAGTTTAAAACTGTTCGCGCTCTCAGTCAAGTCTTTTGTTAATGCTGCGTCATTTTTTTTTTATTATCTCTCAAAAAGTGCCCATAACTAAAGATCTGGCATGCTCAATAGCTTCTGGTGCATCTTCATCACCCGCCAACATTCTTGCCAATTCCTGTACTCTTTCTTCACCAGTTAATTCCTTTATGATAGTATTGTCCCCATCTCTGTTTACCAAAAAATGTTGATCTGCTAAAGCTGCAATTGAAGCTTCATGTGTAACCAATATTACTTGACATTTAGACGATAGCTCCTTCAGCTTATTACCAGCCAATCTTGCGGCTTTACCGCCCAAACCAGCCTCTACTTCATCATATACTAGAACTTGAGGCAGCATTTTATCCGATGCTGCTATTTGTAGCGCCAGTAACAACCTGCTTAGTTCTCCACCTGACGCTATTTTAGAGACAGCTCCCTGTAAATCATCTCCTTTTTTTAGCATAAAAGAAACAACATCTGCCCCATTGAATTTAACCTTATTTGTAGGCTCTAAGGAAACAACGAATCTGAAATCTTCCATAGCTAAATCTCTCAATATTTGGTTTACCTTCTCTTCCAACGACAAAGCTGCTTTCCGTCTAGCTTCCCTCAATTCTAAAGCTATCTTGCTGATTTCCTTACGATTTTCCATATTTTGGATTTTTAATTTTTGAAGGGTGTTTTTGCTATCCTCAAGCCATTTTAAGTTATCATCTATTTCCTTTATAAATTTAATAACTTCTTCTACAGTTTTGCATCCTGTAGCTCTTTTGATTTTTCGTAATGTCCCTAAATTTTTTTCAGTACGCATCAGGTCTTCGTCCAGTTCCTTTATTTCATATTTCCTAATAGCCGCGATACAGGACTTTTCTAATCTCTCTAGACCTTCTAACACAGCTTCTTCATCTTTTTTTAGCGCTTCTTCGTCTATAGCTGTAAGAGCAACCAGTCCCTCTTTAGTGCCATCAAAAAGGCAGGCTATTTCCTGTATGAAACCTAAATCTGCTTGTCCACCTGTCAACTTGTCTAGAGCTTCCTGGATTTTAAATAAATGTTTCTTTGTGTTTTGTATTTCTTTTAAACGGTCCTCCCAAAGCTTTTCACTTTCAGGCGTTAAATCAAGTAACCTCGCGTCTTCTATTATTTCTTTGACGACATCAAGCTTTTTATTTATGGCATCTCTCTTTTTAATGAGCTGAGCGAGTTCTTTTTCTTTCTTTATGGCTTTTGTAAATATTCTGTTGAGTTTTTCTCTTATTTCTAGTAGATTCTTCCCTCCTGCTCCATCCAGTAATTCTAGTTGTCTCTGTGGATCCAACAGCTCAAGCTGTGAAAATTGGCTTTGTATCCCCATTATTTTTTGCATTATTGTGCTCATGTATGATAAGGAGGTTAGGCGGTGCTGGATATAGGATCTTGTTCTTCCGTTAGTAGAAAGAGTTCGTTTCACAAAAAGAAATTCATCTTCACCAGTAAGTTCAGAAAAAAGTTCACCATCTTCTATTCCACCGACAGAGAAAATAGCTTCTATTTGGGCTTCTTCTTTTCCAGACTTGATGAACGTGGCTTGGGCTCTTTTTCCTGCAACAAGTTCAAGAGCTCTTATAAGGCTGCTTTTGCCAGCACCGCTCTCTCCTGTTATGACGGAAAAAGATCCCTTGAATGTCAAGGAAGCTTTGGAAATACCACCTATATTATTTATATATACTTCTTTTAGCATGATGCACATATCTCTCCTTAAATTAAGAGATCCAAAACAATCAGCAATTTTTTACTCGTAACTATGCCCCCACTTAAATTTTTCCTGCAAAAGTGCATAATAATCCCTATCGCGTAACGTTATGATGCTAATGTTTTTTTCTTTATCAAGCCACATGTCAATTCGGTCACCCGGCAGTAATTCATAGCCTAATTGCCCGTCTTGGGTCAACATTATCTCTCTGTTTTGTCCTTCTGGTACTATAGATATTATGTCTTCATCGCTTAATATCATAGGACGCGAATATAGTGTGTGAGCGCAAATTGGAGCTAAGATGACGCACGGAACATGTGGTGGAACTATTGGGCCACCTGCCGATAAAGCATAAGCGGTAGATCCTGTAGGCGTAGAAATAACCACCCCGTCGGCTCTAAGGTCTGTTAGGTGTCTACCGTTCACGTATATTCCCAAGCTAACAAGTCTAGCAAATGAGCCTTTAGTAACTACCAGATCGTTTAACGCAAAAAGTTGGTGTTTCTTTGAGTTTTCTCTGTAAATTTCTCCATGTAGGAGTCTTCTTGACTGGATAGTATATTCGCCACTAACGATTAACTCCAAGTCTTTTTCGGCATCATCCTTGTTGCCACAAGAGAGAAAGCCTAGCTGTCCTGCATTAATCCCATATAGCGGAATGTTTGCCTCTACCACATATCTAGCTGCTCTAAGAAAAGTTCCGTCTCCTCCTAAGACAATCGCTATGTCTACGATTTTTTTCCATTCTTCATCAGGTGTTTCTGGGGTTCCAAGTACATGAGCTTCGTGTGGGGGAAATAGCATAGAAATTCCCTTGGCTTTGCTCCAACGTAACAACCTCTCTGCTATCAACATAGCTTCTGCTTTTTTGGTGTTTACAAGCATTCCAATGTTTATATTTTCACTGTTTTTGCTCAATTTTACTTCTCCTTCCATTTTTACTTCAAGGTCTTTACTTTATTGCTCCATTTTCATGTGAGTCCCTTACTATTTTCTCCAGCTGTTCGATAGTTACATTGATACTTTTTGGGGTACATGCTTCCTTTTTTCTAAGTAAGAAAAGATACTCCCTATTTCCTTTAGGACCCAATATGGGAGAAAAGTTTACATTACATAATTCAAAGTCCGTTTTTTCGTTAATGAAATCGGATAATTCGCTTAATACCATCAAATGAATATTAGGATCTTTTATCACGCCATTTTTCCCTACATACTCTCTGCCTGCTTCGAATTGGGGTTTGACCAAACATATGCAACAACCGCCATCTTTTAGCAATTTTGCTGCAACTGGTAAAATTAACTTGAGAGAAATAAAGGACACATCAATACTTATAAGATCAATTGCATGCTCAAACATTTCAGAAGTTAAGTACCGAGCATTAGTTCTTTCCATTACCTTTACTCTAGTATCCTGCCGCAGTCTCCAGGCCAGCTGTCCATAACCAACGTCTACAGCATATACCAATGCAGCCCCTCTTTCCAATAAGACTTCTGCAAAACCACCTGTAGAAGCTCCTATGTCAATACAATAATATCCCTTTGGATTTACCTCAAAAACATCCAGAGCTTTAAGAAGTTTGTACGCACCTCTACTCACCCAATTTTTTTCATTGGAAACAAGGGTAATGTTGCTGTTTTTGGATACTAAAGAACCTGGTTTTTTTACTGGAATTCCATCTACCTTTACCTTTCCAGAAGTTATAAGTTCTTTTGCCTTGTTTCTGGATTCAGCTAAATTTTTTTCCACAATTAGCACGTCAAGACGCTCTTTCTCAGTTTGCAAGGTATAAATTCACCACCTCTTCAGCTGTTAAGTTGCACCCTTTTAACTGCTCTGTCTTCGAGCCATGGGGAACAAATCTATCTTCAATCGCTAGCAGTTTTAATTTAGCAGGGTTTTGCAAGTTTGAGGCTATTTCACATATAGCCTCCCCAATTCCGCCAGCTTTATAGCCTTCCTCAAGAGTAATTACTGTTTTATGGCTGCTTAAAATTTCTTCTATATGCCTTCTGTCCAAAGGTTTTATGAAGCGAATGTCAAGAATAGAAGGCGTCGGAATCCCCATCTTAGTAGCTAATTCATAAGCTTCGTATGCAATAATCAAACCTGTTCCATATGTGGCTATTGCCCATGTTGTGCCTTTTTCTAGCAAAACACTTTTCCCCCATATTTCATCATTACGTAAGGTATAGTGGCCAATGCGAAGCGGGGCGATCCCTTTGGGAAATCTAATTAGGCTAGGTTCTCTTTTATCGAGAGCACATCTAAGCATAATTTCTAACTCTTCTATATCTCTAGGGGCTATAATATTTAAACCAGGGATACTCCTAGCCCAACATACATCAAAAAGTCCGTGGTGAGTTGGTCCATCCTCGCCTACCAAACCAGCTCTATCCACAGCTATTACCACAGGTAGTTGTTGCATCGCTATATCTATTACTAGTTGATCCATAGCCCTTTGGAGAAAGGTTGAATATATAGAGACAACAGGTTTCAAGCCACCTGCAGATAAGCCTGCAGCGAAACTAAGCATGTGTTCCTCCGCTATTCCTACGTCAAAAAATCTATCTGGAAAGCTTTCTTGGAACTTATGTAGTTTGGAACCTTCTTTCATCGCTGCGGTCAGACAGACTATTTTGGAGTCTTCCTGTGCAAACTTTAAGATAGTTTCCGAAAAAGCCTCACTCCAGCTTTTTGAAGACCATTCTACACTGTTGCATTTTACTATTTTGCTTTTTTGGGTAGGTGAAACTCCATGATATATTGCTGGCTTCTCTTCCGCGTATGGTACTCCTTTACCCTTTTGGGTTACAATGTGAATCAATAAAGGTTTATGGTACCTCGTTGCAAGGTTAAAAATAGTTTCCATTTCTTGTAGGTTATGTCCATCGAAAGGTCCCCAATAGCTTATTCCCAATTCTTCAAACATGTTAGCCGGTTGTAGAAAATGTTTAAGTGAATACTTTATACCTGATAATTTTTTTTCTATGATCTCTCCTTTAGGCAAGTGCTTACATTGGTCTTTTATCGTTTCCTTTATTTTTGTGTAAACAGGATGGACGCTGAGTTTAGCTAAATGATCTGCAAACCCTCCGACCCGTTCATTTATAGACATTTTGTTGTCATTTAATATCAAAATTATCCTGCTTTTCGTTTCTTTGATGCTGTTCAAAGCTTCCATTGCTACACCATTGATAAGTGCGCCGTCTCCTAGAACTGCCACCACATGGTGATCTTGCTTTAAAAGGTCCCTAGCCTTTGCGTATCCTAAAGCTGCTGAGATGGAGATACTGCTATGGCCTCCAATATAATGATCCAGCTTGCTTTCTGAAGGGTTTGGAAAGCCGCTTATTCCTCCCCACTTTCGTAATGTCCCAAATCTATCTTTTCTATCAGTGAGCAGCTTATATGCGTAACTTTGGTGACCGACATCAAAAATAATTTTGTCCTTTTGGGGATCGAAAACCTTCAGCAGAGAAATTATAAGCTCAACAGCTCCCAAAGATGAAGATAGATGGCCACCGTTGATGTTGACTACTTTTGTTATCTCCTCCCGTATAGAGGCGCAGAGTTCTTTAAGATTTTTATCGTCAAGGCTCTGTAAATCCTTGTAGTTTTTGATGTCAGATAGAGTAACCATTCTTGTATTCATCACCTCTAATGTGTCCTCGATTCTAAATAAGCCGCAAAAGAAGCAAGATATGCGGTATTTCTATTTATGTTTCTTAAAGCATCAATAGATTTTTTAGAGTGAAGCCTCGCTAGTTCTATGGATTTTTCTAAACCATAAAGCTCTACGAATGTTTTTTTGCCCTGAGTTTTATCTTTTCCAGGATTTTTCCCCAATGAGGTTTTTTCCCCTATTACATCTAGGACATCGTCAATTATCTGAAAAGTGATTCCAAGATGGCTAGCATATGAAGTAAGGGCCTTTATTTCAAATTCTAAGGCACCTGCCAATTGTGCAGGAGATATAACAGAAGCCTTGAGAAGAGTTGCTGTCTTAAAATATGCTATCTTCCAAGGGCTAAAAGAGAAATTTGAAGATTCCGAAATATCCATTGCTTGGCCTCCACATATGCCAGCAGGCCCTGCGGCTTCCAGTAGTGTGTTCAATGCGTTTATTATGTTGCTTTCTTGTAAACTTTTTACTGTGTTTAAATTTTTCAATGCCTGCTCTATGGCATAAAGGAAAAGGGCGTCACCAGCTAATAGAGCCATTGATTCTCCGTAAACGATGTGGTTTGTAGGTTTTCCTCTCCTCAAGGAATCGTTATCCATACACGGCATATCATCATGTACAAGTGATGCGGTATGAATCATTTCCAACGCAACGGCCAAAGGCAGAACTTCTTCTTTTAGTCCGAAGATTTCGCCCACTGTCATGGCTAAAACTGGCCTTACCCTTTTGCCGCCAGCTAAAAGGGAATACATCATAGAATCCCAGAGCATTTTTGGAATGTTTTGGGGGCGATTCATAGAGAGATCTTTTAGATATTTTTCCACTACTGTTCTTTTTTCATCGTAATATTTAGTGAAATTCTCAGAACCCCACCTATTCATTGCTACCTACTTCCTCCGCCTCAGATGAAGAAATAAGGTTATCATCCATATCTTCGGAAAGAATCTTTATTATTTGCTCGCTTTTTTCTAAAAAATTTTTACAACTTTTGACCAATTCTACTCCCTCTTTAAATAATTCAATTGATTCCTCCAAGGTTAGGTTCCCAGAATCCAACATTTTGACAATTTGTTGTATGCGTTCCATATTTTCTGTAAAAGTCATTTTCGCTTCACCTCAATAGGAATTATAGACTATAATCAGGACTCGGAGCACTTACAATTTATTATTGTTGCATAGAGAGGTTAATGCGTGGTAAAATGCAGTTCGCTTGTCGAAGAAGTGGCGAGTAGCGAAGGAGGAATGATCATGGCAAAAGTTTGTGAATGCTGTGGCAGAGGACCGGCGACTGGCAATAGAGTTAGCCATTCTAATCGACATACCAAAAGACGTTGGGAGATCAATCTTCAGAGCGTGAAAGTTGACCTTGGGGGGAACGAAACACGCAGGATGAAGATTTGTACCCGCTGCCTCAAATCTGGCAAAGTCAAAAGGGCCCTCTAAAGGACCCTTTTGACTTTTTATGCCCCTTTACTAAAAATTCAAGTAAACACCTAACCATCCCTTTTTTACACTTACGTTCATAGACATATTGTGTTCGGAAGCAGTAAGTAGCAAGTTGCTTATTGCAAATGGTTGTTTTTGATATAGAGTATAATCCTCTAGAGGCCACACTACGTTATCTATGTTTACTCCCAAGCAATGGTCTGACAGAGCAAGTAACGAGATGTTTTCAGGCTTTTTCTTGCAATCCAGGCGAATCGATGATTCTCCTTTCATAAGATACATTATCTCTTTATCATCAGCCATTGCTATGGTTGCTATATTCCAATCATATGCCCAAATAGTTGAATATAAGATGCTGTATAAGTGGTCAAACCTTCCTCCCCAGCAGCCTGTAAGCAATATTGCAGCATTTTTGTACCTTTTGCTAGCTTCCTTTAAAGATAGCTGTAGATCTGTTAAATCTTTCATGGGGGAAAAGGCAATAATTTCAACCATTGCGTTCTTAGCTCGCAATAGTTCCTCTTTGCTTATACTATCATGATCACCTATATAGAGTTCGGGGGTTATGCCTGCTTTCAGGCAATAACTTAACCCTCTATCTATGGCCCAAATTGGCCAATTTATTTTGGCAAGCTCTAGCAACCACTCTTTATCAGGCTCTCTGCCTCCTGCAATAAAGATTAACATTTTGCGAGAGAAATTTTGAGAAAATGTTACTTTTGCTTGAGGCAAATCCAATGATCTATTACTCATATATTATCCCTCTTCGCATGCTCTTCCAATATTTGTTTTGCTTCCTCGTGACTTATTAATATATCTCTCGGTTTAGCGCCATCGGGGGCGCTCACTATTCCTAAGCTCTCAAGAATATCTATCAGCCTTGCAGCTCTTGTGAAGCCAATACGAAGTTGCCTTTGCAACCTACTAGCAGAGGCAATGCCTGTTTGCATTATTATTTCTAGGGCTTGCTCTAAAAGAGGATCATATGATTCTAAAATTCCATTTGGTTGGCTGTCATTAAGTGTTTCTATGTCAATGTATTCAGGTTCACCAAAAAGACGAATGAGGTATTCTATGAAATTAGTTACTGAAGTTTCGTTTATCATAGGTGCTTGTATTCTTATTGGCTTGGAAAGTCTAGGAGTGAGGAATAACATATCTCCACTACCTAGAAGTTTTTCAGCACCAGCGACGTCTATGATTGTTCTAGAATCAGTTTGGGATGGCAGTGTAAAAGCTACCCTTGCTGGTATGTTTGCTTTGATTAATCCAGTTACTACGTTAACCGATGGCCTTTGAGTCGCTATTATTAGGTGCATTCCCGTGGCTCTGGCCATTTGAGCGAGCCTGCATATATAATCTTCTACTTCTTTAGGTGCTGTAAACATTAGGTCGGCTAGCTCATCTATTATTATTACAATATATGGCAATTTATCTTTAGGCATAACTTTTGCATTGTAGCTTTTTAAGTCTCTTGCTCGGGCTTGAGCAAACTTTTCGTAACGTCGTTCCATCTCGGTTACAGCCCATGCTAGAGCATGTACAGCCTTTTTAGATTCTACAATAGGGGGCATAAGAGCATGAGGTATTTTTTCAAACATCTTCATTTCGACTCTCTTTGGGTCAATAAGCAAAAGACGCATTTCTTCTGGACGCCTAGTGTAGCATAAAGAAGTTATACAGCTGGAAATGAATACGCTCTTGCCTGAGCCTGTAGTGCCAGCCACCAATAAGTGCGGAAGTTTTTCCAACGGAACGATCAAAGGTTTACCATCTACTGAGGCTCCTATAGCAAGAGGTAGGTCTCCATCAACATCACGGGAAGGTTGATGTTTGATAATACTTCTTAAATGTACCGGCTTTCTTTTTGGATTGGGGATTTCTACTCCAACATATGTTGTTCCAGGTATGGGAGCTTCTACTCTGAGGCTAGCTACACCAAGAGCTACGGCAAGGTCATTAGTTAAGGCTGCAACCTTGCTTACCTTTATTCCTGGAGCCAGCTGTAATCTAAATTGAATTACTGTAGGGCCAATTATGACTTCAGCCATTTGGGCTTCCACGTTGAACTCTTTTAGTGTGTCGATTATATTGATACCCTTTTGGTTGATTATCTCTTGACTTAAGTCCTTCTCTGGGGATGAGCTTTCAGGCCCTAAAATCTCCAAAGGAGGAGGGAAAACGCCTTGCTCAACATCAGAAGCAAAAGTTAACTCTTCATTTGGATTAGAGAATATGGAAGTAATTTTTTCCTCTACGAATTCCGAGGTTCCAGCATTATCAGCAAAGCTTTCATTCAACAAAAATTGCTCTACCTGTTGTCCTTTATGTTTCCTTACAACAACATCCTTTTCTTTGTTTTCGATATCTTTAAAGTTCGTATCATTAAGGGTGCTAGGGCTTTCATCATCTTGTGATATTTCACTGGTTTTTTCCACTGATGAATGTCTCTTGTTATTATGAAATAAAATATTTTTGATATTTCCATAGGGAAGGAAATCCAAAAGCCATAAGGCTATTAAAACTGTTGCAAAACCTACAAGTATAGTCCCAAAAGGGCCCGCAAACTTTAGTAATCCATTTGAGATCCAATATCCGGGCAACCCAGCATTTATCCAAGGGTATAATTTTGGGGGAATTGTAAAATCTGAAATCTTGTACAGAACCAACATAACAGATGTAGCGACATAAACCAAAAGTGTTGCTACGAATTGGCGCGCAAATTGGGTTATTGGCCTATCTAGCAAAAGGGCAACAAGATAATATAAAGCAAAAAATAAAAGAACTACAGCCCCTCCCCCGCCATAAAAGATGATGTATTTTTGAATTAAATAACCCATTTCCCCTGTGTAAAATCTAAAGTAAGAAGCTATAGAATATAAGTCTAATAAGATAGCGATAAGAAGCAAAATGTTCCTATACAACCTGAGTCTTGTTTCTGATAATGGCAAAAGGGATGCTTTTCCTGCCTTGTTATTTTTTTTGTGATCGATATTATTAGGCGCATTATTCTTTTTTTTATGAAGCTTTGTTGATTTAGCTTTTTTGTTTCGTGAAGGAAACATCTTATCTAACATTTTTAAGACTGCGATCCTCCTACAATTATTTCTTCTATTAAGACTGTAGGCTGCCCATCAGTTACAGGCACGCCTTGCCCTGACTTACCGCATACTCCCGCATCAAACATTAAGTCTTTCCCGATTTTGGTTATTTTATTCAAAACCTCCGGCCCATTTCCTGTCATTATGGCATTTTTTACGGGATATTGTATTTTACCGTTCTTTACATAGTATCCTTCTGAAACATGGAATACGAAATCTCCTGTAGTAGGATGAACTTCTCCTCCTCCCATTTTCATGACCAAAAGCCCTTCTTTTACAGATTCGATAATCTCCTCGGCTTCATAAACTCCATTGCCAATTATGAATGTGTTTGACATTCTTGGAATGGGAATATGCCGAAAAGAGGCCCTTCTGCCGTTTCCTGTTCGTGGCAAATCGTACTGTATGGCAGAAGCTACATCGGTAAGATAATTCTTAAGTACACCGTTCTCAATGAGAATGGTCCTTGAAGCTTCAGTTCCTTCATCATCAAAACAATAACTTCCATATAAATCCGGTAATGTAGGGTCATCTACTAAAGTGATTTGTTCATTTGCCACCTTTTGTCCAATTTTATCCTTATAAACAGAGAAATCTTTTCTTATAATATCTGCTTCCAAGCCATGGCCTACAGCCTCGTGAATCATAGTTCCACCACTTTTACCACTTAGAACAACTTGCATCATTCCCGCAGGACATGGTTTTGCGTCAGCCTGGAGGAGAGCTCTTTTAACTGCTTTCTCTCCCATTTCCTCTAGATCGTTTTTTTTCAAGAAAGTCTCTAAATCCAAGGCCATTGCATGGGATTCTATTCCCGTATATAAGGTGCCGCCTTTTTCGGCCACAACATGTATATAAACTCTAGAAGAGTTCCTTTTTTTGTTCACTACCCTTCCTTCGGAAGAAATGATCTTTACTAGATTTTTTGCCACACTCAGGTTTATAAGCACTTGTCTGATAGAAGGGGATGCACTCCGTATTTTCTTCTCCAGATCCACCAAAAGAGCAACATCGGGGGATTTTAAGTGAATACGCTCAGATATTAGATCTTTGTTTTTACTTTCAAAGCTCAGCTTTGAAGTTTTCCCTACCTTTTCTTCGCAGTGTTTTAAACATATCCTTACAGCATTCAAATCTGTACCGTTTGAGGATGAATAAACAGTATTTCCTTTAGCAAAAAAACGCACTCCAGTTCCATGAGAATGATTTGATTTTACCTCTTCTACTTTCCCGTTATCTAAACGCACAGTGTGGCTGTCGATTTTTTGTAAAAATACATCGGCATAGTCTAAGCCTTTTTGGCTTAGATAATCACTTATTTTAAACATATCGTCCATAATTTAAAACACTTCCTTTCGACAAGACATGTCACTTGTTGCCTTCGGTTTTTCTTTCTTTATTCCTCTTCTCTATGGCCTTTAAATGTTCTTCGTAGCTTTTACTAAAGATATGGCTGCCATTTTTTTGTGCTACATAATATAGATAAGAGTGCTTACCTGGTTGTATTGCCGCTATCCATGATTTGATAGAAGGAATGCAAATAGGTCCAGGAGGTAGCCCCTTAAAAAGATAGGTGTTATATGGCGATCGTATCTTCAGATGCTTGTAAAGCACTCTATTGAGTTTTATGCCACGTTCGTTCCACGCAAAGATAACAGTTGCATCAACTTGAAGCGGCATGCCTTTATTTAAACGGTTGTAAATTACCCCTGCTATAATTTTTTTTTCCCCTTCTTTTGCTGCTTCTTTTTCAACCAGAGATGCTACTGTAGCTACTTTCAACAAGTAATCTTTATTTAAATAACTTTCTCCAAGTGCTCTTCCCACAGTGTTATACCAGGCATTTGATGCGGCCTTTATCACTTGAGAGGAATAGCCTTCTTCAGGAATTACATAATATGTGTCTGGTAACAGAAAAGCTATTCTGCTCTCAACTCTTTCTGGGAGTTTGTCCCTGATATTTGAAGGAAAGTTTTCGTTTTTTTTAAGCTCATTTAAAAAATCTTCACCATAATTTGTTTTGAAATACACTTGGAGCTCTTTTAGATTTTTCCCAGGGTAAAGTGTTACTTTTTCAGTAATGGGTTTTGTTATTTCTAATTGTTTAGCTATTTCCCAAGGTGTACCTGGTTTTATGATATATATACCCGGTTTGATAGACCTATCAACCTTTAGCTTCAACATCCAAAATATTAAATCTTTTGGGTTATTGACCAGTCCTTCTTTGAAAATCATCCATGCAACCTCTGAACCAGTTTGGCCTGTCTTTACGAGAATTTTTTGAGGGGTTCCTTCCCCATAAGTATAATGTTCACGTAAAGATATTGGCATCCAGCATGTTAAAATCACAAAATATATTAGGGATAGAATAAGTATCCCGTATTGAAGAACAGTATGTATGTGTGGTCGAACTTTTCCCACGACGTAATCCCTCCGTTTTGTGTAGGGAAGAAATATGTAGCTATATTATACTAACCTAGTTTTGCTCCAAAAGAAACAATAAAAACTATTACTTATGAAAAAGAAAAGGGGAATTAATCAAGAAACTGATTAACTCCCCTTTGTTTTGCAAAAAGCTTAAAGTAATGTCTTGCTTCTAAGATTACGGATTAATTATATCTGGATCATCAACTACACCAAAGTAACGGTATTTCCCAAATTTTATTATTTGTACCTGTACTGGCTTGACGACTTCCCCAATCTCATTGAAGCCTTTTATAACACCCGTTAGGCCGTCAAAATCCTTAGTGGAGGCTATTGCATCCCTTATGGCTTTACCATCAGTGCTACCAGCTCTTTGTATGGCATCTACTATAATTGTTAGAGCATCGTAAGCAGAGGCTCCGACCATGTCTGGCGCTATGCCGTAGCGTCCCTCATATTCTTTGATGAACTCTTGGACAACGGGGCGTTCGTCATCTCTATTGAGGTTTGTGACTATGATAAATCCTTCAGCTGCAGAAGGACCAGCCAACTCTACCAATTTCGGAGAGTCTGCCCCTTCTTCACCTAGAATTATAGATTCAATTCCCATTTCTCTGGCCTGCTTAAGGATTGGTCCGGTCTGGAAATAGTAACCGTTAACCATTATTAGATCCGGGTTTAATTCTTTTATTTCCGAAAGATATGGCTTATAGTCCTTTTCTTTGAACGGGTAAGCTTTAGAATAAACAATCTCTACGCCCGTTGTTTTTGTGTCAATATATTCTTTAAAGCCCTTTGAAAGGGTTCTACCAAAGTCTATATCAGAATAAAGTACAGCTATTCGCTTGGCGCCTAGCATGTCAGTTGCGACTTTAGCTGCTGCCTTACCTTCTACTTCTGCCAAGAAACCATTTCTGAAACAAAAGTCTCCTGCTTTCGTAATGTCAGGGTGTACTGCGTACGCTGCAACGAAAGGTATTTGTGCCTCCTGGAAGAAAGTAGCTACAGCTCTGGTAGGCATACTATAAGATCCACCTACCACAGCTACTACTCTATCTTGTCCTATCAGCTTATGAGCTAGGGAAACCGCCTCCTTTGCGTCTGCTCTGTCGTCGTAAACTACTAGCTCTACCTTTTTGCCCAATACCCCTCCGCTTGCGTTGATCTTATCAACTGCAATATTGACTGAGTTTAGCACGCTTTCTCCGTCAGCAGCAGCAAATCCCGTGAGTGGAGCAAGCACTCCGATTTTGATAGTTTCCCCTGCCAAGGCCGTTCCCGCAAAAAGAGCCAAAACTACAAGAACCGATAACAACACCTTTACAACTTTCATCTTAACACCTCCCATTTTTATTTTTGTTGCCTCCTAAATAATTTTAGGGCTTAATACGCAAAAATGTAAGATATATTTTCTTTTTTAACTTAATTATCCTCCAAGGTATGCTTCATGAATTCTGGGGTCATTTATAACCTCTTCTGCTGTACCACTGAAGGTTATTTCTCCCGTTTCAAGCACGTAAGCCCTAGTAGATATTTTCAAAGAAGCCAAAGCGTTTTGTTCCACCAACAGAATCGTTTTACCGTGTTGTTCATTCAGTTCTTTTAACACCTCAAAGACTTTGTCCACTAATAAGGGCATGAGGCCCATAGAGATCTCGTCCACTAACACAAGGTCGGGATCAGAGATTAAAGCCCTAGCAATTGCAACCTGTTGTTGTTCCCCACCTGAAAGGGTTACTGCTGGCTGTGTTTCCCTTTCTTTTAGAATGGGAAACAACCCATATATCCACTTGAGCCTTTCTTCCAGGGAAATTTGCTTTTTAATGCCATATATGCCGGTCATTAAGTTTTCCCATACAGTAAGTTGAGGGAATAGCCTAGCCTTTTCAGGCACAATTCTTATTCCCATGTGAGCTCGCTCATGGGGAGGCAAGTTGGTAATATCTTTCCCTTTATATTTGATGCTCCCTTTTTGGGAAGGTACTAGACCCATAATGGCATTCAAAATAGTGGTTTTGCCTGCTCCATTAGCTCCTATTATCGAAACCAACTCTCCTTCAGAGACAAAGAACGATACTCCTTTAACAGCTTCTATTTCCTTATACGCTATGTGTAAATTCTCGACCTCAAGAAGCGACATATTTTTTCTCCCCTTTACCCAAATAAGCTTCTATGACATGAGGATCATTTTTTATCTTTTCTGGGGGTCCGGATGCGATCAACTTACCGTGGTCCAGAACAACCATTCTGTCAGATAGCCCCATGGCAACCCGCATGTTATGTTCTATAAGCAAAATTCCAACGCCCGATTCTTTTATTTGGAGTATTAGCTCGGAAAGCTTATTTATTTCTTCCTGTCTCAAGCCGGAAAAAGATTCATCGAGGAGAAGTAATTCAGGTTTTAAGGCAAGCGCTCTGGCGATTTCAAGCCGCCTCAAGTTGCCCAACGGCAGAAGGCCAGCCTTGTAATGAGCGAAATCTGCCAATCCCACTTTCTCCAGAATCTCCAAGGCCATTTTTTTGATATTTTGGTTATCCCACTTTTGCCAAAATTGGAATTTAGATTGATATTTCTCTATGCCTAAAGCGGCCTGAATATTTTCTAAGGCGGTTAAAGAATAAAATGGTCTTACTATTTGGAAGGTTCTACCTATCCCCATAGAAGCTATTTTATGAATAGGCAATCCATCAATTCTTATTCCTTTAAAGAAAATTTTCCCCGTGGTGGGTTTCAAAGCCCCTGAAATCATGTTAAAACATGTCGTTTTACCTGCTCCATTAGGGCCTATTAATCCAAGGATTTCTTTTTTATTCAGTGAAAACGAAACATCTTCTACTGCGTGTAACCCCCCAAATTGCTTCGACACATTTTCAAGGCGTAATAGTGAGTTATTTTTCATTTTTACCACCTCGGGAAAAAGCTTTAAGTCTGGACTTTACAAAACCGTTGTCCCCCAATATTCCACCAGGTTGCAGGCGTATCACTAATAGAAGAAGTGTGGCATATAAAAGCATTCTATAGTCAATAAGGGGCCTGAACACTTCCGGCAATATGCCCAAAATGGCTGCTCCAAGTATAGGTCCCCAAACGGTGCCCATCCCCCCAACAACAAGCATAGAAAGCATCATGACTGAAACGGGGAAACCAAAATCTGAAGCACTTATGAACCTCATATAGTGAGCGTATAAAGCTCCACCAATGCCAGCCATCGCTGTCCCTATGACAAAAGCAAGCAATTTGAATTTTACTGGAGATACACCAATGGTAGAGGCGGCGACCTCGTCATCCCTTAAGGTAAAGCAAGCCAAACCGCACCACGCCTTCGTAAACCACCAACTTATAAACAAAGCTATCACAAGAAATACTAGACACAGAACTAAAAACGCGAAGCCATGCAGTGGGGTTCCGAAAAACTCAATTCGTGGAATGCCTCCAATCCCCAAAGCGCCTCCGAAGAAAGGCACATACATGAAAAAGGCTTCAACTATAAAATTAATTCCGATGGTGGTTATAGCCAAGAAATCTTCCCTTACTCTCAAGCTTGGCAATCCCATTAACAAACCTATAGTTCCGGTTATTACTATTACGACGGGTAAACTTAGCCAAAAGGACAATCCCGCTTTTGTAGCAAGTATAGCTGCTGTATAGGCTCCTATTCCAAAAAAGGCCGCATGCCCCAAGGAAATTTGACCGGCGTAACCAACTATGATGTTCAACCCAGATACGACAATACTGTTAATTGCTATAAAAATTCCGATGGTTATAATGTAGCTGTCCATGACAACCTCCCCGCAGTTATATTTTTTTCTTTATATTTCCAAGGAGCCCTTCAGGCCTTATCATGAGGACCAATATCATGGCTACAAACGCTAGTGCATCTCGAGGGAATGGAATATTGGCGTATCCTATAAGCAGTGTCTCAGCTATTCCAAGTAAGAGAGAGGCTAATATTGCTCCAGGCACAGACCCTAACCCGCCCACCACGATCAAAGCGAGGGTTTTATAGGCTGGTACAGCTCCCATAGTTGGGTACACCTGATTAAAATATATTCCTACCAGAATACCTGCAATAGCAGCTATACTAGATCCTATGGCAAAAGTTAGGCTTACTATTTGCCTGCTATTTATACCCATGGCGCTAGCTATAGACATGTCCTGAGAAACTGCCCTCATGGCCAAACCAAGATCTGTCTTTGATGTGATAATCCAAAGAACAAAGAAGATCACAATTGAAACTATATAGACCATAACAAGAGCTGAAGATAAGGAAATATTACCCACCCTAATAGTGGCTAGGGGCAAAGATACGGGGAAACCATGAATCTGGGGTCCTGCTATTAGGCGCATAACCTCTTCTATTCCTAAGAGGAGCGCTATGCTGGCTATCAAGGGAACATAAGGGGGGAATTTCAGCAAGGGAGAATAAACTATACGCTCCACCAGTATACCCAAAATGGAGCATACAGCCATAGAAGCTAAGATAGCAAATAAAAGGTTGCCCGTCATGGAATACACGCCTAATCCCACATAGGCCCCTATAGTATATATGCCAGCATGTGCCACATGTAATATCCTCAGGATCCCATAAATCAAAGAGAGCCCTGAAGTGATAAGTGCATATATAGCCCCTATAGCAAGTCCGTTCATCAACTGTTCTATAAAGAGATCCACTCGCCTATCCCCCCTATAAATGTACTTTCATGCACAAACTATTATTGTACGCACTTTTTGTTTTTATGCAAGTTCCCCTACTTCACTTTCTACAGCCTTTACTATGGAGCCATCGCTAACCATTTTTACCATTTCCTGTATATAAGGGTGCAAGAACTCGTCTTCTTCTACGAATGGCACCCTGGCACGTATAGTTTCGTAAGCAGTTGATGTGCCCTTACCTAATTTCAAGGGTTTCCTGAAGTCAACACCCTGTGCGGCTGTTAAAAGTTCTATGGCTAAAACCTTTTTGACGTTTTCCAAGATTGTTCTGGCTTTGCGAGCTGCATACATTCCCATGGATACGTGGTCCTCTTGGTTTGCGGAAGTGGGAATGGAATCCACAGACGAAGGATGAGCCAAAACCTTATTTTCCGAAACTAAGGCAGCAGCAACGTACTGAGGTATCATGAAACCGCTGTTTACTCCGCTATTTTTTACAAGGAAAGGTGGCAATCCATACGATAGTTTGTGGTCAACTAGTCTGGCAGTCCGGCGCTCGGAAATATTGCCTATTTCTGCCATAGCTATGCCAAAGAAGTCCATGGATAGTGCTATAGGTTGCCCATGGAAGTTCCCACCACTTATAGCCTCGCCGTCAGCTGGAAAAATAAGCGGATTATCTGTCACGGAGTTTATCTCTATCTGCATTTTTTGGGCAATGAAATCCAATGTGTCTCTGCTTGCACCATGAACCTGAGGAACACAGCGCAGAGAATAAGCATCCTGTACTCTAGCATGCTTATATTTTTCCACTATTTCGCTACCTTCAATTAAAGTTCTTATATTCTCAGCAACTTTCTTCTGTCCTTCGTGTGGTCGAAGTTCGTGAGTTCTTGGATCAAAAGCGTAAGGTACACCTGTCAATGCTTCTAATGATAAGGCGGCAGCTATATCTGCAGTTTTAGCTACTGTGAAAGCATCATATATTGCCAAGGTGGCTATGCCTGCCATGGCAGTAGTACCATTATTTAGAGCAAGACCTTCCTTAGGTCCTAAATTTATGGGTTTTAACCCAGCTTCTTCCATCGCCTTAGTGGCTGGCATCCGTCTTCCTTTATAGATCACATCGCCTATACCCAATAGAGCTGCTGCGAGGTGGGACAATGGGCACAGATCCCCACTGGCACCAACTGATCCTTGCGCAGGTATCAGAGGATGTATACCCTCATTGAGGAAAGAGACAAGTTGATTAAGAGTCTTAAGGGATATTCCAGAAAACCCTCTTATTAGGGTGTTTATACGCAGAAGCATTATGGCTCTTGTGACATCTTCCGGAAATGGTTCTCCCACACCACATGCATGGCTTTTAAGAAGGTTTTCCTGTAATTGCCTGCTCTTTTCAGGAGGGATCATTGTGGAAGCCAAATCTCCGAATCCAGTGGTTATACCGTATATGGATTTGCCTTCTGCCACCCAGGATTCGACCATTTTAGCGCCTCGCTCGACAAAGGCAATAGCCGAATCATCCAAAACTACCTTTTTCCCATTTCTTGCAACATCTACAACGTCTGAAATCTTGAGGGAATGCCCGTTTAATTTTAGAAATTCCATCCTAACCAGCTCCTCTCATTTGATAAAAATACGCTAATAACAAAGATTTTTCGGTTGCTGTATATAGAGGATATACGTAAAATCAGTTCGTGACAATACCCATAGGGGTATTACATAGGCCACATTTACCCTCTTCATTCAGACATAACTTTTCTACATGATACCCTACGCGTTTGATCACCAGGGCTCCACAGTTTGGACAGTACGTGTCATTTCCTTCAAGTGTGTTGCCAAGATAGACAAAGTCGAGTTTTTTCTTGGCAATATCGGCATATTCCCTCATTTTTTGCAAGGGCGTTGGAGGGGCGGTCCATTTATAATTTGGGAAATATCTGCTTAAATGAAAAGGTATATTTTTAGATATGCCTGTAAGCCAATCAACCATTTGTATAAATTGCTCTTCAGTGTCGTTTATGCCTGGCACCAATAAATGGGTTATTTCCACGTGTATTCCTCTTTCTACAGTCATCTTGATTGTGTGCTTCACAGGCTCCAACGACCCATGCAGGAGTAAATAAACATCTTCGGAAAAACCTTTTAGGTCTATGTTCATTGCATTGATGTAGGGTAAAAGTTCCTTTAAGGGAGCTTCGTTGATGTATCCGTTAGTTACTAGTACCGTATATATATTTTCAGCTTTTAACATTTTTGACGTTGTAAGGACGAATTCATACCAAACGAAAGGCTCATTATAGGTGAACGCTACAGCATTTAGGCTGTTGTTTTTAGCTAAATGAACGACATCTTGAGGCGTTATTCCCTCTAAATTAACTGTTTCAGACCATCTCGCTATAGGCCAATTCTGACAGAAAGGGCAATCGAGGTTACATCCAACAGTTCCTAAGGATAGAATCCGCTCTCCTGGAAACCAGTGGTAAAGAGGTTTCTTTTCTACTGGATCTATTGCTATACTGCTTGCCATACCATAGTTTAAGGTTTTAAGTTTATTCTCATCGTTAAATCTTACACCGCAGAACCCCGTTTTCCCTTTAGCGATACTGCAAAAATGGGGGCAAAGCTCGCAGATAACTTCTTTGTTATCTTTCTTCCACCACAAGGCTTCATGCGCTTTTTCCATTTAAAACACACCCCTTATTGAGTCTCACTGTACCTCTTTACAGAAAACCTTTCGATCGTGGCTCCCTCCAACGAGCTTATACCAGCTTTCAACATAGTAATTTTAACTTGATCTTCCACTGCATCAATTCCAGGAAGATCTGGTAGCAAAACGCCCTTAAAAAATCCTTTACTTATAACTATTCCATATTTTTTAGGATCAAGTTCCTCAAGAGAGGTTACCTTTTCAGGAGGTGAAAGAACATCAACTGATATTACCACTTCTGGCAGTTCCTCTTTACTTAATGGCATAAATCTTGGATCCTCTGTAGCAGCAGAACGGGCATTGGTTGCTATTTCTTCAGCAAGGCAGTTGCGAACCGGTAGTATAGTACCAATGCAGCCTCTGAGAGAGCCGTCTTTTTTCTTCAGGGATACAAAACAGCCACTTCTTTTCAGGAGGCTCTTGTCCCATTCTTCTAGGGGGAAACTAGTTACGTCAATTTTGTTTTTATGAAGTAACCACATTTCAATTGACTTTCTTGCCAAGAAAGTAAAGGGATTTACTTTAGCCATCTATACTCCCTCCCCATCGCTTTGGCTGTTTTTCCATAAGGCAGTGCAATATCCTACTCCAAAAGGGCCTTCATAGGATATTACTTCTATTTTTCCTCCAGAAACGAGCCCTAACAAAGTAAGCACTGATCTTAATCCGCATTCTCCTGCTTTGATGATCGTTTGTTCGCTAAGTTTAAATATGGGTTCTGGCGATGAGCTTTCTAACGATGCAATCACAGCCTCATCAAGAACAGATCCTTCTTTTGTGTAACCTGCTGGGGCATCAGGGGTTAAAGTATGGGAGAGGTCTCCACTTGCCAACAGGGCCCATTTTTCTTTCGATATATATGTTCCAAGATGCTCTCCTAGGCGGTAGGCATCAACTAATGAAAGCCCTATGGGGTTTACTACCAGCAATTTGGGTAGGGTTCCATGTTTTTTCCAAAAGGATGCAAGGGGTACCACAGCTCCATGATCAAGGGGGTACACAGTTTTTTTATGCACAGAAACAGGTATGTTTTTTGCTAAATACGTTAAAATGTTTCTCCCTTCATCTTCTGCTCCATTGGCTTCTACTCTTAGTGCAGGCGCTCCAAAATTTGCAAGGGATCCCTCATATACGTCGGCAAACTCGACGGCAAGGTGGCCTAATTTATAGTAATAAGCATGGGGGTCTAGCAGGAAAATGTATGAAGTTGAATTAAGGTCTATTTTGGAGATAAGCTTTTTGATACCTTTTACAGTATGTAGGCATCTTTTTATCATAGCGCCTGCAATTTCTTCATGAAGTATAGGTGCATGAGGCATTAGCGCGGCCCAATTCCACATTGTAATTCCTCCTTTCTCTCTTTCTTTCGTATATTATATATACTATTATGATTTTTTTCTTTATTCTGCTACTATATAAGTTAGGAGAGAAATCACCATCTTTTTAATTAAGAAAATATAAGAGAGGTGATACGCAATTTGAGCAAAGAAGAGATTAGTGTCATAAAGGCATTGGACAACCTTGAAGAAGCATTGGATGAACTCTTACAAAAAAAGGCAATAGCATCTTCAAACAAATCACACAAGACAATGGATGACCTCGGCGTTTTGGGGCTATTTTCAACAGGTTTTAATGAAAAAACATTCACAGCTGTAGTAAATGTGATGACCCTGCCGCTATCTGTTGGCGCAAGGTTGCTTTTGCTTGGTTATGTACTAAGGAAGGCAGTATGGGGAGAAAATAGATGCTGCTTCAACGAAATTGCGTCACTTGTAGGCATATCGGATAGGACTGCATATAGAGCGCTAAAAGAAATAAAAGAAAGTGGCATGTTGAAAGTAGATTCAAGGCCCGGCATAGGCGTTTACATTGAAACAAGCGATTTGAGCTCAAATTTAAGAGAAGAAAGTAAGATGTTGCTTAGAAATAGGATAGAAGAAGAATTCTCCCTCTTTAAATAATCAGCATGGCATCACCAAAAGAATAGAATCTATAGCGCTGTTTTATAGCTTCTTCGTATGCTTTCATTGTGTTTTCATACCCTGCAAAAGCAGAGACCAATAACATTAGGGAACTTTTGGGAAGATGGAAATTGGTTATCATTGTATCTACTATGCGAAATTCGTATCCCGGATAGATGAACTTCTGAGTCCAGCCGCTACCTGACACAGTCATTCCCTCTGCGTTTACCATGCTCTCAAGTGTTCTTACCACAGTAGTTCCAACAGCTACAATCCTTCCCCCTCTTTTTTTAGTCTCGTTAATCACTTTAGCTGTTTCTTCCGAAATAGAACAAAATTCCTCATGCATTTTATGTTGCCGTACATCCGGGGCCGATATAGGCTTAAAGGTCCCGATACCTACATGCAAGGTAACGTGGGCTATTAGGATTCCTTTTTCCCTTAATTTGTCAAATACCCGAGGAGTAAAATGCAACCCTGCTGTAGGCGCAGCAGCAGAGCCCAGTTTCTTTGCGAATATTGTTTGATAGCGATCAGGAGGCGCCTCAGTAGAATGGATATACGGTGGTAAAGGAATTTTGCCATATAGATCCATTATCTTGAAAGGATCAGTCTCTTCTGAGAATTTTATTTTTCTGGTACCCGAAGATGATGCTTCTCCAACTTCTATTTTTTCTCCCCCGTGTAATAAAACTCTTTGTCCAGGTTTTACTCTTTTTCCTGGCCGAACGAGGGCTTCCCACACTAAATTATTTGAGTTCAAAGGTCTTAAAAGCAATATCTCTATTTCTGCTGTTCCCTTTTCTTTTTTCCCAATAATTCTTGCTGCCATCACTTTTGTGTTGTTTAGGACAATTAGATCTCCTTTGTTTAAATAAGAAGGAAGCTCTTTGAACACAGAATGATCTATCTCCCCGCTATCCTTGTGAAGAACCAATAAGCGTGAAGTATCCCGAGGTTCCGCAGGGCTCTGTGCTATAAGTTCTTTCGGAAGGGAATAATCATACCTTGCAAGATTATATAAATCATGTACGTGATTGCTCTTCATTCTAGCGCGACCTCGTTTTTTGCGTTTAATAGACTTTCCTGAGTTTTGTGCCAGGGTAATAATACATAAGTATCTTCTTGAAGTTCCATCCATGCTCTGCCATGGCTTTTGCTCCCCACTGGGACATGCCAACACCATGTCCCCACCCTTTACCTTCCAGGATCAAAACTTTACCATTTGCTGAGTAACGTGAAAAGGAATGCTTGCTTTTTATTCCACTTTGTCTCTGTAGGGCTAGTCTGAGGTAATGAGGTTTTTTTTCAGGGTGAACAAGCATGTCCATCAATTCTTCTGTAGAAAAAACACCTTTTTTGATGAAAGAGGCAAATAAAACTCCTTCATGATCATAAAGTTTCTCTTCTTCAACGGGCTGATTTATAATATTATTTGTGGTTGTAACATTTTGGCTATTTCCGTTTATTTTAAAATAGGTGCTTTTTACTTTACTACTACCAACAATTATCCTGAACTTGCTAGCTTTAATCTTTACTTTTCCTCTCGTTCCTTCTATGAGGACAGAAACAGCCCTACCGCCCTTATCCCTTTCAGGTATACTTACATGTCTTATTTCTCCGACGCTTATTCTATTTTTTCTCAGTTTCTCTTTTAATTCACTAAGGGGTATCATCACTTTCCAGTTAGAATAAGGAGATACGTATGAGAAAGGCTCTTTCTTGGCCTTAAGATAAGGCATGTGGCCACTCCATACTTCCCACACATTGGCAGTATATCCTCCGCTGTCGGAATGATATGGCGTTACTGCTAGGTTGTTGCCATAATATAAGACTAAACCTTTTGTGCTTGCTATAGCTTTATTTATTCTAGGATCTTCCGCGTTTATTCCCCTGTAAACCTGGCAATGGGGCAAAGCACAGAGGTCGAATCCTTGAGATCGATGTTTACCTCTGTTCCTTAAAGCATAAGTTCTAGCTACTATAGCTTGGGCCTTCAAAGCCTCCATTTCCCAAGAGGGGTTAACCTCCATCTTCAGAACTCCTCTCAGATATTGTTCTATCCCCACTATATTTATTACATTAAACCCATTAGAGGAAGGGTAAAGTTTAAACCATCCCCTGTAAGGGCGCTTATTCCAATATATGGGGGTTTTACTATGAATCGTTATAGGTAAACTGAGACACTTGTTATTGATGTATATTTTCTTAGATGACAAAGAGTGTGTTTTTAACAAAATCCTCCCAGAGACCTTTAAAGTTCTACCAGAAGCATCTTTGCAGTAGATTCTGCTTTTGGAAGATATGCTGCCTGTTTTCTGGTTTGTAGCAAGGCCAATCTTTAAATAGATATTTTTCGCGGCAGATTCTTGAGCAAATAGAAAAATTAAAAAAAATGACAGAACCAAAAAAATAGAAGTGTAGCTGGCTAATTTGACTAATTGCTTTATTGGAAATCCATGCTGTTTTTTCATTATCTCATTCTCTCTCCTAACTATTTTAGAAACCTTGTAAAGAAGTTAAGCAACAATGTCAAGATTATACTTACTAGTATCATGCTCGTTATGGGGAATATAAATACAATTTTGGGCCTTTTTATCACTATATCGCCTGGTAATTTCCCAAAAGGGAAATTAACATTCCCAATTAAGATCAGGATTAAACCTATAAAAATAAGAAAAATACCCAAAACGAGAAACATTTTCCCCATGCTGCTGAACATAACCATTCCCCCTTTTTTCGATGAGAATGGAGTTAACCTTCTAGATCCAATTGCTCTTGCTCCCACACTGATGTATTTAGCTCAATCCCCAAGTATTTATAACTTTTCACGGTGGCCCTGCGACCACGGGGAGTCTTTTCTACAAGCCCTAACTGAATAAGAAACGGTTCATATATATCTTCGATAGTTTGAGGCTCTTCGTTCAATGCTGCAGCCAAAGTTGTAAGCCCTACTGGCCCGCCGTTAAACAGGTTTATCATAACTTTGAGATATTTCCTATCACTTTCATCCAGCCCCATATAATCTATGCCCAACATTTCGAGGGCCGTCTCTGCTAGAGTACCGTCAATGATATGGCAATTTTTTACCTGAGCTACATCTCTTACTCTCTTCAACAGCCGTAGAGCAATTCTAGGGGTTCCTCTAGACCTTTTCCCTATGGTCAAAGCTCCTTCTTCCGTTATTTTTACACCAAGCACCGCGGCTCCTCTTATCGCTATTTTTGCAAGCTCCTCAGGCCTGTACAAAGTTAGCTGCTCCACGATACCGAATCTTGAACGTAAAGGAGATGTCAGCAACCCTAATCTAGTGGTGGCACCGATAAGAGTAAATGGTGGCAATTGCAGCCGTATATTTCTTGCCATGGGGCCTTTCCCTACAATTATGTCCAAGTGGTAATCTTCCATACCTGGGTACAATACTTCTTCCACTACAGAGGAAAGTCTATGTATTTCATCTATGAACAAAACATCGTTTGGTTGTAGGTTGGTGAGAATCGCGGCCAAATCCCCAGGCCTTTCCAAGGCTGGACCTGTTGTAACTCTTAGTTGCCCGTTCATTTCATGGGCTATTATTCCTGCTATAGTTGTTTTTCCTAAACCTGGAGGCCCATAGAGGAGGCAATGGTCCAATGGCTCTCCCCTACTTTTGGCTGCCTCAATGTAAATAAGAAGCTTTTCTTTTATCTTTTCCTGTCCAATAAATTCTTCTAGTGTTCTTGGGCGTAGCTTTAACTCATCCTCTTGGGGTTTACCAGAAGGAGCAAGAAGATTTTCGGCATTTTTCCCCATCCCTTCAACTCCTACTCAACATAAGTTTTATGAATTTGCATTTCTTTTAGCGCTGCCTGAAGCAGCTCCTCTTCTGATTTTACATTTTCTGTCTTCTCCAAGGCCTTGCGAATAGCTCTTGTGGCTTCAACTGGAGAAAATCCAAGCGATATTAGTGCTTCAGTAACGCTGGTGCCTATTTGAACATCCACAGCCAGATTTGGATGCGACTCGCCTCGTTTTAGCATTTTTTGTTTCAGCTCGAAACAAATCCTTTCGGCCGTCTTTTTCCCTATTCCAGGAACAGATGTTAAAAAGGCTACTTCCGAAAAAGCAATTGCCCTAGTTAGTTCTTGTAAATCTAAAAAGCGCATAAAAGACATGGCCAACTTGGCTCCAACCCCTTTTACTTTTACTAACATCTGAAACACCTCAAGCTCTTCATCGTCCTGAAAGCCAAAAAGGCTGAAGCCATTTTCGCTTATATGCAAATAAGTATAAATACCTCTCTGTTCCCCTATTGCTGCAGTTTCCATGATTTTCTTTGAACATTGGATCAGAAACCCAAATCCCCCTACCATTAATCCAATAGTGTCTTGATTTTTTTCAAAAACTGTACCTTCAAGATAGCGGAGCATCAATAGGACCTCCTGTTTTTCGAGCGAATTCGAACAATAACAGCCCCGTAACGGCTGTCGCCAATGCGTCTGCCACATCATCAGGGGTAGGGGGGTTAGGTAACCCTAACGTTCTTTGAACCATCAACTGGATTTGCCTCTTCGTTGCCCTGCCATGACCGCAAATTGCCATTTTTATCTGCGTAGGTTTTGGTTCCACAACTTGAATTCTTTGCATACCTGCATTTAAAAGTATAATTCCTCTCACCTGATACACTAATTCGGCAGTGGTGGCATTTCTGCCAAAAAAAAGCTTTTCTATTGCCATTAAGTCAGGGTTATTCCCCACCATCATATCATTCAATGCGACATGAATATCTACAAGGCGTTCAATTAACGGCTTCCTGGGAGAAGTTTCTATACACCCAAAATCCCTCGCCTTGAATGTGTCGCCTTCTTTACTTACAAGAGCATATCCTAGCCTGCCTATGCCTGGATCTAGCCCCAAACATAGCGACATGAGTTATCCTGCCATCCCCTCTAAAATATCATCAGGGATGTCAAAGTTGGCATACACTTTTTGTACATCATCATGATCTTCCAACGCGTCTATGAGTTTTAAAATTTTTGCTGCATCCTCAGAAGAAGTTATGGATACCGTAGTCTTGGGTATCATGTCCATCTCTGTTTTCACCACATGATATCCGGCTTTCTCCAATGCATCCCTTACTTCAGAGATTAATGAAGGATCTGTTGATATTGAATAGCCTTCTTCTGTCGTAGTCATATCTTCTGCACCGGCATCCAAACAAGCCATAAGGAGCTCATCTTCATCAAGGTTCTCTCCTTTTACGCAAATAATGCCTTTTCGGTCGAACAGCCATGAAACACAGCCGGTTTCGCCTAACGTACCACCATTTCTGCTAAAAATATAGCGCATTTCCGAAGCTGTCCTATTTCTATTGTCAGTTAGCGTTTCAACCATCACGGCGACTCCTGAGGTACCATAACCTTCGTAGATTACTTCCTCATATTTAACCCCTTCGATATCGCCTATACCTTTCTTAATAGCTTTTTCGATGTTGTCGTTTGGCACGTTTGCTGCTCTAGCCCTTTCCAAAGCGGCCTTGAGTCTAATATTAAGCGCTGGGTCAGCTCCCCCTTCTCTGGCCGCAACCATTATAGCGCGTATATGTTTTTGAAATTCTCTACCTTTCTTTGCATCTTGGGCTGCTTTCCTGTGCTTTATATTAGCCCATTTGGAATGACCTGCCATAATTAATCACCTCTATACAATTAAGTTAATTGCCTATCTTGCAGATAGGAGGAGTTTTCCTTTTATGTTCTGCTCTAGAACTTGCCATTTCTATCTTAGCAACGACTTCCGACGGGACTTCTTTCCCCGCCAAATACATATCTAACATATGATAGCTTATCCCCATTTCCTCTTCATCAGTTTGGCCTTCCCATAATCCAGCAGAGGGTGGCTTTTTGTATATCCTTTCTGGCACACCTAAATATTCTGCTAATTTAAAGACCTCCCCTTTGAGCAAATCTCCCAAGGGTAAAACATCTACCCCAGAATCTCCATGTTTCGTAAAATAACCCATCGTTATCTCTGCTTTATTTCCCGTTCCACATACTAGCAGATTCCTTTGTTGTCCGAAAAGGTAAAGGGTTGTCATCCTAAGCCTTGGTTTGACGTTGGCGGCCGAAAGCCTTTTGAATGGACCTTCTATGGCCTCTGCCTTTTCCATCATGGTCTCGTAAACTGGGGTAAGGTCTAGTTCCAGATAGGGAATATCAAGGCTTTCTGCTACGAGCCGGGCATCCTCTATATCGGAAGCAAGACTCTGGCACGGCAATATCATGGCTAACATGTTCTTGCCGCAAATCCTTCTTAACAAGGCAGCCACAACAGCTGAATCTACTCCTCCACTGAGGCCTACTATTCCTCCTGTTTTATTTGCCTCTTTAATTTTTAAGGATAGCCACTTCCCTATTCTACTAGCTAAAAATGCTGGATCTCTGTAAATCATAATTCATTCACCTCTTTGTTTTAAACGGCAATACTAACTACTTGAGCAATATGCAACACGTGATATTCTATCATAGGTAATAGCTTTTTTATTGGAGGAAAACGATGGGACTAAAAGCTTTGTTGCTAGATGGATATGTAGACGAGCCAGCATGTTTTGGAGTACCTCCTTATATATCTCCATATGTTAGATATGTTTATGGTGTTCTAGCCGAAAACAACTATGAAATAAGATACGAGACAGCGGATTCCTGGCGAAACGCCGATGATAGGGAAATTGCTGTAAAAGAATCCCATATTATCGTGATAATAGCCGGCATGACAGTACCTGGGCGCTACAGGGGGGGCTCCCCTTTAACTCTAGCTGAAATAAAGCAATTAGCCAATATGCCCAGAAAAGGGCTCCTTTTTTTAGGTGGGCCCATTTCACATGGATATAGCCTGAGGGGTGGTACTAAAGCTATAGAATTACATTTAGATGGTGTTGATTGTTTTTGTCGTGGAGACATAGAGGCAGTGTTGAGCAACTTTTTAAAGATAGGAGAAATAGACCCTTATAAAAAGAGAATGTATGACCACGATTTTTCCCTTTGGGCTCGTTTAGGGGCAGAAGTCGTAAAAAGACATCCATGGTATCCCTGGATAATAGCGGAAATGGAGCTCTCTCGTGGCTGCGATAGGTTGAAAGGTCATTGTAGTTTTTGTTCAGAGGGAACAATTAGAAAATATGATGAAAGGCCTATTAATTGTATTTCGTTAGAAATTAAGGCCCTTTCTCAATGCGGAGTTAAGGCTTTCAGATTGGGAAGATGTGCAAATATTCTTGCATACGGAGGTGCTGTGAAGGATAAAGGAATAGTGCCTAACTACGTCGCTATAGAAGAATTATATTCATCTATTAGGGAGCACGCCCCAGGCCTCAAGGTCCTCCATACTGATAATTGCAACCCCCTGAGCATAGTAAATTATCCTGATGAGTCCGCTCGAGCATTGGAAAAAATTTCTATGTACAACACTGAAGGTGATGTGCTTTCCCTTGGCTTGGAAAATTTAGACCCTAAGGTAATTAAGCTAAATAATTTGAAGGTTGATTATGAAGGAGCCCTGTTCGCAGTAAGGTTAATAAATCAAATTGGCAATTACACCAAAAGACCTAAAGGTTTGCCTACTCTGTTGCCGGGGCTCAATTTTCTCTACGGTTTACCTGGGGAAGATCGAGAGTCATTAAACATAAATAGAAAGTTTTTGGAAGAGCTTATAAATACTGGACTTTCAGTGCGCCGGATCAATATACGCCAGGTTATAAATTTGGGAAATACGTATCTATCCCAAATAATAAAAAACCATCCTAGTAAAATCAAAAACAAAGACTTCCGTCAATGGAAAGAGTGGGTAAGGAAGGAGGTCGATACTGTTTTTTTAAGTAGGGTTGTTCCTGCTGGGACGATAATTAAAGACGTAAAAATTGAAGAAATAAGTGGTACTATCTGCTATGGACGTACTTTGGGAAGCTACCCGTTACTAGTTGGTGTAATAGCGGAGGGTGTGAAGGTTGGTGAGGTTCTCCCTGAAGTTTTAATAACGGGACATGGAAGAAGGTCTGTAACAGGAATACCTTGCCCCTTAAAGATAAACACATGCACTCTTGCAACTTATGAAGCTTTACCTGGCATAGGGAAATCTAGGGCAAAACGTTTAGTCCTCAAAAGGCCTTTCGGAAATTTCGAGGAAATACGCTCGGCTCTAGATGATCCATCTTTGTTGGAACCTTACAAAGACAGTATAGACTTTTCCACATCCTAAACTAGCCATGCCCTTGGGCAACTTTTATAGTTTATAAAGGAAAATATATGTCTTTTCTGGCATATCTATTGTAAGCAAAGTTCAACATCTTCTTAGCTTTTAGCAGATCAATTTCAACATTTATTTCTCCAAAAGGACTATAGGGTAACTCTTCTGTTGTAATTATTGTGCCATCTGGCCCTACAGCAGTCGTTAATTCTTCCAGCCCGCTGCTTAATAACATAAAAACCCCATTTTCAAAGGCCCTGCTTCGTAGCATAGATAATAAAACATCTTTTAACTCAATGGGGCAAAATACAGGCAAACATATTACAGCTACTTCAGCTAGTGCCATGGATCTTATAAATTCTGGGAAACATAAATCATTTGCCGTAGCAATAGCTAACTTTGTACCTCCCATATCGAACAAAAAAGGCGAACTTCCTGAGACAAAGCTATCTGCCCTTATATTAATAGGTCCAGGATGAATTTCATCATAGTATCCTGCAATTGCGCCAGCATCGTTTATAACGTAGGTTCTTTGAGTGAGCCCTTTAGGGCTTATGCATGGCACACTTCCACAGACAATCCAACTTCCCATTAATTCTGCATAGCTCTGCAGGTAGGTTATTAAACTGCCTTCAATTTCTTGACAGTCTATAGGTGATGGAAATAAGAATTCAGGCATCAATATGAGGTCACATTCATTGTTCTTTTTGCTAAAGATACTTGTTATGGTGTGTTTTAGTTGATTCAGGTTGCCATATTTTGTTCTGCATTGGATAATTGATACTGAAAGAGATTTAACAAACATATGTTATTCACCTCTTAACATAAAAGTCTCGACAACAAAAGGAGGATTACAATGGAACGCTTAGCCCGCTTTAGTATATCGCTACCAGAATCCTTGTTGGAAGAGTTTGACCGTTGGATAGAAAAAAAAGGACATACCAGCAGATCCGATGTACTAAGACAACTAATACGTAATTATATTTCAGAAACCTACTGGGAGGAAGGGACAAAAGAAGTTTATGGCACGGTTACACTTATCTATGACCACCACTCTCATGATACCGCACAGGAATTAACTTCGTTGCAACATGATTTTAGCGATATAATAATATGTTCTACTCATATTCACATAGATCATGACCACTGTTTTGAAGTAGTGGTATTAAAAGGTTCATCTGCTAGTGTGAAAAAATTTATAGATGCCTTAAATGGCCTAAAAAGCGTTTATCATACCAATCCCGTTTTTACCGCAATAGTATAAAAATATTAAGGCCGCCTTCCAGGCGGCCTATCGTTTATATGCCTCAACCTGATGGAGAACAACCCTTCTTACCTACAGAATCTCCAGATTCAAGGATTACCGCCCTAGATCTGCATTTGGGACATTTTATCTCAGGGTTATCTCCTTCAACGGTGAATGTCTCTCCGCACATAGCACAGCGGAAAACCCGCGTTTTTTTATTTTGGGACATGTGGTTTCACCCCCCCACTTCTAAACTTTTTTAGCTGTTTTATACATTGCCTATTGTAGCAACCATTACCGCCTTTATGGTGTGAAGTCTGTTTTCTGCTTCATCGAAAACTTTGGATTGCGGTGACTCGAATACTTCTTCTGTTACCTCGTTGCCTTTGACAGCAGGTAAGCAGTGCAAAAAGATAGTATCCTTACGACCTGTAGCAGCCATCAAATCTTTGTTAACTTGATAAGGTTTCAATAAAGCAATACGCTCGGCGAGCTTAGCCTCCTCACCCATAGAAGCCCACACATCTGTATATATAGCATGAGCACCTTTTACTGCTTCTTTGGGATCTTCAAAAAACTCGATAGTGCCACCAGAAACTTCATTAAACTCTTGGCACTTCTTAATCAGTTCACCTGAAGGCCTCAAGCCCTCTGGAGATGCTATAGCAAAATGTAAGCCAAGCTTAGCTGAGCCTATCATCATGGAATTAGCCATATTATTTCTGCCGTCACCAACAAAGACTAGCTTTATACCTTTTAAATAGCCAAAGTTCTCTTTTATTGTCAAGAAGTCAGCTAATATTTGTGTTGGATGATACATATCGGTCAGACCGTTCCATACTGGTACACCTGCATATCTAGCAAGCTCCTCTACGGTTTCCTGCTTGAATCCTCTAAATTGAATGCCATCAAACATTCTACCGAGAACCCTAGCGGTATCTTTTACGCTTTCTTTATGTCCTAACTGAATATCGTTTTTCCCTAAGTATTCTGGGTGTCCCCCTTCGTCTATACAAGCAACGGTAAAGGCACAACGGGTTCTTGTCGAAGGTTTTTCAAACAAAAGTGCTACGCTTTTTCCTTCCAACGCGTTCCCTTTTATACCAGCGCGCTTCTTCAGTTTAAGAGAAGCTGAAAGGTCAATAAGATATTCTATTTCTTCCGAAGTAAAATCCAAAAGTGTGAGAAAATGCCTTCCTTTTAAATTTACTGCCATTTGTTTTCCCTCCTAAAATATTTATTTATTTTAAATTTTTTATAAGTTTATTCTCTACAAATGGGCATACTCATACATCTTGGGCCTCCCCTTCCTCTTCCTAATTCGGCCCCTTTTATTTCAAAAACCTTTATCCCATTCTCTCGTAACGCCCTATTTGATGCAACGTTACGCCTATAAGTAACGACAACTCCTGGCTTAAGTGCTAGAGTATTAGTTCCATCATTCCACTGATCTCTAGCAGCAGCTATAGGATCGCCTCCTCCAGTTTCTATAAAACGAACGTTACTGATATCAAAAACCTTCTTTATGCACTCTTTCAAATTGTTGTGCTCCTCTATAGCGACTAAAGTACCATTCTCTTCGTATTTGAGTTCCCATATCCGCAGCGTTTCTGAGAGCCCAGGGTAAACAGTAAAAGCATCGTTATCCACCATGGTGAAGACGGTGTCCAAATGCATGGCAGCCCTAGTTTTAGGGATGTCAAAAGCTAATATAGTTTTGACAGAAGAGTTCTTGGCCAATCGGCTACCCACTATTTGGGCTGTTCCTGCTGAAGTTCGCTGACTTATTCCAATAGCGACCACTTTATCAGAAAGTACTAGTACATCTCCTCCTTCTATGTGATAGGGATATGTGTCTCTAGCCTGATTTCCGTAAAAAATTTTGAGGCCATTAAAATAAGGGTGGTTTTCGAATATATACTTAGCATATAACGGTTCTTTTTTTCTGGCCTCAAAATTCATTACGCTCACTATTACACCCTCTTGCACGAAACTGTAGGGATCTCTTTGAAAGTAAAGATTGGGTACTGGGCGAATCAAAAAATCATAGCTATCCATAGAATTCAGAACTAAACTAGTACAAGGGCTAAGCATCTGTAATGCTTCTTTCTTAGTTAGCCCAGCAATCAATACTTCCGCCAGCTCATCTGCTGGTATGGACATTAGCTCGCTCAATAACGCCGTTGAAAGCGGGATGTCGAGGGCTTCTAGGGCTATGACATCTTCCAATAAAGATTTTCTTATGTTTTCGTCCTTAAGTATGTGAGATAGACAATTTTTGAAATAGACTACTTCCACACCGTTATCTCTTAAAAGGTCTGCAAAAGCATCATGCTCCTTCTGTGCTTCTTCTACCCATAAAATATCATCAAATAACAATTCATCTTTGTTATCGATAGTAAGCCGCTCAAGTTCTCGGCCAGGTCTGTGCAGCATAACTCTCTTGAGGCGACCTATTTCCGAGGTAATACTGAAAATCCTATCTCCTTCCATTTTTCTCCTCCTCTAATAAACCAAATCAGTTTTAGAGTTTATTTTTATCTCTGATTATTATAAAACAAAATCCCGCAAAATGCACTATGGAGAAAATGTACAGAAAAGTGGAAGGCAGAGTTTAAACCCTGCCTTCCACTTCGGTTAATTCGCTATCTAACTTATCTATATTCAACCTTTGTTCTGATAGCTCAAGAGGCAAAGATCCCCGTTTTAGTTCCATGGTCGTAACCTTTTTTGCCTTAAGGTAGCTCGTGATATATTTAAATGCCTTCCACGGGTCAGCTTTAGTGCCACAAGTAAAAAGGTCTATTGCTGCATAACCAAACTCAGGCCATGTATGTATAGTTAGGTGAGATTCAGAGATAATTACTACTCCGCTTATCCCTTGGGGAGCAAATTGCCTAAATGCAACATCCAAAACTGTTGCCCCCGCTAATTCTGCAGCTTCCACCATCGCGGACTGTACGCCTTTCAAGTTATCCAGTTTTTCAGGTTCACAATCATACGCTTCAACCAATATATGTGTACCTAAGCTAGAAGACGTCTCAAACAACCTTTTCCACCCCCCATAAAAGTAATGCATCCCTTGCTATTTTGGCTGCCAACACTGAGGTTATATTATTAATATCAAGCAGCGGAGAAACTTCTACGATATCCATCCCTATCACATTAAGATGTTCCATCTTCTTTATAAAACGAAATAACTCCATATAATTACTGATACCCCCAGGTTCAGGGGTTCCTGTACCTGGAGCCACAGAAGGATCAAAAACATCAATGTCTAAGCTTATATAGATAGGCTTATCCTTTAGTTTAGAAATAGTCTTCTCAAAAGCTGGTAATATGTCATTGCCCGCAAATAACCTGGTGTGCTTTCTAGCCCACTCATACTCTTCAGAGGTGCCAGACCTAATCCCAAACTGAAACAAGCTTTGAGGAGTATCTAGGCACTCCTCAGCGACTCTTCTCATTACAGTAGCATGAGTGAATTTTTCTCCATGGTAGGTGTCTCTCAAATCCGCGTGGGCATCCAAATGAACAACACACAATCCTGGATTAATTTCTGCTGCTGCTTTTATTACACCATAAGAGACCAAGTGCTCCCCCCCAAAAGAAAGCACTTTTTTCCCTTTTTTGAAAAAATGCTTTGCCACTTTGTAAATAACATCTAATGCAACATCTACAGGTCTGCATTGCAAAACTAAATCGCCTATGTCTACAAAACCGATGTTTTCAAGATCCTTTTCTAAGCAAAAGCTAAATGTCTCGAGGCTCCATGACTCATCTCTTATGACTTGAGGCCCCTTACTACTTCCAGGTTGTCTAGAAACAGTACTGTCCAGAGGTAACCCCATCAATATCCATTGAGCTTTCTCAAGTCCCGAAGCTCTGGAGGAAATAAATTTTTTCAACTTTACTTACCTTCCTCCTCACTTAAAAGTTCCCTTACAAATCTAGGCAGAACGAAAGAAGCTTCATGTATCGAACGGCTGTAGTACCTTGTCTCAACAGGAACATCTCTAAGGGGTTTAGATGGGTCTGGCCCTTTACTTCCTACTGTATAAGTCCACATGCCAGTTGGATAGGTAGGCATGGCACCCCAACAAAGCTTTACGATAGGGAACACTTTTGACATCTCATCATAAGCACCCTTGACAATATCTGCTTCAGCAAAAGGAGATTCTGTTTGAGCTATCATCATACCATTGTCTCTTAGGGCGTTGAAGACATCCATGTAAAAATCACTTTTGAAAAGTCCAGCGGCAAAATCTACAGGATCGGTGCTATCTACAATGACCACATCAAAATAATCTCTCATTTTTTTGATAAACTTAATTGCATCCATAGGTTTTATTTCTACTTTCTCATTATCAAGTTCACTGCTTACTGACGGGAAATACTTCCTGGATGCGTTGATTACCTCTTCATCTATATCTACTAAGAAAACTTTCTCTAGAGAGGGGTGTTTGACAACTTCTCTAACCGTTCCGCCGTCTCCTCCTCCTACGACTAGAACTCTTTGTGGGTTTGGATGGGAGCACATTAAAACGTGAGCCATCATTTCATGATACGTAAACTCGTCCTTTTCAGTTATTTGGATAGCACCATCCAACAACATAACCTTGCCATACTCAAAGGTATCAACAACTAAGAGGTGCTGATAAGGGGTCTGTTTATTACATAGTATTTCCTTCAACCGCAGCCCCAAACGCATATTGCCTGTTTGATATTCAGTAACCCAAAGGTCAGCTGTTCTCTTTTCCATTTTTCACCAGCCACTTCACTTAAATTTTTTTATTTCTGTAGTCGTAAAAGAGAGGGCATGAAGCTATTACTGAACCACATACTTTAACGATATGGTCTATAGCTTTTACCTTTACTTCTTTGAGTTTCAAGCTTCTCATGTCAAAGGCTTCTACAACCATACTTTCCACTTTCTGGGCGGCTTCATCAGCTTTACAAAAACCTGAAAATTCCATTATCATACCAAAACTATCAGGATCATCTGGGATCCCAACCCCAATAGCCGCAGCTATGGTTTCTCCTGGAACATCACTAGTTATGGATCCATATGCTATTGGCAGAAGAGAGCCCAAAGGCATATCAAGATCGCCTACATACACACACCGGGGAGGAAGGACACTGCTAACTCGTAAAAGGTTCATATTGCCAATGCCGGCATCAAGTAAAGCTGCATCGAAAGCCGTAAGTTTTTCCTTGCCTTCTCCCTTTCCAACAGACAACGTGAATTTCTCAGGTATTGGCAACATTTCTACTGCCTCCTAGTTATTTTATATGGTGGGTCTTTTAAAAAAACGGAATAATTATAACGTCACAGTTGTACATGTCAATTAATCAATTTACATCGTGGGAAATTTAAATTCATTAGAAACCTTCAATAATGGACTTAACATAGCTTGCTATCTCTTCTACCGAACATCTGCCAATTACTTTGCCCTTTTGGAAAAACACTACACCACTTTGTGTTCCTGCGATTCCAAAATCCGCGCCGGATGCTTCTTTGGGCCCGTTAACTTCACAGCCCATAACCGCTACTGTCCAATCTTTTGGGAGTTTCCCTAGAGCAGGTTCTATTGCCTCAACAAGCATATTGACATCTACCCTTTTCCTGCCACAGGTGGGACAGGATATAAGGTCCGCTCGGAAACGCCTAATTCCTAGAGCTTGTAATATTTCTTGACCTACTTTTACTTCTTCCACTGAAGAAGCAGTGAGACTTACTCTTATAGTATCGCCTATCCCTTGGGATAACATTAAAGCAATGCCAACACTACTTTTAACTATTCCATGGAGCCCTGGACCGGCTTCTGTTATGCCAATATGTAATGGATAAGGATATAGTTGTCTTAGCAAAGTGTTAGCTTTCAAAGTTGCTTTTACCGAGGTGGCTTTTGCGGAAATTATTAGATCCTCAAAATCCTCGTCCTGCATAAGATTTATTTGCTCTTTCACTGCCAGGACTAAGGCAAGGGCTTCATCGCCTTGAGCCTTTTCGTAAAAGCTAGAAGCCAAAGAACCTCCATTGACCCCAATTCTTATTACTACTCCCTTGTCTTTTGCCATGCTTATGATCTCGCGCAAAGCTTTTTTGTTTTTCATGTTGCCTGGATTTATTCTTATCGAAGGGCACCCTGATTCCATTGCTGCCAAAGCTAGATTGCCGTCAAAGTGTATGTCTGCCATAATCGGAATAGTGGCTTCCTTTACTAAATAATCCAAATCCTGTTTTAGGTCTAATGAAGGAAAGGCAACTCGCAGTAGTTCGCAACCAACTTCTTTCAGCTTTTTGACTTCGGATAAAATTGCATCCCTTCTGTTTAAAGGGACTTTAAGCATACTTTCTACTCTGACTGGGTAGTTGTCACCTATTCCCATTTTGTTTATGAAAACACATCTACTATTATGCTTTTTCATATCTATAACTCAGTTCCCTCCATGCGTTAAGATTTTTACTAAGTCCTTCCATGTTACGGCAACCAATAAAGAAAGCAATACGATAAACCCCACTAAATGTATATATTGCTCCCACTTTTCCGGTATTCTTCTCCTAAACACCATTTCTGCAGCAACTATGATCAATCTGCCACCATCAAGCGCTGGGAAGGGGAACAAATTTAATACCCCCAAGTGCAGATTGATTAGCGCAAGGAAAGATACAAAGCTCCAAAATCCTTCCTTGGCTGCTTGTCCTGCCATGGTAGCTATACCTAAAGGCCCTGTGACAGAGACATCCGATCTACCAGTTATCCACCTGACGATCCCTTCTAATATTTGTACACTAAACCCCCATATATAATCTACAGATTTGAAAACAGCAGATATAGGATTGTATGTTACCCTAGCTGGCTGTATCCCCAACAGTGGATATCCATATTCTGGATCAACCGGTATTTCTGCGAATATCTCTTTAACTTTGCCTTCTTTTTTTATCTTTATTTTCACTGGTCCAGGCTTGTTTCCGATATTTCTTATAGCTTCAGACATCTCTTTCCAGTTCTCTACAGCTCGGTTCCCAACCTCAATTATGATGTCACCTTTTTCTAATCCATATTTCTCAGCAGGATAGCCTTTGAGCACATTTCCTATTTTCGTCGAATTTAAATCTAAAACTCCGTGAGTTGATAGTAAGAACGCTGTTAATAATATGGCGATAACGATATTAGCAATTGACCCGCTTGCAAGAACTATGAATCTTCTCCATGCTGGTTTCCCTCCAAAATCCATTCCTGGTAGTACTTGCTCCCCTTCTTTTTCTTCTCCCATACCAGCAAGCCTGACAAACCCACCAATGGGAATACTCCTCAAAGACCAAACAGTCTCTCCTACTTTTTTTTGGTAGATGCAAGGCCCCATTCCAAAAGAGAACTCATGGACCTGAATACCATTCCATTTAGCTGTTATATAATGGCCAAACTCATGAGAGATTACACATATACCTATAACAATAAGAAAAGATAAGGCACTTATTACCATTTACTGCACTCCCATCTTAGAATCAAAGATATTTTTTAAATTGTTCCTTGGCTAAAGTTCTTCCAATATTTACTAGTTCCACGGCATCCTCCAAGGTTTGAGGCTCTTCTCCTTTATACGAATCAAGGGTTTTTCTAATCAGTTTAGGAATCTCAGTAAAAGTGATTGATCCTTTAATGTAAAGATTTACAGCTTCTTCATCAGCCCCAACTAAAAGAGCAGGATAGGCACCACCCATTCGGGCTGCCTCAATAGCTACAAAGTAACAAGGATATCGTTTTTCGTCTATTGGTTTTAAGTTAAGGGTTCCCAATTCCAATGGTTTCTCTTCCGCTGGAACATTAAGCCTCTGTGGATAAGAAAGTGCATATAAAGTTGGTAAAAACATGTCTGGATAGAATGCAGCAAGACATACAGAACCATCTATAAACTCTACTCCTCCGTGAATCCTAGATTCAGGATGAATAAATCCTTCAATTCTATCAATGGGCATGTTAAACAAAATGGATGCTTCAATTATTTCCAGCCCTTTATTCATCATTGTGGCGCTATCTATAGTTATCTTGTTTCCCATCTGCCACACAGGGTGTTTTAATGCTTCTTTAGGTTTGACTTCCGACAACGCTTCCAGAGGATAATTCAGGAAAGGACCCCCAGAAGCGGTAATGAACATCCTTCTTACATCTGAGGCCCTACAGCTTTTACCAAGACATAGCCATATAGCATTATGTTCACTGTCTAGCGGCAACAACTGGTTATCATGCTTAATGCTTTCCTTTATCCATTTGCCACCGACTATAAGGCTCTCTTTGTTGGCTATTAGTACATCTTTGCCGCTTTTTAACGCTAAAATCAGGGCCTTTAATGAAGCTACGCCGGAAGAGGCAAATATAACTTTATCAATATTAGGGTCACATACCATTTCCTCCAATGTTTCAGAGCCCGTTTTCAAGTTTATTCCAAAAATATCATCTTTATCCATATCATATTTTTTACTCTCATATAAATATGCGTTTTTGGCATTAAATTTTTTGCATATACTTATTAACTTTTCAATGTTACGATATGCTGCTGCAGAATATAAGGAAAAAACTTGCGGATAAGTTTCTATAACCCTTAAAACGGCACTTCCCACGCTACCCGTTGCACCTATCAAAGCTATCTTGTACATATTCATCAACTCCATAAATTTCCCCAGAAAAGATATACCAAAGTTGCTGATATAACCACACTATCGAATCTATCCAAAAATCCGCCATGTCCTGGAATAATATTTCCTGAATCTTTTATCCCTACTTCTCTCTTAAGCAAGGATTCAGCAAGATCGCCCATTTGGCCAAAAGTTCCGCACAGTAAACCAATAACAAGTAAAGGAATAGGCCTCAGCTGCCATAAATACGACAAAAGCCCAGCACACAAAAGGCTACCGGTTAGACCTCCAAGAAACCCTTCCATTGTCTTCTTAGGGCTTACAAGAGGGGCAAGGGGCGTTTTTCCCCATTTGCATCCGATGAGATATGCCATTATATCGCAGCTCCAGGTACAAAGAAACAATGTACCTAATATAAAGATACCCCACGGCTGTTGCCTTAGGGTTATCACGAAAGACCATGGCAAAATACAATAAACGATCCCACCAATAGTACCACTCAAGCTATAAATGCCGTGGCTGTTTTCCGTAATACTTTTACGTATTATTTCTACAATCATGACAAGAAAAACACATAAAACTAGTAAGGGAAGCACCGCTTCGTAAAAATGGGAAAATGAAAGAACAAGCACGGTTGCACCCACTAAAAAGCCTATAGCTCTCGAAACATGAAAAAGACCCTTTATCATCCGGTAAAACTCTGCCAATGATCCCATGGCTACCATTGAGCAAAAGAGAAACCATGGGTAGCCTCCCAAATACAGAGAGCTCACAACTATGGAAACTATAAAGATTCCGCTTGCAGCGCGTTTTACTAATTCGTTACTTTTAATATTAAATAGATCCATAACGTCTTTGCCTCTTAGCATATGATTCAAGGGCTTCATTGAAGTCTTTTTCTGAGAAATCAGGCCACAATGTCTCAGTAAAGAAAAATTCTGCATAGCTTGACTGCCATAGTAAGAAATTACTTAATCTCACTTCGCCGCTAGTTCTTATTACTAAATCTGGATCTGGTACGTCAGGTAAATATAAACAAGACCTGAACAGAGATTCATCCACATTGGGTGGATTCATGTTCAACAATTTCTTTACTGCGTCTATAATCTCTTGCCTTCCTCCATAATTTATACACAATATAAGATCTAAAGTTTTACAGTGGGAGGTATCATTTTCTACTTTTTCCATGAACAACCTCAATTTTTCTGGAAGGGATTCTATTCTCCCAGCAAAACGCAATCGTATATCGTTTTTCTTCAATTCAGAACTTTTATTTGCCAAATAGCTTTTTAAAAGGTCAAATAGACCTTCAACTTCTTCTTTAGGCCTTTTCCAATTTTCTGTCGAAAATGCATAAAGGGTCAAATATCTTATTTTATTTTTCACAACTAACTTCAAAACCTTTTCTACTGTCTTTGCTCCTGCTTTGTGGCCAAAAAGCCTAGGCAGGTTTCTTTTTTGAGCCCATCTTCCGTTACCATCCATTATGATAGCTATATGTCGAGGCATGCTATTATTTTTCTGTTGAGTTACTTGAGTTGTTCCCATTTTATTCACCCTTTAGCTCTAACCACTTTTGTTTTATTTCCTGTATATCTATCCACGTATAATATTTAGGGCTTCCTACTTTGTTCGAAGCATTCCTTAAAAGATAACTAGGATGAAACATAGGCCTAACTAAAATTCCTCTCCAATTGAACCACTTCCCCCTAAGCTTAGAGATGCCCTCTGTAGTTTTTAACAACCATTTGGTAGGAGTGGAACCCAAACACACTATGATCTTGGGGTTTATCAATGCAATCTGGGACATCAAATATTGATCACAAGCTGTCATTTCTTCAATAGTGGGTACCCTGTTGTTAGGTGGACGACACTTTACGACGTTAGTAATGTACAGTTCCTCTCTCTTAATATTCACTGACTCAAAAATTTTATCCAATAACTGTCCTGCCCTTCCCACAAAAGGGAGCCCTCTTTCATCTTCCTCAGCCCCTGGCCCTTCTCCTACGAACATAAGATCTGTCTCCGTATTACCATAACCAATTACTGCTTGTTTCCTGCTTTCTCCCAGGGGACATTTTTTACATTCTTCTATAAGCTTGCTGAGGTTCTCCCAAGCAGTTTTTTTTCTCTCGTTCATCGAAAGTCCACCTCTTGTATAATTATGTCTATCTTCTTGATATCTAAACCGGTAAAGGTTGATATGGCTCGATATAATTTTTTTCTTATTAGGTTCCCTAATTCTGTAAACTGCATCTCTCCGCATATTGCTTTAACTTGTATAGAGAGAGCTACACTATCGTCAAAGGATTTTACATCCACCCCAAGGACCTTAGCCACACCTCTGGTTCCGGCAGCTACAAATTTTGCTATCTGCTCTATTGCTGTGGGTTCTATATTTAGGTTTCCGTAAAACCTGAAAGGTGGCCTAACTATTGTTTTTTCTCCTTCGTTAGCTGATTTATCACCCAAGAGGACCTTCAGCCTGCCAACAAGTTTCCCTGCAAAGTTTCTTCTAACTTGTACGTGAGAAACAGGAATAACATGTTGTCCCTTGGCGGTACGCTCCCGTCTTGCGTTCTGTATCTCTTCTTGAGATGCTACGTCTTCTATCCTAACTATTTCCTCCGGAGCGTCCAATCCCAAATTATCTGTTATTCGTTCCACCATTCCAAGCGAAGTAGATATTACCATTACTGTACAAGGCTTTGCTTTTTTTAAAAAGGCTCTGACTGTTTCCCTATGGTCCTTAAACTGAAACAATGCTCTCCGAATAGCTTTTACTTGGTTTTTTTCTGCTTTTGCGCTTTTACCACATACAATTTGACCTTTCCTTATTACCAATCCATCGTCAATTATATAATCTGCCCCCAAGCTATTAGCTACCAGCTGAGCTCGCTGACTTTTCCCTGTGCCTGCAGGGCCCACAAAAGCTATAACTTTTACCCCTTCAATTTTCTGTTCATTTGAATCTTTATTAGCATTACAGTTACAACTCAACAGATGTCAACACCTTCTTCAATGAGGCAAGAAATTTCTCATTCTCTTCCGGTAAGCCGACAGACACTCTAAGATGCCCAGGCAACCCTAAATCACTTCCTTTTCTAACTATAACCCCTTCTTTTAACAACAATTCAAATATTAAATCTGATTTGGGATGTTTTATAAGAAGAAAGTTTGCACAGGAACTTATAGTATACATACCCAACTCCCTAAGAGACTCCAATAACTTCTTTCTTTCAGCTATTGTCTTAATACGAACTTCTCTGACGTGATCTTCCTCGGCAAGCGCAGCAGCTGCGGCCTTTTGAGCTATACTATTCACTTCAAAAACCGGATGCGTCTTATCGTAAGCATCTACAACGACTTTAGGTGCAATAGCATAAGCAACCCTTAAAGCTGCAAGCCCATAGATCTTGGAAAATGTCCTTATAACAACGACCCTTCCAACTTGCCTGAAAAGCTCAACTCCTGCCAAATAAGCAGGATCGTCTACATACTCGGCATATGCTTCGTCCACAATGAGAAGAACTCCTTTGCTTTCGAGCTCTACTGCAAGTTTTATAAGTTCACTTCTGGGTATCATTTTGCCTGTGGGGTTATTGGGGTTGCAGATTACCAATGCTTTAGTTTTTTCGCTGCAATTTGATATTAAATCTTCCACCATCCAGTAATCTTCATCTTTTGCATTGATTTCAATACACTTAGCAGATGCCGCAATAGCAGCAAGTTTATAAAGCGGATACGTAGGTGTTGGCAAAACAATTTCTTCACCAGGGTTTATTATTGCGTGAAGTAGAGAGTGTAAAATACCTTCAGTTCCTGCCCCGATAATTACCTCTTTAGGAGATACTCCCCATTTAGTCGCTATGATTTTTCGTAAAAAATACGAACCTGGCTCGGGATATCTTTGCACTTCCTTGGAACCTCTCACTATGGCTTCACACACTGCATCTGGCAAAGGCCAGGGACTTTCGTTGGAGCACAGTTTAACTATTTTTTCAAATCCTAGCTCTCTTTGCAGTTCTTGAATAGGTTTGCCGTAACGATATTTCTCAACCAAATTAAGGTCTTCACGAACTATTTTTTTAACCCACATAGAGTATACCCCCTTTGTATAGGAGCATTAATTTGCACCTACCACTTAGAATCTCCATTCTCTTCTGACGGCAGCTCCTCTACCTCTCCCCCAAGAGACCTCAGTTTATCTTCAAAATTCTCATAGCCTCGTCTTATATGTCCCAATCCATATACAGTTGTCTCGTCTTCTGCTGCAAGGCCAGCTAAGACAAGGGCAGCACCTGCTCTTAGGTCAGTAGCTCTTACTTCAGCCCCCTTAAGTTTCGAAACTCCATTAACTATTGCAGTATTACCTTGTAGCTCTATATTGGCACCCATACACTTTAGTTCACTTATATGTAAAAACCTAGACTCAAAAACAGTTTCTTTTATAACGCTAGTGCCTTCTGCTATTGTCATCAGAGCTGTAAACTGAGGCTGCATATCTGTAGGAAAGCCAGGGTAGGGTAAAGTTTTTAAGGATACCCCTTTCATTTTACAGTCTCTTGCATCTACTGTAACTGCGTTTTGCTCAATTTCTATATTGATCCCTGTTTCCTCTAACTTGGCTAATGTTGCGTCAATATGCTCTAACATTACGTTTTTAACCTTAACCTTACCTCTTGTAATAGCACCCGCCACCATAAATGTCCCTGCTTCTATCCTGTCTGGAATTATCTCCACTTCTGTCTCATTTAGGTTATCAGTGCCTTCTACATGAATTATTCCAGTTCCTACTCCTTCTATCTTGCACCCCATTAACTTTAGAGCATCAGCCAGGTTGGTTATTTCCGGTTCTCTAGCGGCATTTTCAATTATTGTTTCCCCCTTCGCAAAGACAGCAGCCATCATAATATTTTCAGTAGCTCCCACAGATGGGAAATCCAGATATATTCTGGTGCCTTTCAATTCCTTGGCTTGTGCATGAACAGCACCGTGCACTAAATCAATTTCAGCTCCTAATTTTGTTAAACCCTTGAGATGTAAGTCTATTGGGCGGCTTCCTATGGCACATCCTCCAGGAAGAGGCAAAATTGCCTTTCCCATTCTGGCAAGCAAAGGCCCAAGAACAAGGGATGAAGCTCTCATTTTACTGACTAAAGCCTTAGGGGTTTCCCAGCAAAGGTCCTCAGGAACGGATAACACCATACTATGATCCACATGTCTTACCTCAACGCCTAATTGCCTCAATAAGTCAGCCATTGTATAAATATCTTCCAACTTTGGAACATGTTTTACTTTCAATGTTTTGCCCTTAAGCAACAGAGCCGCAGCTATTACCGGCAAAGCAGCATTTTTGGCCCCTTGCGTTGTGACTTCCCCATTTAAAGACTTACCGCCTCTAATTATCATTTTGGAGCGCACTAACATCACCTCATTCAAGTTGGAAATTACTTTTCGTTCACAGTCATACTAATTTATCATACTAATTTATTGTTTAAATACTCTTCCGTAACAAGGACAATGGTCCTAGATGCTTCTCCAGAACCAAATGGTGTAGTTGCATTAAACAATTCTTTTTTTGTTTCTTCATATTCTTTTTTGCTTATTTCTGAAAGAATCTGATTAGACATTTCTATAATTCTTATTTTAGAGGTTCCTACCAAAAAAGCATTACCGTACTCTAAGGCCTCGGGGCGTTCAGTTACATCGCGCATAACTAGAGTGGGTTTACCTAATGCGGTAGCTTCCTCCTGAATTCCTCCGCTATCTGTGAGTATTAAATCACTCCGCTGCATCGCCCAAATAAAATCGGGATACCCTAGGGGATCACATAAAATAACTCTGGTTTTTTTACCAAGTATATTTTGGACAGTAATTCGAACATTTGGATTTTTATGCATAGGGAATATGACCCATACATCATTGTGACGGGTTACTATTTCATCTATTGCATCGCATATATTAAGAAGTGGATCTCCCCAGGATTCTCTCCTATGTGCTGTAACCAAAATCAATCGTACATCCTCAGGAAGTGCTCTTAGCTTTTCCTCTGAAGGTTCCTTGAGTTTTTGCAGCGTCATCTTTAGTGCATCTATTACAGTATTGCCTGTCACAACTATTTTTTTGTCGCTTACGCCTTCATTTAAAAGATTTTTTCTCGCTCTTTGGGTAGGAGCAAACAGAATATCAGAAATCCTATCTACGACTACTCTGTTTAGCTCCTCGGGAAAAGGTAAATGAATATCCCCACTTCTAAGGCCTGCCTCCACATGGACTATGGGTATTTTCCTGTAAAAGGCAGACATGGCAGATGCCAGGGCTGTTGTGGTATCACCATGAACCATAACTGCATCAGGCTTCACTTCATCCAGAACCTTTCCAGTCTCAACTAGCACTGTGGATGTCAAATAATCAAGGCTCTGTGAATGTTTCATAACACAAAGATTACGATTAGGTTCAACATTAAAATGCGACAGCGCTTGATACAGCATATCTGTATGTTGTCCTGTAGCCAGGACATAAGGCTCCATAGTTTTAGATTCATTTAGTAAGCAAATGACCGGAGCCATCTTTATTGCTTCAGGTCTGGTCCCAATTACACAACAAATTTTTTTTCTATTACCCATATATAACCACCCTTAGACTATGCACCTGAACAGGCTCAACTTTTGCCTACAAGCAATTTGTATCCTAATACTACCATGCATCCATGGAGTAATAACAGCAAAAATAGAGTTTGGCCCATTTTAAGACCTTTGTCTAGCAAAATAAAATGGAGATGTCCCCTATCTGGAGAAAAAGGCGATCTACGTAAGGCTACCCTTCTTGCAGCTGACCACAATGTGTCAAGGAATGGCATTCCCCCTATCATAAAAAGGGAAAGTAAATTTACTAATATATCTTTGTTCTCCAAGAAAGGATATATGCCAAAAGCCACATGACTCATACACACAAAACCTAGCAATGTGCTGCCGCCATCTCCTAAAAATGTTTTTGCTGTGGGATAATTCCATAAAAATATGCCGAAGGCTATGGCGGCAAGAGGGAAAAAGATTGTAATTTTTATCATGATGGCTCCAAATATGCATGAAAGCATAAAGAGAGAAAGGGCCAAACCATTAATGCCATCCACCAAATTATACGCGCTGGTGCCCCCAGCAATCCAAAGTAAAAAGAGGATTTTCAAAGACATGCATATAGGTAAAAACCAAACCACCAACCCTGACGCTAATAAATGAACAACTAGTTTCATTAGTGCTGACAGCTCTCTCATGTCGTCTATATAGCCCACCAAAAACACTGCGGTGGCACCAGTAGCTATAGGAACCATTTCAGGATATATTTTCAGCAATATAAAAGATAAAAAGAGATATCCAGTCCAACAAACTAATCCTCCACCTCTTGGAATTATTCCGCTATGCTTTTTTCTGCCACCTGGCATATCAAGAATCCTGAAGGTCTTTGCCAATGCAATTGACAAAGGAGTGGCTCCCGCTCCCCACACGAAAAATAATATGCTAAGGCAAAGTACACCCTTCCAGTTAGATATTAGTTGCATAAACTCCTGACTGTTCATCTTTCAAAACTCTAGCGAGTCCCAAAAAGCCTATCTCCTGCATCACCTAAGCCAGGAACTATATAGCCGTGATCGTTCAAATGATCATCTAATGCCGCAGTGTATATCTCTACATCTGGATGGTGGCTATGAACCTTATTTACACCTTCAGGCGCTGCTATGAGGCAAACTAATGTTATTTTCTTTCCTCCCCTTCTTTTGACGAGCTCAATGGCTGCCGCAGCAGAACCTCCAGTGGCAAGCATAGGGTCCAAAATAAAAATATCTCTTTCCTCTATATCTCCAGGCAATTTGCAATAATATTCTACGGGTTCTAAAGTTTCTGGGTCTCTGTAGAGTCCCACGTGACCAACTTTAGCGTTGGGAATCAATTGGAGTATCCCATCTACCATTCCCAAACCGGCACGTAAGATAGGAACGATAGCCATCTTCTTACCTGCAATAGAATAAGCTATAGTTTCGGTTATAGGAGTTTCTACTTTAACCTCTTCAAGTACTAGGTTTCTAGTAATCTCATATACCATGAGACCAGCTATCTCCTGCACAAGCTCCCTGAATTCCTTGACAGTGGTTTTTTTATCTCTAATTATTCCAACTTTATGCTTTACAAGAGGGTGTTCTATTATATTAAGTTTCTTGTGGCAAGAGTCTGAGACCTTACAACTTTCATAATTTTTTATTTTCCCTACTCTCCTGCTATGCCTTCCTTCATCAAAATCAGTATTAAGCCACGCATCCACCATTGCCAGGGCATCTTCTAATTTCGTAGTCCTACCCCCTAGCGCCAGTATATTGGCATTGTTGTGAGCTCTACACAATCTTGCCATTTCAACACTGCACACTAGCGCAGCGTAGGCTCCAGGTACTTTATTGGCCGCGATTGACATCCCTATTCCAGTTCCACAAACTAAGATGCCTTTATCATATGTTTTATTGGCAACTGACTCTGCAACCGTAATAGCTATATCAGGATAGTCGACTGATATAGCGGAGCTGTTTGTGCCAAAATCAATAACTTCTAAGCCATTTTCCGACATTTTTCCAAGATGTTTTTTTATTTCTTCCTTTAGGTTAAAACCTGCATGATCAGACCCTAAAACTATTTTCATTATCATTTCCTCCCATATTAATACTATACAAATTTATACGCTTAAATTACCCCCGCACAAAATATTGTCAAGCAGTTCTTTTGCGACCGTGTACGGGTCATTGTGCCTTTGTGCCAAATCATCTAATAGTTCTTTGGATTTTGTATCTTCCCACGCGTCTTCCACTATCCTAGCTATTTCCCTCGCCAAAATAGCTTCTACCTCATTGGTTAGCCTTTGATACTTTTTCCTTTTGCCTTCTTCTGAACTCGTCAAAAATGTTTTGTGCTCCTCGATTTTGTCACATAATTCTTTGATTCCTTCGCCTTTCTCCGCAATAGTCATAATAACCGGTGGGGACCATGATCTTTTGGGCATCAAATCAAGCATCATTCTTACCTCAGTAGCTATTCTTTCTGCTCCATCTCTGTCAGATTTGTTCACTATAAAAACATCTGCTATTTCCATTATTCCGGCTTTCATTATTTGTATATCGTCCCCCATCCCCGGGACGAGGACCAAGCAAACAGTATCTGCAATTTTCACTATATCTACCTCAGATTGGCCTACTCCAACAGTTTCTATAATTACAACATCTTTTCCGCAAGCATCTAAAATCAACGCAGCTTCATAAGTAGCTCTGCTTAAGCCTCCCAACGAGCCTCTGGTACCCATGCTTCTTATAAAAACATCTTTATCCACCGAATGTTGCTGCATTCTAAGCCTGTCTCCCAGAACCGCTCCGCCACTGAATGGACTTGAAGGATCAACAGCGATAACTCCAACTGTTTTGCCCTTCGATTTCATCTCCTTGATCATTTTATCCACCAAAGTACTCTTCCCTGCACCGGGACTACCTGTAATTCCTATTATATGGGCTTTGCCTGAATGGGGGTAAATTGACTTCATTAAACTTTCTGCATATGGTGATTCGTTTTCAACTAAAGTTATCAGCCTAGCTATAGATCTAGCATCACCATTCAGCGCTTTTTCAATAAGTTTTTCCAAGACTAGCCACCTCTTTCTATATAAAGTACCTTTGTTTATTATTTATTTAAAATATCTATTCCGGCAAAAGCGTAAAAAGCAAAATATATAGCTGCAGCAAAAACAAATCCTAGAAGCATGCGCAAAAAGAATACTAATGTGGGGCCTCCGGGCCATCTGCCCTCGTTTATTCTCACGACAGCTCTAGAAATTAAGAGCGCTAAAACGAAAAAAAGCAAAGACATGAGCGCTTGAACGTTTGTTGCAGGCATATTATCCCCTCCAAGATGTTAAGAATATTGTATCAAGTACTGCCGATAATATAGAATCTTCACATCGAAAAGTCCGGGGCGGTGTCCCCGGACTTACTATATACTATAGCTTATAAAATAATATAACAAAAAAATGTTATGCCTCAGCAAACTTGATATCCATTTTAGAAGAATTTATTTGTTTCAATACATATATTGCGACCTCCAAAGCTCTTTTGCCGTCCGTTATTCCCACTAACGGCTGTTTACCCTCTTGTATACACGTTACAAAGTGCTGTAACTCCAGCTTCAGGGGCTCCTTTTTGGGAAATACTGGATGCTCTATGACCTCAACCATACCTGCACCTTTTTCTCTTATACATCTATGGATAGATACATCCTGGGTTTCATAATTGACGGAGATAAATCTTTCTGGTTCCATTATCTCAAGTTGCCTAAGCCTTTTCTCAGAAACCCTGCTCACCAAAATTTGGGCAAGTGCACCATTCGCAAAGGATATCTGTGCAGAAGCTACATCTTCCATGTCTGTTTTTACTGGCCTTCCTATAGCAGTTATAGATTCTATTTCTGAGTTAACCAAAGATAAAATTATATCTATATCATGAATCATCAAGTCCAAGACAACACCGACATCACTAATCCTAGGGTTAAATGGCCCCATCCTTCTCGACTGCATAAAGATAGGCTTTTTGACAATTTTCTGAACGTACTGTATAGCACTGTTAAATCTTTCAATATGCCCTACCTGGAGGACTAGATTTCTTGAAGCTGCGATCTTAAGGAGCTCTTCTGCTTCCTCAACTGTAGCAGTAACAGGTTTTTCTATCAAAACATGACATCCCTGCTCAAGAGCCTTCCTTGCAACCTCATAGTGTTCGCTAGTTGGGACAACTACGCTAACTGCATCAGGCTTAGCAACATTTAAAAAGTGCTCTACATCAGTGTAGTGAGGTACCTTAAGGAGATCGCCTATACTTGCTGCCCTGTCTTCGTTTATATCAACTATACCCACCAACTCGGCATTCAATAGTTCCGTGTAAACTCTAGCATGATGAAATCCTAAATGCCCTACTCCCATAACACCGACTCGAACTGGTCTCATCAAAAACCACCTTCCGGGCTTTATAATATCCTTTTGCTCTAATTTTATTATCCCACCATAACGATTTTTTTGGTCTCATAATCAATCCTAGTCACCTAAAGAACATAAAAGGAAGTTTCTATCTTCAACGTCCCCTTGCCTATAGGAGTACAATAAATCATTGTTGCATGAGGAACAAAGGTCTATTATCTTGACTGCTTGCGAAGAAAGCCCCAAATCACACAGCTGTTTTTTTATCGCCCCAGCTATATCGAAAAAAACTCTATCATTTTCTACTCGCCAATGTTCCTCCGGGAAAAGTTTCATAGCTTCTTCTGTGAGAGGCTCATCTTTCACCCTATAGTAACAATTTTTGCAAATTCCTGGGCCTATCCAGCCTATTATGTCCTCTGCGCCCTGAATGTCAAACTTGTCAATAATTTTTTCTATCAAAGCCTTAGCTATATTTTTCAGTGTTCCTTTGAAACCTGAATGAGCTATTGCAATCCAAGGTTTAGGTCTCAAGCCTTGGATTATTATAGGAAAACAATCGGCAAAACGCAGCGACCCGAGAATACCGACTCTATCTATAATTACCCCATCCCCTTCAGGTCTATATGGTAGATACATGGACGGTGAAGGTTCCAATATCTTCACTCCATGTACTTGTTTTGGAGCCATTATTGGTTTCTTATCTTTAGAATAAAAAATTTTTTCTGCTATCTTTTCGGGGTTACCACAAGTATTCTCCAATAGTGGCCCTTTCATAAACAACATAGCGCTTCCTTTATAAGAGGGGGGTGCCACGTACTTTAGTATATATTGACCTTCATTTTTCTTGACCTCATAATTTGGCAACAAGTTCGGAATATCTCCCAATGAGGCAGTACCTCCTAAATAATAAGCTTATAAAGCCTGTCTATTAGATATAAGCTTCCACAACACAACGTTACATCATTGCAATTTAGCGCGCTTTCAAAGGCCACTGCAAGATCTTCTTCTGGCACGCATCGACCTTTCCAACCTATTTCATTAGCTACCTTAGCCAATTGTTGCGGAGTCTCGCTTCTATCCATTTCAGGCACAGATACCAAAAAAAGATCTCCGTCTATTTCATTCAATATTTTTAGACTTTCTTCATACTCTTTATCCTTCATAGCGGCAAAAAGTATAGAGAACTTCATATTAGGAAAAATACTCTTTACAGTAGAAACTAATGATGCCATTCCATGAGGGTTGTGAGCTCCATCCAAAATAATGGTCTTTCCATGCATCTTTATAACTTCAAATCGTCCAGGCCATCTAGCATTCAAAAGCCCAGCTCTAATGGTGTTTTCAGAAATTTCAACAGCCTTCTGAGTTTCCAAAAGATGTATCGCCATCAAAGCGTTAGCAGCGTTTCTTACCTGATGGGAACCTTTTAAATTTATTTTTAAGTTTTCCAAGGTTTTTTCTTGAGTGTCAATATCAAATGTTGTTTCTAAAAGATCCATCTTTCTAAAACTTGTTTTCCATTCTCTAGTTGTGATATGTCCTTCGTTATTCAACCTTTTACAATTGGCTACGTATAAATTCTCTACGCTGAGGTTACCACCTATATAACAACTTTTTCCATTTGGCCTTAATGCTGAAAATTTCTCAGTTGCTATCGACAGGATATCATTACCCAGATATTCCTGATGATCCATAGCTATGTCTGTAAAAACTGAGGCTAGAACGTTAGGCATGACATTAGTGGCATCTAAACGCCCCCCCAAACCAGCTTCTATTACCGCAAAATCAACTTTCGCCTCCGCAATCAGCGAAAAAGCTATAGCAGTTGAAACTTCAAAAAAAGAGGGTTTTTCTTCCATATTTTCTAAAATTTTTGCTGTTTCCTGAATTTTCTCTATCCATTTACCTGAAGGTAATGGGTTCCCATTGATAATGAGCCTTTCTCCAAAATGGTATATATGTGGGCTGGAATAGAGAGCGGATTTAATCCCTGATTCTCTCAATATGGAATCTATAAAACATGCCGTAGATCCCTTACCATTAGTGCCTAAAACGTGAATTGCCCTAAATTTACGCTCAGGATTGCCAAGCTCTTTAAGGAGCTTGGCAATCCTTCCCAGTCCAGGTTTTATGCTATTGCTTGATATTTTAGCTATTAAAGATTCAATTTCTTCAAAGCAAACGTCAATTGATTTCTGCATCTTTCAAATATTCCTAACGTAACCTTTCTAAGTTCGTCTCTATCTTTCTTAATTTTTCTTCGTTTTCCTTAAGTTTTCTTCTTTCTTTTTCCACTACATCTGCTGGGGCATTTGCTGTAAATTTCTCATTGCTCAGTTTGTTTTCAGATTTTTTAATTGCCTCCATAATACTCTTTCGCTCTTTCTCCAGCCTTTTTATCTCTTCCTCGATATTTATAACCCCATCTACAGCCAAGAAAGCCTCTCCGTAATCGGATACAGAAGCCAATGCCCTTTTAGGTTTAGAACTATCCTGATCAAGGAAAAGTATATTTTCTACTTTGGTGAGCATTTTCACCATATCTTCATTGTCTTTAATAAACTGGCGATTTTGAGCGTCCTGTATTAATAAATAGCACTCAGAGACCTTCTTTTGCGGTGCTAACCTAGCCTCAGCTCTGAGATTTCTTATGTCTCTGATAACATCCTGCAAAGTAGACATCTTCTCCTCTACATCTTGGTCGCCTTCGCCATAAACACTGGGCTTTGGCCAGCTTTCCCTCTCTATAAATTGGTTGGAGAAATCAAAAGCATGCCACAACTCCTCAGTTACAAAGGGGATGAAAGGATGAAGGAGCTTGAGAACATCTTTGAAAACATCTAATAATACCTTCTGTGATGTTTTCTTCCTAAGATCTCCTTCGTCTCCTTTCAATGCAGGTTTCGCCATTTCTAAATACCAGTCACAAAGGTCACTCCATACAAAATCGTAGAGAAGTCTAGCAGCTTCGCCATAATGGTACCCTTCAAGATAATTGGTCACACTCTCCACAACTTTCCACAATCGAACTTTTATCCATTTATCATGATTCCTCAAGTTTAAATCTTCCTCACGAATACCATCAAAGTCGCTAGTATTCATGAGAGCAAATCTAGCTGCATTCCATATTTTGTTAAGGAAATGCCTGTATGTTTCTATTCTTTCCTTACTTAGATAGATGTCTCGACCTTGCACTGTTAAAGCTGCCAACGTCATTCGGAGAGCATCTGCTCCATAAACGTTGATTATTTCAAGGGGGTCTATGACGTTACCTTTGGATTTGCTCATTTTTTGCCCGTGCTCATCTCTTACAAGGGCATGAATGTAAACTTGCTCAAAAGGTACATCTCTCATAAATTTGAGTCCCATCATTATCATTCTGGCTACCCAGAAAAAAAGGATGTCAAAACCTGTAATTAAAAGGCTTGTTGGATAGTAATATTGCAAATCCTTAGTTTCCTCTGGCCAGCCAAGAGTGGAGAAAGGCCAAAGGGCACTACTGAACCACGTATCCAACACATCTTCGTCCTGCTGTATGTTTTTGCTGCGACATTTTTCACAACACGAAGGATCTTCTTCTGACACTGTTACATGGCCGCAATCATTACACGTCCACGCAGGAATGCGATGGCCCCACCAAAGCTGCCTTGAAATGCACCAATCTCTTATGTTTTCCATCCATTGGAAATAAGTATTTTCCCATTGTTCAGGAATTATTTCTATCTTACCTTCTTTTACTGCCCTAATTCCCTCTTCCGCTAAAGGCTTGGTTTTCACAAACCACTGTTCTGAGAGATACGGCTCAATTACTGTTCCACAACGATAACAATGACCTACTGAATGTTCATACTCAATGACATCAACTAGAAGGCCTTTATCCTTAAGCATTTCTGTTATTTTGTCTCTTGCTTCAAACCTATCTAGACCCATAAAGTAATTTCCGGCTTGCTCATTCATCCTACCGTTTTCATCAATTACCTGGATTTGAGGCAAATTATGCCTTTGTCCTACTAAAAAGTCGTTAGGGTCATGAGCTGGAGTAATTTTAACCAAGCCTGTCCCAAATTCTGGATCTACCATGTTGTCCTCTATTATCGGTATGACCCTATCACATAGTGGAACCATTACCTTTTTGCCAATATAAACAGAATTTTTTTCATCTCTGGGATGAACAGCTATAGCCACGTCCCCTAAAATAGTTTCAGGCCTAGTTGTGGCCACCACAACCCCACCTTCTGAATTATCTGCAAATGGATACAATACGTAATATAGTTTTCCTTTTTTAGGGTCATGTTCTACCTCTAAATCTGACAGTGCTGTGTGACATCTGGGGCACCAATTTATAATGTACTTCCCTTTGTATATAAGTCCCTCTTTATAAAGCCTTACAAATACGGCACGCACTGCTTTGGACAGCCCCTCATCCATAGTGAAGCGCTCTCTCTCCCAATCGCATGAGGCCCCCAATTTTTTTAATTGGTTTATTATTCTGCTTCCATATTCTTCTTTCCACTGCCAAATTCTCTGCACAAAAGCATCTCTTCCAAGATCATGTCTGGTTTTACCTTCCTCATGAAGTTTTCTTTCTACCACATTCTGAGTTGCTATCCCTGCATGATCTGTTCCTGGTAGCCACATGACATTGTATCCAGCCATGCGTTTATACCTACACGATATATCTTGCAAGGTGTTGTTAAGAGCATGTCCCATATGAAGAGAACCAGTTACATTAGGAGGAGGAATAACGACGCTAAAGGGTTTTCTCTGATCATCAGGTTCAGAATGAAATGCGCCTGATTCCAACCATCTTTCATACCACTTATCTTCCAAAGGTGTCGGGTCATAGCTTTTCCCTATTTCTCTTGAATTTTGAGCCATACTATGTCCTCCTCCGCAACTTTTGATTTTTGCTATTTAGTTTATATTTTCTTTCTGTGTTTTATCGAGTTTCATGTCAATGTAACTCATCAAAAAACCTTTCAGTTCGTCAAGTCCTGTTTTGTCTACGGATGAAACGCATAAAGGACCAAGCACTTCTGGAAACATTTTACCTGCATACTTCTTCAAATAATTGAGTCTTTTTGTAGTCGGTACCTTGTCAACTTTTGTAAAAACCACCAGGCTCTGTAGTCCCTGAGTTTTCATCCAATTTTGGAGTAGTATATCATTTTCCAAGAATCCATGACGAAAATCAACTAAATGTACTACTAGAATAAGAGATGATCTTTGTTTTGAATAAAAATCAATAAGCTTAGCCCACTTATTTCTTTCTGCTTTATCTCTTCTAGCATAGCCAAATCCAGGCAAGTCTACTAGGCAAAACTTATTTTTTGCCTCCACCATGTAAAAATTTATGCTTCTAGTCTTTCCCGGACTACCACTAACTTTGGCTATCTTAGTACCTAGCAATAAGTTTATTAGCGACGATTTCCCTACATTAGATCTCCCCGCAAAAGCAATTTCAGGATATTTTTCAGGAGGAAATTGGTCTTTTGCAAAAGATGTAGCTATCAATTTTCCATGCCACTTTTTCATCTTTAATTACCACTCACACATCTAATTATTGCTTCCCTTACTTCACTTACAAAAGTTATTTTTAAACCCTTAATTAACCACTGGGGTATTTCTTCTACATCTATCTTGTTACCTTCAGGAAGAATTACCTCTTTCATTCCATACCGTCTCGCTGCTAAAATTTTTTCTTTTATGCCTCCAACAGGTAGCACCATTCCACGTAAGGTTGTTTCTCCAGTTATAGCAATATCGTTGCGAATCTTGCGCCTTGAGGCCACTGAGTAAATCACTGTAGCTAAAGCTACACCAGCAGAAGGGCCATCTTTGGGAATCGCTCCCTCAGGAACATGTATATGTATATCCAGTTCATCCCACTTCACGTCATTTATGCCTAATTCTTCTGAATGAGCTTTCAAATAGCTTAACGCTGCCCTGGCAGATTCTTGCATAACTTCCCCCAGGTTGCCCGTCAATATTATGTTCCCTTTCCCTTTCATGGTTACAGCCTCTATTATCAACACATCTCCGCCAGCTTGAGTCCAAGCCAAGCCCACGATAGCTCCTATCTGAGGCTCTTTAGGCAAGCCAGCATCATAGTGCCTTGGCACCCCTAGATACCTTCGGAGGTCTTTTACTCCGATCTTTTCGGCTACCACTTCAGATTTTTTTTGTTGTTCTTCCACAATGCGTTTTGTTACCTTTCTAGCGATTTTGGCTAATTGGCGCTCAAGTTCTCTAACCCCTGCTTCATGGGTATAATCGGAAATAATTTTCTTTGTGGCAGTTGGTAATATTGTCAGTTCCTTGTTGCTTAAGCCGTGTTCCTTAAGGACTTTGGGTATGAGGTGTTTTTTGGCTATTTGATATTTCTCTTCCAATACATATCCTGACAATTTTATAACTTCCATCCTATCCAATAATGGTTTAGGAATTGTGTGTACCACGTTGGCTGTAGTTATGAACATAACATTGCTTAAATCAAAAGGCACTTCAAGGAAATGGTCTGTGAAAGTACTATTTTGTTCAGGATCCAATACCTCGAGGAGAGCAGCAGCAGGATCCCCTCTAAAATCTGCTCCAATCTTATCTATTTCATCCAACAAGATCACTGGATTTTTAGTTCCTGCCTGACGAACTTTTTGAATTATCCTACCTGGCAAGGAACCAATGTAGGTTCTTCTGTGTCCCCTTATTTCTGCCTCATCTCTAATACCACCAAGGGACATATTTACAAATCTCCTGCCAGTAGCTTTAGCAATAGACCTACCCAAGGACGTTTTACCTACCCCTGGAGGGCCCACAAAACATAAAACTTGGGATTTTACTTTCCCTGATGCTTTCTTTCGAACAGCCAGAAATTCTAATATTCTCTCTTTTGCCTTTTCCAAACCATAATGGTCTTCGTCTAACACTTTTTGGGCTAATTTAATATCTACAGTGTCTCTAGTGCGCTTTTCCCAAGGCATGTTTATGAGCCAATCAATGTATGTACGTACAACTGTGGCCTCAGCAGAAAGTGGAGGCATCTTGGACATCCGCTCAAGTTCATGTAGGGCTTTCTCTTGGGCCTCAGGAGACATTTTGGCTTCTATTACGTTCTTTCTAAGCATTTCTATCTCTGAAAATTCTTCATTTTGCCCTAACTCACTTTGTATAACCCGAAGCTGCTCTCTGAGATAATATTCTTTCTGGCTTTTCTCAAGCTGTTGCTTAACCTTCTCTTGGATAGATAGCTCAAGCTGCAAAAGTTCGATTTCCCGAAACAAAACCTTCAATATCTTTTCCATTCTTTCTTTTACGTCAATAGTTTCCAGTATGTTCTGCCGATCTTTTATTTTTATCATCAAATGAGATGCCACTAGATCCGCCAATTGCGAAGGATCTTCCGCATCCGTCACAGTCATTAAAATCTCTGGAGGTATCCTGGGGTGTAGAGAAACATATTTCTCAAATTGACTCAAAACTGATCTTTTCAATGGTTCCAAAGACCAGTGATCACTTTTCTCATGTTCCTCTTCTTTTACATTCTTATAGACACACATGTAGAAATCATCAGAAAAAATCAATTCTTTTACATAAACCCTTTTAGTTCCCTCTATTAGCACTTTCGTCGTGCCATCTGGCAACCTCACCATTTGCAACACATTTGCTAATACTCCTACTTCATATAAATCATCTAGGGTAGGCTCCTCAATTTCCATGTCCTTTTGGGTTACAATACAAATTCTCCTATCTCCATTATTTAAGGCCCACTCGAGAGCTTTTTTAGAGCGCACCCTACCCACAAAAAGAGGCGTAACTACTCCAGGGAAAAGCACTATATCTCTTACTGGTAAAAGAGGAAGGATATCTTTTTCTTTTCCGGTTTCTATATCATAATTCAAACTATTTTCCAGCTTGTCCTTTGTCAATCTATGCTACCTCCTCATTTCCACTCTTATCCTTATACTCAATTATGGGACCTTTCTTATCTTTTACGTATTCTTCGTCAATTATAACTTTCCGCAAGCTTTTAGCTTTAGCCGGAAATTCGTACATTAAATCAAGCATCAATGTTTCAAGTATAGATCTCAAGCCTCTTGCTCCTGTATCTCGTTTTTTCGCTTCTTCAGCTATACTCAAAAGGGCTTTTTCCGTCACTTCAAGCTCTATCCCTTCCATCGCGAAAGCTTTCTTATACTGTTTAATGAGGGCATTCTTGGGTTCTACAAGAATCTTGACTAAATCTTCCGTATCCAAAGCATCCATTGGAGCTATGACAGGAAGCCTACCTACAAATTCAGGAATAAAACCATATACAAGAAGATCTTCTGGCATAACATGTCTCAGAATTTTGCCAGCATTCTCATCTTCTGACGCAAGTTTTCCTCCAAAACCTATGATTTTTTTATTGAGTCGCCTTTCTATTATTTCTTCCAGACCGTCAAATGCTCCTCCACAGATAAAAAGGATATTCTTAGTGTTTACCTGTATAAAATCTTGATGAGGGTGCTTACGCCCTCCTTTTGGTGGCACATTAGCTACGGTTCCTTCTATTATCCTAAGTAGCGCTTGTTGTACTCCTTCTCCAGACACGTCTCTTGTGATTGACACAGATTGGGACTTCCTGGTGATTTTATCAATCTCGTCAATGTAGATAATACCCCTTTCGGCCAAAGCCACATCATAATCTGCTGCCTGCAAAAGTCTAACTAAAATGTTTTCTACATCTTCTCCAACGTAGCCTGCCTCTGTAAGTGTTGTTGCATCGGCTATTGCAAAAGGCACCTCAAGCATCTTCGCCAGAGTCTCCGCCAAGAGCGTTTTTCCACATCCTGTTGGCCCTATCAAGAGCACATTGCTCTTAGCCATTTCCACCTCATCATCTTTACTTTTACCAAGCTCGAAAATTCTTTTATAGTGATTGTATACCGCTACAGCCAAGACTTTTTTAGCGTACTCTTGGCCTATTACGTATTGATCGAGAAACTCCTTTATCTCCGTTGGCTTTGGTAAATTTTTGCTACTTTCCCTACTAACCCCAGGCCTTTCATTATAGTGATCTTTGCCTAGCATCTCTCCTTGAGGATCTACAAGGTCATTCCTCAAGATAATATTGCAAAGATTTATACATTCATCACAAATATAAACCCCTGGTCCTGCCACAAGCTTCTTGACTTCTTTCTGTGATTTTCCACAAAAAGAGCACCTGTGCTCTATTTCCCTTCTCCCATCTTTACCCTTTGAAATATTACTCATTTGAGTGCACCTCTCAATTCGCATCGCTCTTTCGATTTCTATATTTATTCATGTTATTTTACAAGAAACAAAGGGAGGCCGCTATTGGACTCCCTTTTATTTTACGTCCGTTTTTATCATACACATATCCTTAACAACAAGCTTAGGTTTTTATCTTTTCTCTATCACTTGATCTATAATACCATATTTTTTTGCTTCCTCAGCAGACATAAAGAAATCTCTGTCGGTATCAGCTTCTATCTTCTCCCTTGGTTGTTTGGTATGATATGTAAGTATGTCATTCAATCTCTCTTTCAGTCTAAGAATTTCCTTGGCATGAATTTCTATATCCACAGCCTGCCCTTGTGCGCCTCCTAATGGTTGGTGCAACATTATTCTGGCACTTGGAAGAGCTACTCTCTTGCCAGGTTCTCCGCCCGCCAGAAGAACCGCTGCCATACTAGCAGCTTGACCAATACAAATAGTAGAAACGGGACATTTTATATACTGCATAGTGTCATATATAGCTAATCCAGAAGTTATTACACCCCCAGGACTGTTAATATATACATAAACATCCTTCTCTGGATCCTCGCTTTCGAGGAAGAGCAACTGGGCAACCACTAGGTTAGCCAAATGATCATCAATGGCTTCCCCTATAAACACTATTCGGTCTTTTAAAAGGCGACTATATATGTCGTATGCCCTTTCGCCCCTCCCGGTTTGCTCTATGACCATAGGTACGAGCATAGACATACCTCCCAACGCTAAATTATTTTTGCTAGACATTAGATTAATTCTCTTCTGCACTATTCCCCTCGTTTTCCTTCTTGCTTACAGACACTTCCTTAATCTTTATACGGTTCATCAAATTATTCACTGTTTTCTCAAACCTAATTTTCCCTATTATGTTCGATAACCTTTCTTTGTCATGAGCAAGCACCTGTTGTACCCTTTCAGGGTCAGCATTTACAGACTGGGCAAGTTTAGCTATCTCTTGCTGTAGATCTTCTCTTTCCACCGATATACCCTCTTTTTCTGCCATTGCTTCCAGCACTAGAGTTCTCTTGACTAACTTTTCCGCATATTTCCTGAGGTTCTCATTATATTCTTCTTCGTTTAAATTTACTTCCTTAGCATATTCTTCCCACGATTTCCCGAAACGTTTCTGGACCATATTTACGTCCTCGTTTCTGAGCTCTTCCATTTGACGCTTTATTAAGGTTTCAGGCAACTCTACAGAACTTTTGTCACATATTAATTCGACAGCTCTCTCTTTAGCCGCTTCCCAGCTTTCATCGCTGAACCTCTTTTCCAAAGTTTCTTTTATTTTCTGCCTGAAAGTGTCTTCATCCTGTACATCTTCCCCAAAGACTTTCGCAAAAAGGTCCGCTCCCACCTCTGGTAATTTTTTCTCGAATATAGATAGTATCTCTATACTGTAACCAACTCTCTCAGTTTCTTCAGCATTAGAAACTTCATCGCCTGATTTATTTTCCTTTTCTTTAGGCACTTCCAATTCGACGTCAACTTTATCTCCAACCTCTTTGCCCAGCAGAGCATCTAAAAACTCTTTTCGCAAAGTGCTAGGGGAAAGCTCTACTGTTGTCTTTTGAGGTTCCTGAGATTCATCATTCCCCTCAACTTTTACGGTATAATTAATTTCAACTATGTCTCCTTCTTTGGCAGGTCTTCCTTCCACCTGCTCTTTTTCAGAGAAAGAAAATCGTATCTCCTCCACAGCTTTGTCTATCAACTCATCGTTTACTTCCACTACTTCTCTTTCAACCTCAAGCTCTTCAATCTCTGGAAGCTCAACCTCAGGGCGGGTTTCAAACGTAAAAGTTAGATTGAGAGGCTCGCCATCCTTTATTTCATCAATCTCCACTTTTGGCCTGTCGATTAGATCAAGCCCATAATCTTCTACAATCTTATCCAGCATCTCCGGTATCAATTTCTCCAAAGCTTCGGACTGAATAGCCTCTTTGCCCAAGTGTAGAAGCAAGACGTTTCTAGGCACTCTTCCTTTTCGAAAGCCTTTTATGTTAGCTTTTTTTCTTAGCTCGTTTATAGCCTCTTCGAAGGATTTTTTAAAATCCTCCTGTGACACCTGAGCCTGTATTTTTACTACATTTTTCTCCTGGGATATTATTTCCGAACGCAATTGCTACAACTCCCTCCAAAAATTCTTATATTTTTGTTTCTCAACTATACCTACCAGTCATAAGCTTTAGCTTATTACAAAAACAATACAGCTTGAAAATATTAACACAAATGGCAACTTATAGAAAGATAAGAAACAGAGCATAATCAAAATCTTCAAACAAAAGAAACCCCTCCATAATGGAAAAGAAGGGGTTTCGTTACTTCACTCTTGGTGCGAGAGAGGGGACTCGAACCCCTACGCCCGAAGGCACTGGATCCTAAGTCCAGCGCGTATACCAATTCCGCCACTCTCGCAAAACCTTTGGTGGGTCATACAGGAATCGAACCTGTAACCCCCTGATTAAGAGTCAGGTGCTCTGCCAGTTGAGCTAATGACCCAAAATAAAACCGCCACTTACACAGAACAGAGAACATTCTAAATAGGGCAAGCTATATTGTCAACATACTGCCATAGCAATCCAAAAATGCACAACAGCGGTCAGGGTATACAAAAAAGGTTCCAGACTCCTCTGGAACCACAACCTACAACTTTGGTGGGCCATACAGGAATCGAACCTGTAACCCCCTGATTAAGAGTCAGGTGCTCTGCCAGTTGAGCTAATGGCCCAAAAAACAAAACCGCAAACCTTGGCGCGCCCGGCAGGATTTGAACCCGCGACCTACGGATCCGAAGTCCGCCGCTCTATCCAGCTGAGCTACGGGCGCTTGTAACATGGGGTGAGCGAGGGGAATCGAACCCCCAACCTCTGGAGCCACAGTCCAGCGCTCTGACCAATTGAGCTACGCCCACCATAAGTTTACAATATGGCGCGCTTGGCAGGATTCGAACCTGCGACCTACGGATTAGAAGTCCGTTGCTCTATCCAACTGAGCTACAAGCGCGTTTTAAGCTGGAGCGGGAAACGGGATTCGAACCCGCGACCTACGGCTTGGAAGGCCGTCGCTCTGCCAACTGAGCTATTCCCGCCTTTGCTTGGTCGGGGCGAAAGGATTCGAACCTTCGACCCCCTGCTCCCAAAGCAGGTGCGCTAACCAGACTGCGCTACGCCCCGATATTCTACACAAAAGTAACACCCTTTACAACCCTTTGCCCTTTGGTGGAGCTGGGGGGACTCGAACCCCCGACCTCTTCCGTGCGAAGGAAGCGCGCTCCCTCTGCGCTACAGCCCCTGGTAACAATTCCCAAGTGCCGGCGACAATTCTAGATTCCAACAGGTACATTGTCAAGTCCTTTGCATCTTTGTATTTTAGATTCCTACAAAGTCCCTAAATTATAAAAATTTACTCTATTTAGCAATTTCACGCAGCAACACTTGTGTATTGTAAAACATGTTGATAAAATAAAGTAGACCATATCATTTTAGTTACTTAATTAACACAATTTGTGAAGGAGGAAGACAAATTATGACAGAAAAATGGAAAGACAGACTAACAGACCAGCTTTGTAAGGCCATTCTTTCGTTAGAAACTCCGGAAGAAGTATATGCCCTGTTAGAAGACATAGCAACAATCGGTGAAATCAGGGCATTGGCACAAAGATTGGAAGTTGCGAGGCTATTAAGCGAGGGTTACACGTATCCTCAGATAGCCCAACAGACAGGAGCCAGCACAGCTACCATAAGCAGAGTTAAGAAATTCTTAGAATATGGAGCTGACGGTTATAAGACAGTACTTGAAAGAATAAAAGAGTAACCTCCATTTGTAATATTTAAGAAGTAGCGGGAGGGACAGAATATTGGCAGCGTAAAGTTTTGTTATACGTCCCTCCTCGCATTCTGCCTGTAAGTCATTGTTTATAGTTCAGTTACCTGCCAATTATTTTTTTAAGCATACTGTCTCTTAATTCCATCGAGCCATTGGGACACATCTCGTGGCAACAGAGGCATTTCACACATTTGGATCTATCTATAATTGGAAAGGGTTCCATTTTTATAGCATTTACAGGACAGACTTTTTTGCAGATACCACATTTAAGACAATTATTCTTGTTCAGAACAGGATAGAAATACACCAAACTATGTGCGAACCCCCTCAGAAAGGAAGGAATTTTTGGTATAAATGTTGTTATTTTTTTGAAATCTTCGATTACCAGATCTTCAAAGGTTGCACCCACCAACTCAATTTCATTCAGAGAAGAGGGTCCACATCTTCTTCCTGCGGCTACATTGAGAAGTGGGACATCTAAGGGGTTTCTGTACCCCATCATATAAGCTGAGACCATATCCACAGCCAAGGCATTGTGAGAAGCTAAAATCCAACCTCCCCTCTTAGGTGTACCACGGGAAGGCCCGTTACCTTCCATAACAGTTATTGCATCCATAATGTGAAAATGCGGTTCTCTGAGAGTGTAAATATCTAAAATAGCTTCCAAAAACTGCCTTTGGTTGGTTGCAGCGTGAGCCTCTTTTCTTGTCTTTCTGTCGGCGATACCAAATATATTTTTTATACAACCCGTGATTAGCGTCTCCACGTGTGTCTTCAATTTGGCAACGTTGATTATAGAATACTCGTCATCCAGCCATATTTTTGAGACCCTGAGATACCGCAAATTAGTAGCAGTCTTATTTTCCACAGCAATAAGACCTCTGTCAGAAAGAAGCTCTACTTCCGCCAAGCCCTCCCGGGACAACTCTGCCATGCCCGTGACCTCAAAAAGGAGGTCCCTTTGTTCCGTAAAAATATATCCAGGATTATCTGCAACTATGAATTTTTTGTTGTCGCCAAGGGCATTTGAGATCACCTTGATTAATCCTTTAACAACTTCAGGGTGGGTGGTAACCGCATCCTCGGGATGCCGCGGTGCAAGCACATTAGGCTTTACTATAATTTGTTCCTTTAGCTCAGGCACTCCCCCAGCCCTCTCAATGGCCTCTGCTAAAGCTTTTTGGACCTTGTCAGGCTTATATTGGTAACATCTTGCACAACCAACTTTAAACTTCATTTAGGAACTATCTCCTCTGGATTTCGTCAATTCGCATAAATTCGCCAGAGGACATGTGGTGCATTTAGGTTTAACAGCCTTGCAAATGGCTCTGCCATGAGCAATCATGTTAAGGTGACCTCCTAAAAATCTTTCCTCTGGCACCACATTTTCTAAAAAACGCTCAATTTCTATAGGGGAAGTCTTTTCTTCTATAAAACCCAGTCTTTTTGAAATTCTCGCAACATGAGTATCCACGGGAAATGCAGGGATTCCTATATCAAATAACAAAACGCAAGCCACAGTTTTTGGGCCTACACCTGGAAGGGAGCCCAAAAATTCTTTTATATCTTCCTTATGCCAATCTCTAAGTTTTTTAAGACTGCACTCTCCTAATGAGTTATTTATCTTGGTTAAAATTGTTTTTATCCTTTGAGCCTTGACATTAGCTATCCCTGCGCTCCTTATAGCAGTAGCAACCTCTCCTACTTCTGCAGACATAACCTTATCCCACGATGGGAACCTATGTTTTAATGATTGCCAGGCATTATCCCTGTTTGCGTCATTGGTATTTTGAGATAGTACAGTTTTTATTAACCCATCAATAGGATCTTCAAAAGATTCATAAATAGGTTTTTTTTCATTGCCCCACGTTTCCTCTAGCAAGTCAAGGCTCGCAATTACCTTTTCGCTTGTACAGTTCCCATAAACATCTGTTGTTCTATTGATTTTTTTAGTTTTATTTTTCAGCCCCATTCTCATTTCCATCACTTCTATTTTTTTTAACAGGACGATTCTCTTTCTCTATATCTTTTTTTAACTTTATGGCTTTTTCCATCCACCCTCTAAGCTTTGCCATGACTTTGCCGTGAATGCTTTCCGGAGGGAAGCAACCATTTCCATCTGGAATCCCAGCCTCTACTCCAGTGAGCAGTTCAATTCCTTCGTCTATGCTCTTCACTGCCCAAATATGAAATTTTCCCAACGCAACGGCTTCAACGACCTCATGGTCTAACATTAAGTGTTGTACATTCTGCTCCGGAATAATCACACCTTGCTCTCCTGTAAGCCCATTGGCCTTACAATATTTGAAGAATCCTTCTATTTTCTCATTTACCCCACCAATAGGTTGAATATTGCCATGTTGATCCACAGAACCGGTGACTGCTATCCCTTGTTTTAGTGGTACTTCGGAGAGGGAAGAGAGCAAGCAATATAGCTCAGTGGAGGAAGCGCTGTCACCCTCTATGCCTGAATAAGTCTGCTCAAAAGTTATTCTAGCGGATAGAGACAAAGGAAAATCTTGGGCATATTTTTGCCCCAAATAGCTTTCCAATATCATTAGGCCTTTGTTGTGGATAGGCCCTGTCATCTTCACTTCTCTTTCTATGTTTACAATCCCTTCTGATCCCATATATGTGTTGGCAGTTATTCTAACAGGATGGCCGAAAGAGTAATCCCCCATATCCACAACCGTCAAACCATTTATCTGCCCAACTACTTCTCCATCTGTCTGAATTTTTATAGTTCCATCTCTATAAGCACTAAAAACTCTTTCTTCAACTAAATTAGCCCTAAATTTCTTTTCTTGCAGTGCCTTTATCACATGCTCTCTTTCAACTATTTCTGCATCTTTTGCCCATGCAGAAGCTTCTACTATGACCTCACAAATCTTATTAAATTGAGTAGACATCTTTTTGGAATGTCCAGCCAATCTAGAAGACCATTCTATGAGCTCTGCTAGGGCATCTACAGAAAAGTGCTTAAGGCCTTCCTTTTGCACAAACCCTCCTACAAAAAGGGCCATTTGTTTTTCGTTCTCTAAATCTCGGGGCATATCTACATCAAAGTCCGCTTTTATCTTGAATAACTTTTGGAACTCAGGATCATAAATATTCAGAAGATGATATAGTAAGCGGCTGCCTATAAGTATTACTTTAAGCTTGATATCTATAGGCTCAGGCCGCAAAGAAGATACAGGTATAATTCCCAATTGCTCACCAAGATTTTCTACCCTGATTTGTTGGGTTCTTATAACCCTCTTTAGAGTCTCCCATGACATAAAATTCCTTAATAGTTCCTCTGCCTGAAGTATCAAATATCCACCATTAGCCTTTTGAATAGCTCCAGATATGATTTTCCTGAAATCAGTAGCTAAAACTCCTTGGCGACTTTCGTATTCAATCTTCCCTGCCATGTTATAGTATGAAGGGTTAGTTTCCCATATGACAGGAGCACCGTTTTCTGGATTGTTGGTCACAAAGATATTCAAATCATACCGACCAAAATCTTGCTCATTTACAGAATCATCCCTGGCTGCTGCAACAAAGATACTAAAATTACTTATGATATCTTCTTGCAATGCGTCAAACCAATCTCCGAGTTTACCCTCATAGCCAAATTTTTCCTTTAATTCTTGCATATATGGCATTATCGCTGTTCGACATATTTCAGATTCTAATTCCTTGATTTCTTCCTTAAGCTTCTTTTCTTTATCCCTTATGAGCCTTAAAACCTCCAAAGTTTTCTGGGAAACAGCCTCTGATCTTTCTTGAAGGTCCTTTTGTTCCTCTTCTGAAAGAGCTTCAAAATCTTCTTGTTGCATCTCCTTATATTTAGGCTTTGTATTTTTGCCATTAGAAGGAGCGCCATCTTCCTGCTCTTCCGAGTCAGAGTCTGAGTTTTCATCTAAAATTACAGGAATGTTTACAAAACCTTGAGGCGTCCTTTTGATAGCAAAACCCTTTGCAAGAGCCCATTCTCTTAACTCTTCCATTAAGCCGTTAACTTCTTCCTGAAAATTCTTCACCAATTGAGCTTTTGCATCTTCATACTGATTATTTTCAAAAGTTTTACTGAGAACATTCTTAAGTTCTTCTATCATATCCGACATGTGTTTGGCGAGTTCAGGACCCTTACCTGCAGGCAAACTTAGAGCAACTGGCTCTTCAGGATTTTTAAAATTATATGCATATAAATAATCATCAGGGGCTTTCTCTCTTTTTGCCCTTTCTTTAACTCTTTCTAGAGTATATGTTGTTCTGCCACTTCCTTGACTGCCAACCACAAAAATGTTGTATCCTTTATTTGGAACGCTAAGGCCAAAAGAAATGGCCTCTACTGCTCTTTTCTGCCCAATTATCGTCTCTAATCCTCCTATGTCTCTGGTTGTCTCAAAACCCAAATCTGCAGGATTTGTCCTCTTGCGAAGTTTTTCTATACTTAATGGTTTAATCATTTTTATTCCCCCTAACACTTTTTTCGATAATGCCTCCACCAACAACTCTTGAGCCTGAATATAAAACTAAAGATTGTCCAGGCGCAACACTATAAACAGGTTTTATAGGTTTTATCATAAACCCTTTTTTGTTTATATTGAAAAAAATGCCCATTGTTGGTTTCGCTCTATAGCGATGTTTAAAAGCCAACAATGTTCCATCTATTATTTTCTCGTGCATTACAGCATTGCTGCAATATATTACGTTCGCTGACAGATCTTCCTTTCTCCCCACTACTATTACGTTCTCGTCTTTTCGTTTATCCACCACATACCAAGGGCCACCAGCTAGTCCCAATCCCTGCCTTTGCCCTATAGTATACTTATATATGCCATTATGGCGACCTAAAATTTCACCAGATACGCTAACAATTGCTCCTCTCTTGGTACTATCTATATTTTTCTCAAGAAAATTGTATAGTTCGCCTTTCTTCAAAAAACATAAATCCTCGCTCTCCTTCATGCCTTTTGTAATATCTGGAAAAACCTGAAGGGCTTTTTCCCAAATTTCATATTTAGTCTTTGTTCCATTAGGAAAGAGCAAATACGAATAAAATGTTTTTGGCAACCTATACAGCATATAACTTTGGTCCTTGGCTGGATCTATACCCCTGCACAGCTTAACATCCCTAGAAGCAGTTGATATTCTTGCATAATGTCCCGTAGCGATTTTATTGCAACCTTCTGTGTTAGCAATCTCCATTAAAACCTTGAATTTCACTCTTTCGTTGCATATTACGCATGGATTGGGAGTGAAACCTTTTTCGTAATTTCCTAAAAAATCGCAAAGAACTTCTCTTTTAAATAGTTCTTTGCTTTCATAAACTAAATGTTTATTTTTTACGCCCAAAGCCTCAGCAACCATCCTGGCTTTTTTGATGTTTGCTTCGGAATGAAACCCCTTAAAGAACAAAGTTACTGGCACTACGTCATAGCCGCTTTGCAACAGCTCAAGACATGCCATGGTGCTATCTACTCCGCCACTAAATCCAAGCAGGACTCTCTCGACCAATTTTTACACCTCATCCAAATTTTTACACTGCAAAATTCCACTAAGTCTATAAGCTTATTGATATAAGCATTAATATTCTATGCATTTCCGGCCAGAACATCCCTTAGCATATGGATGTTTTACTTCTACCATTTCTGTTACATAATCTGCCTCATCGATAAGTTGCTTAGGAGCATTTCTTCCTGTTAGGACAATTTCTACATTTGTTGGGCGTTTTTTGATGATTTCCAAAACCTCTTCGAGCTTAAGAAGGCCATAATCAAGAACAACATTTATTTCATCCAATACGACCAAATCATACTCTCCAGAAGTTATCGCTTCTTTTGCCAATCTAAGTCCCTCTTCTGCGCCTTTGTAATCCTCTGGATCAGGGTTTGCACGATCAACAAAATCCGGTCTCCCAGTTAAGTAATGAGTTATATTACTAAATTTCTTAAGCCCTTCTATTTCTCCATAATAGGGCCAGCCTTTCATAAATTGAATTATAGATACCTTGGCTCCATGTCCAGCAGCTCTAAGCGCCAAGCCCAAGGCTGCCGTAGTTTTTCCTTTCCCATTGCCTGTATAAACATGAATCAACCCTTTTTCTAGATAAGACATATTTCCCACCTCACCTGTCAAAATCATCTATATCTTAAATGCCATCTTGAGTAGATTCTTTATACACATTACAATGCCTTCAGATTGGGGGTTTGTCAATGTACATAAAAGTAATTTTACTTGTAAGTGGAATAGTACAAGGAATTGGCTTTAGGCCCTTCTGTGCCAAACTGGCCCAAGAGATTGGTGTAACAGGGTCTGTCTCAAATACGTCAGAAGGTGTTTTCCTCGAAATATTTGGAACCAAAGAACAAATAGAAAGTTACCAACAAAAGCTTCTAACTGACGCTCCTCCTCTTTCATACATACAAAGCATTCAAGTAATGGAGGAAAAAGCTGTTAACTCTTTGCCCGAAAGTTTTCAAATATTGCCGAGCACTGAGAAAGTGGAAACTAAAGCTTTAATACCACCGGACATAGCCACTTGCGAAGATTGTCTGGCGGAAATGACCGACCCCTCTGACCGTCGCTTCGAGTACCCTTTTATAAACTGCACAAACTGCGGGCCTCGCTTCACGATAATTGAAAGCCTGCCCTATGACAGGCCCAAAACCACTATGGCGAAGTTCAAAATGTGTCCAGATTGTAAAAAAGAATACGAAGATTGTAATGACAGAAGATATCATGCGCAGCCGGTTGCCTGTCCACACTGTGGACCTCACGTTTGGCTTGAAAGCACAACATCTGATTCAGCTTTAGCCAAAAACAAAGATGCTATAGATAAGGCCATTCGCCTCTTAAAAGAAAACCACATAGTTGCCATTAAAGGACTTGGAGGCTTTCACCTTTCGTGTTTGCCTTCAAATGAAGCACTATCAAAATTAAGGGCCCGAAAAAAACGCCCCTACAAAGCTCTTGCACTCATGGTTAAAGACATTACCGTTGCAGAAAAACTGGTGCATCTAACTGACAAAGCTAGAAGTTTGCTCAATTCACCAAGAAAACCCATAGTAGTCTGCAGAAAGAAAGACAATAGTGAAATTAGCGAACTTGTGGCACCAAAGTTAGATACTTTAGGAGTGATGTTGCCATACACCCCATTGCATTTTCTCCTGTTAAGGGAGATCCCCATATTAGTGATGACTAGCGCAAACGTATCAGAAACTCCTATTGTGTCTTCCAACGATGAGGCCAAAAGTAAGCTTTCTGGAATTGTAGATTATTTTTTGATGCATAACAGAGATATAAGAATGAAAATTGATGATTCAGTCGTGGCATCTGCTGGTAAAAGGCATATCTTCTACAGGCGAGCAAGGGGATATGTACCACATCCTATCTTGGTCAAAAAAAATATGCCTCGCATCCTTGCAGCAGGTGCCGAAATGAAATCTACTTTTGCCATAACAATCGACAAATACATAATTCCAAGTCAGTATTTGGGTGACCTCAAATCTTTGGATACTGCAACTTATTATGAGGAAGCATTAAAACACTTTTTTAAGCTTTACAAGTTTACACCAACAGCGATCGTTAAGGATTTGCATCCTCAATACGTATCAAGTCAAATAGTAGATAAAATCGTAAAAAATGGCACCTTAGCGGAGTTTAAAGTTCAGCATCACCACGCTCACATGGTTTCCTGTATGGTAGAAAATGGAATAAATCATCCAGTCATAGGACTAATACTGGATGGTACAGGCTTAGGGACCGATGGGAATATATGGGGTGGAGAAATTCTTGTAGGAGACTTAAAAAGCTTCACTAGGAAAGGGTTCTTTCATGAAGCCTACCTACCTGGAGGCGAAAAAGCTATATTAGAGCCTTGGAGATTCGCATATTCTCTTCTTTATGAGACCTTTGGCAAAAATGAAGCAAAGCAGCTAGCAAATTTAATATGGCCCAATCGTTCCAAACTAATTCCTTTAATGGAAGGAGCTTTACGCTTTTCGCTCAAAACATCTTCATGCGGCAGACTTTTCGATGGTGTTGCCGCACTTATAGGTTTAGAAGAACTAATAACCTATGACGGTCAAGCTGCAATGGAGCTAGAAGCTATAAGCTCAGGAGCGAAAGAAGAGGCTCCCTTCTCCATAATACATACAGAAGGAAACTTAGTTTTAGATTGGAGACCAGCAATAAAATGGATAACACAAGCTAAGGATAAATTACCTATACCTAGAATTGCTGCGGCCTTTCACAAAGGACTCGCAAAAAACCTTGCAAATATGTGTTACGAGGTAGCAAGTGAAACGGGTATAAAAGAAGTTGTTTTGTCTGGAGGGGTATGGCAGAACAAAAGGCTTTTTACACTGATAATACCTTACCTTAAACAAAGAGGCTTGCGGCCCCATTGGCATACCTCCTTATCTCCTAACGATGAATCTATATCGGTCGGACAGGCTGTCATAGGAGCCGCACTTATAGCAGAATAGGTCACATTCCACACAATTAGGGCATTACTCGTAGCGAGGGCTGTAGTTAATATCGCTATAACGCTCTAGCTTTTTCAAGCTATGCACTGCATCTATGTACCTGATGGTACCACTTTTGGACCTCATCACTAAAGAGCTAGTCCTTATTTTCTCGCCTTGATAACGCACTCCTCTAAGAAGTTCTCCATCCGTTATGCCTGTAGCCGCAAAAAACACATTATCTGAGCTGACCAAGTCATCTAACTCCAATACTTTGTTGAGATCCATGCCATAATCTTTGCATTTTGAAGCCTCTTCCTGATTTCTGGGCCATAACTTACAATGCATGTTGCCTCCTACACATTTCAATGCACATGCAGTGATAACTGCTTCAGGAGATCCGCCTATACCTACTAGCATATCTATGCCACTGTCTTCCTTGCAGGTCATTAAAGCTCCAGCTATGTCCCCATCAGGTATAAGTCTTATCCTTGCTCCTACTTCTCTTATTTCCTTTATGATATGCTCATGCCTTGGCCTATCTAATACAACAACTGTTACATCTTCTACGCTTTTATTAAGAGCTGATGCCACTTTACGAATATTTTCTGCAATTGGTGCCTCTATATCTATCGCATCCGCTGATCCTGGCCCTGTAGCTATTTTATTCATATAAAAAATATGTTTTGGATTATACATGGTGCCCTTTTCAGAAATAGCCACCACACTGATAGCGTTAGGTCTGCCTAAAGAGAGGAGCCTTGTTCCGTCAATGGGATCAACAGCGATGTCTACTTCTGGCAAAGTCCCAGTGCCTAGAACCTCCCCATTGAAGAGCATAGGAGCTTTATCCTTTTCCCCTTCCCCTATGACAACAGTTCCTTTCATGTTTATCGTGTTGAGCATGTAACGCATGGCATTTACGGCTGCTGCGTCAGATGCTATTTTATCTCCTCTACCCATCCATCGACCTGCAGCCATAGCAGCAGCTTCAGTTACTCTCACCAGCTCAAGTGCCATATTCCGCTCAGGTTTACTCATACTTGGCACCTCCTTAATTAAAATTAAATATTTTTATATGATTTTTCGGCAAATCTATCAAAAATAGAATCTACATGTCTTAGATAATACCCTATATCAAAAAGGGAATCTAAAGTCTCAACAGACAGGTGACTTGTTATTCTTTCATCATTTTTGCACAATACCCTAAAATCTTCACCTGTCTTCCATGTCCTTTTTGCGTTGGACTGAATTATTTCATAGGCAGAGTTTCTATCCATTCCTGCATCTACAAGGGCTAATAGCACTCTCTGGCTAAAAATCAACCCGCATGTTATTTCTAAATTATTTTTCATATTTTTTTCAAACACATCAATACTATCAATTATTCTGAACATTGTTAAAATCATATAATGAGCTAAATTGAACCCATCAGGCCAAATAACTCTCTCGACAGAAGAATGGCTTATGTCCCTCTCATGCCACAATGCCATATTCTCCATGGCCGAAATAGCATATCCTCTTAGCAATCTTGCCATGCCACATATTCTTTCACACAGTATAGGATTTCGCTTATGTGGCATAGCAGAGGACCCCTTTTGCTTTGAAGAGAATGGCTCGGCCGCCTCAAGAACCTCCGTCCTTTGAAGATGCCTAATCTCCAATGCTATTCTCTCTAAAGTGCCTCCCAGTATGGCCAGGTTCGTCATAACTGAAGCGTGCTTATCCCGCTGGAGAATTTGTGTGGATATGGGGGCTGGCTTAAGATCCAATATGGCACAAACCCTTTTCTCTATTTCTGGGGGGCAATGGGCATACGTTCCGACCGCACCAGATATTTTCCCTACTTTTACCATTTCCCTAACTTCTTCCAATCGGATTTTATTCCTCAAAAGTTCATCAAACCAATTCAAAATTTTTAAGCCAAAAGTCATAGGTTCGGCATGTACACCGTGAGTTCTACCGATGCAGGGAATGTATTTAAACTTATTGGCCTTCTCATGAACAACATCAATCAAGGAAACTAAAGCACCAATTAAAATATCTAAGGCTCTTGAGATCAACAAAGAAGAAGCAGTATCAATTACATCACTGCTAGTAAGCCCTAGATGGATATATCTCCCCTCAGGCCCAATTTTCTCTGCAACAGACGTTACGAACGCTATGACATCGTGATGAACCTCTTTCTCTATCTCTTTAATTCTATCGATGTCAAAACCTGCCCTTTGTCGTATAATATCCATAGCCTCGAAAGGGATAACGCCTTTTTCAGTCCACGCCTCACAAACGGCCATCTCTACTTCTAACCAAGTTTTAAACTTATTCTCGTCAGACCACAATTCACTCATTTCTTTTGTCATATATCTCTCTATCAACCTATTCATCCTCCTTGTATGCTTTCATTTCTTTCAGCCAATCAGCTCTAACTATTGATAAAAAGCCATCATATAAACCGCTTCTAAAATCTGGAAAGGTATAATCAAACGGAACCCATTTTTTACCTTTATATCTCAACGTGACTTCTGCAAAAATTCCATCTCTTAAGTAAATTCTGTGAGCATGATCTTTTGTAGAAGCTAAAACTAATCTAGCTCCATTAAGATATCCAGGATCAATGTTTATCCTTCTTGATTCCCCTGACATTGCCTCTATATCACACGTAAGGATCTTCCAATCGGCTAGCTTTTCTGCAGACCTAAGTCCCACAAAAGAAAAAAATGCTTTAAATAAGTTGGGAGATATATCCTTATAATAATCTGTATATGTAAAAGGTATGCCTTTTATAGTTCTTTCTACTTTCCCAAGTTTTTTCTCCAAATTACATTTAGTCCAATCTAGCCATTCTTCGTCGGGATACAACACACCTATAATAAGTTTCACGAGATATGACATCTCAGCACACTACCTTCTCCTTTAGGATTTTTATTCCAACAGGCCACTTACAAATTCGTCTACAGAAAAAGGAACTAAATCTTCTGCGCTTTCACCCAAACCGACATATTTTATAGGTAAGTTAAGTTGCTCAGCAATCGCTAATAATATACCGCCTTTGGCGGTATTGTCATATTTTGTAAGTGTTACACCGGTAAGCGGCAAAGCTTCTCCAAAAGTCTTGGCTTGAATGAGGCCATTTTGCCCCGTAACAGCGTCCACTACTAACCAAACTTCTTTGTTCCAAGAAGGAGTTCGGTTGTAAGCTATTCTTATAATTTTGCCCAGTTCATCCATTAGATTTTTCTTGGTATGAATCCTACCTGCCGTATCAACTATCAAGAAATCCTCACCGCCCGCCTCAGCGGACTTAATCGCATCAAAAACCACAGAAGCTGGGTCACTTCCCGGTTCTCTAGCTATCACCTTAACATTTAACCTCTCACCCCAGCTTTTCAGCTGTTCTATAGCTGCGGCTCTGAAAGTATCGGCAGCTACCAATATAGGGCGCCTACCTTTCTCTCTAGCTATCTTTGCCAACTTCGCCGCAGTTGTGGTTTTCCCTGTCCCATTAACTCCTATTAAAATTATCAGCTTCTTAGCTTCATCCTCAACTATTACATCCTCTCCCATACCTTCAATTCTTTCTAGTCTTTCTTTTAACACTTCTCTTACTACATCCTTTATGTCGTTTTGTTTCTGAGTTTTCCTTGCTTTTACTCTACTTTTTACTTCTTTCAAAAGATTTTCTGCATATTCTACACCTACGTCACCCTGTATCAGCAAATCCTCCAACTCTTCCCAAAAATTTTCATCCCATACTTTACTTTTAGAAATCAGATTGGCTACACCTAGACGATTTCGCACTTTTGCTAGTTTTTCTCTTATACTGCCTAAAACCATGACTTTCACCTCTATTTAGTCTATCGCCCTATTGAGATTTATTATTCCGACCTTTAGCGTGGGGTTTTGCCACCTTTTTCTCTTTACCTTTTAATTCTTTCCTCGCACCTTTTGATTTCCCTTCTGTTCTTTTAGGTGCTTCTTGCTTGTTTTTTTTCTTTTTAGATTTTTTTCGTTTCAATTTTTGTTTATCTTTAAATTGTAAATCTTCATTAGTATCACTTTTGAGATTATTATTTTTCTCATTTAAACTTTCTTTTCCACTGCCTTCATCTTTATAACATATGCCGTTATCTACCTTGTCGTCACAAGCATAAGTTAAAAATTTATCTGTTTTGGCTTCTATTTCGGTCATTTCAGCATTTCCTTCGAACATGCCATCCATATCGCCTGTATCTAATGTTTCATCAACATCCTCCAGAATAAGCGGCTTGATTTGAAAATCAGACCAAGGTTCTCCCTTTTCAACGCATTCCCTGAAAGCTTCAAACTTATCCACGTGTACTAAAATTTCTCCTTTGCCAGGTTCTATTATTCTCACAGAATCAGAAATTATATCTACTCCAGAAATAACATATGTTGCATCCGGTCCCTTTATTTTTGAGCCTGGGTTGGGCAATTTTTCCCACAACTTGGAATAATTCTCCCGCTCATAAGCAATACAACACATTAGGCGGCCACATATTCCTGAAGTTTTGGCAGGATTTAACGAAAGATTTTGTTCCTTCACCATTCGTATGCAAATTGGCTCAAAGCTGTTGAGCCAATATCCACAACAACACGGTCTCCCGCAAGGTCCTAACCCTTTAACAACTTTAGCCTCATCTCTCACTCCGATTTGTCTTAGTTCTATTCTTGTCTTGAATTTTCTGGCCAAATCTTTGACAAATGCCCTAAAATCTATTCTTTGTTCAGAAGTAAAAAAGAAAAACAACTTTTTCCGATCCAACAAATATTCGGCCTCTACTAATTTCATCGGCAGTTTGTGATCTTTGAGTATTTCTCTGGCTTCTAATAAAACTTTTTCCTCTTCCTCTCTTTGTAAAGAACTTTCACTCAGGTCAGACCCCTCAGCTTCTCTAATATAGACTAATTCCTGAAAAGAAGGTTCGCCCCCCTTTAACTGAGGTGACTCTTCTTGTGAAGAATCGCAAAATTTTTTCTTGTACTGCTCAATTTTTTCATGGTTAGTTTCCCCTAGAATCAACGCCAGTTCTAACCCTCTGGCGCTTTCTACCACAAGATAATTACCCTTTTGGAGCTTTTTATCTATTTTTACTACTCCTAGAAACCTAGGTTTACCAAAGGACATCAGATAGAAACTCAAGACTATACCCCTCCCATAACTCTGCATAAAGTAAATCTTCCAGCATTTCCTTAGGCACATTGTACTTTTCCACTAAGACTCTTACAGCCTCCAAGTTAGCAGCTTTTCTAAATTCACCATTACCCATTAAGGCGGAAACCCAGCCAGACAGAACCAACAAAATTTCATTATTCTCCATCTTTGATGCAGATTTGAGCCACTTTAAAAAATCCTCTTTACTTTTAGGGATATTTTCAAAGGCCTTAGGCAAAGGTGATTTAAATCGGAATATATGCAACCTGCTCCTTAATGTAGGGAGTATTTTTTCTTCCTCCATTAAAAGGGCCACAACTCCTTCTCCAGGAGTCTCTTCAGTAAGTTTCAACAAGCTATTGGCGGCAGGAAGGGAAAGTTTATCGCATCCCAACAAAAAAGCTACCCTTCTATTTGAAACAACTGGGGACAAAGATATTTCCTCCCATAGGCTCATGCACTCTTTAATCCCTGGGGCCTTATCAGGGGAACCTATAACTATGAAATCAGGATGGCTTTCTCCTACCCAAGAAGTACAAGATTCGCACGAATCTCCACCAATTCTATTTTCACATAATAGATATTTCCCCAGTTCTACCGCCAGCTTTTTCTGCAAAAAACCTGGAATTATACAGGCAAAATTAGTATCTCTTATATTATGCTTGACTTCAGCCACTATGGAAATAAAAGATTCCTGAAGATAAGATTGCTCTTCTTCACTGGCAGCTACATTTTCCTTTGACATATTTTCTTAGCTCCTCCATAAGCTGCAATTGCACAAACTTTTCATCTCCATTTGCATCTATTCTTCTTATTCGTTCCGGGTTCTTCTCCCAAAGCATTCTGTAACCTTCAGCTATGCGCTTTAATAATTCCAAGTCCTGTTCAATTCTATCCATGTTTCCTCTTTTCGAAAGCCTTTTTACGGCTGTCTCAATCGATACATCAAACCAAAAAGTTAAATCAGGTTCTGGCAACTTTGCTACATTTATAATTGTCCTTACATCCTTTTCAGGCAAACATCTGCCCCATACTTGATATGCTAACGTAGAATCATTATATCTTTCTGAAATAACTATTCCGCCATTCTTCAGGATGGGAGAAATTACTCTAGCTACATGCTCACATCTGTCAGATATAAAAAGAAACAATTCTGTCCACGGATTCTCAAAGTGGCTTTTTATTATAGTGCTTCGCAAAGACGCGCCGCCAGGCCACCCTCCAGGCTCATGGGTAAGTATGACATTATCTGTCTTCCAAATACCTCTTACCATTCTTGCAATATGCTTAGCTTGCGAACTTTTTCCAGATCCATCAATTCCTTCCAACGTAATAAACATAACTTACTCAATGCCACCTTATCGTTATAAGCTTGCTTGGATTGTTTCAAAACTTGTAAAACAATCCAAGAGAATCCCTTACATCTGAATCTCTTTCTTGATGTTTAAAAAACAATCCCCAATCTTCGTCCAGAGCATATTTGCCCTCTACAGAGAAACTACCACCTGCTTCGTCCCACCATTCCGAGCTTATTACGAAATTACCCCTGGAGAAATTAGGGTTATAAGATAGTCCAAAACCAAAATAGTCATTTATAGCCCCAGAAACAAATCTCCAATTTCCATAGTCATATCCCACAACCCCTGTAAATCCGGGTTCATCACCTATATTTGCCATCCCCATAATTAAAGAGTATGGAGATCCTACCTTGCTCAAGCGAACATAAGTATCAAATATGGGATCTTTCCTATCCAAATCCTCATGTAGATATAAATCTCCTTCAAGATTTATAGATTCTATAAAAGAAAGGGTTTTATTTGCCCTATCCGCTAACTCAGACAATTTTTTCAAGTTTAAGCCGCTACCTGAGTTATTATCATTTAAACCTAAGACAAATTCTTTTATTGAAATCGCCATCTCTTGTGTAGATTCTGCAGCTTCCTTAATTTTTAGGACAGTCTGCCTTATATCTTTTCCTGCCTTTCTATCGTTATCAAAGTCCGAGACTATAAAATTCAATCTCCTAGATAACTCTTCAACATTCTTAACAAGCTTTGCAACATCCTCCTTATTCTCTTCTACCATCATATTCATATTCACAGATAACTCCTCAAAAGAGTTAGCCGCTTCTCCCACAGAACTAGCAGCATTGATAATTGCAGGTTTGGCCTCTTTTATAAAGCTATCCATATTATCTGCCGCCTGCGAAAGGTTCTCTAAAAAATTGTTTACCTTTAAAAATGTTGCTTTTATATCTCCAAGTCCTTCCTCTATATCTTCAAGTATTTCATCAAAGGACGGAGGCAAAACTCCTCTTACTCTAACTCCAGGTTGTAATAATTTTTTGGAAGTTCCCCTTATTATTTTTACCCTAGGCTCCCCTAATAACCCTCCAGTATCTATAGTAAATTTACTATCTACAGGCACTGGCACTTCCTCTTTCAGGCCCACTCTAACTAATACTCCTCTATCCAATAATTTCATTGCATTCACTTGACCAGATTCTATTCCTGAGACCAAAACTGGCGAGCCAATGTTCAACCCCATGGCATCTTCGAACACTATATCTAGCTGGTATCCACTTTCTCCAAAACGTAAACCCCCACTAAAAGACACTAACACACTGAGCAAGATTATCGCCATAAGAGCAAAAGTCCCTATTTTTATCTCTCTGGTCATAGTAATTCTCCTCCACGCACTGAAACAAGCCCCGACGAAAAACGCTTTACCGCCGTGTTGCTCGTTTCCCTCCACTCTTCACAAGTTCCACGCCAAACAACTCGTCCATTTTCCATCAAAACTAATCTGTCAGCTATGCCTAGTGCTGACACCATGTCGTGGGTTACAACTAAAACCGCTACTCCAAACTTCCTACACAAATTTACAATCAAGGCATCTATATGTCTCGCAGTCAAGGGATCCAATCCAGTTGTAGGTTCATCTAACAACAAAACCTCCGGTTCGTGAACTAAGGCTCTTGCTATCGCAACTCGCTTCCTCATGCCACCGGAAAGCTCAGAGGGGTACAAATTACTTACATTTCCTAGTTCTACATGTTTTAATATTTCCTTCGTCTTCTCTTCTATAGTTTCCCTATCCGCTATTCCTTTACAATACTTTAACGGAAATGCAATATTTTCCCCTACAGTTAAGGAGTCAAACAAAGCTCCACCTTGAAAAACCACACCTAGTCTCTTCCTAAAAGCAGTTATTTCCCTTTCATCTGTAGCAGATGTTATCTGAGCCTCAAAAAACTTAATTCGTCCCTTTTGTATCTTCTGCAGGCCAGCAACAACCCTGAGTGTCGTAGTCTTACCACACCCAGAGGGCCCTAATATACACTTCACCTCTCCCATGCTTAAAGATAAGTTTACTTCTTTTAATGCTCTCTTTTCTCCAAAAAACACTGATACTTCTTCAAGCATTACGATGGGAGTACTCAACCAGTTATCCCCCCAAACAGAAGGCTTGAAAGGATATAGTTCGTGGCTAATATCAGCATATTGCTCCACACAACGGCTCTCGTAGTAGCCACTCCTACTCCTTTAGCCCCTTGTCCTGCTCTGAACCCCTGAGTGCAAGCAGAAGTAGCTATCAAGAGTCCAAACACAGCAGCCTTAAAAATTCCCCCCCATATATCGTAGGGATCCAAAAGAACTTCCAAAGATTTCTTAAAAATATGAGAGTTTACACCATGAGATAATACATACAAAAAAGCTCCCCCTATACCTACAAAATCAGAGAAGATAGTCAAAGCTGGTAACATTATAAAACTCGCTAGCAACCTTGGTGCACCAACAAAGACCACGTCATCTAAACCGAAGGCCTTAAGGGCATCTAATTGCTCAGTGACTTTCATGGAACTTATTTCTGCAGCCATTGACGCTCCTACTCTTCCGCTAACCACCAATCCTGTAAGCACCGGTGAAAGCTCCCTCGTTATACTTAAACCTATTACGCCTCCTATATAACCAGTTGCCCCAAACTTTATAAATTGATCTATAGTTTGAACCGCAATGACCATTCCAGTAAAAGCGCTTGTGATAGCTACCATAAATACTGAGCTAACACCTATACGCTCCATTTGCTCCGAAAAATCCTGCAAACTCCAGGTCTTTGAAACTAGCCCACTTATGATTTTGAAGAAAATAATAAAAAATACGCCGAGGCTTTCAACCGTTACTATAATCTCGTGCCCCAGCCAACTGATAAACTGCAAACCTCGGCCCCCTTCCAGCAAAGCAAAAATCTAATTATTTCTTTGCTTACCTGATACCTTGACCAACTTCCTCAAAAGACCATCTACGTAATAATTGGATTTATAAACTTTCAAAAGCCCCTTTTCCATCTTTTCCTTTTTTATTTCACTTAAAAGCCTTTTATCCTGCTCCTCTGCTTTTGCTTCCCATGGGGCCCTATTGGGTGATCCATCATATCTAAGTTCTACAACAAGCTCATTATTAGCTTCCATGGAATCCAACTCACGCAAGAGTTCCTTTAAATCCGTAATGGCCCTCCAGCCTTGCAATAACGACTCCTGAGAAGGTTCTTCTATACCTCCACCCCTTACCACTACTTCGTAAGTTCCTACAGCATCTTCAGGCATATTTAATACGAATTTCTTTTCTACTGCTCTTCCTCTGAACGGACGCATTTTTACAGTTATCTCAAAAGGTTCACCTGGTTTTAAAGGCTCTTTTGGCACAGTCAACCCTTCTATGAGGAGAATTCTAGGTTCTTGCGTTACTTCTACATCAATATGAACTCCGAAAGGATTTATTTCATAATAAGGGTTTAACATGATAGCTTTAGTAATATCTATGGCCTCAGAGAACATGTCCTTTCCCAAATCCTTATCTGAATAAAAGATGTTTGATCTCCTCCAACCATCAACCAGAGATCCACCTTCTATTTCCAAGTCAACTTTTGCTGTCCCTTCCCCTTTCCTCTCCCAAATATTATCCCATAATCCAACTAAAATGTTATCAAGAAGATTACTTAAGAGAAAAGGGTCGTTAACGAATTGAAACCGTTTCTTGACAACCTTACCGGTATCTTTGTCTTTCATACTGAGGGAGAAATCAAACGCTGGAGGAATCTTTCCCAAATATCCCCCAATAGCCTGAGGCCTGTCCTGCGTTACTACACCTACAATTTCGGTGGGAGTTCCTATTTTAAAAGGGGCCTCTAGGCTCGGTATAACATCATGTATCCAAGCTTTTGCTACAGGATAATAAACGGCACCACGGTTCAAAAATGGATGAGCAAAAGCCAGGAAACGTCCGTCGGTAGATAAAGCTGTTAATGTTCCTGTAGCAGCAACGGAGACATCTCCCCAAGCTAATAGAACACTAACAGCATCTCCCGGAATGAGTTTTGCATTTAGGTTAACTGGTAAAGAAGAAACATTAAAAGAGCCTGGCAACATGGAGTAGCTGACATTTAGCTTTTGGCCTATCCCACTAGCACCACGATCACTGAGTCCATATATAGTCATGGGGGTCGACAGATTACCCGCTTTTTTAGCGTTGCTTTCTTTTTTTTCATCACTGCTTTCAATAGATATTTTAATTGGTCCCTTCAACTCGACAGCTCTATCAGGCCAGTTCCAAATTGATGCCATTTCAGATATAGGGGTCACAAGCCCTTTGTTATGCTCGCTGAAGTGCCAACCATACCCTATAGCGCCAACAAGTTTGCCGTTTATGAAAACAGGACTTCCACTCATCCCTGCCGCAATTCCCCCTGTTTTCTCTATGACTGGGCCATAGGCTTGAATTAATATCAATTTGTGCGGCAAATCAGCTGATGGTAGCACGCTTAAAACTTTCACAGGAAATGCAACTACCTTTTGACCTTTAATGACCGTGTAGGCAACTCCTTCCATGCCTGCCTTAATATCTTCAACGGGCATTACTGGAACCTTTGAGTTGAATATTTTTGGCTGTGCAAAGGATGGTGACGAACAAAAGATAATAAGCAGCAGAGAGATCAAGATCCTTAATAGAAACCTATCCATACTCTTTTCCTCCGTAAATAAGATAAAAAACAAACTAGTCTTCTTTCACTTTGTTGCTTCTCTTTCGCCTTTTCAACTCTGCGAAAATAAAATCATCTAAATCCCCATCTATTACAGCTTGAATATTGCCCTTTTCCAGCCCGGTACGATGGTCTTTTACCAAAGTGTAAGGGTGAAAAACATAGGAACGTATTTGGCTCCCCCAACCTATCTCCTTTTTCTCTCCTTGGATTTGTTCGAGCTGTTCCTGTCTTTCCTGCAACATCCGTTCATACAAACGGCTCTTCAACACTTTCATTGCCACTTGCCTATTCATGTGCTGAGATCTCTCATTCTGGCAGCTAACCACTATCCCTGTAGGTATATGAGTTATTCTAACCGCAGAATCTGTCATATTAACATATTGTCCTCCCGCTCCCCCGGCCCTAAAGGTATCTATTTTTAAATCTTCAGGGTTGATATTAATCTCCACGTCCTCCGGGAGCTCTGGAGAAACGTTAATTGAAGCAAAACTAGTATGTCTTCTTTTTGCCGTGTCAAAAGGTGAAATCCTTACAAGCCTATGGACACCTCTCTCGCATTTCAGGAATCCATAAGCAAAGGAGCCAAAAACATGAAAGGTTACAGATTTTATCCCTGCTTCCTCACCTTGAGATATTTCAAGGATTTTAGTTTTAAATCCCTTGTTTTCAGACCATCTAAGGTACATTCTATAAAGGATTTCTGCCCAATCTTGAGAATCAAGCCCACCTGCTCCAGGATGAATGCTAACTATTGCATTAGAATCATCATATTCCTCGTCAAGCAACAGCATAACCTGTTCCTCGTCTATCCTCTTGTTAAGCTTTTCTGCTCTTTCGTAAAACTCTCTCTCTAAAGCTTCATCTTGTTCCATTGTCAATAACTCAGCTATGGTCTCCAAATCCTTGAACTCATTCATCATCTCTTGCCATTTGTTATAACGATCCTGGAGCAAAGCCAACTTTTTAGTTAGTTCCTGAGCATCATCTCTGTCCCAGAATCCTTGTTCTGTTGTTTTATCGGTAATTTTTTCTATTTCTGCTTTCAACGAATTCGGGTCAAAGGCTGTCCTGCAGCTCTATTACCGAAGAGCGCAGTTCCTCCAATATTGTAGATATAGGCAGCAGTGTCATTTGAACTCCTCCTTAACTAACCCTTTCATTATATAATGTGTCTTGTTCTTATGTGACTTTTGCTATTAATGGACTATCATTATATCATCACTCACAGAGGAAGGATGAATTAGGAGGCCGCAAAATGCTTAAATCTAACACGACGAAAAAAAAGGTATTAAAGATTCTTCTAGAAAGAGAAGGCGATATAGTTTCTGGCTCAGAATTGAGCTCTTTATTGAAAGTATCAAGACAAACTATATGGAAAGCCATAGAATCTTTAAGGGAAGAAGGGTTTTACATCGAGTCAATACCTCATCAAGGATATAGATTGTTGAACAAAAGCAGTGCCGACCTTAGCCCCACCTGGATAGAGCTTTCCCTTGACGATATATCATGGGGACATCCTGTTTTGTACTGGGATTCTTTAGATTCCACTCAAGAACCTGCCAAATCCCTAGCACGCCAGGGAGCAAATGAAGGAATTGTTATCCTAGCAGGAGAACAAAAAGCAGGCAGAGGAAGACTTGGACGAGAATGGCTATCGCCTGAAGAAGGGAGTATAAGCCTTTCCGTGATATCTCGCCCTAATATAGACCCCAGTTTTTTGCAGCTTTTGAGTTTATCAACGGCTATAGCAGCACACGACTGCTTAGAGGAACTATTCAATATAGATCTTGAACTTAAATGGCCCAACGATATTTTATGGAAAGGAGCTAAGATTTGCGGAATCTTGATTGAAGCTTCGAGCGAACCTGGCAAAGTACACTATGCCATCATAGGAATAGGTTTAAATGCCAACCTAAATCCAAAAACCTTAAGTGCAGTAAATAAACCGGCTACATCTCTTAAGGCCATACTGGGACGCAAGGTTCATAGAGGAGAAATAGTAGCAGCATTGGTAAGACAACTTCAGAAAAAAATTAATAACTTGGAAAAACCAGAAGGAATTACGGAATGTATAAGAAAGTACTCAAAGTTGTGTTCGACTTTGGGAATGCAAGTAAAAATAGAACAAGACAATCAAGTTATTAAGGGTATTGCAGAAGGCATTTCACCACTGGGTAACCTCATAGTGAGGTCTGAAAAAGGAACGCTGATGTCTTTCTCCGCTGCCGACGTAACTCATTTGAAAGCCACAAAACCTTAACTACTAACTTGCTTTCAAGATGTTGCCAAACGAAAGGCATTCCATACTGATAAGTTGAGTTCATACAGGTAAACAAAAAAGTCCTGATTTTCGGAAGGATAGCCAAATTTTACCTTAAGAGGCACTTTCTTAAGTACAGAGAGTATCTCTTTGGGTAAGTTGGAGCTGTATACTATTATACCTTTTCGCGCCTTAATAGATAAAATCCTTTTAGTTAATTCTTCTAAAGTTATCTTGCTTGTCTTTTTATTATACCCATTAGTACACTCAAAAAACTGCCTGCTTTTGCCACTAACAGCCTTGAACCATCCCCCTAAGTAATCCGTAAAATCGTAAATCTCCACGTCCCACAAAAGTTGTCGACCAACTCTCACAACACTGTCCAAGCGAGTCTGAAATTCGGCCAATCTTCTTTGGTAATATGAATAATGTTCAGTATCAATAGCAGAGATGGAACGCATTGCACCTAAAGCAACGAAAGGAAGCACAGAAGGATCCAAGAAATAACAATCATTATCTAGGCCAGAAGGCTTATTTTCATATATTGGAACTATTCTACTGTGCTTAACTGATATGCCCAATTTTTTACTTTTTTCCTGCCCCCTATAAAGAACAAAGACATAAGAACCTCTTGGGACATTTGACACTTTTACTATATCCCCATTTTCATCCCAAAAAGAAACAGGGTGCACATCACAGTACACCCCTCCTATAAATTTTACTATGACATACAGCCAAGGATCAGAAACCCATATCTGGGTCCTATGCTCCTCAGCAAGAACCTTAGTAGAGAAAATCGTTAGGCAAAAAACTATCATGAAGAAAACATTAAATAATCGCATGTTTTTAAATTTAATTTTTTGAAAGACGCTTTTTAACACTAAGACCTACTCCCCGGTTTAACTAGTGGAATAGAAGAATTCTTGCACAAAGGGCAGTCCTCTGGCGAATACACCGGAAAATCAACTTGCCACAATGAAATGGGGGTTGGGAGATCATGAAGTTTTCCTGAGCTTCTGTCAACTATGCAAGCAACTCCCCCTAGCTCCGCCTCACTTTTAAGCTTTACGGCCTCAATGGTCTCAAGAGTAGATTTACCTGTAGTTATCACATCTTCAACCACTATATATTTGCCTTCTATGGGCGGCTCGAATCTTCTCATTTTCATTATGCCACCTTCCCTCTCACAGAACAAGAAAGGCACATCTAAAGCTTTAGCCACCTCATGTCCTATAATTAATCCACCGAGAGCAGGAGACACAACAAAATCAGGTTTAACAAGCTTTTGTACCTTCTCTGCTATGAGTTTACCTGCAAACTCGGCATTTTTAGGGAATCTCAAAAAAAGGGCGCACTGCAAATAATATGGGCTATGTAACCCTGAAGAAAGCAAAAAGTGTCCCTCAAGCAAAGCTTTTGAATCCCTCATAAGCTTTGCTATGTATTGGGAATCCATTCTATCCTTTGGCGTTTTACTCATTTTCTAAATCCTCCAATATATTATCTATAACCTTATCTGGGTTATCCGAGTTTAAAACAGGTCTTCCCACCACAATATAATCAGCTCCACTTCTTGCTGCCTCAGCTGGAGTTGCCACTCTTTTTTGGTCATCTTTAGATAAAAAGTCTTTTGGCCGAATTCCGGGAACAACTTTTAACAACCCCCCATATTCTTCTTCATTGAATAACTTTAAATCTTTTGCTGAACAAACTACACCATCCATTCCTGCCACCAATGCAGCTTTGGCTCTAATTTTAAGGCATTCGCCCATGGAGCTTCCAGGGTTTACATCTTTCCATACAAGTTCATCCATGCTTGTTAAAACAGTCACTCCAAACAGAAGTGGTTTCTCACAAGAACCTCGAGCATTGAATGCCGCTTCCATCATATTCTTGCCGCCTGCAGTATGCACTGTAAGAGCCCATAAACCTAATTCTGAAGCAGCTTCGACTGCACCCTTTACAGTATTGGGGATATCATGAAGTTTTACGTCCAAAAAAATCTCCCATCCACCCTCTATTATAGAGCTTAAAAAATCCTTCCCACCTTTAATAAACAATCTAGGTCCAATCTTTATATATTTCAGCTTGCTACAATGCATGGAAAGAAATTTTTTTGCTTCCTCCGGTGAATCCAAATCTAATGCCAAGATAAGCTCTGTTTTCTTCCCTTTCAAAAAGACTACCCCCTTATCCCCTTATATTATGATTCTTTTTAGCAAGACCTACCAATTGCTTCACGCTATCTATTTCATTTTCTTCCATATATCCTTCTATTCCCCCACAAATTTTATTGATAACTTCAAAATCCCTCAAAAGGCCAGTTCCAATTTGAATAGCTGAAGCACCTGCCATAAGCATACCTAAAGCGCTTTCAGTATCTGTTATTCCGCCACACCCTATAACAGGGATTTTCACTACATTTGTTGCCTCCCAAACCAATCTTAGAGAAAGAGGCAATATCGCAGGACCCGATAGCCCTGCAAAAATGCGTTCAAATACTGGTTTCTTCTTTTTTATGTCTATAGCGAGACCCAACCAAGTATTAGCCACTACAATAGCGTCTGCACCACAGTTTTCAGCCACAATAGCGCTATCATAAATGTCAGGAACATTAGGGGATAGCTTTACCCATATATCTCCCTTCCATTTGGCTCTTGCCTTCTTGAGCACCATTTCAAGAGACATCAAATCTACCGCCCATGCCATACCTCCTCCAGACACATTGGGACAAGAAACATTGATTTCAACTGTCCCATCAAATCCAGAAGATGACAATTTGTCCAATAGTAAATCTAGCTCATCTTCCCTATGAAAAGCTAAGTTGAAAATTAATGGGCAGCCGCAATTTTTTAGCATTTGAAACTCATTTTTTAAAAAGGACTCCAATCCAGGGTTTTGCAAGCCTATGCTATTTAATAACCCACAAGGTGTCTCCCACAACCTAATGCCCTTATTCCCTTCTTTGGGTGAAAAAGTCAATCCTTTGGTACAGATTGCTCCTACCTTATCCACAATTCCCGATGGCCATCTTTCTGGCTCCATCGGCCATACCCCAGAAGCAATTATTATTGGAGAGCGCAGCATCAACTTACCTATACTTACACCAAGAATATCGCTAAAGCTCATTCCAGCTCACCTCCGCCCACTTAAAGACCGGACCATCTGCACACACTCTCCTTGGGCCCCACTTGGTAGGTATGGTGCAGCCCAAACATCCGCCTATGCCACAAGCCATTCGAGCTTCTAGGCTGACATAAATTTGGTTTTCCTTTACGGCATCTATAGCAGTCCCTAAAGCTTTAAGCATTCCTATAGGACCACAAGCCCAAATTTCGTCACCTTCCCCAATCTCCCCTTTTTCAAAAAGAGTCAGTGGTGTACCTTTTCTTCCAATGCTGCCATCGTCAGAAAAAATCTCCAAATCTAAGTTGCTAAAAATGTCGCTTTCGCAAAAATCATCCCAGCCTGCTCCAGGCACTCCAAGAATCAATTTTACGGGCAGTTTTTTTTCATAATTCATATAAGAGAAAACCATGGGAGCTATGCCTACAGCCCCCCCTATAAGGATCAGTCTTTGACCTGCTGGATCGGGAAAAGAATTCCCACAAGGGCCTCTCAATTTCACTTTAGCCCCTTCCATGCACGATCTTATAATTTGGGTACCTTTACCCACCACTTTTATAAGAAAATCTAAAGAGCCATCTTCGTGTGCCAAAACAGGAGCAAACGGCCTAAAAAGGAGGGGATCAAGCCCCTCCCACGACTTCAACAAGAAAAATTGTCCAGGGTTAGGCTGTTTTATTCTTTCTTCTGGTAAAACTCTAAGCATAAACAGCTCATCGCTGAACGCCGTTTTTTTAAGGACTATAGCACTAAAATCTTTGATATTGCCCATGTTGTTAACATCTCCTATCTGTATCGCAGAACAAAACTTTCCCTTCAAGAAAAGTCATAACTGGCCAACCCTTCAAAGATGCATCTTCCCATGGAGTCAAACGAGCCTTGCTAGCCCATTCTTCAACTTTGACTTGTTTGTTTTTATCCAAATCTAATACTGTCAAATCTGCAGGAGCTCCCTCCTTTATTACGCCCAAATCCGACCATTGCCTTGGCAAAAGCCCTGCAGGATTACTTGTCCATAAGGATAGAAGCCTTTCCAAGGGACAAATTTTACCTCGACTGGACCATTCATTGAGGACTGCCGCTATCGCGCATTCCAAAGAAGCAATTCCGAATGCCGCTTCTTGAAAAGGTAAGTCTTTCTCGTCCATGTGATAAGGAGCATGATCTGTAGCGATAGCATCTACCACTCCATCAGCTATAGCCTGCCATAGGGCTTCCACATCTTCCTTATTTCTAAGTGGCGGGTTTACCTTATAAGTTGCATCAAATCCGCTTTTTACTACCATGGTTTCATCCAAAGTAAGATGATGCGGAGTCACATCACATGTTATTGGCAGCCCCTCACTTTTAGCTCTCTTTATCTCCTCAATTCCCTCTTTCGTGCTCACATGGGTAAAATGAATTGCCCCGCCAGTTTCTTTGGCCAACGCAACACATTTTTTAATATCAACAACCTCTGAAGATGGGGGATTTCCTTTTAAGCCCGAGATAGAGGAACACCAGCCATAATTTACTTGCCCACCTTTGGAAAGTTCATTATCTTCAGGATGTTCCATTATACGAACATCTAGATGACTGCTATATAAAAGGGCTTTTTGAAGTAAACTGCTATTTTTTACGGGAGACCCATCATCGGTAAAAAACACAGCTCCTTCTTCCACCATCTTCCCCATCTCGGCCATAACACAGCCTTCTCTATTTTTACTCACTGTACCTGCGGGTAAAACCCTTGCCCCACCGCTGGATCTTCCTTTTTCGATTACGTACCGAACCAAAAAGGGGTTATCCACTGGGGGATCAGTGTTAGGCATGGCAACAATGGTGGTATAACCTCCCCTAGCTGCTGCTCTAGCTCCTGATAAAATGTCCTCTCTCCACTCCTGTCCAGGATCTCTCAAGTGTGCATGAATATCTATAAAACCGGGGCACACAATAAGCCCTTTGAGATTGTAAATCTTTAGATTTTCCGAAACAGAGGGCTTTTCCGCTGCTATCTTTGCTATTTTTCCATCCTCTATTAAAATATGCTTTTCTCCATCAAGAAGCTCTTTCCCGTCATACACTTTGCAATTTGTGAGTAAAATACTTTCCATCACCTTGCACCTCCAAGACATAGATACAACAAAGCCATCCTGACAGCTACTCCACTTCTAACTTGTTCGAGGATGACACTTTGCGGCCCATCTGCTACCAAACTGTCTATTTCAACTCTTCGATTAATGGGCCCAGGATGCATGATGAGGGCATCTTTTTCTGCCAGAGAAATTAACTCTTCATCAGCACCAAAAAGCTTGAAATATTCATCTAGTGAAGGGAAAAGCCCTTGTTCTTGTCTTTCCCTCTGTATCCTCAGAAGATACACTATGTTAGCTCCCTTCACAGCTTCCCTGGGATCTTTAAAATACCTCACTCCGTAATAATCTAATTCTGGCGGCATAAGGGTTTTTGGACCTGAAACAACTACATCGCATCCCATGGTTCTGAACCCAATCATGTTGCTCCGAGCAACTCTGCTATGAACTATATCCCCTACTATGGCTATTCTTAATCCTTCTAAAGAACTATAGTGTTTCGAAGCAGTGTAAATATCTAAAAGAGCTTGCGTGGGATGAGCATGCGCTCCGTCTCCCGCGTTGAAAACAGCTGCGTGCTTGAGTTTTCTCTGTAAATATGAGGCAGCCCCTACTGCTCCATGCCTTACTACTATTGCATCGGCACCCATCGATTCCAAGGTCCAAGCCGTATCTCGCAAAGTCTCACCCTTTGCCGTACTAGATCCAGAAGCAGACCAATTTACTACGTCTGCGCTGAGCATTTTTTCCGCTAATTCAAAAGAGACTCTTGTTCTAGTAGACGGTTCGAAAAAAAGATTTACTATCAACTTACCTCGAAGGGCAGGAACTTTCTTAATGGGCCTATTTAACAAATCTTCCATATTGCCAGCTTGATCTATCAAATGCAGTATCTCCTCTTTTTCCCAGCAGTCAAGATCAATGAGATTCTTATGTTTCCATTCCATTACTTACTCCCCCCGTTCGCAGATAACTACCTCATCCACTCCATCTAACTCCACTACTCTTACTTCCACTATTTCATTCTTGGAAGTAGGAATTTTTTTCCCTACAAAATCAGGATGGATAGGCAACTCTCTATGACCTCTATCTATAAGCACACAAAGTTGAACCGACGAAGGCCTTCCAAGGTCCATTAGCGCATCCAACGCTGCCCGAACCGTTCTGCCAGTGTATAAAACATCATCAACTAAGATCACATTTTTACCGGTTATATCCACGGGTATACCTGTACTATGAACTACGGGTTGATCATGTAAAAGTGAAAGATCATCTCTATATAAAGTAATATCTAAAACCCCTGTTATAACCTTTTCTTGCTCCATCTCTCTCATATACTGTTTCAACCTATTAGCCAGGTAATTCCCTCTTCTCTGTATACCGACAAGTAAGCTATTGCTCATTCCCTTGTTTTTCTCCAATATTTCCAATGCTAATCGCTTCAAGACTCTTTCCATTTCATCATCACTCATAATTTTTGCCTTTTCCTTCATTTCTCGCACCTCCCATAAAAAACAGGGGACAGAACTCCAATGTTGTCTGCCCCCTGTTCTAAAACTATTTCGGATATTTTATTTAAATTGAAAGTAATACTTAACATCGGTAGACTCCCCTCATTTTCAATTTTCTAAGAGGATTCTACCAAAAAAAATTATTTTATGCAAACGGTTGCATATTATTTAAGGCAGCTTTTGCTGCTCTTTTTTTGGCTTCCTTTATAGTCTTACCTTCTCCTACTCCAACAACCTCTCCATTTAACAGGACTCTGACTTTATGCAACGGGTCATGAGGCGGTCCTTTTGTTTCAATAAGCTCATAAGTAATTTCTCCCTTATCTGAGAACAACTTCTGCAACTTGCCGTTAATGTCATAAACTTTTTGTTCTAAAGTCAGAGCCTTTCTTTCGCAATAACTTTTAATAAGCTTATATGCGACCTCATATCCACTGTCTAAAAAATAAGCTCCTATTATAGCCTCCATCGCATCAGATAGGATAGAGCTGTTCTTTCTGCCACCTTCTTTTTCCAGGCCTTTACCTAAACATAACAGTTTGTCCAATCCAACTTCTAAAGCCCATTCGGATAAAGACTTCTCACATACCAGGGCGGCCTTCTTACAAGACATCTGTCCTTCATCATCATCAGGAAAAGACTCGTACAAAAAGGAAGAAACAACCAGTCCTATTACTGCATCGCCCAAAAACTCCAACCTCTCGTTGGAGATTCCAAGGCCTTTTTCATTAGAATAGGACATATGGCATAGGGCCTCTTCAAAAAGGGCCCTATTCTTGAGTGGATATCCAAAAATTGACTCTATTTTTTCAAAACTATCTTTTTCCATGTATTTTGCTTGATAAATTTCCTTTAAATTACTTTTTATACCTCTCCACAGCCAAAACAGCATTATGGCCGCCAAATCCAAAACTATTCACAAGTAATTTGTCCACCGATTTTTCCAAAGGCTTTCCATGAGGAACTATGTTTATTGCGGAACATTCAGGATCAATGTTGACACAATTTACTGTGGGATGAATCACCCCTTCTACAATAGATTGTAAAGCAGCTATAAGCTCCAAAGCCCCAGCAGCCCCAAGACAATGGCCTATCATAGACTTAGTAGAGTTGACAAGAACATCTTTTGCGTGATCACCAAAAGCATTGGCTATTGCTTGAGCTTCCATTTTATCGTTCAGAGGCGTAGAAGTGCCATGAGCATTAATTAACTCAACTTCTCCTTTTTCCCATCCTGCCATCTCAACCGCTTGAGACATGGCTCTAGCTGGAGTAATCGCTTCTGGGTCAGGTGCAGTTATGTGATAAGCATCACAATTAGAGCCAAAACCTCTTACTTCAGCGTAAATTTTTGCTCCTCGTTTTATAGCGTGTTCCAACTCTTCAAAGACAAGAATCCCTGCACCTTCGCCCATGACAAATCCATCCCTATCAACGTCGAAAGGCCTGGAAGCTTTAGCAGGGTCATCATTTCTGGTCGATAGAGCTTTCATGGCACCAAAGCCCGCCACGGCAACAGGCGTAATAGCCGCCTCAGCTCCACCGGCTATAATAATATCAGCTTCTCCTCTTCTAATAGCATGAAATGCCTCGCCCATGGTATGAGTTGCCGTCGCACAAGCCGTTACTACGCATATATTTGGACCTTTTGCTTTATATCGCATTGCCACATAAGCAGCAGGCATATTACTTAACATCATAGGAACGCAAAAAGGGCTAACCCTCGATGGCCCCTTCTCTAGTAAAACCTTTATTCCTTCATAGTTAGTTGAAATACCCCCTTCACCGCTACCTATATACACACCAACTCTATAGGGGTCAAAATTAGAGAAGTCTAAAGAAGCATCTTTTATGGCTAAATCTGATGCAGCCACCGCGAACTGAATTACCCTATCTGCTCGCCTAGCTTCCTTCCTGTCCATCCAATCTTCAGGTTTAAAATCCTTAACTTGTGCTGCTATACGAACATCATAACCTGTCGGATCGAATAAAGTGATCTCTCCTACTCCATTACGCCCTTCCTTAAGAGCATCCCAGTAGTTTCTAACACCTGTCGCTATAGGGCTCACTACACCTGCGCCAGTGATTACGACTCTCTTCACGCCGATTCACTCCTTTATCTTCCCGGGGATTTAAAAAAGCCCAGGTAAGGCACAGGGGAATAAATCCCTGTGCCTTTTATTATTAGAGGATACTATTCATCAACACCAAGCTTATTTTTGATGTACTCCATTGCTTCTCCAACTGTCGTTAATTTCTCTGCATCCTCATCGGGAATCTCTATATCGAACTCCTCTTCGATCCCCATTATCAATTCCACGATATCCAGAGAATCTGCACCAAGATCTTCAACAAAGGATGCCTCTGGTTTTATCTGGTCTTCTTCAACATCCAACCTATCCATAACTATCTCTTTCAAACGAGCTGTTATCTCTTCCATTCTCATTTCCACTTCACCTCCTTCCAAGGAACGTATCTATACCATAGTCATTCCGCCATCTACTGCTATTACCTGTCCTGTAATGTAAGATGCGTAATCCGTACACAAAAATCTAACCAGATTGGCCACATCTTCAGTTTTACCAAATCTACCTGCTGGTATTTGTGCTAGCATCCCGTTTTTGATCTCCTCTGGCAACACCGCTGTCATATCGGTCTCAATGAAACCTGGAGCAATAGCGTTAACCGTTATTCCTCTACTGGCCAACTCCCTTGCTGAGCTTTTTGTGAAGCCAATAATTCCCGCTTTGGCCGCAGCATAATTTGCCTGTCCCTTGTTACCGATTAAACCTATAACTGAGGACACATTGACTATTCTTCCCCATTTTGTTTTGAGCATTGGCCTTATAGCTCGCTTAGTGGTAAAGAAAACAGAATAAAGATCCGCCTTAATAACATCATCCCACTCTTCATTCTTCATGCGCATAAGTAAATTATCCTTGGTTATACCAGCGTTGTTAACTAAAACCTGCACTACACCAAGAGTCTTTTCAACGTTGATAAACATCTCTTCCACTTCATCAGCGTTGGATACATCTGCTTTTACCGCTATAGCCTCGACTTTCTTTTGTCTTAGGGTCTCTACAACTTCTTCAGCATATTTAGCGTTACTTCTATAATTAACCGCTATCTTAAATCCCTCTTCACCCAAGGCTAACGCTATAGCCTTACCTATACCTCTACTAGCTCCAGTTACTAAGGCAACTTTTTCTTGAGTTCCCATAACTATTCCTCCAAAGATATGAATTCCTTGAGCATTGGGACATCATCCGGAGTTCTTATCGCTACAGTTTTTGCCCCTTTAATAGTCCTTTTCACAAGACCACTAAGGACAGCTCCTGGTCCTATTTCTACAAAAGAGTTGACTCCCATTTCTGCCATTTTTTTGACAGAAGCGCTCCACAAAACTGGCATAAAAGTTTGTTTGTACAAGGAATCCTGGATTTTTTCCACATCATCTTCTGTCTCCGCAGACACATTTGCGACCAGAGGCCATTTAGGGCTTAACCATGTGTATTTTTCAAACTCTTTCCTGAGCTTTTCAGCAACAGGCTTCATCAATGAACAATGAAAAGGTGCACTTACTTTGAGGAGGATAGCCCGCCTAGCACCCCGCTCCTTGGCAATTTTTATAGCCTTTTCTATAGCCTCTTTTTCTCCTGAAATCACTATCTGGCCTGGATCGTTGTAATTAGCTGCTTCACAGACACCAACACTAGAGATATCCTTACATATATCATTAATTGTTTCCTTATCCAGGCCTAATATAGCAGCCATAGCCCCTCTACCAAGAGGTACAGCTTCCTGCATCAGTTTCCCTCTCACATGGACTAATCTTACACCATCTCCCAAAGTCAAGGTACCTGCAGCTACAAGAGCTGTGTATTCCCCCAAGCTGTGACCTGCAACACATTTAGGTTCAAGTTTAATTCCCATTTCTTTCCTTAATGTTTCAAATATTGCAATGCTAAGCGTCATTATAGCGGGTTGGGCATTCTCCGTTTTTTTCAACTCTTCCTCAGGTCCCTCTAGGATTATTTTGCTCAATTTGTATCCTAAAGATTCATCAACAAGGTCAAAAACTTCCCTAGCTACACCAAATTTGTCCAAAAACTCTTTACCCATTCCCACTTCTTGAGAACCCTGTCCTGGGAAAATAACGCTATATGCCATTTGACTCACCTCAAATTTACTCAAAAAGATTCTTTTTTATCTGACCCAAAACTCCTTCAGCACCGTCAAGCATTTCTTTTATTATCTCCCTAGCAGTCTTGACTTCTTTAATTAAAGCAGCAGACTGCCCGGCCATCACAGAACCCCATTCAGTATCTCCATCCACAACTGCGGCCCTAAGTTTTCCGGCCCCAAGTTTCTCCAATTCTTCAGCCGATACATTAACTCTTTCCATTTCCTCGAAGCGCTTTGTTAGCTTATTGCGTATGCACCTGACTGGATGGCCCGTGGGTCTTCCTGTTACAACTGTATCCCTGTCTTTAGCCCCTAAAATTTCCATTTTATATTTATTATGAGCATTAGATTCTGCACATACCGCAAAACGGGTCCCAACCTGGACACCTTCTGCGCCTAGCGCAAAAGCAGCGACAAGCCCCCGAGAATCAGCAATTCCTCCTGCGGCTATGACAGGAATTTTAACCGAATCAGCAATTACAGGGATTAGCACCATGGTTGTAATATCCCCTATGTGCCCTCCTGCCTCCATGCCTTCTGCTATAACTGCATCGGCTCCTTGCTTTTCTACTCTCCTTGCATGGGCTGAAGAAGCAATTACAGGTATCACTTTTATGCCAAGGGGCTTAAGGCGATCTATAACCTTACCGGGGCTACCTGCTCCTGTAGTCACAACAGGCACTTTATTTTCAGCCACAACCTCTATGGCGTCTTCTGCTGTCGAGGACATTAGCATTATATTCACACCAAAGGGCTTATTCGTCTTTTCTTTTATTTTTTTTATCTCCTTGTCCAGCAGCTCTGGGGGCATACTTCCTGCTGCTATCACGCCAAGACCACCAGCATTACTTACAGCTGCTGCCAAATCTGCATCTGCCACCCAGGCCATTCCTCCTTGAATTATTGGAAACTCTGTCCCTAGGATCTTCTTTACTCTATTTTTTTCAAACATGCATGTCACCTCACAGGCTAAAGATCACCGCTCCATATGTCATCCCTGCACCAAAGCTCGTAATAAGGACTTTATCACCCTTTTTAATCCTTCCATCCTTTATTGCATCGTGGAACGCCAAAAAAACGGAAGCAGCAGATGTATTACCGTATTTATCCAGATTTATAACCGCCTTTTCTTTTGGCTGTTTTGTCCTCTTTAATACCCCTTCTATGATCCTCATATTTGCCTGATGAAAAATCCACCAATCAATTTCTTCCGATGACAGTTGGGCTTTTTCGCAAACTTCATCTAAAAAAGACGGCAGCACTTTGTTAACAAACTTAAACACTTCGTTACCTTTCATTTGCACAAAATGCTCTCTGTTATCTACGGTCTCATGCGACGCCGGCCTTTCTACCAATCCAGCTGGCAACTTGATAAAATCAGATTTACTTCCATCAGCTCTAAGTTCCGCTGCAAAAAGACAACCTCCACCTTTTCCGGCCGATATAACCATTGCACCGGCTCCGTCCCCAAAAAGCACGCAAGTGTTACGATCTGACCAATCTATGATCCTAGAAAGAACTTCCGCTCCTATTACCAGAACGTTCTTCCACATGCCACTTCCGATACCGGCAAAAGCCATACTTAAAGCATATACACAACCTGTGCATCCAGCCTGAATATCACAAGCTCCAGCATTTACAGCACCCAACAAATTTTGCACCTTTGGCGCTACCCCAGGGAAAATAGTGTCAGGAGAATTGGTGGCAACTAGTATCATATCAATTTCTTCCGCTTTTAGCCCAGCATCTTCAATAGCTTCCAACCCGGCTTTATAAGCCAAATCACTAGTCAATTCCCCTTCAGAAATTCTTCTTTCCTTTATACCTGTTCGGGTGGTAATCCACTCATCGGTAGTATCAACCACTTTTTCTAAATCAAAGTTACTCAATACCCTTTCAGGCACATATTTCCCTGTTCCCAGGATCCTAACAGGTATTCCCAATCTATCAGACAATTTACATACCCCCCTCGGAGAGCTCCTCCACTATCTTTCCTACACCATTTTTGACCACAAAGTTCCTTGCAACTCCTATAGCACTTTTTATAGCTTCTGACTTGGATCTCCCATGGGCTTTTATAATTGCCCCATTCACTCCAAGCAGCGGAGTCCCTCCTGTTTTTTCATAATTAAATCTTGCCCATAAATCTTTCAGCATGGGTATCATAAAGGCCATTCCCACCTTCGACCAAAACCGCTTCTCAAGTTCCTCCTTAAACAGCGAATATATAGCACCACCCGTACCCTCTATAAACTTAAGAAGCACGTTACCTGTAAGGCCTTCACAAACTACAACATCAACACTGCCAATTGGTATGTCATGCCCTTCCACATTGCCCACAAAATTCACCGGAGCATTTTTAATCAGTTTTCGCGCTTCCTGTATCAACTCATCTCCTTTACTCTCTTCCTCTCCGTTAGAGAGAAGAGCAACAGAAGGTTCAACAACCCCCTGTATAGTCCTCATATAGACATCTCCCATTAATGCAAATTGATAAAGGTTTATAGGCTTGCATCTCACTGTGGCACCGACATCTATCAACATAGTTACCCTGTTTAGGGCTGGGAGTGGAACCCCCAACCCAGGCCTATCAATACCCTGAATTCGACCTACTATAAGGACCCCGCCTGCTACTATAGCTCCAGTGTTACCTGCAGATACACAACCTACTGCTTCTTTAGACTTAACCATCTGCATGGCTACATGCAAACTAGATTTTTTTCGCTTTCTTATAGATAAAGCAGGAGATTCACCCATGCTGATTACTTCTTCTGCGGGCACTATGTGCAACTTTGTGCCAACCAGGCCTGAATTTTCCACATATGGCAATATGGCCTCTGGAATTCCAACCAAAGCCAATTCTAAGTCATCATGCTCATGACAAGCTTCTATCGCCCCTTTACATATTTCTTCAGGGGCATGGTCTCCTCCCATTGCATCTATTGCTATTAACACCTTTACCCGCTCCTTCTCTCCGTCATCAAATCTAAGTCTTTATTGTCCTTGCCCACTACTGTAATAAACCGCCCCACAAATATTTCTTTTTCTCCAACCCTGGTTCTCACACTTACTAAATATTTGTTTCCTTTCCTGGTTCCGACTTTTGCCCTTGCTACTAATCTTTCGCCAACTTGCGCAGGTTGTTTATATTTAACCCGTGCTGCACCTGTAAAAACCATATCTTCATCTATTACCGCAATAGCTAATGAACTAGCTTGTGAATATATGTAATGATCCGAAACTAATTCTGTATGCCTAAAAGCCATCTCTCTAGTAGTTATTAAGGTAGATACAGCAAACTTATTGGGCTCCAGCTCAACAAGTTCCCCTATAACTTCCTCTCTCTTTAACGACCTCAGTTTGGATACGGCACGCTGCGCCATGGTTTTAATCCTTTCTCTTACTTCCGGAATCCCAAGTAGCGCCCTATCCAACCTTACTGTACTTATACTAACTCCTAAGAGTTTGGCTAACTCCTCATCTGTAAGCATGGGGTCCATCTCAAGTTCTGTCTTTATTCTTTTGTGCCTTGCTTCTCTATTTAATCTTGCTTGTTTTCTCCCCATGGCACCTTCCTCGTTAACACCAAGTGTTATGACCTGCTATTATCATGAGGTAAGTATAACGTAGAGGAAGACTCAGGTCAACACATAAAAAAAGGGGCCTACGGCCCCCTTTTTTTATGTTTATCCAAAAATTATTCGCTAGTCTCTTCATTTTCTCCTTTTACTTTTGCCACCTTGCGCCCCTTGTAATATCCACATTCCGGACACGCTCTATGAGTTTGAATCATCTCTCCACATTGAGAACAAACGGCTACGGAAGGTTCTTTCATTGCTCCAAGCCATTGAGCCTTTCTTTTATGTGTCCTTGCATGTGAAGTTTTCCTTTTAGGTACGGCCATCTCTTTTCCCTCCCTCCCTGAATTATTCTTCCATATCTTTCCATAACTTTGAAAGAGGAGATAGGCGAGGATCAACTTGTTTTTTGAAACAGTCACAATTCCCTTTGTTCAAGTTCATACCACAATAAGGACACAAACCCTTACAAGCTTCATCGCACAAAACTTTCTCGGGCAATGCCATCACTAAGCACTCCCAAACTTGATCCCCTAAATCAAGCAGACCTAAATCTTCTTCAATGACAACCACATGTTCATCCGATTCTATCGCGATCCGCTCCTCCTCCGAGACACACGGAGTATAAAAATACCTGAAATTTTGTTTCAAATCAAGTGCTACTGTCTCCAAACATCTAGAGCATGGGGCTTCACACCTTGCAACAAGACCTATGTCAGCAATAATCTGATTCTTATTTCTCTGTACTTCGACAAATATCTCTATATTGTTTGAAAACTCAAAGCACACACCATCATAAACGACTACCCCTTCGAAGTAGACACACCAATCATAATGATATATTTTTCCACTCTCTAATTGAGCCGAATGAAGCACAAAACTCCACTCTTTAGGTTTTTCTTCAATGATCGCCAAGCTGTTCCCCTCTTTTATGCTTATTTTGTCAGCTCCAATGTATCCTTGGCTATCACTAATTCTTCATTTGTCGGAACCACCATAGCCACAATTTTGGAGTCCTCTGTAGAAACAACAACTTCCTTACCTCTTGATTTGTTCTTTTCATGATCAATCTTGATTCCAAGGAAATTTAATCCTTCGAGAACCTTTTCTCTTATTATTGAACTATTCTCTCCTATTCCAGCAGTGAAAACCACAACATCTAAGCCATTCATTGCCGCAGCATAAGCCCCTATATGTTTTCTTATGCCATAACAAAGCATATCCAAGGCTAATTTTGCCCTTTCGTTACCTTCCTCTGCAGCCATCTCAACATCCCTTAGGTCACTGCTAATACCGGAAATGCCTAAAATACCGCTTTCTTTATGAAGGATATGGCTCATAAGCTTTGTATCCAATTTCTCTTTTTCCATCAAATATAAAACTACTGTGGGATCAAGTTCACCGCAGCGGGTTCCCATTATGACTCCTGGAACAGTTCCAAAACCTAAGCTGGTGTCCACAGATTTTCCGCGATCCACGGCAGTTATAGAACTTCCGTTACCAAGATGGCAAGTCACTATCTTGAGATCTTCTACAGGCTTACCAAGAATTTCAGCAGCACGGTACGCAACATAATAATGGCTTGTTCCATGGAAACCGTATCTTCTTGTTTTATATTCTTCATAATAATGATAAGGGATACCATACATGTATGCGTGCTTAGGCATAGTTTGGTGGAAAGCAGTGTCGAAAACTGCAACCTGTGGAGTCTCAGGCAATAGATCCATCATGGCCTTTATGCCCATCAAATTTGCTGGGTTGTGCAAGGGAGCCAAAGGAACACATTCTTCAATTGCATCCAAAACTTCCTTGTTCACTACAACCGAGCTGGAAAACTTCTCTCCGCCATGAACAACACGGTGTCCAACAGCATGCAATTCTTCAAGGCTGTCAAGCACCCCGTGATCTTTATCTAGGAGGGCATCCAATGTAACTTTTATGCCCACTTTGTGGTCTGGTATAGGAACATTCTTGACAACTGCTTCCTGGCCTGTCTTGGTATGTTTTATTCTTGAGCCATCTATGCCTATTCTTTCCACCAATCCCTTAGCTAAAACAGCTTCAGTAGTCATATCAAAAAGTTGATACTTAAGAGAAGAACTGCCGCAATTGATAACAAGAACTTTCATATTATCATCCTCCTTAAAAATAAGTGCTAGTATAGTATAAACGTTTTATTTGTTTCTGTGCTTATTATGATTCTACACAGAAAGGGGCAAATTATGAGTTTTAATCATATCTTAGGTATCATTGCCGAATACAATCCCTTTCATAATGGTCATTTATATCATATCCAAGAAGCTATACGCCAATCTTCTGCAAGCGCAATAATAATAGCTCTTTCTTCTCATTTTGTACAAAGGGGAGAACCTTCTTTTATAGATAAATGGAGCCGCACTGAAGCTGCCCTAAAAGCCGGAGTTGACCTTGTCATTGAAATACCATCGGCATTTTCTTGCCAAAATGCTGGAATATTCGCTTCTTCAGGTGTTGACATCCTGTGGAAAACAGGGATAGTTACTCATATTTCTTTTGGAATGGAAAATCCCAAAACTGAACTAAAAAAATTAGCCACCCTACTAGTAGAAGAACCAGCAATATTTAAAGAAACTCTACAAAGAAAACTAAAAGAAGGCTTTTCTTTTGTAGAATCAATGGCATTTGCTTTTGAAAAAACCTTACCAGGCTCTTACAACATCATAAGAAATCCTAACAACATATTGGCTCTAAACTACATGAAGCGCATTTTAGAAAAAAAATACCCCTTAACAATCGTTCCAATACAAAGAATAGGGAACCCTTATCACAGCAAAGAGATTTCCTTTTTTGCAAGCGCTACTGCAATTCGGGATTCTATCCACAAGGGAGACAGCCACATATTAAAACTGCTGCCCCAGTTTAGCTCAGACATAATAGCCAGAGAAATAGAGAAAGGAAGATGCTTTAACTCATATGAATATTACTGGAGAATATTAAGAGCCACCATATTAAGAACTCCTCCTGAAGAATTACTCCAATTTTCAGACATATCCGAGGGAGCGGAAAATCTCATATATGAATCTGCCAAAAAAGCAAAAACTTTTCGGGAAATGTTGAATTTGTGCACCAGCAAAAGATACCCAAGAAGCAGGATACAAAGGCAATTACTCCATGTCCTTCTTGGCTTCAAAAGAAAAATATACAAACAAACACAAAAAGAAGGAATACCATATCTGAGAGTTTTAGGCATGAACAAAAAAGGCAGGCTGCTTCTACGAAAAATGCGCAACACTGCCAAGCTTCCTATAGTTTTCAGGCCCAGATATTTCGAAGACGATTACTCTAGGTCGATAGCCAACTTTGAGTTTAGTGCCTCAGAATTATGGGAGACTCTTATACCTAATCAAGGCAACCTTAAAGAAAAAAACACTCCTCCGGTCAGGATCCTTGAATAATGTCCTTTGGAGGGAACCTCTCTCTCAATCTCCTAAAGACACCAGGAGGCACCATATCTTTTATAGAGCCGCCAAAATGGAATACTTCTTTAACAACCCGACTGGATAAATAAGAGTACTTAGCATCCGTCACTATAAAAAAGGTTTCTATTTCCGGAGCTAGCTGCCTATTCATCAATGCTAATTGAAATTCATATTCAAAATCCGACAAAGCCCTCAAACCTCTTATAATTACTCTACTTCTCTCTGCCCTCATGAAATCCACAAGCAAACCGTCAAAAGACTTTACCTTAACGTTCGGCAAATGACTCAATGCCTCTCTTGTCATTGATTCTCTTTCTTCAATGCTAAAGGTATACTTCTTGTTTTTATTTATCAAAACTCCAACAACTAACTCATCGAAAATTGATGCAGCCCTTTCTGCAATATAGATATGGCCGTTTGTTATAGGATCAAAAGATCCTGGATACATTGCCTTTATAGCCATTAATCCAACACCTCGTTCTTTTTAAAAAAAGATATGCACGTTTCCCCGTACCGCCTGGTGCTCTCTAAAACCAAGCCACCACTCATTGCAGGGACAAGTTCTCTTGAAGAATGCTCTACAACCAAATACCCATCCTTTCTCAATAATTTATCCAAAGAAGCAGACAAATCAACAAGCAAGACTCTCAACCACCCTTTATTATACGGCGGATCTGCAAAAATGATGTCAAATGCATATCCCTCTCTAGCTAGCCTTGGCAGTGCTCTTCTCACGTCCATGCCTATAATTTCGACTTCGTCTTGGTTGATATCACACAAATCATCTCTTAGTTTTCTAAGGGCTGATTTGTGATTCTCGACCAGAAAAACTTTATTTGCTCCTCGTTTAAGTGCTTCTTTGGATACTTTACCAGTCCCAGCGAATAAATCTAGAAAATCAGCGTCCACGATAAAGGGCCCAAGTATATTAAACATACCCTGCATGACTTTATCAGATGTTGGCCTTACATTCATGTTTTTTCCCATATGCAACTAAAACCCTATTTCGCAATTTTTATATAGCATGTTACAGTACCCACTGCATAATAATTTATTCAAAAGCTCAAAATTTACTTCAAAGTACTATTACTTTTCAAGAAACCACATAAATCCTCCAAAGCTCCTTTAACAGATGGAGTCGCAAAAGCCTTGACAGCCGGGTCGACCTTGACCAGTAAATCATCTTTCCTAGGTATAAGCCTAAAGTAAATTTGCTGATAGAAATCTCCATCACTTACGGCAACCTCCAAAAGCAATATTCTATCACTACTCTCGAAACAATCACCGAAGCGCCATCGTGATGGCCCATTTGCCCCACAAATGCCTTTTATTTTAGATAAAACATCACGAGTAAGCCCATTTATTTTGATTACAGCATGCACCTCGTTGCCCTCCTCTATCATTCTATATGTTGTACTCTTTTGCGTTTTTATAAACCTTAACGTATGTATGGTCTTACCTTCTTTTTTCCACTTTCTCTCGTATTTAGTAGATATCTTTCTTGGTTCGTTCAGATTGTGGCACAAGCAATCAAAAATTTTATGGCTCGAAAAAATTTCTTTTATTTCTATAGCATAATTCTCATCGTCTGTTACAACCTCAAAAATTCCCCCAATCTTTAACACAGAAGCTAAAACGTCAGGGAAATCCCCAGAAGTAACTCTTCTTTTCTCATGCTTCGTCTTGGGCCAAGGACACGGAAAATTCATGTAAATATGATCTATAGTTTCATCTAAAAAACACTCTCTTAACAAAAACTTTGCGTCTCCTAGCATCAAATAAACTTTTTCCCCTTTATTTTTCAACTTCTTTGAAGCTTTTTGGATACACTTCTTGGAAACTTCTATACCAAAACACACAAAATCCATATGCTCATCTGCAAGAAAAGCTAAAAATTCTCCATTGCCAAAACCTATCTCCACCATTATTTTTTTGTCTTCATTTTCCCTTAATACCATAGAAACATCGCTATATGGATCAAGAAGCACATGATCTGCAAGCATCATAAAATACTTCCTCCTCTTATGTACCCTATAAGCTACAGTAAGTATAAATAACTTGACTAATATAGGTTTGTCCATACAATATACAGTGTGACACATCAGAAGTTTCGTACTTATATACATCATTGCATGCACATGGTACGCCATACGTTAAGTAAAAAATTAGAGATTCTCATCACGCTATGTTTTTACCATATTTGTACTATGCTTGGAAGTTTCCTAGAGAAAGAGAAAAATTCTGGGTGTCTACAGAAAAACCCAAGGAGGCGATATGCGGATGTCGAAAGTTATAGAAATAAGATGGCACGGCCGAGGTGGCCAAGGCGCAAAAACTGGTTCAGCCCTCCTGTCAGAAGTTCTATTCGAATCTGGGAAATATACGCAAGCATTCCCTGAATATGGAGCGGAAAGACAAGGAGCACCTATGAAGGCCTACAACCGAATATCTGACAGTAAAATACGCATTAGGTCCGGAGTCCTTAACCCAGATATAGTAGTGGTCATTGATCCTACCTTGCTTGATGTCTCGAATCCAACCGAAGGAGCCAAAGAAGATACGGTTTTCGTTATAAACACCCCCGACAAACCGGAAGAAATGAAGGAAAAGCTTAATCTGCCTGAAACGACAAAGGTTTTAACGGTGGACGCAACAAAAATAACTTTGGAAGAATTTGGCCAAAACAGACCCAATACGCCAATACTTGGAGCTTTGGCTAGACTTTTTGAAGAAGTGCCCATTGAAATGTTCCTGGAACATTTCAAGACTAAAATGGCAAAACTACCTGAAAACGTACTAAGCGCAAACTTAAAAGCCATCAAAAGAGGTTATGAGGAGGTGCAAATAGGATGAAACTCAAAGGATGGAAGGACCTACCTCCGGCAACAGTTGTTCCAGCTTCTACAGCTGAAGAAGTAGAAACGGGACAGTGGAGAAGCATGCGTCCTGTATGGGATGAAAGCAAGTGCATCCACTGTCTTCAGTGCTGGATCCAGTGCCCAGACAGATCAATAAAAACAGACGAAGAAGGTAAAGTCACGGGAATAGATTATTTCTATTGTAAGGGCTGTGGAATTTGTGCAAAAGTTTGCCCAAAAGACGCTATCGAAATGCGTCCTGAAGCCGATTTTATCTAACTGCGGCGCAGAAAAGGAGTGAGTATAAGATGGCACGAAGAGATATAACTAGCGGCAATTGGGCTGCAGCAGAGGCAATGAGGCAAATAAACCCCGATGTGGTTGCTGCTTATCCCATTACCCCATCTACAGATATCCCTATGAAATTCTCCGAATTTGTCGCTGATGGTTTAGTGGACACCAATTTAGTAACCGTCGAAAGTGAGCATTCCGCCATAAGTGCATGTTTGGCTGCTTCAATCTCGGGAGCAAGAGTTATGACAGCATCAAGTGCTAATGGCGTAGCTTTGATGCATGAAATATTTCCCATTGCAGCGGCTTATAGGGCCCCTATAGTTTTTGCTTTGGTAAACCGAAGCATTGGAGCCCCTATCAACATCCACTGTGATCATAGCGACAGCATGGCCGAAAGAGATATGGGCTGGATACATTTGTATTGTGAGGACGCACAAGAAGTCTACGATTCCATGATAATGAGTGTAAGGATAGCTGAGCATAAAGACGTACTTCTCCCCGTCTTCGTATGCCAAGATGGATTCATAACCAGTCACTGTTTTGAGCCAATAGAATTTTTGGAAGACGAGGAAGTCAAAAACTTTATTGGGGAAAGAGACCCAATGTTCCCATTGCTAGATGTGGACAACCCTGTAGCATATGGTTCATTGGCTTTGACCGATTACTACTTTGAGATTAAACGTCAGCAAATTGAGGCAATGAAAAACGTAAGAAAAGTGTACGAAGAAATTTCAGAAGAATTCTACAAGTTGACAGGACGCAAATATCCTATTGTCGAAGCCTACAAGACAGAAGATGCAGAATACGTGGCAGTAATAATGTCTTCCGCTACGGGTGCTGTAAAAGAAGCCGTAGACAAATTGAGAGCTGAAGGACACAAGGTCGGGTGTTTGAGAGTTAGAATGTTTAGGCCTTTCCCCTGGAAAGATATCGCGGAAATTCTAACGGGCAAGAAAGGCATTGCCGTTTTGGACAGGGCCGCCAGTATCGGAGCTGGAGCTCCTCTATTTACCGAAGTGAAGGGAGCACTTTACGACAGTGGAACTATAGTCCCCACAAACAGCTATGTTTATGGCCTAGGTGGAAGGGACTTCTTCCTTCACGATGCTGAGAAGGCATTCACAGATCTAATAAACGGCGATTTTAGCCCCGAGGAACGTTACCTCGGTTTGAGGGAATAATCAGGAGGTGCCGTAGCTATGGCTGTCAGATTAAAAGATTTAACCACCAAAGATACACCAATGACCAGAGGACATAGAATGTGTCCTGGATGTGGAGCGCCTACAGCAGTTCGTCAGGGCCTCCTGGCAGTGGACAAACCAGTTGTAATCACTTGTGCTACTGGTTGCTTAGAAGTTTCCACCACTATTTACCCCTACAACGCTTGGAATGTTCCTTTCTTGCATTGTGCTTTTGAAAACGCCGGAGCCAATATCTCAGGCATCGAAGCAGCATATGTAGCCTTAAAAAAGAAAGGCAAAATAAACAAAGACATTAAATTTGTTGCCTTCGGTGGAGATGGAGGCACTTATGATATTGGCCTACAGGCATTATCTGGAGCCGCTGAGCGCGGACACGATTTCACTTATATCTGTTACAACAACCAAGCATATATGAACACCGGGGCCCAAAGAAGTAGCGCTACTCCTACAGGTGCAAGTGCCACAACTGCCCCGGCTGGAAAGAAAATTCCGGGTAAAGTACAGCGCGCAAAGGATTTAACAGACATAATGGCTGCACATCATATTCCCTACGTGGCACAAACAACATTGCACAACCCTCAAGATGTCATAGAAAAGGTTAAAAAGGCTATAGAGACACCTGGACCATCTTTCGTGAATATATTGGTTCCTTGTGTTCTTTTCTGGCGTATAGATCCAGCTATACAAAGAGATATATGTAAATTAGCTGCGGATACAAGAATTTGGCCTATCTACGAGGTAATAGATGGACAATGGAAGTTGTCATACAAACCCAAAAGCTTTGTGCCAGTTGAAGAGTTTTTGAAACCTCAGGGGAGATTTAGGCACTTATTTAAGGGAGATGCGTGGAAACATGTGGTAGAACAGCTCCAGCAAGAAGTAGAAGAAAAGTGGGCCTATGTGCTGGAACGCTGCAAAGAAACCTGGGAGCCTAAATAAAACCTAGAAATTTAAAGATTGAGTCTTGACCAACACTCAAAACAAAGATACAATGTTCGTCGCTGACGGGACGTAGCGCAGTCTGGTAAGCGCACTTGACTGGGGGTCAAGGGGTCGGAGGTTCAAATCCTCTCGTCCCGACCAGAAATCAAAGCGGGAGATATTTCTCCCGCTTTTTGTTTATGAACCAGCAAAACTAAAATATAAAGAAGGACGCAGGTGCAACAAACAAGCATGTGGGAACATAAAGCAAACACTAATATAGGTCAAAATTTTCTGATTGATAAAAATATCGTTCAAGCCATATGCGAGGCCTCTGATATAGAATCAAAAGATACTATATTGGAGATAGGCCCTGGGAAGGGCATTTTGACTTTAGCTCTCGCAAGCTCTACGGCTAAACAAATATACGCTATAGAAATTGACGAAAGGCTAAAAGACTTTCTTATACCATTGGAGCAACAATATAACCACCTAAGAATCTTCTGGCAAGACGCGCTGAAATTCGATTATAATGATACTAAGCGAATGTGCCCATACCCTAACAAACTTATAGCCAATATCCCCTATCATATAACGACTCCTCTAATCTGGAAATTACTGGAGGAAGCGGCACCAAACGGATTGAATTTTATGATTCTAATGATTCAGAAAGAAGTAGCAGAACGATTGACAGCTAACATTAGCAGCAAGGAACGTTGCCCTCTAGGTATAACTTTAGAAAAGATGGGACAAGTTAAAATCCTACGAAAAGTATCTCCAAACGTATTTAGGCCTAAACCCAAAGTAGATTCTGTGATAATAAAAATAGAGCTTGTAGAACAGGATTTTCTTCCTAAAAACCCGTCATGGAAAAATCTACTAAAAGCTGCTTTCCACAAAAGACGAAAAACACTCCTAAATAACCTTATTTCTTCTAATTTATTGAAAAAAGAGGAAGTCTTAGCATTGATAAAAGAACTTAATATGAAACCCACCATTAGAGCTGAGGAACTTTCACTTTCTCAATGGTTATCTCTATACGAAAAGGCACGAAGATAGCACCCCTCTGCTTTCCTCGTGCCTTCATTCGACTGCTAACCAATTACAAGCTAGTTATTATAAATGCTATTGAACCTTATCTTTCAGTGCTTTGCCAGGCCTAAAAGCAGGTACCTTCTTGCTCGGTATTTCTATAACCTTCGAAGGATCCTGAGGATTGCGTCCCGTCCTGGCAGCCCTAGTCCTAACCTCAAAAGTTCCAAATCCTACGAGTTGAACTTTGTCACCTTTGGCAAGAGCATCTCCTATTGTTTCAAAAATGGCGTTTACCGCTTCTGCAGCCTGTTTCTTGCTTATTCCAGCGCCTTTAGCCACCGCACTAACCAGTTCCATTTTTGTCACTCTTAGCCACTCCCCTCGAATTTTGTATAAAACCATTTAACTACCATTTATTATTAACACTACAGCCCAATAACGTCAAGTTATCAGCCATTTTATCCCTTCTTCCAAACAACTCTCAAAGGGCTCCCTTCAAAATCGTCCATTTTTCTTAAAATATTAATGATATGTCTAGCGAAGGATTGATTAACTATGCCGGGGTCGTTAACAAAAAAACAAAACTTTGGCGGCTTCACGCCCACTTGCTTGCATTTACGAATCTCAAGTTTCCTCCCCTTTGAATTGCTGGGCAGTCGCTCGAAAGCCAACAAATCATGAACCAAAGTAAACAACTTTTCTTCGCTTAGGACTCTTTCTCTGTTTTTCTTAACCTTTAATACTAATTCTGGCAACTTAGATATACCCCTACCGGTCCTTGCTGAGGTAAACAGAATAGGAGCGAAATTACAAAAAGCCATTTCTTCCCGGATTTTTCTTTTTACTATATCCCCTATTTTTTCATCCTTTGGTATTTTATCCCACTTGTTAACGACTAAAATGAGCCCCTTACCTCTTTCTATAACATGATTGGCTATTTTTTTGTCCTGGTCAGTACATATAGCCGAATCTTCCATTATCAACACAGCTACATCACATCTATCAACAGCTTGCAACGTGCGAACCATAGAATAAAATTCAATGCTACCATCCATTCGCGATTTCCGTCGTAACCCAGCAGTATCTATGACCCTAAAATTAATACCATTAATCTCAACTAAAGTATCCACAGAATCCCTGGTAGTACCAGGAATGTCACTAACTAGAGATCTTTTTTCCTTCGACAAATAGTTTAAAAGGCTTGATTTTCCAACGTTGGGTCTTCCTACTAATGCCAGATTGATTACACTATCATCCTCCTCTTCCCTCCCTTGTTGTACTTCAGTGGGAAGAAATTCCCACACTCTATCCATCAGTTCATCTATATTTCTCCCATGCTCAGCACTAACACCTATAACATTGTCAAATCCCAAGGTGTAAAGCTCATGTATTCTATCTTCATGAACCACATCGTCTACCTTATTGCCTACAACGATGATCGGTTTTTTCGTTTTTCGCATTTCCAAGGCTATTTCTTCATCCAAAGGAGTAACTCCTACCTTCGTGTCTATTACCAATAGCAACACATCACTCTCATCTATAGCGTATTTAACTTGCTCGTGAATAGAATTATCAAAATCTTTCCCAGTTTTCGACAAGCCACCTGTATCTACAATATAAAACGACCGTCCCTTCCACTCCACTTCAGTATAAATCCTGTCTCTAGTTACACCAGGTTGGTCATCAACTATTGCATGTCTACGTCCCACCATCCGGTTAAATAATGAAGATTTGCCCACATTGGGCCTCCCCACTATAGTTACTATAGCCACTTCCATCACCCGCTTTCCATTAATCCATCCATATTCTTATTTGAGGATATCCCTTTCTAGATCTGGAAACGTGAAAAAAAGGTCCCAGTACTTGCCTAAGTTTTTCCAAAGCAGATTCTTTATCTATCTTAATCCAAAACATCCTTGATTCAGGCTCTGGATCCATACACTCAAATCTTTGCCTCCTAACCACATCAAGTAGCTCCTTTTTAAGAGAAATCTTTCCACTTGCCTCCACCAGATATATCCAAGGAGGCAACTCCAGATCCATCCGTTCTTCTAACTCACTCTTCCAGAAAACATCCCAGCCCGCTTTTAAACCCTTTTGCCAACCAACACCTGGCCTTTTGCTTTGTAGAATTACCGTTCTTTCATCAACATTCCTTCCGCACCATAAAGAATCCCACACCATTTTTATTGCTCTAAAGCGAGCGTCATACACGGGTCTTGCTGTTTCTGTATCTGCATCTAGCCAACATATTAACGAGACAGTAATTTCATCGCAAATAGCCAAGACCTTTCTTGACCCCGCTACTATTCCTCCACTCTTCTTTAGATTAGATATAATTTTCTTTAATGAAGATTTTTCTTTCTCTACTCCTCCGTGCCACAAATGAATTTTCTCTGGAAACCCTATAAGAGATTTAGCAATTTCCACAGACGCCTCTACTCCTGGTCTCTCGCCCATCATCATTGGTGCTCCACACCTAGGGCAATAAATGGGTTTCTCTTCCTTTTCTTTACAAAAGGGGCATACTAGGGCTGATTTTGACTCTTCCCATCTTAAAGGTGTGTTACACCTTTTACATAAAGGTTTATAGTCACATTCGCTACATAAAATGGCATTAGCATATCCCAATCTATCAAGAATCCATAAGGTTACACCCATTCCATTAACTACTTCTTGTGTTTTTCGCAATATAACATCACTAATGGCCAATGGAGATGTAACTCCTTGTATAGTGAACATTCTGGCTCTTTTTTTATCCACCATAATAAGTCTATCGGAGGGATTTTGTGAACAAACAGGCTTTGCGAATTTATATACTCTGGAAGATGGGAAAGTGCCACCTAAAATCAGCTCAGCTCCTGATGTTTGTGATCTTATGCCTGCAAAAGTTCTAATATGAACATAAGGGTACCTTGCACTCATATAAACTGGGTTGCTTTCGTCATCAACTATTATCCTTTTAATATCCGGAAAAGGTAAGAATACGGCGGGCCCTGTACCTACGGCAAATTTAATCTTACCTTGCCTTATTTGTTCCCATTTCTCCCATTTTTTCTTACTGGTGCTTGTAAGCCATAAAATTCCTTTTTCTTTAAGTTCCTCCGGAAGGCCCTCCCAAAAAAGCTCTGCTTTCCGCCTTTCTGGGAAAATCACAATAGAATGTAAGTTCTCGCACTGCAGTTTTTCATAATACAGTCGTTTCCTTTTCTCCTCTGGAAGTTCATAACAAAAATTCACATTTCCACTTCTTGGTCTTGCCTTTTCGAAACAGGTTTCCTTAACGCCTTCTCCTTTTAAATACTGGGGAGGAAAAGCAACCTTCAATAACTCTCCTGGACCACAACAAAAAAACTTCCCTGCCCGGATTATAGAATCTAAAAGTTCTTCTGGGACAGAAGGACTTTTATCAATGGTGTTATATATTTCTTTGATCTCAATTTTTTCTAAGCATAGATTCGAATCGTTCTTTCCTAAAACGATACCTATTCGTTGGCCGTTCCCCACAGGGATTGATACTCTCTGACCTTTTTTTAGCCCAGGTAATCCTTTATATGTAAGGGGATGCCACCATGGAGAAGGTAAAATAACATCATAAAGAACTTCCATTACTTTACACTGAGGAATTTGTCCCGTATTACGTCCCATATCTTCTCTGCCACAATATCTTTGGAACCTGAAATTTCCGATAAAACGCCCTCTTTTGATAATAAAGTAACCGTATTGCTGTCAGAGCGGAATCCAGCGTTCGGCGCAGTAACATCATTAATAACAATCATGTCCAAGTTCTTGTTTTGTAGCTTTTTCTTGGCATTCTCAACAGGTTCATTGGTTTCAGCTGCAAATCCTATAATCAACTGCCCTGATTTTTTCCTCTTTCCTAGTTCAGCAGCTATATCTTTATTTGATATTAACTCAATAGTAAGCTTGTCTTTACCTTCTCTCTTCATTTTTTGATGCTGCTTTTCTTTTACTCTATAATCCCCAACCGCAGCAGCCTTTACAATTATGTCAACATTCTTAGCATTATTCATTACTACTTCATACATCTCTTCTGCAGATATGATAGGAACAACATTGACCCCATAGGGGTAAGGCTCCGATACGGGTCCAGATACCACAGTTACATCCGCTCCTCTATACCAAGCCTCTTTGGCAATAGCAAATCCCATTTTGCCTGAACTCGGATTTCCTATATATCGTACGGGATCAATGTATTCATAAGTCGGCCCTGCAGTTACCAATACTTTTTTACCCAACAAGTCCTTTACAGGGCATACTGCTCGCAATATTTCGTCCACCACGATATTTAACGAAGGTAATCTTCCCTTCCCTTCATATCCACATGCCAATTTGCCTTTTTCGGGTTCTACTACAATATAGCCTAGATCTCTGCACAACTGAACGTTCCTCTGAGTAGCCTTATTTTCCCACATGTTCGAGTTCATCGAGGGAAAAATTACTACAGGACACTTGGAAGCAAGCACTGTAGCAGAAACAAGGGTTGACCCATCACCATGAGCGAGCTTATGCAGCGTTGAAGCAGAACATGGTGCAATGACAATTACATCTGCAATATCGGAAAGGGATATGTGAGGGATTTTCCAGCCTCTTTCGTCAGAAAGAAAATCCTTTTCCAAGAATACCTTGTTCCCAGAAATTACAGAAAACGTTAGAGGCGCCACAAATCTTTCTGCGCCCTCTGTCATCATAACATTTACTTTCCATTCTCTCTTTACAAACTCTCTAATTATATCCGCTGTCTTATAGGCTGCAATGGCTCCTGTAATTCCCAAGACTAAGGTCTTTTTCCCTTTCCAAGTAGATGTATTCATTAAACACCCTCCGCTTCCAGTCAAACGCTCCAACCTAGTTCATTTTTGCTATTCTTTTTCTTCCTTTTTAGAAACTGAGATTTTATAATCCAGCTTTCCCTCAAGAAATTCATCCAAAGCCAATAAAACAGGGTTTGCCCATCCCGCTTCAAAAAGCCTTGCACCCTTATCCTCGCTTATTCGTCTTGCCCTTTTAGCTACAATCATGGCTGCTAAGTATTTATTTATTTCTTTGCCTTCGCTGTCTTTTTGAAAAAGCATAATCTGTATTTCCCCCCAATCAACATCTATTATTTTCTGGCTTTTTTGTTTTTACATCTTTAAAAATTTGCTCCAATTCTTTTACAGCACTTTCTAAGTCGTCGTTAACGACTATAAAATCATATCTCTTTGATTCTAAAATTTCCCTCTTCGCGTTTCTTATTCTCTCTTCCAGCTCCCTATCACTTTCAGTTCCCCTTCGGTCTAAGCGTCTAACAAGCTCTTCCTCACTTGGAGGCATTATAAAAACAAGGATCGCTTCTGGCATTTTATTTTTTACCTGAAGGGCTCCCTGAACATCTATTTCAAGTACCACATCATGCCCTTCATCCAGCAGTTTACGCACATCTGATTCTAAAGTTCCATAATAGTTACCATGAACCTTAGCCCACTCTAAAAATTTATTTTCTTCCACATAACTCATGAAAGTTTCCAAGTTTATGAATTTGTAATCTACTCCGTCTTGTTCACCCGCTCGCGGTTGTCTTGTAGTACAAGAAACGGAATATGTCAATCCCTCAATACGTTTAAAAAGCTCTTTCCGAAGGGTTCCCTTTCCTACTCCGCTAGGACCTGAAATAACGAAAAGAATTCCTTTTTCATTCGGCATCGTCTTTCCCTTCTCCTTCAAAACGCATGGTTATAGTCTCAGGTTGAAGAGCCGACAACACAACATGGTTGCTATCAGTTATTATGATTGCTCTCGTCTTCCGGCCCTCAGTAGCATCTATTAATCTTCCCTGGGATCTAGCCTCATCCTTCAGCCTTCTTATGGGAGCCGAATTAGGATGAATTATTGAAACAATCCTCTCAGCAACTACCATATTTCCAAAGCCGATATGTAATAATTTATTCTTCAAAACCCATCACTCCACATTTTGTATTTGCTCTCGCATGCTCTCAATGGAAGCCTTGGCTTCAACTATTTCCCACCTTATATTTGAATCGCACACCTTAGATCCAATCGTATTAATTTCCCTATTTATTTCCTGCAATAGAAAATCTATTTTTTTGCCTGAGACATAACTCTCTCCACGTAATAATTCTTTAAACTTTTTCATGTGGCTGTCTAACCGGGCTAATTCTTCTGAAATATCCCATTTATCGCTAATGATAACTATCTCCTGAATTATTCTAGACTCTTCAAGTTCCACTCCTTGTTGAGACAGAATGGTTTCTATCCTATCTTTGAAATTAGCAATGGCATTATCCCTTACGGCATTCCACGTTGCTGCAATGCTAGTCAGTCTTTCTTCTAGCTTCCCTAAATGATTTAATATATCTTCTAAAAGATGGGTCCCTTCCGTTTCCCTCATCTCATTCCAGTTTACTAAAGCCAGCTCTACTTGCTCTACCAACGCCAGGGCTACTTCATCAAGTATTGTTTCTTTGTTCTCTATTGGTTGTTCCAAAACACCAGGAAGCGTCAAAAGATGCTCCAATTTTATTTCATGCCCTAAAGATAGATCTTCCGCTATTTGAACAAGATTTCTCACGTATTCTTCCAATACTATTCTATTAACCTTTGGGACCTTGTATTGTTCAGACCAACGAACATCTAACCTTACCAGTATTTTCCCTCTACTAGATTTAGATTTAATTATTGAGTTAAGTTGAGGTTCTAATCTAGCCAACTCTTTAGGTAAACGAATGGAAATTTCGCTATATCTATGATTCACGCTTGAAATCTCAACTACAACCGTGCCCCATTCATAATCTTTCTCGGATCTTCCAAAACCTGTCATACTTCGAAACAAGAATATCTCCCCTTCCAGCTAAAAGCCACACACTCACGTTTCCCCTAATATTTGCTATTTACATACATTACACTCAGTAGTTTTCTACTTCTTCTCTCAGCGCTGAAAGCCTTTTTGCAACTTCTTCTGTAATCAGCCTTCTTAATTCCTTAGAAGAAGATGATTTTCCCTTGAAATCTTTGGGGTCCAAGGCTTCCCCAAAATCAACTATAATTTTATAAGGCTTGAAAACCTTTGCATACTTAGGTAAAGCTTTAAAGGTTCCCTCGACCCATACCGGAACAATCGCTGCTCCAGTTTTGGCCGACAGCATAGCTACACCTTCTTCCAAAGGTTGCAGCTTCCCATCTGAGGATCTGCTCCCTTCTGGAAAAACTAACACACTCTCCCCAGCCTCAAGAATAGATATTAATTGTTTTAATGCAGAAGCTGCCCCCTGAACGTCTTCTCTTTTGGCTGGGATAGCACCTAGCCATTTAATCAAAGTCCCCAATAAGGGAATTTTAAACAAACTAGATTTTGCTAGATATCTAAGCCTTCTGGGATAAGCACATCCTATAATTATTGGATCCAAGTTACTACAATGATTAGCAGCTATTATAACTGGCCCATCATTCTTAAGAGCCCGCTTTAACCCCATCACAGCCATCCTGTTATAAAAGGTAAAAATTATTCTACATAAAATCCATGCTGACCAATATAAAAACTTATCGCTAAGACTCATTTGTTCTTTCCTCTGTGCGTAATAATTTTTCTGCTAGCCCTACCACTTTCTCCGCTATTTGATCTGCCGAAAAGCCAGTGCTATCTATCACAAATGCTCCATCAGGCACCCTGAGAGGGCAATTTTCCCTCTTAGTATCTTCTTCGTCCCTTTTTTTAAGCTGAGCTTCCACTTCCGCCAATGAAAGATCCCTTCCATTGGCCCTCAAATCTTTCCAGCGCCTTTTGGCCCTTTCTTTAAGCTCCGCCACAAGGTATATTTTCAAAACCGCATTCGGGAAAACTACCGTTCCCATGTCTCTACCATCAGCAACAATGTTGCCTAATGTGCCAATTTTCCTTTGAATTTCCAGGAGTTTCCTTCTCACTGCGCCCAACTTTGCATATGCTGAAACTGTTGTTTCAATCTCAACTGTCCTTATTTCTGCTGAGACATCTCGGTCACCCAAGTATATTCTTTCATTATCAAAGAAGATTTCTACGTTTGATAATGCTTCTCTCATCTCTTCTGATTCAACAGGGGGAATTTTTCTTCCAATCAAGTATAGGGCTATTGCACGGTACAAGGCCCCTGTATCCAAATATTCATATCCTAAAATATTGGCAACTTTCTTTGCTACCGTACTTTTACCTGCTCCAGCAGGCCCATCAATAGTTATAATCGTAAATGCTCCATTTTTTTCATTACACATATTTCCCTTTCTATCCTCCTATACGTATCCCCCTGATTTTATAAGCAGTAAGAGGCTTCTTAATGAAACTTCTTTAAATGCTCCACATGGAAGGTCCTTTAGAACCATTTCCCCTATGGATCTCCTAACCAATCTTACCACCCTAAGATCAGCATGTTGGGCTATAACTCTAATTTCTCTTTTTCTGCCTTCTCCTAAAACGATTTTAACCCACTGCCCATTAGGAGGTCTTCTCATTATAGCAACTTCTTTAGGATACACATGAACACCATCCACAACAGTACCTTTTTTTAATCTCGTAAGTTCCGAATTACTCAGCGGCTTATTCATTAAAACTTCGTATGTTTTAGTTATTCCGCTACTGGGATGAGTTATATTGAAAGCAAAATCTCCGTCATTTGTTAAAATAATTAACCCCTCGGACATCTTATCGAGCCTTCCAACAGGGAAAAGCCCTAGTCCTTTATATTTCTCAGGCAACAAAGAAAAAATTGTAGTGTTATGTTTATCTTTTACAGCACACACGCATCCTTTTGGCTTATGGAAAACCAGATAGACAAGTTTTAACGGTTTTATTCCCCTACCATCAACTTCAACGTGATCATCTATTCCCACTCTAATATAGAAAGATCCGGCCAACTTCCCGTTAACCTTCACACGGCCAGACTTTATAAGGTCTTCCACACTTCTCCTAGAACCTAATCCGCAAAGGGCAAGATAACGATTCAGACGCAACTTTTCCATTTCTTCATTCATGCCTCTCGATCTCAGCAGCCTTACTTTCATTATCCTCACTGGAATACATCTCCTGAATTTCCTCAAGGGTTGGTAGATCAGATATAGCGTTTAGGCCAAATATTTCTAAAAATTTATCAGTAGTCCTATACAAAAGAGGAGTGCCGGTGCCCTTCTTCCTCCCCGCTACTCTTATCAATCCATTTGTAAGTAGTGTTTCTAAAACTTTGTCACATCTTACCCCTCTTATCTCCTCTATCTCTGATCTCGTAACAGGCTGACTGAAGGCTACCACAGCCAAAGTTTCCAAAGCTGCTTTACTTAACTTTGGGCGATTAGCAACTTCCTTATCAAAAAGGGTTTCTACTACTTCAGATAAATCTGGTGCCGTTACTATCTGCCATCCTCCTGACAAGCGGCGAATCCTCAAACCATGAAATTTTTCATAATGATCCGAAAGCTCTAAAAGGGATTCTCTGATCACTTTAAGAGATACACCTATAACTTCAGACAACCTTTCCTCTGAAAGAGGCTCTTGAGACACAAACAACAAGGCCTCAATTGATTGAGCCACCAGCGAAAGCACTAGGCTCCCTCCATACTATCAAAGTATCAAAGTATCTATTTTGCGCAATTTTTATTAATCCCAACCTACACATCTCTAATAAAGCCAATAACGTAATTATTATTTCCGTTCTGTCTTTAGCCCCAGTTAGCAATTCGCCAAGCTCAGATTTGTGTTTAATCTCGAGAACCTCCTTCAATTGCTCTATCTTTCTTTCTACCTGAACCTCCTCCGGCACCGTTTCAAAAACCGTATTCCCAGATTTATCAGCGTTCCGAACTTTCAGGTATTGCATTTCTTTTTTCTTTAGATAAAGCTTGAGCCACAGCAGAGAAAGGTTATAAAGGTCCCCTACTACATATACAGCAGAACCATCCTCCAAAGGCCTTTCTACGAGCCTACTATAACATTTATCAGCAGCATCCTTAAGGTCCTTCAAGTAATAAGCCGCAAATCTATACGGCTTATATTGTCTCAAAACATCTTCCAATTCAAAATTTTCTATGCTTTCTTGGCATTCTACACACTGGTCTTGGCTTGATTTATCAGGGAATAAGGCCTTTATTTTCATAAGAAGTATCTTGGAAACAAGTGCAAAAATCTCTGCAACCTTCCCCAAAGGCACATCTTTAGTTTCCATAAGGTATCTAGAATAAATATCAACCAAATCGCTCACTCTAATAGAAGAAACCTGTATTTCTTTGTTTTCAACAAGGTTACAAAGAAGATCAAGGGGACCTGCAAAGTCCCCTATTTCCACTTGTAAAATATCCCTATTGAACAAATCAATCCACCTCTGCCATTTTTAGCGATCAACAAAGCCTATTGCTTCTACAACTTCGCTCATCGTCTTAGCTGCCACTTCTCTTGCTAATTTAGCTCCTTCTCGTAATATATCCGTTACCTCGTCGCCGTGCTTTTCGTAATAGGTCCGTCGTTTTTGGATTGGCTCAAGCAAACTCATGACGTGACCGTACAAGGATCTTTTGCACTCTATACACCCTATACCAGCAGTTCTGCAACCTTCAGCCAAGTTTTCCCTCTCCGTATCGTCTTTATTAAAAACTTTATGCAGATCCCATACTGGACATTTCTCAGGATCACCGGGATCTTTACGTCTTTCTCTCGCCGGATCAGTCATCATAGTCCTGAGCTTCTCCCATATGACTTCAGGAGTGTCAGCTATATCTATGGAATTACCATAGGATTTGCTCATTTTCCGCCCATCCGTTCCAGGCACTTTAGGAGTCTCCGTGAATAAACCTTCCGGCTCAGGGAAAATATCTCCGTAAAAATTGTTAAATCTTCTTGCTATTTCTCTCGTAAGTTCCAAATGAGCAGTCTGATCCTCTCCCACAGGTACCGCTTCACCCTTATACAATAAAATGTCTGATGCCATTAACACTGGATAGCCCAAGAAAGCATATGTGCTTAGATCTTTGTTTTTAATGTTAAGGATCTGGTCTTTATAAGTAGGATTTCTTTCTAACCACCCCAAAGGAGTAACCATTGAGAGGGCCAAATGTAATTCTGTGTGATATGGAACATGGGATTGAATGAATATTGTAGCCTTATTCGGGTCCAATCCTGCAGCAAGCCAATCAAGAAAGACTTCCTTGCAATTAGACTTTATTTTAGAGCTATCCGCGTAATCTGACATCAATGCATGCCAATCAACTATACAGTAAAAACATTCATTATCATCTTGTAATCTCACCCAATTGGTTAAAGCTCCCGCCAGATGACCTAGGTGCAACCTGCCTGTAGGTCGCATGCCGCTAAATATTCTTTTCCCCATGGTTTTCACCTCTTATTATTGAGATTGAGCGTTATTATTAGTATATTAGCGCTTATATATTATTTTCTCCTCTTTAAAAGCCCCTGTAACTAGCACAACATCTACACCAACATAGGCTTTTATTTTTTCCGCAAGTGCCTGCATAGTCAAGTCTTCCATTTGGGCATGGCTCAATTCTATTAAGGATAACCCTGCATCTAAAGCTTCCTGTATCTGGTGATGTTTTAATTCAGCCGTGACAAAAGCACTGGCTCCAGCCCTTAAAGCTTCCTGCCACAAGTCGCCCCCCGCACCTTCGCACACTGCTACAGTGCTTATATTAGGGCAATCACCATAATATTTTACCCAAGAAAAGCTGCCTCTTGCTTTTATTTCTTCTGCCAACGCCTCTGTATTTACTGGAAACTTTAATTTGCCTATAACTCCATCCCAGGATGGAGAAGGCAAATTGGGCCTCGGCAAAGAAATAGGTTCTAGCTCTACTAACCCAAGTTGCGAAGCTAGAAATTTATTCCCCCCATTGGGGGAAGTGTCCCAATTGGTATGGGCAGCTATAACATTAATGCCAAACTGTATTGCTTTCTCTATAAGCTTACCTGTGTAAGAAGAAAAATCTATCTTTTTGATCGGGTGGAAAACAGGGGGGTGGTGGGTTACAATACAATTGCATCCTTCTTGCACCGCTTTTTCCACACTTTTTATGCCAAGATCCAAGGACACCGCTATTTTTCTTACTTCCCGATCTCTAGATCCAATAATTAGACCACAATTATCCCATTCATAAGCATAACAAAAAGGCGAAAAGGAATCGATAGCTTTCAATATCTTCTCTATCGTTACTGTACTCATTCTCCGTCTCCTCCTAATAACTAAAGCCACCCTGTGGGTGGCTTTAGTAGTTCTCTATAGTGGTGGGCCCACCTGGACTCGAACCAGGAACCTTCCGGTTATGAGCCGGTGGCTCTGCCAATTGAGCTATGGGCCCTCCTCAGCTATGTTATTCAGTAACCTCTATGCAACTAACCGGACAACTATCAGCCGCTTCCTGCGCGCACTCCGCACCTTCCGGCCTTATAACTCTGGCTTTTCCTGCATCTTCGTTTAGCTCGAAGACTTCGGGGCATATCTGAGCGCAAACCCCGCACCCTATACACTCTTCCTGGTTTAGGTTAACTTTCACGGAGTTGGTCACCTCCTCCCGAGGGGCAATTCTAACGCACGTTAGGCTTTTAGTCAAACCCCTACAGAGATTTTTCTACAGAAATTTTTACGGTTCCGTCTTTTTCCTTATTCATCCTCAAAAGAGCTCTATAATCATCAACAGCTTTTTCCATCGGTTCCGCTGAAACCATAAAAACTCCAACTCCCACAGGAGTAGCTCCAAACTCCTTTGCCACAGCCATCATCCCAGAAACTGTACTACCACCCCGCATGAAATCATCTATTATCAGCACACGACTACCCCTGGGCAGGTTACGGGTTCCCATAAACATAGTTCTTATTTCTCCTCTAGCTGCCTGATAGTGCACGGAAACTGCTGGACCATCACTGGCTCTATTTCTGAATCGGCAAACAGCTAATGGAAGACCAAGATGAAAAGCTGTAAAAATGGCAAGAGGAATGCCTTTTACTTCAGAAGTCATCACTATATCCGCACCAGCTACGGAAAAATCGGAAGCCAAAATATATCCTAACCGAGAGGCATATTGAGGATTAAAAAGAATATCACTATAGTAAACCAAAGATCCAGGAAGCAGCCTGTTTTGATCTTCCAAAAGAACTGCTATTTCCTCTAGCCACATTTTTCTTATGTCTTCCCGCAAGAAAGGCTTCAGAAAAGCTCCGCCACCTCTGCCTTTACTGACATTTATCCTGCCTATGCCTTCCTTTGCTAGAGAACTATCTATAATGCAAATGTCATCGCTTATCACGGTCTTTGAGACCCCAAATTGTTTGGCCATCTCTGTCAACGATACAGATTCGCTCGGAGAAAATAGGAAACCTCTTACCATCCCTATCAATCTCTCTATTCGTTCTGTTTTCATTCGCCTCACTCCATTACTATTATCGATTGAATTTCTTCAACATTATTTAATGCTTCTGCAGATAAATATGCCGCAGAAGGCTCTTCAAATAAAGCAAAACAACTGCTTCCACTCCCGCTTATTCCCCAAGCATTTGCTCCAGTTTTCTTAAAATGCTCGAAGAAAAATTGATAAGATGGGTATTTATTAATCAAAACATAGCTGAAGTCATTTGGCAAAAAACCTACCTTCTCCCCAGAATTCAAAGCTTTTACCAAATCTAACGCCTCCTGACATGCCTTATCCTCCTCGTTCTTCCCAGGTATACCTAGTTTGTCCACAAGCTCAAAAGCTTTTTTTGTGAAGGACATCCACTTAGGGATAAGTATCAATTTGCTAAAATGACTTTGAAGCTTGACATCCCCTACAATTACCCTTTCTCCTATGCCACCGACAATAGCACAATTATATCTACTTGAAAGGAAAGGCACATCTGCTCCAATGGATGCTTTATCTTCGACCTTAACTTTTCTACCGGATATACCCTCAATCCAAGATATAAGAGCTGCAGCATTTCCGCTTCCTGCTCCTAGCCCACCCCCTGGAGGGGCTGTCTTCCAAAGTACTATATCCAATTTAGGTATATTCCACCCCTTACTCCTAAATTCCTGCAAGACTTTTATGAGAATATTTTCTCCTTCAATTCTCCTTGCCCCTAAAACCTTTATTTGATCACAATCGCCACTATCCAGTTTTTGTCTAATAGTCAACTTCTCCCAACATGGCAACTTGAGAAAACAACTACATAAATCATGATAACCATTTGGCTGTTTACCTAAAATCCTAAGGGTCAAATTCAACTTAGCAGGACTGAAGATAGTAACCACACGAGCACCTCCAAAAGAAAACCCCGGCTAGAAGCCGGGGCAGACTGGAAAGCACAAACATTTAAAACTGCATCAACTGTTCTTTCTCTGGTAATATTTCTAATTCCACTTCTTTAGTAAGCAGTTCAGCGTAACTGAAAGATACAGTACTATGCTGTGATTCTACATACAAAGTAAAAACATGAGGATATGTTTCAGTTATTACTCCCAACTTCTCCTCTGTTTTCCGTCTTCCCTTTAGAGCTTTGTAGCGCACCTTGTGCCCTTTGTACAACTTAACCCTATTCCTTATAGCCGAAAGACTGGGGCTCATATTAGTCACTCCACATAACAGCAATTTGTAACATTTTATCATATTATTCGTTAAATTGCAACCATTTGGAGCATTTTTGAATTAACTTATCATAAAGATCTTTTCTTTAATATTCTTTTATCTTGAACCCTCCTTGTTACCCCCAAAGAGTCCAAAAGTTCCAGCAAGGGTAGTATATATTTTCTACTGCTACCAGTAGAATTTCTCACCGATGCTACCGTAATTTCCCCATCCAAACTCCCTAAAAGACCTATTACTTCTTGTAATGTGTTTATATCGATTACGTATCCACCTGAAGCGATAAATATATTTTTGTTATCTTTCAGCATTTTTAAAGCTCTGTCAATTTGATTGTCATTGAAGGATTTCTTAATTTCGTCTATGGTCGCCATATTTACGCCACGCTTTTTGCAAAATTCTAATATTTTAGTTCCCAATTCGTTTATCTCGCCTTCTTTTATAGGTGTAAAATCAACCAGACTTACTTTCCCAGACGCCTCTTTTAAAACTCCTTCTTTTATGAGCCTATCCGTAATCCTTCTTGCAGCCTTCAATGAAATTACTGGAATTACCCTTTGAAAAAGCCGCTCATACGACAAGCCACTGCTTTCCGGTTCTTGCTCATGATAAGCTCCTAGTTCTTCTATTACTTTGCTTTTTAAATTTTCATAAACGTGGATGTCTATAACTTCCACATCCTGGGCATCCAAAAACACCAACTTCCTTTGCTTTTCCAGCTTCTTTATTAAATCTTTAAGATAGTCGTATTTTTGCTGCAACTTTATTGATAAATTTCTTATAGTCTCCCATCTGTCTTTTTTCAAATGAAGTAAAAGCAACTCGGAAGGGGATTTACAGGAGTCCATTTCCCATAGGAACTGTTTATACTCAAATCTCCCCTTTTTACCTCTTGGTTTTTCTCCATAAGGGAACAAAACTCTACCTCCACCTATAGTTCGAAGGGGACTATAAAAACGTATGATGAAAGGTTGACCCGATGTTGCTACAACGTCTTCTTCTGTTAACAACTGTGCATAACATCTTTCGCCAGGCATAAGGTCGGTTCTATCCAAAAAAGAAACCCTCGCAATCACATCGGATGTCCCCGTATGTAATCTAACTCTCTGCCAATGCTTCAATGGGTACTTGTTTGAAGGCAAAAGGTCTAAACTTACGTCCAGACAGCGGGTCGGTTTGAATAATTTCCCCTCACACAATACATCCCCGCGACTCAAATCATCAACAGGCACACCAGAGAGGCCAATGGCCACCCTTTGTCCTGCCATGGCCACAGCAACTGATCTTTCATGAACCTGTATAGACTTTACATAAACTTCCCTACCCAGAGGCAGCACTTCCAATTCTGTCTCTTTATTTACTTTACCTCTGTAAGCAGTACCAGTTACAACGGTTCCAACACCTCTTATCTGAAAAGCCCTATCTATAGGCAAGAAAAATGCTCCTTCTGGATTTTTTTGCTCTACTCTATCAACCAACTCTTGAATTTCCTTTAATAAAACATCAAGGCCTTTTCCTGCAACAGCAGAAACACATAAGATGGTTTTACCATCCAAAAAAGTTCCCTTTATTTCTTCTTTTATCTCTTCCAATGCCAATTCTAGAAGATCTTCATCCACTAGATCTGCTTTAGTTACAACAACTATACCTTCTTTAATACCTAGAAGTTGCAATATCTCCAGGTGCTCTTTAGTTTGAGCCTTAACTCCCTCATCTGCTGCCACCACAAAAATGACAGCGTCAATTCCGGCTGCTCCAGCAACCATTTGCCTTATAAATTTTTCATGGCCAGGAACATCTACTACGCTTACTGTCCTTCCATCAGGTAAAACAAGAGGGGCAAAACCAAGCTCTATGGTTATACCTCGCTTTTTCTCCTCAGTTAACCTATCGCAATCCACACCTGTAAGAGCTTTTATAAGGGTGGTTTTACCATGATCAATGTGCCCTGCTGTACCAAGAATGATAGGATACTCCGAAATTTCTTTTTTTCCATCAGGACAAATCATGGGCTACCTCCTTCAAACAACTGACTAAAGTCACTTCTTCTCCATCCAAAATTGTACGAACATGGAAAAAAATAAAACCTTCTAATGCTGTAGCTATAATGGGCGGCTTGCAGTTGCGCAGCCGTTCAAGAAGATCGCTATCTTTTATTTTGCCACACCTAACCCTAAGAGCATAACCTGACAATTTTTCTGCTGGGTAAGCTCCACCACCTACAACGTCTTCTATTTCCACTACTTGCGGTTCATAAAACTCGCCTGTCGCCCTTCGTAACATCCGCTTCAATTTAAAAGCCTTTTTCTTCAAGGTTTCAGCATCCATTGTCAACATCGAGATTGTAGGGATCTTATAAGATCTTCCCTCTATATACATTCTCAAAGTGGCTTCCAAGGCAGCTAAGGTCATCTTATCTATTCTTAGAGCCCTGTGGAGAGGGTGTTTTTTAATTTTATCTATTAGTGGCCTCCTCCCCACAATACAACCTGCCTGTGGACCTCCCAATAATTTATCACCCGAAAAGGTTACAACATCCACTTGGGACCGAACGCAGTCCGCCACAGTTGGTTCACCCTTTAACCCGGAAATACTGAGATCCAGCAAGACGCCACTGCCCAAATCTTCCATAAAGACAAGGTTCTTTTCTTTCGCAAGCTCAGCAAGCTCCTCTCTAGAGGGGGTACTTTGAAAACCCACTATTCTAAAATTAGAAGGATGGACTTTAAGAAGCATCTTCGTCCTTTCCGTTATGGCTTCTCTATAATCTCTGGTTTTAGTTTTATTCGTAGTGCCCACTTCAATCATCTCTACGCCGGACTGAGCCATAATCTCAGGAATTCTAAATGAACCCCCAATTTCCACCAGCTCTCCTCTTGATATGATAGCTTGCCCGCCTTGGGCTAAAGCTGAAAGACAAAGTAAAACTGCTCCGGCATTATTGTTTACAACCACTGCCCCATCTGCTCCAGTCAACTGGCATAACAACCATTCTACATGCTCCAGTCTTTGTCCTCTTTCTCCTTTTTCCAGGTTATATTCAAGATTACTATAACCACGAGCAATTTCAGAAACAGCTTGTATCGCTTCTTCCGCAAGGCAAGATCTACCCAAATTTGTGTGTACTACAACTCCTGTAGCGTTTATTGCTTTCCTTAAACTTGGATTTTTATACCTATCGAGCCGTTTTATTACCTCTTTCTCAAGTTCCGAAATATCCAAACATTTTTTCATTCCTTTTAAGATATCACTGCGGTATTCACCTACAACATCGGCAAAAACAGACTTCACAGAACTCCTACCCAACTTCTCTTCATACTGGTTAACCCATGGCCTTGCAAGCAACTTGTCCATTGGAGGTATTTCTCTAAGCAGTTTGGCTATCTCTGGTTTCATGCCTTCATCCTCCTAACAAAATCTCGGGCTCTATTTCTTCCATTTTCTCTACTTCGTAGTCTTAGAACCTATAAACCTATAATATAATAACTTACCTAAATATCTGTTTTATTATAAACTTTCTACAAAGGAGGTAATCAAATGCATATAATAGATGCGCGAAATAAACCCTGTCCTAAACCGGTTATGATGGCCCAAAAAGCGATAAAACTTGGCTATGACTCAATTCAAGTAATTCTCAACAGTGAAGTTTCAGCAACAAACGTAAAGCGGTTCATGGAAAAGCAAGGTTACAAGTTTTCAGAGGAAAAGGCAGAAAACGGGGATATAGTGTTGACATGCACCAAACCTGATTCAACAAAACAAAAAGTTACCCCAGAAGGAGTCCCCACCAGAGATTCTTCCATTACTAAAGATATGGCCCTCTTAATAACCACATCCCATCTCGGTAAAAACGACGACGAACTAGGTGAAGTTTTAATGAAGGGATTTTTAAGTACCATTGCAGACATGGAGCAAACACCAAAAGTAGTAGCCCTGATGAACGAAGGAGTTCTGTTGGCCCTTCCGGAATCCAGCACTTCAGAGAGCCTATCACAACTTGAAGAAAAAGGTTGTCATATCCTTGTCTGCGGTACATGCACAAATCATTTCGGGGTTACAGAAAAAATCAAACTTGGCACTATTTCAAACATGTTTGAAATAACGGAGCATATCCTAGAAACACATAAAACCATCACTATATCGTAGATCCATAGCTTTTCGTTTTCTTACCAAGTAACCGATAAGTTACAGAATGAGTTCTTGCCAAATGGCATTTCCCACTCTCATACCTTGCCGCGTAAGCGTCAGTTTACGCGGCATTCTCTTTATTAGATGCTTTGGGATATTTTCAAGTCTAGAAAAGACCTCTTTGGCGTTTTTCTCCCCAAACATCTCTTCTAGCTCCATCACATCGATGCCCCATCTGGTTCTCAATCCCAGCATGGTCACCTCCAAAGCAGCAGAAAGATCTGATAATCTTTCTGACCACTGTTTTACACTTCGTCCTTCTTTAAGTCTTGACACATACATCTTAAGGGAGGACACATTTTTATATCTGCGTCCACTGACAAATCCCCAAGCTCCGGGACCTATACCAATGCAATTTCTCCTATACCAATAGCCTAAATTATGTTTACATTCCAAACCGCTTCGCGCAAAGCTTGCTATTTCATATTGCTCAAAACCTTTTTTCTCCAGGTAATACTGAGCCCACCTATAAAAAGGATAACCCTGAGGGATATTCTTCGGCGGCACATCACCCCAGGGCGTACCTTCTTCCAGAGTGAGTTCGTAACAGGATATATGATGCACCCCACTTTTTACCGCAGTTTGCAAGTTCTTATGCCACTTCCTGAGGGTTTGTCCTGGCAAACCAAACAGAAGATCGCAGCTAACATAAAAGTCCCTCTCAAGAGCAAGCTCTATAGCCCTTGTCGCATCAACCTCGCTATGGGGGCGAGCCAGTATAGTAAGATCTCCTTTATCGAAACTTTGACAACCTATACTAATCCTGGTTATCCTCCACCCCTTCCAAAAATTTAACAGCTCCTTGTTTATAGATCCAGGATTAGCCTCAACTGTAGCCTCCTCCAAAAGAGCTAAATTGAAATTTTGATCCAAAATATCTTTAAGCCTTTCCCATTCATGAACAGACAATATGGAAGGGGTTCCTCCACCAATGTAAAGAGTTCTTATAGGGTATTGGCAGAGTCTGCTTTTAGACCATTTTAAAGCTTCTACTTCAAGAGCATCAAGGTACTCCCTAACAACGTCGCGATTTTTTATCGGGACGCTATAAAAAGCGCAATAAGGACATTTCCTTACACAAAAGGGAACATGCAAATACAAAGAGACTCCTTCAGAGAAAAGCCTCAATTTTGTTTCTCTTCCTCCGTCTTCAAGAACGCAAGGAAGGCTTCTTGCGGAACAGATATCTTCCCAATTTGCTTCATCTTCTTTTTACCTTCCTTCTGTTTCTCTAAAAGTTTTCTCTTTCTCGTAACATCTCCTCCATAACATTTAGCCAATACATCCTTACGGAGAGGCTTTATGTTCATCCTAACTATAACTCTTTTGCCTATTGCTGCCTGTATGGGCACCTCAAAAAGCTGCCTTGGAATGATTTCCTTCAGTTTTCTAACCGCCGCGTGCCCTCTATGATAAGCTTCATCTTTATGGCAAATAAAGGAAAATGCATCAACAACATCCCCACCTATAAGGATGTCCACTTTAACAAGATCTGAAGCTTTGTAACCTACGTGTTCGTAATCTATGGAGGCAAAACCTCTAGTCAGAGACTTTATCTTGTCGTGAAAGTCTATGATAAACTCCGCTAAAGGCAGCTCATATACAAGCCTAACTCTTTCAGGTGTTATATAATCCATACTCACGTAGTTACCCCTCTTATCTTGACATAACTGCATAACTTTCCCCACAAACTCGTTAGGAACAAATATAGTTACTTTGATGTAAGGCTCCCTTATCTCTTCTATGTCTCCCATTTCTGGGAAATCTGAAGGTTTATGAGTGACCACAAGGGTACCATCTTTTTTTAGAACCTGATAAACCACGTTGGGCAACGTCGCAACTAAATCTATACCAAACTCTCTGCTTAGCCGTTCCTTTGCTATATCCATATGGAGAAGCCCCAAAAAGCCACATCTGAACCCAAAACCCAAAGCCACAGAGGTTTCAGGCTCGAAAACAATAGCAGAATCATTCAACTGTAACTTCTCTAAAGCATCTCTTAGATTAGGGTAATCATCTCTTTCCATGGGATAAAAACCACAATATACTACCGACTTAACGTTCTGATATCCAGGAAGAGGTTTTTCCGCAGGCCTTTCAGTAGTAGTAACTGTGTCTCCCACCCTCGCCTCAGATACAGATTTTATATTAGCTATTAGGTATCCAACAGCACCGGGACCAAGTTGATCTACCGGCGACATATCTGGACGAAATATTCCAAGTTCCTCGACTTGGTAATTCCTCCCTGTGGCCATGAAAGTTATGTTCTGCCCCTTTCTTATAACCCCATCAACAACTCGGATAGAACATATTACTCCTCTGTAGTTATTGTAGATAGAATCAAATATAAGAGCTCTAAGAGGTGCTTCCGGATCCCCTTTGGGGCTGGGTATTTTTTCCAGAATAGCACTTAGTACTTCTTTTATTCCTTTACCTTCTTTGGCACTAACCATACATGCATCACTTGCGTCAATGCCTACAATATCTTCTATTTCCTTCTTTACTTCTTCGGGCCTTGCTGATGGTAAATCTATTTTGTTGATCACAGGGATAATTTCAAGCCCTTGCTCTACCGCCATATATGCATTCGCTACAGTCTGAGCTTCAACCCCTTGAGCTGCATCTACTACCAATAAAGCTCCTTCACACGCAGCAAGAGAACGAGACACTTCATAAGTAAAATCCACGTGTCCTGGAGTATCAATTAGATTTAATATGTATTCTTGACTTTCATCAGCCTTGTACTTCATCTGCACCGGAACTAACTTTATAGTTATTCCTCTTTCTCTTTCCAACTCCAGAGTATCCAAGACTTGTTCACGCATATTTCTAGCATCTATAGTCATGGTAGTTTCTAAAAGCCTATCGGCAAGAGTAGATTTACCATGATCCACATGGGCAATTATGCAAAAGTTCCGAATTTTCTCCATTTTCCACTCCATACGCACACCTCTCAATTTCTTTCGCTTAAAAAAGACAAAACGACAACAACAGACATATATTATATACTTCCCCAACACCACAAACAACAAATCTCATCTTTTAAAACTCTTGAGTCCACAAAATTCTACCCAAATACAACTTTCCGCCCAAATAACAACCCATCAAGTTTGCATTTATAATAATTTGATATAAATATTTATAGTTAATGTACGTGGTTGACAATAATACCAATAAGTTGAATAATGTTAGGTAGAGTTTTAGATATGAGGGGGGCTTATCTAATGACACAAAGGGAACCTATTTACGAAGGCAAGGCTAAAAAACTTTTTGAGACGGAAGACCCAGATATCCTTTTGCTGGAATATAAAGACACATTAACGGCCTTTAACGCCCTAAAAAAAGCAACAATGGAGGGAAAGGGTACCTTAAATAACAAAATAAGTTCTTTCATCTTGCAATATCTTTCTTCCAAGGGCGTTCCTAACCATTTTGTAAAAGTAATTGATGATTCAAGTCAACTGGTCAAAAAAGTTGAAATAATCCCTCTTGAGGTTGTGGTGAGAAATATAACCACTGGTTCAATTTGTAAACGCCTAGGAGTTCCTGAAGGCATTAATCTTATTCCTCCTTTGGTGGAATTTTATCTCAAAAACGACGACCTTGGTGACCCAATAGTCACAAAGGAGCAAGCTATAGCCTTCGGCTGGGCCGCAAAAGAAGAAATAGAAAAAATAAAGGACTTGGCTTTGAGGGTCAACACGTTGTTACAAGAACTATTTACGCCTCTAGGAATAACGTTAGTAGACTTCAAGCTTGAATTTGGTAAAACTAAAGATGGAGAAATTATACTGGCTGATGAAATATCACCAGATACATGTAGGTTTTGGGATAGTTCAAGCGGAGATCGCCTTGATAAAGATCGCTTTAGAAAAGACCTAGGCAACGTTCTTGAGGCATATCAAGAAATATGGAAACGGCTTTCTTGTAAGGGGGAGAGATAATGTTATACCATATAAAAGTGCTAGTGTTCTTAAAAGACGGGGTTTTGGACACTCAAGGAAAAGCAGTCCTTGGCTCCTTACACAGAATGAACTACACAGATTTAAAAGACATACGAATAGGCAAATACCTCCAGCTTTGGGTAGAGGCTTCTGACGAAGATACGGCCAGAAATAGAGTCAAGGCAATGTGTTCCGATCTTCTAGTAAACAACTTAATCGAAGACTATACAATAGAGGTAGATGAGTTATCATGAAAGCCTGTGTAGTGGTATTCCCCGGAAGCAACTGCGATAGAGATGTTATTCACTCTTTATCTACGAGAGTAAAAGCTAACGTCTCGGCCTTGTGGTATGAAGAACATAAATTGCCTCAAGATACAGACCTTGTCGTTCTACCAGGAGGATTTTCATACGGAGATTATCTTCGTTGTGGGGCCATGGCTGCTACAGCGCCTATCCTTAACGCAATAAAAGGTTACGCGGAGGGCGGAGGGCTTGTGTTAGGCATATGCAACGGATTCCAAATCCTCACAGAAGCAAGGCTATTGCCAGGAGCCCTGCTTGCCAATAAGAACCTAAAATTTATATGCCGTCAGTGCGCCGTCCGAGCGGAGAGAACAGACACTCCCTTTACATCAAATTTGCAAACTGGGCAGGTATTAAAAATGCCAATAGCCCACCACGAGGGACTGTACTTCCTTCCGCCAAACGATTTAAAACAGATACTTGCCAACAAACAGGTGGTGTTCCGCTATTGCAACAACGATGGCACGATTGATGATAAAAGCAACCCCAATGGATCAGTAGATAATATTGCGGGAGTGATAAACAAAGGTGGAAATGTTCTAGGGTTAATGCCCCATCCGGAGCGCGCCTCTGAAAAAATTTTAGGCTCGGAAGATGGCGGCCTTATATGGGACTCAATAGCCTCATGGCTGAAAAAAGGGGGGCGCTGTTAAATGAATTACAAAGCGGTAGGCTTAAGGGAGGAAGAATACCAAGCAATAAAAGAACTATTGGGAAGAGAACCCAATGAATCAGAGCTTAGAATACTTGGTGTCATGTGGTCAGAACACTGCAGCTATAAATCCACTCGCCCACTCCTAAAGATGTTCAATTCGGAAGGCAAATATGTCATTCAAGGTCCAGGAGAAAATGCAGGGATAGTAGACATAGGTGACGGCTGGGCTGCGGCCTTTAAGGTAGAAAGCCACAATCACCCCTCCGCTGTAGAGCCATATCAAGGTGCTGCCACGGGAGTAGGTGGAATCATAAGAGACATATTGGCAGTAGGCGCTTGGCCTACTGCTTGCCTCGACGGTCTATTTTTTGGAAAAACTCCTAGAAATAGCACCTTATCTCTCATGGACGGAATTGTCTCAGGTATAGGAGGTTACGGCAATGCCGTGGGAGTTCCGACAGTTGGAGGGAAGACCTTCTTCGACGATAGCTACGAAGGGAACCCCCTGGTTAATGCCATGTGTGTGGGAATAGTATCCCAAGAGAAAATTATCACATCTAAAACTGCCAAAGCCGGCCAACTAGCTGTTCTTATAGGCTCTCGTACAGGTCGTGATGGAATTGCAGGGGCAGCATTCGCCTCTGCGGAACTAGCAGAAGACACCAAATCCAGCAAACCTCAGGTTCAAATTGGAGACCCCTTTGTAGAAAAGCTGCTAATAGAGTGTTGCCATGAGCTTTTAAGAGAAAAGCTCATAGCTTCTATGCAGGACATGGGAGCCGCAGGAATAACATCATCAGCCAGCGAAATAGCTGCAAAAAGCGGAACTGGCATATATATATACGCAGATAAAGTACCGACAAGGGACGAAAACATGACTCCATGGGAAATAGCTCTGTCAGAATCCCAAGAAAGAATGTTAGTCATCATTGAGCCCGAAAATTATGAAAGAGTCGAAAAATGTGCTCAGAAGTGGCTATTAGAGTGTGCGCCCATAGGTGAAGTAACCGACGATGGAAGATTCAAAATAATAAATAACGGCAAGACAGTAGTAGATCTACCTGCTGAAATGGTAGGTGGCGGTTGTCCTGAGATACATTGGCCTTCCCAAAAACCCGCATACCTGGAAAGCATCGAAACTGAAAGGGCTTATACATTACCCCAAGATGCTTTTAGGGATATTTGCTTGTCAATAATATCTGACCCAAACGTAAAAGATAAATCCTGGATATATGAACAATACGATCACACGGTGCAAATAAATACAGTAGTAGGCCCAGGAAACCCTGTAAGCGTTATAAGGGTAAAAGAAAATAATAAATTTTTAGCTTTGACCATGGACTGTGCTCCTTGGAGCTGCTGGCTAGACCCTTACAATGGAGGCGCCGAAAGCTTTCTTAAAGCCGCACGGCCGCTCTGGGCTTGTGGGGCGGAAATTTTAGGAATGACCGATTGCCTTAACTATCCTTCTCCTGAATCACCAGAAAACTACTGGATACTTACAGAGACAGTAAGAGGATTGGCACAAACAGCTAAAGATATGGATTGTCCCGTTGTCTCTGGTAACGTAAGCTTATATAACGAGTCGCCAGGAAAGAAAATACTACCTTCTCCATTGGTAGGTTTAGTTGGACTCCTTGAAACCATGGAAGAGTTCTTGCCATCAGGGGAATTAGAAGAAGGTGATGTGCTATTTCTAGTAGGTCCTAAAAAGGGCTTTTTGGCAGGAAGTCTTTTCCAGCGCCTTCTAGACAAATCAATACAAGGCAAACCAGCCCAATATACTCCTACAGCTGAAATATCTTTTAAAGAAAGAGCCCTTCGCACCGCTAAAGATAAGTGTTGTTCTTCTGTAAGAGTTATAGGAAGCGGCGGCTTGGTCACAGCCATTGCCAAGGAATGTGTCTTTGCACAAAAAGGCGCATCTATAAATCTAAAGTCCGAACATCTGGTACCTGAGGTCCTGTTCGGCGAAGGAGGACCAAGGGCAATATATTCTGTTAAACCAGATAAAATAGCTATTTTCGAACATATATGGCAAGATTTCGGCCTGCTGAAGATAGGAACAGTCCAGAAGGAAAAGACGTTGGAATTTTTGGGTCTCTCTAGCTTTTCATTACTGGAAATAACTAGCTGCTGGAGAAGGTGATACAAAGATGTGCGGAGTATTTGGAGCTTTCTCAAAAAACGGACAATCAGTGCTTGAAGATGTGTATTTAGGTCTGTACGCATTGCAACACAGAGGACAAGAATCTGCCGGTATTGCCTGGGTCACCAAAAATGCAGGATTATATGGCCTTAGAGTTTCTAAAGGTATGGGCCTAGTGCATCTAGCTTTGGACCAAAAAGAACTCGCTTCTTCCTACTCAAACTGCGCAATTGGGCACACCAGATATTCTACAGCTGGTGGGTCCTTCCTCTCTAACGCCCAACCAATAACAGCTAATTACTCTAGAGGCTCTGTAGCAATAGCCCATAATGGGAATATCACAAATGCTACAGGCATAAGAAGATATCTAGAAAATAGAGGTGCAATTTTTCAATCTACAAGTGACACTGAAACCATATTACACCTAATGGCCCATCAATCTCACAAACCTCCTCTTGATGCTCTCATTAGCGCCTTAAGAACTCTCAGGGGAGCCTATAGTTTAGCTGTAATAATAAACAACCGTCTAGTCGCCGCAAGAGATCCTTGGGGGTTCAGACCTCTTCTTTTGGGCAAAAGGGGAGAAACTACTTACGTAGCTTCTGAGAGCTGCGCACTCGATATAGTAGGAGCTACACTAATAAGAGATATAAAACCCGGAGAAGTCTTAGTGATAGACTCAGAGGGAGAAAAGAGTTTATTAATACCTAAAGAAACGGATCGTAAATTCATTTGTGCGTTCGAATATGTATATTTTGCAAGGCCAGACAGTTTTCTTGACGGCAAGTCTGTATACGATGTAAGGAAAAAACTTGGACACAAGCTAGCTCAAAAAGCTCCTTGTCCCCAGGCTGACATTGTGACAGGCATGCCCGACAGCGGAACGATATCAGCTATGGGATATGCCGAAGAATCGGGTTTGCTTTACGAAAAAGCCATCGTAAGAAACAGATACGTTGGAAGAACTTTTATAGAACCAACACAAAGGGTAAGGAAACTCGGCGTCAAGATAAAACTCAACCCCATAGGAGAAATCTTGAAAGGGAAAAAAGTTGTAATTGTCGATGACTCCATAGTCAGAGGAACCACTGTCCAACGCGTCATAGCAATGGTAAGAGAAAGTGGGGCAAAGGAAGTCCACATAAGAATAGCCTCTCCTCCAGTAAAGTTCCCCTGCTATTATGGAATAGACACTCCAACTTCTGAAGAACTAGCGGCAGCGAAAATGAATGTAGAAGGATTATGTAAGGACATAGGAGCTGATTCGCTGAGCTATCTATCAATAGAGGACATGTTGGAAGCTATTGGATTACCACCCAACAACGTCTGCACTGCTTGCTTCAGTGGAAATTACTTGAATGGAGGCAAAGAAGATGAATTGGACTTATAAAAAAGCAGGGGTGGACCTTAAAAAAGCCCAAGACTGGGTTAGCGTTATAAAAAAAATCACCACTAAACATAAAAACCTGAACACAGTGGGCGGTGTGGGAGGCTTTGCTGGGCTTTACAAATTAGACGAAGAAAACATAATAGCCGCCTGCACGGACGGGGTAGGAACCAAGGTAGAGATAGCAAGAGCTATGAACAAATATGACACCATAGGTCAAGATTTGGTAGCCATGAACGTAAATGACTTGGTAACATGCGGTGCTAGGCCCCTTTTTTTCCTTGATTACATTGCTTGCTCAAAACTCGATATTTCAGTATTTGAACCCATAGTACAAAGCATAGCAGATGCTTGTTATCAATCTGGCTGCGTACTTCTAGGCGGCGAAACCGCTGAAATGCCAGACGTGTACGATTATGGCAAGTATGACTTGGCAGGCTTTGCAGTAGGCATTGCGAAAGCAAATGAACTCATCACAGGACAAAATATTCAAAAAGGTGACGTAGTGCTTGGGCTTAAAAGCTCAGGCCTCCATAGTAATGGCTATTCACTGGCACGAAAAATCTTGTTGGGAGAAGGCCCTCTGGAGTTAAACAAACCTCTGCCTATTTTAGGGGAAAAACTCGGTGATTGCCTTCTAACTCCAACCAGGTTATATGTCAAGCAAGCTTTAAAGGCTGCACAAACGGGCCTGATTAAGGGCATGGCTCATATAACAGGAGGAGGCTTAATGGAAAATATTGAAAGAGTCATTCCCCCATCCAGAACTCTTTTCCTTGATTTCGATTCCTGGGAGCGTCCCCAAATTTTCAAACTGATATCGTCAAAAGGAGTTTCAGAAGAAGAGATGAGGAAAGTGTTCAATTTAGGAATTGGATTCGTTTTCATCGTATCACCTTCTGATGTCTCAGCTATAAAAGAAATCATGAAAAATGAAAACGAGACCGTTTACGAGATTGGGGAGATACGTTAATGACCTCCGTAGCAGTGCTGATATCCGGAAGGGGAACCAACATGGAGACGATAGTCAAAAACTGTAAATTAGGTAAGCTCCCCGCCAATGTAGCTTTTGTTGGAAGCAGCAAGAAAGATGCAGAAGGCCTTGTGAAAGCAAAAAATTTGGGTATTCCCACTATAGTGCTACCCTACGATGAAGGGAAAGACACGGCGGAAGAGAAATTGCTAGAAGAGCTTAAAAAGAACCAAGTAGAATGGGTTGTACTAGCTGGATTCATGAAAATACTATCTCCTAAGGTAGTGAGAAGCTATATGAATAGAATTGTGAATATACACCCATCCTTGCTCCCTTCCTTCCCGGGAGTTAATGCAATAAAACAGGCATTCGAATATGGCGTAAAGGTAACCGGCGTCACGGTTCACCTAGTGGACGAAAAAGTCGACCATGGACCTATATTAGCCCAGATGCCTGTAAGGATTTCTCCTTACGACACCATCGAGACCTTGGAGAAGAAGGTACATCGGATAGAACATTACCTATATTCCGAGGTCCTCAAGGAGTTATTTACAAGAGAACTTAACAAGACAAGGAGGGGAATATAATGCCCAGAAAACGAGCCCTCATTTCTGTCTATGATAAAGAGGGGATTGTAGAATTTGCTAAGAGGTTGGTGGAGTTTGGATATGAATTGGTATCCAGCTCTGGTACAGCAAAACATTTAACCTCCGCTGGATTAGAAGTGAAAGAAGTTGCAGATCTAACAGGATATCCCCATTTATTAGGCGGAAGAGTAAAAACTCTTCACCCATCGATTATAGGAGGAATACTAGCGAGGAGACATTTTCAAGAGGATATAAGCGATGTAGAAAAATTTAACATACCTCTGATCGACATGGTAGTGTGTAACCTCTACCCCTTTGAAAAAGCATATGAAGGTGGCTCAGACCTTGAAGGCTTGCTTGAAAACATAGATATCGGGGGAGTTACGCTAATAAGATCCGCCGCTAAGAATTATCACCAGATAGTTTGTGTAGTTGATAAAAACGATTACAATAAGATCATTGAAGAGATCAACGACGAGGGAAACGTCACGCTAAAAACTCGAGGCGAATTAGCATTAAAAGCCTTTTCCTACACTTCTTGGTACGATACAGCCATTTATAGAGGTTTAGCCGTTCATATACCTTCAACGGACGAAGAAATTCCAGATAAAATGCCTCTATCCCTTAGAAAATCCATGCCTCTTCGTTATGGAGAAAACCCCCATCAACAGGCAGGACTATATACCGCACCTCTAGCAGAAAAATCTTGGGTCCAGCTGTCAGGAAAACCATTGTCATATAACAATATCCTTGATATGGATTGTGCTTTCAGAGGAATATCCATATTTCAACAAGATTGTGCATGCATAATAATAAAACACACCACCCCATGCGGAATTGCCGTAGGCGAGACGCCACTTCAAGCATACGAGAAGGCGCTAGCCTGTGATCCTGTCTCAGCTTTTGGAGGAATTATAGGTTTTTCAAGAAAATTGGACATAGAGACAGCCAAAAAACTTTCAGAAAAATTTGTTGAAGTGGTCGTAGCTCCCGAGTTTGAAGAAAAAGCTGCTGGATATATAAGGGAAAAAAGAAAAAATACTAGGCTCATACAATGGAAGGGACAGCGTTTTATGCCCCTCCAACTTACAGGAACCTGGAGCGGCATTCTTATACAAGAAGACAAGCTTCCACCCCTTCCTGATCTAAACAACGGCGAATGGGTAGGAAAGCCAAGGCCAGACCTATGGGATGACATAATTACTGCATGGAAATCTGCCTATCTATGTAAAAGCAATGCTATAGCTATAGTAAAAAACCACGCTACCGTAGGATTAGCTTCTGGCTTCACTAGCCGCGTCGACGCAGTCAAGTGGGCTATTGGCCAGGCCCAAGAAAAGGCAAAGGGAGCAGTTTTGGCCTCCGATGCATTTTTCCCATTCCCAGACTCTATAGAATATGCCAAGGAATCTGGCATTGAGGCAATAATACAGCCGGGAGGCTCCGTAAATGACGCAAAAGTCAAAGAAGCTGCAATAGAAGCAGGTATAAGCATGTTTTTATGCGGCTGGAGAACTTTTCGCCATTAATTGTTAGGATAGAAAAAGGGAGGGAAATCAAATGAAAATACTTACTCTCGGCGGAGGTGGAAGGGAACACGCCATTGTGTGGGCTCTTTCCAAATCCCATATGGTAGATGAAATTCATTGCATGCCCGGCAATGGCGGAATTCAAGACCTAGCTATTCTTCATGAAGGAGACCACACAAACCCTGACGAAGTTCTGAGTTTATCTAAACGTATAAACCCAGACTTGGTTGTCATAGGACCTGAAGCTCCCTTGGTAAATGGCGTTGCAGATGTACTAAGACAGGAAGGCTACTCTGTTTTTGGCCCCAATAAAGCAGGGGCACGCCTTGAAGGAAGCAAAGCCTTTGCCAAGACATTCATGAAGAGAAACAACATTCCTACTGCTTCCTTTGACGTTTGTACCCAACTCCCCGAAGCAATGGAAGCCCTGAAAAAAAGGACTGCTCCATATGTAGTAAAAGCCGATGGATTGGCAGCAGGGAAAGGTGCTTTTGTACTTCAAGACCTAAAAGAGGCTCAGGAGATATGCGAAGCCCTCTTAAACAAAAATTATCTCAAAGAAGCTGGCAAAACTATTGTTGTTGAAGATTTCTTGCCTGGTCGGGAACTCACGGTATTAGTCATCACTGATGGTTCAGATTACATAATGCTGCCACCTAGCCAAGACCATAAAAGAGCGTGGGATAACGACAAGGGTCCCAATACTGGAGGTATGGGCGCTTACGCGCCTGTCCCTTGGGTCGATAAAAAAATGACCTCACAAATAGAGAAAACTATAGTAAAACCAACTATAGATGGCCTCAAAAAAGAAAATATCCCATTTAAGGGTGTGTTATATTGCGGCCTCATGATTGATGAAAAACAAGAATGCCGTGTCTTAGAATATAACGTGCGCATGGGAGACCCAGAAACTCAAGTTGTCTTGCCAATTTTTGAAGGAGATCTGGCGGAAACAATGTTAGCTTGCAGCAAGGGAAGCCTTAAAGATATTAAAGTTCCACTAGTTCAAAAAGCTGCCGTTGGCGTGGTAATTGCTTCGGGAGGTTATCCCTCTGCCTATAAAACCGGCTTTGAAATCCACGGAATAGAGAGACTATCAAATGTTGATGATATAATCATCTTCCACGCTGGAACAAAAAAAGTAAGTAATAAATACTATACGACAGGTGGAAGGGTTCTTACCGTGGTAGGTATAGGGGGAAATATAGAAGAAGCAAGAAAAAAAGTTTATAAAAACATAGAAGTTATTTCTTTTGAAGGGCATTTTTACAGAAAAGACATAGCTGCTAGATTGGAGGGACCAAACAATGCATAAGCCATTAGTGGGAATAGTTATGGGCTCTGCTTCCGACATTGAGATAGGTCGTAAAATATACGAAGAACTTAAATTCTTCAATGTCCCTTGCGAGATTACAGTAGCTTCAGCCCACCGAACACCGGAAGACGCTGCCAATTATGCTTCGAAAGCCCATTCAAGAGGCTTGAAGGTAATAATAGCTGTAGCAGGATTATCTGCAGCTTTGCCCGGAGTAATTGCCGCTCATACCAATCTTCCTGTAATTGGAGTACCTGTAGCCGCTGGAACTTTAGGCGGAATAGACGCACTTCTAGCAATTGCACAAATGCCCCCAGGAGTTCCAAGCACCTCCGTAGGAATCAACGGTGCTAAAAATGCGGCCCTCATGGCCATTAGAATTCTGGCTCTGGAAGACGAAAATTTAAGAAAGGCTCTCTCAGAATACAGAAAAAAGAACGAAGAAAAAGTAAGAGACTCAAGAAATAAACTGATCGACGTCCCCACTGCTCCTCCAGAGGCTTTCTTTTAAAGAAGTGAGTAAAATGAAAAAACAGTTATTTAACAGCTGGTCTAAAGTTTTAAAAGAACGTTGGGGCAAACGAGTTCATAAGATATCTCTTGATATAGGGGCTAGCTGCCCCCACAGGGAAAACCTCAGGACTGGAGGTTGTATTTTTTGCGACTTCCTTGGAGGTGGCAGTGGCGCTTCTCTGCGTGGAGAAACGCTGAAAGAACAAATCGAAAAAGGCTTTCAAGTTCTAACAAGAAGGTATAAGACGGATATGGCTATCCTATACTTTCAAAGCTACTCTTCCACCAATTTACCTCTAAATCAGCTGGAAGAAAAAATTTTGTATGCCATTGAAGTAGGAACAAGTTTAGGAAAAGTAAAGGGGCTTTCCGTTGGAGCTAGACCAGATCAGGTTCCTGAAAAATTCCTAGATTTTTTAGCTAGCTTGGCAAGCCCTGATATGGAAATATGGCTTGAGCTGGGGATTCAGACAATTGACCCAGCCGGCCTTAAATGGTTGAACAGAGGCCATGACTTCGATGCTATAGAAAGAGCCCTTGGCCTAATTAAACAATATGAACAAATATCACTGTGTGCCCACCTTATAGCAGGCATACCAGGAGAAGGCTCAAAGCAGCTGGCTATTTCAGGCAAATGGCTTTGCGAAAATGGTGCAAGGGGACTTAAATTCCACCCTCTTCACGTCCTTAAAAACACACCGCTTGAAAGCTTATACCTCAAGAAAGAATACGAACCGTTATCGATGGAAGAATATATAAAGAGAGTGGCAGAAGCTTTAAGGTATATAAGTCCTGACACAATAATCCAACGTCTGACTGCCGACGCATCTTTACCCAGACTCGTAGCACCAGAATGGGTTTCAAAAAAAATGCTGGTAATAGAAAAGCTAAAGGAATATATGGAGCGGCAAAACATTGTGCAGGGGGATTTATGGGGTAAATCCCCCTAGCACAGATATTTTATTTAATTTCTCCTCTTGGTCCCCAAATATCCGAGAAAAAGCAGTATGGGGACGAATACGAATTTGGATGGGCCTTCTATAACGTTCCTTAAGGAGTCCACGGAAAGTAGCATTTTGAAGCCTACCGCTAAAGATACACCTATTAATAGGACCATACTCCAAAAAGATCTGTTATTTAAGTTATTTTTCCGTGGATTTTGTTCTTCCTTCAATATCCTTCCCCCTTATGAAGAACCAAAACAGTTTACGCTGAATGCTTATTTAAAATCTTAACAAGAGTTTTTTCGTCAATGTTGCCCCCCGAAACAAACACGCCAACCTTTTTCCCTTCAGGCTTTATTTTACCAGACATAAGTGCAGCCACACCTGTAGCTCCAGCACCCTCTATTACCTGGTGGTGCTTCCTATGGACTAAAGCAATGGCCTTTTCTAGTTCTTCTTCGGAAACCTGTATGACACCAGCGAGCACTCCTCTTAAATGTTCGTAAAGAATTTGGGAAGCTGCTCCCGACAAAGCATCGGCTAAAGTGTCCTCTTCTTCAACAGGCTCCACTCTTCCTACCTCCCAAGCCCTGGTCCATGATGGATTTGCCTCAGCATGCACACCCCAAATTTCTATCCCAGGGCGCAACGCCTTTGCGGCTAAAGAGATGCCAGTTATAAGTCCCCCTCCACTAATAGGAACCAACAATATATCCAAATCTGGGCAATCTTCTAAAAACTCCATACCAGCGGTGCCCTGGCCACTAATTACATGCCTGTCCTCATAGCCTGATACGTACACTAATCCTTCTTCACTGCTTATTCTTTTAGCTTCAGCTTCAGCTTCATCATAGAGTTTTCCTATCACTCTTAAATCTACCCACTCACCACCACGCCTCTTGATGGCTTCTTTTTTCGTCTCAGGGCAATTGCCAGGGACACAAATTACAGCCCTCACTCCCATCATTTTTGCCGCAGTGGCCACACCTTGGGCGTGGTTGCCTGAAGAAGAAGTTATAACACCCCTTTTTCTTTCTTCAGGAGAAAGGGAAAACATTTTATTCAGGGCTCCTCTTATCTTGAATGAACCACATAATTGCATATTTTCCCACTTGATAATTACTTCACCGCCGGCAATATCACTCAGGTATGGAGAAACTTCTGCAGGAGTCCATCTCACTCTATTTTTTAGGAAATTTTTCGCAAATAATACATCTGTTATCGTAGGAACTATATTATTACCCATCTTCAAATCCTCCTCTATTACATCTGGACCAATATTCCTATACCTTGCTCCTCCGCTCTTTTCAGGGCCAGCTGGGCGGTAATTATGTCCTGCAGAGCCATTCCAGTGGAATCGAAAACTGTTATCTGGTCATCAGAAGTTCTGCCTTGGGCAATCCCCTCAAGGATATCTCCTATTTCTAGAATATCCTCAGGTTTTATGATCCCTTCTCTGCATGCCGTCTGGCATTCTCCCTGTCTTACAACTTGTTCTCTTGAATCCCCGACAACTAAAGCCTTTGACAAAATCTGTGCATCTAATTCCTGTTTACCTGGAAAATCAGCCCCAATGGCATTTATATGGGTACCAGGTTTGACATAATCCTCCTTTATCAATGGCTTGTGAGAAGGGGTACATGTCACAATGATATCCGAATCTAATGCAGCATCTTTCAAGTTTTGTAAAGTTGCGACGTAAAAATCGATATTTGGGTACTTCGCGCCCATTTCTGTAATATACGCCTCCACATTTGATGGCGTCCTGCCAAAGACTCTTATCACCTTAATTGCAGGCATAACACTAAGCAGTCCCTCAACCTGGGCCCGCCCTTGAGCTCCAGTCCCTACGATAAGTACCTTTTCCGAATCTGGCCTTGCAAGGGCCCTAGCGCCTACCGCTCCTGCGGCTCCAGTCCTAACATTTGTTATGGTCATACCATCTACCAAACCCAAGGGTTGTCCTGTCTCTACAGACATCACTATTACCAGGCCGGCTAAAGCAGGTATTCCTCTCACTTGCGGATTATCCGCCGAATATCCCACCACTTTTAACCCATAAATTCCTGCGCCTTCAAGATGACCTGACTTAATATCCATTTCTTTCTTCTCGGGTTCGAATTCGTGGGCTATTATCGGGAAAACTCCTGCTTCTTTTCTCGAAAACAGCCTGTAAGCCTTTTCTACAGCCTCTATAGCGTCACCCATCGTTATAATCCGCGAAAGGTCGCTTCTGTTTACGATCCGCATAGTGTACATCTTTCCCGCTCCTTTCTCCTATGTCAATTCCCCTAATGGGTTCAAGAAAGTTTTAACTAAAAGTAGTGGGTATAAGTGATTCCCACTATATGAGTTTGGCCATTGTGCAAATCACTTTCACGAATTTCATCACCTTCCCTGGCCTCTATATGCCTGTCATCAATAATAAGGTACGTATATGAAAAATCTATGGCCCAGTCATTTTTAGTATACCCAAATCCTAAAGACAACAAATGCCTATCATCTGCCGGCAATTGATAATCTATGGTATCGTCCGGTATAGGAGATTCGTCGTACACGTACCCAAACCTCCACGTCCAGTTCGGTGACGTTATCCACTCTATCCCCATGTTGTACCTCCATGTATCCTTATAATTTTTCATGGAAGTAGTTTTGTTTGAAGTTGGGTCAAAGGGATTGAGAGGGTCATCGTAGTTTATTCCCAACTTGTCATAGGAACTCCAGTTAGTCCTTACCGCTCCTACCTCAACAGTAGTATTTTCCCCAGTTTGTATGCAAATTCCCCCAAAGAACATCTCTGGAAGGACGATTTTTGCATTGGCTCCTGTGTCAGGGAAAAAACCTGCTGGAGTGCCTTGAGGCCTTATAAATGTAGCTTGCCCCTTTATTTTTTGTTCTACCTCACTTCTGTAGGCAAGGCCCCACCGGATCTTCTCCGAAGCTTTCTGCCAGATAGCGACGTTCCATCCGTAGGCAGTGCCATCACCCTTAAGTTTGGCATCTATATCCCCCACCCCAGGAAACAGCTTTTTCTTTTTAGATTCATACTCGAACCACATGGCCTCTATCCCTAAAGCCAGGGAAGTATTTTCTCCTATTTTCCAGACGTAGTTGGGGTTTACGCTAATACTTTTTATTGCTGCGTAGTAACTGTTGTATTTCCCTTCCCAATCAGGTTGAAATTCCGTACCCAAGCCAAACCTGGAGAACACGCCCAAGCCAAACCAGGCTTTATCATTAAGCTGTTTCGTATAGTAAAAATGAGGGGGGATCCACACATTTTCCTCTGAAGCAAATCTTCCATCTGCAAAGTCCATATCCACCTTGGGCAATATAAAAGAAGAGCCTAACTGAATGGCAGAACCTTTGATCTGGACTATACCCGCTGGATTGAAAGCAATGGCTGAAGGGTCATCTGCTCTACCAATTATGGCCCCTCCAAGGGCGTTGCCTCTGGCTCCGAACTCATAAAGGGCAAACCCTGCGGCAAAACTTTTAGTTGAAATGCCCCCTATCAGAATAGCGTACAGAACTAAGCACAACAAAGCTTTTTTCATCATTACCCTCCTACTCTTATTCAAATCCTATCTATCACAACTGCAATCTCAACAGCAACGGAGTCATTATATCCCAAGGCAAGGACCAATAAAAATTGAAAAACAGAAGGGGAACGACTATAGGGTGGTTTTTTAGAAGTTCCCCTTCATATATCTCATATCAATACTTGGATGTGTAAGCATTTAGATAGTTTTTCTATGGATAGTCAACAAATCGTCAATAACTCCGTAAGCAGTATCATAGAGATCGGGGGCCTCCTGGGTTACTATTATGGGTCCCATAAGATCAGTTTTCAGGCGAATGACAGCGCCCTCCCCTTTGACAGAAGCGAAAAAGTGCCCTTCATCAACTTCAACAGGCTCCACAGTGGTTATAACCTGAGTTCCTACCTTTTTTGCACTGCAAATAAGTTTTAAACATTTCTTCTTTTGTCGTACTACCTTTATATATTCGCAAGTTATATCCCTTATCCCTTTTCTTTTGACTTCCTTGGGATTTATTTCGGCATCCATAATGGCATTGGCAAGAACACATATCTTTGCTGCTGCATCCCAGCCATCAATATCGTTAGAAGGGTCTGCTTCTGCAAATCCCATTTTTTGAGCTTCTCTTACGGCTTCCTCAAGGCTTATGCCTTCTTCCATCCGCGTCAAAATGTAATTAGTAGTAGAGTTCAGGATCCCATCTATTTCCTCTACCTGACACCCCTTAAGGCAGTTTCTGGCCATGTTGAAGACTGGCGCTCCATCCATGACAGCACTCTCGAAAAGAAACTTAACTCCTTTTTCGTCAGCAATTTTTTTAAGCTCATGGTACGCAAAAGCTACTGGACCTTTATTGGCAGACACAGCGTGTTTCGATCGTTGCAAGGCAGTCTTTATGTGAGATAGAGCTGGTTCTCCTCCAGTGTCAATGGACAAAGTGGAAAGTTCCACCAAAACATCGTAATCTAACACTTCTGCCGCTTCTTTTGCGCTCATGCCGCAATACCCCTTCATTTCAGGCAAAAATCTACCATGTTGCTCTATGGCATCTAAAGCACAAGCTAAATCAAGACCTCCATCATCCACTATACTCCCTCTTGTCCTGGTAAATATCCCTACTACTTTTAAATCCAGGTCTTGTAACCCCGGGAAGCGCTGTCGCTCTACCGATAATATTCTTGCAATCGTCCTTCCGACATTCCCAAAGCCTATTAAAATAGCTTTCATTTTTTCACTTCGCTTCCTTATTTCACTTTCGATGCAATTTCAGACACGGCCTGTAAAAGCCTTTGAACTTCTTCTTCGGTGTTGTAAAGGGAAACACCTACGCGAGTTACTCCTCCCTTTTCTAAAAGTCCCAGAACCTCTATGGGTCTTATGCCGTAGAAATGCCCGTCCCATGCACATATGCCTTTTTCGTTTAGAAGAGAACAAACCTCAATAGGATCCATTCCTTCCAAAGTAAAGGAAATCGTAGGAGCCCTTCTTGGCACATCAAAACTTGGGCCTACAATCTGCACACCAGGGATTTTAGATAATCCATCATATATCATCTTACCCAGATAGTGTTCGTACTCTGCCAATCTGGTCATAGCTGAGATGATTTGTTCTCGCATACTCTGTCCGCTGCCAAAACTTGCTATGTATTCCACGGCAGCTTTAATTCCAGCTATAGCTGCATGATTGAGAGTACCAGTTTCAATACAGTAGGGGGCACTCTGTTCTTGGGTCCGCAGGGAATAAGTTGGCAGCATTTCCAACAATCCTTCCTTACTGTAAAGAATACCCATATGGGGTCCATAAAATTTATAAGAAGAACAAAGTAGGAAATCTACACCCAAAGCGCTTACATCTATTGGAAAATGAGGTGCATAATGTACTGCATCTACTAAAAGCCACGCGCCTACCTTGTAGGTCATCTTGCGTACTTTTTCCACGTCATTAACTGTTCCTGTCGTGTTGGCAGAAAACCCCATAGCGACTAGGCGGGTTTTCTCGTTTAATTTTTTTTCGAGGTCATCATAATCAAGGGTGGCGTCTTCTTTTATCTTGACTTCTCTGACTACTATTCCCTGTTCCCGAAGGGCCAACCAAGGTCCTCTATTGGCCTCGTGATCCAATTGAGTTATGAGAATTTCATCTCCGGGTTGCAAGAATTTCCCAATAGCCCTGCTGAGCATATAGTTTAACGTCGTCATATTATGCCCAAAGGAAATGTTCTTCCCACTTTTTGCACCCAAAAATACGGCCACAGTCTCCCTTGTTTCCTCTATCATCCTATCAGATTCATTTGTAGTTATGAAAAACCCATGAGTGTTGGAGTTGCAAGTCTTGTAGTACCATGAAACTGCATCAATAACCTGCGTCGGCACTTGCGTTCCCCCAGGCCCATCAAAATATGCCAATGGATATCCATTATGGGTTCGCTCCAATGAAGGAAAATCCTCCCTGTGCTTAACAAAATCCTCATACTTGCTCAAGTCTACCATGTTTCGTCCCTCCTGTTCTTTTGTTATATTTACAATATATCCTAAATAGATTTGGCAACCTGCTATGATATGATACCACAAATTGAATACATCCTTAAGCCAATAAATTTTGTATATTTGGGAGGTTTAGTTAAATATGATAGAGGAGAACATATCCAAACTTTTAGATTTTTTATTTTTAGTTGACAGGGCAAAAACAGTAGAACGGGCAGGCTATCTACATGATTTAAGCAGGAATGAGACTGACGGCGAACATATGTGGCATGCTGCTTTATGGGCCATGATGATTCATAAAGCTACAAAAGCTAATTGGGATCTATGCCGAGTGTTATGCATGCTCTTAATACATGACTTGGTAGAAATATATGCAGGGGACACATATGCCTACGATGAAGAAGGCAAAAACGATCAAGCAGAAAGAGAGCAAGCTGCCGCTTCAAAATTATTCTCTATGTTACCTGATGATTTGCACGAGTGGATATCAGAGCTTTGGATGGAATTTACTGAAGAGAAAACACCAGAAGCCCTCTATGCAAACGCCATTGATAGGCTTCAGGGATTCGCTCAAAACTGCATTTCTGAAGGCCAGGCCTGGAAGGAAAACAAAATAACAAAAGAAAGGACATACCCCAGGACTAGCCTTCCAAGAAACATTGATAGCTACGTGGCAAAGATAACGGAAAAACTATATGAGATGGCCGATACTAAAAACCTATGGTACAGGGACAGCCCTTAAAATTTTTACTGGCTCATTAATTTTTTTAGTACCGTCAAATAATCTTTCTCACTCATTGGTCTTGGGTTACTGGAATTGCTCCCGTTTCTGAAAGAATTTTTAGCTATTTCTTCTAAATCTTCCATTTTCACACCTAGTGAAGCGAAAGAAGGTAACCCTATATCTTTTGCCATCCTTTTGACCTCCGCTGTAGCCATTTGAGCACCCTCCTCTTTCGTAGAAAAACTCAGCCCCATAGACTTGGCTATTTCGCTGTACTTCTCTACACAATAGGGGAGATTGTATTCCATGATTTCAGATAACACGACAGAATTGCACAATCCATGAGGAGCATCGTATTTGCCACCTAACGCCTCAGCTATACAGTGTACAGATGCTACGTCTGAATGACTAAAAGAGATGCCAGCTAATATGCTACCAGCAAGCATATTGGCTCTGGCCCCCAAATCTTCTCCGCACTCTACTGCTCTTCGTATATTTTTTGATATCAAGCTCACCGCATACAAACCACATGCTTCCGCTATAGGCTCAGCGAGCAAAGAAGTGTATCCTTCTATGGCATGAGTAAGAGCATCCATCCCTGTAGCTGCCGTAAGCATAGGAGGCAAAGTCACTGTAAGTTCTGGATCCGCCAAAGCAACCTTTGGAGCTATTCCTTCCGCCCTTATGCTAAATTTAAATTTTTCACTACTATCTGTGATTACAGAGCTAAACGTTACCTCGCTACCTGTTCCTGCGGTAGTAGGAACAGCAATCAGTGGAATCGGCAAAGTGGCAAAATTATTTCGCCCCTCATAGTCCCTTATTTTGCCTCCCAAGGTCATAAGAATTGAGATTGCCTTAGCACAATCAATGGGGCTTCCTCCTCCAACAGCTATAAGAAGATCAGCACCAAAATCTTTCGCTAATTTCGCACCTTCTTCCACATTTTTATCCTTTGGGTTAGCCTCAACTTCAGAAAAAACAATATAATCAGGAATAACCGCTTTCAACAAATCTTCAACTACAGGCAAAATTCCTGCTTTTACTATTCCTGGATCTGTAACTATAAAAGGATGCTTAGCACCAACTTCTTTTAATATGTCTGGAAGTTTTTTTATTTTTCCAGCGCCAAACTCTATTCTAGTTGGCAAAATAAAACTAAAATCATACATCCGACTATTCATTGCAACTTAACTCCTCTCTCCTTGGATAAACTAAGCCTAATTCCATGAATAATCTTCTGGATTTACAATATTTCTGGGTTTCTCCCCCATGAGAAAACGCTTCACATTTTCTGCTGCTCTTTCTGCGGCCAGTGGGTAAATCTCGGGAACCAAATTGGAGTTATGCGGAGAGCCCAAGAAATTGTCAAAGTCAAAGAAAGGATAATCAACCTTGAATTCTCCATGAGTGAAAGGCTCTATCCACCAAGCATCGATACCAACTTTGAAATCCGGGTGTGATTTCATGTGCTCATAAAGAGCCTTTTCTTGAATAATATCCCCTCTGGCAGGATTAATTAATATGGCATTGGGTTTCATCATACTCAACTCTTTTTCGCTTATTAATCCCTTAGTATGTCTTGTAAGCGGCACCGCTATGATCACTACATCTGATTCAGACAACACCTTATTCATATCTTTGAGGGAACCTATAAAATCTATGTCGTCTTCTGTTTTGCCTGAGGTGTTTATAGCCATTATTTTCATCCCTAAAGCCCTCAGCAGCTTGGCTGTAGCCTTAGATATCCCGCCATAACCTATAAAACCAGCGGTTTTACCATAAAACCACGTGTTATATTCATCCCTATAAAAATCCCCTGCGGCCATCTTTTTGTGGCACTTCAGCAAGTTCTTCCCAAGGGCAAGCATCATACCTAAGATATGCTCCGCCATAGGCTCAGCCCACGCTCCAGCATTAGAGCACAAAGTTACAGTTTTAGGAATAATTGAGAAAGGAACTGCATCGACACCAGCAAGCAAGGTCTGTATCAGAACACCTTCTCTAAGATATTTAAATTCTTCCTTTTTAAGCTCATTATGAACCATGAAGGAAACCAGTACATCAGCGTTTTCAATTATTCTTTTCCTATCCGCTTTATCACACTCCTTCAAGTACGTTAATTTCGTAATACCGCCTAAAACCCTTTCAATAACTTCTTTCCATTCCGGTTCCGGGGAAAAGGTCACAAGAACATTCTTTTTTTTCATGCTTTACTCACCTCGTACTTGTATATATTGGATATCTTGGAAATTAAGATAATTGTGCCAACGCATTACTTATATCTTGCCATATTACTTCTAATGGCTCTATTCCCACCGAAAGCCTGATCAATGTGTTTGATATTCCCTTGGACAACCTTACATTTTCTGGAACAGACCTATGGGAAGTCTTAGCAGGAATTGACAAGATAGTTGAAACTGAAGCCAAACTCGGAACAATTTCTATCACTTCCAAACTTTCAACAAATAACCGCAAATCAGATTCCTTTCCTAAAATTTCGAAACTTAGCATCCCCCCAAAACCATTATTAAGTATTTTCCGAGCTATACCATAGGTACTCTGCTTTTCCAGCCCAGGATAGTAAACTTTCGCCACTTTCGGGTGACCATCCAAAAGTCTAGCTAGCGCCATAGCATTCTCCGAATGAATCTTCATTCTTGCATCAAGAGTGCGACATCCCCTCAAAGTTAACCACGCATCGAAGGGGCTCATGCACCCACCCACTATTGTTCTTACCTTCAATAATTTTTCTATAAAGGAACTACTGCCTGCAACCATTCCTCCTGTAACATCACTATGGCCATTAATGTATTTCGTAAGGCTATTTATAACCACATCTGCACCAAGGCAAGCAGGCTTACATAACGCAGGGGAGGCAAAGGTATTATCTACAAATAGGAGAATATCATTTTTTTTTGCTAAATCTGATAAGTATGGTATATCCGCAACTTCCATTAAAGGATTTGCTATGGTCTCACAATATATAATCCTAGTATTAGGTTTTATGGCTTTTTTTACCATCTCAATATTAAAAATATTCACAAAATCAACTTCTACATTCCAAAAACGCAAAATCTCGCTGAAAAATCCATAGCTCCCGCCGTAAATTACATCACTTACAACCACATGATCCCCAGGAGAAAGGACAGAAAACAAAGCATGAGATATAGCCGCCATCCCTGAGGAGAACACTAGGGCCCTTTGTGCTCCTTCCAAGTCGGCTAAAATATCCTCAAGCAGCTTGTTAGTCGGGTTTTCTATCCTTGAATAAATAAATCCGGGGGTTGTACCATCGAAAACATGGTCCATGTCTTCCAATTTCTCAAATGAAAAAACTGAGGTCGCATAAATTGGCGGAACTTCCGGTCTTGAAACTCCACAGCGTTCATGGGGTTTACTCCCACAAAGCTGGCCAAGATTTTTTTTAAACTCCCTCACCTTTATCCCCCCCTTTGCAATCAAAAAATACATAACAAAGTATACCATTTAAAACGACGCACGATAGCTTGCATTTCAAAAACAAAAAACGGTAAAAGTAAAATTTAAAGTTTTCAGAAGTGAAAATAAGATACAAGCCAAGGATAATACTGTTCTAAAGCTGTTGGAACAAGACAATACACCATGTAACTTCCCATAGCTATAGAGGATTGAATCATCACCGTTATATCTTTTCTAGGCTCCTTGTGGGCCAAATACCCCAGAGCGCTTAAACACGCCAAAAAAGCCGCTATATGAACCCCCCATCCTTGAGTTAGCCCTCTCTCATTAATGACCCTCAAAGCACGCAAAACACAGTAGGCACCCCAACCTGCCTGGATGTAGGTTTCACCAAGGAAAAACACTATTTTCAACGGATACCATATAACCTTTTGTGCTTTCTCTGGAAAAACTCCCTCCATCTCTTTACTTTCATCACCGTTAATCTGTTTGGTAAAGACACGAGTCATAAACAATACTGGCATTCGCACAAGATAAGTGTACAGAACCCCAAAGGATATAGCGGCAGCCATCATTGAAATAAAGAAAAGAACCATTAGCTTCCCCCCTGTGAAAAATCTCCTGCCAAAGCTATCTTTTCAGACAATATTCTTTCAAAGAGTCTTTCCATGTCTCAAAAGATAAGCACTTAGTAATCCCCTGCACCCAACTTTCCGCTCCACCACCTTTGGTTTCTAAAACCGGATTGGACTTCAAAAAATCTTTTACATTTATCTTACAGAAATCTCCTCTAGCCATTATAAACCGTGCAACGTTTTTAGATGGATTTTTGAAAATACACAAAACCACAGAATTAGGGTGTTCTAGCACTGTTTTCTTTACGTTAGGCACACATACATCAATCAACACTTCCTCCATAAAAACATAATGAAAGTCAATATCACCAAAAGTTTCTTTCTCCCACGGGATATTAATGTATTTTCTCGCTTTATCTATTACATTCAATAAATCTTTTTTGTCATCCTGCAACGAAAGATAAACTGCCTCTAGCTTGTCGAGAGGGCATCCTATTCTTCTAATCAGTTTTCTGGCAGTTCTCGCATAATTTTGAAGATACCTTTCACTATGCACTGTAAAAGAAACGCTCCAGTTGGGAGGCGAGCCGTTAAAACCTGTGACTAGAATCTTGCCTATCTCCGAGGTGCGCTTAACGTGAGAGCCTGAACAAGCGATAAGATCAAACCCTGGGATAACCACAACTCTGACTGTAGCGTCTTTTATTCTTGAAAGATTGATTTTTAGGTCATCCATTTTTTCTGCTTTTTCTTTGGGAACGCTCTCAATATATACAGGCAAATCTCTTCTTATTATCTCGTTTGCCTTCTCTTCTGCCTCAAAAAGGTTTTCCCAATCTAACTCACCGTTATAGGACAAATAAATAGTGCTTTCTTCCTCTGCTATGTTCACCTTATTTACACTCAATCCGTCAAATCCTGTCTCCAGGATCTTGGATAAGACATGTTCTCCAGTGTGCATTCGAGATAAAATCTTATGCCTTTCCTGGTCCACTTGAATTTTGACCCTCATACCAATGCTGGGAGTCCCCTTGATTAAACGTACATCAAGAAATGTTTTTCCTTCTATCGCTAGACAATCTCTAACTTCGCATATCAAACCTTCACCTTCCAGCATTCCACTATCACCCGGCTGGCCTCCTCCAGATGGGCGAAACGGTGAATAACTCAAGGAAAGAAGACACCTTTTCCCTTTTAGATCCCTTATTTCTACAATCTCCGCCATATTATTATTCATATCTAAAACCCCTTTACAAAACATAAGCTCTTACCGCTACTATTTTAGTTTAGCTCTTTTCTAACCTAACATAAATGGTAAACTTTACAAAAAAACTTTAGGAGGTGTGATATTTTGCCACAAAAGGCTGCTCATGTTCATATTTCAGGACGAGTTCAGGGGATAGGATTTCGGTGGCAAACCAGACTTCGCGCCAAGGAGTTAAAAATTGAAGGATGGATTCGAAATAACCCAGACGGAACCGTAGAGGCGTTCATTCAAGGAAATGAGGAGGCCATCATACACATGATCCAATGGTTTAAAGATGGCCCCCCAGGAGCAAAGGTCGAAGCTCTTGATCTGTCATGGCAAAAGCCGAATCCAAAAATCAAGGGCTTCAATATCTTCTAAGCTAAAACTATTTAATTACTGCCACCTCCTACAACCTTGAGGAAAGCTGCCTTATCCGATTTTTCCTTATGGACACTTTTCCATGTTACAGCCGGCAGCCCCCATATGGTTATAAACCCTTTAGCTGCCTCATGATCAAATGCGTCCTTTTCGGAGTAAGAAGCTAAATCTTCTTGATAAAGGGATTCTTTAGCCTTAGTTCCAACCACTACCGCATTTCCCTTATATAGGCGCACGCGGGCCATACCGTTCACGTATTTCTGGATGCTATCAAAGAAAGCATCAAGTGCCTCCCTTAAAGGCGAAAACCAATAGCCAACATACGCCAATTCAGCATATTTTAGTGACAAATCCATCTTGGACATTATCACTTCTTTGGGCAGTGTCATAGACTCAACAGCCTGGTGTGCTTGCAGCAAAACTACTGTAGCTGGACATTCATAAACCTCCCTGCTCTTAAAGCCTACCAGCCTGTCCTCAATCATGTCGATGCGACCTACGCCATGTTTCCCAGCTATCTCGTTCAATTTCAAAATTAAGCTTACACCATCCATCTCTTGTCCGTTGAGCGCAACAGGAACTCCATTTTTAAAACCAATTTCAACATATTCTGGATCATCAGGGGCATCCCAAGGATCAACAGTCATGGTAAAAGCATCGCTTGGTGGCTCAACCCATGGATCTTCAAGTGGCCCACATTCGATGGACCTCCCCCATAAATTGGAATCTATAGAATAAGGGCTTTCTTTAGTTATAGGTATTGGAATATTATTAGCCTTTGCATAATCTATTTCAGCATCCCTGGAGAAATGCCAGTCCCTTACTGGAGCTATTACTTCTAAATCCGGGTTGAGCGCCTTAGAGCACACCTCTATCCTTACCTGATCCTGACCCTTCCCAGTGCAGCCATGGGCTACTGCTACAGCGCCTTCTATCTCTGCAATCCACGCCAGATATTTAGCGATGAGAGGTCGAGAAAGAGCCGAATTCAACGGATACTTACCTTCGTAAAGTGCATTGGCTTTTAAAGCAGGCCACACCATAGTCTCAACAAATTCTTTCTTTAAATCCATGACATATGCGTTTACCGCTCCAACCTTAAAGGCTTTATCTTTCACCTCTTCTAAATCTATGTTTTGGCCTACATCTGCTGTAAAAGTCACCACATCGTACCCTTGATCCTGAAGCCATTTGATAGCAACCGATGTGTCAAGACCTCCACTATACGCAAGAACTACTTTCCCTTTATACATTCTTATTCCTCCCTTTGATAATTTATATTTGTCCATAAAAAAAAGAGCCCGTCCCCTCAGGGACGAGCTCTTTTGCCCGCGGTACCACCCTTTTTGCCTTCTTGAGGCCCCTCACGGTCTCTTAAACCGTTTTGTCCCTACTTGGCCTAAGCCTTTCTTCGGGACCGGCTCCGGGGCTCTCTTCAGTTGGTTTCGCCAAGGAACGCTCTCAGCTTAAACATCCCCTCTCTGTTGACGAGCACCCAACCTACTCTTCCCCATCATCACCGCATATTCCGGCATAGATGTACGAGAGTACAGGCGTCTTATTCGTCTAGCTCGTCTTATTCGGTTCTGCCACATAACCAGCGCTCCTCTTTGATCTCTAAGATTGCGAACATTATACTGTGGGGTTTTACAAAAGTCAACAAAACACCCCGAAATTTTTATTCAAAAAAATCTTCAAAATTGTATCTTTATTTCCTCTAGCCCTGCTCTTTTTAACTTCTCTATAGAGGGGTAATGAGTTAAATCCATATGAATAGGAGTCATTGACACAAATCCCTCTTTTACTGCCTCTACATCTGCCCCTTCTTCAAGCTTATCCTCAACTCGGCCTGAAATCCAATAATACATATTTCCTTTGGGATCTTTGAGTTTGGTAACCTTCTCCTCATACATTCTTATGCCCTTTTTGGTTACTCTGAACCCCTTTATTGCCTTAATTGGTAAATTGGGAACGTTAACATTAAGTAGTAAGCTATTGTAAAATCCCAAATTACAAAATTTGTTTAATATAGCTATCACCGCTTTGGCAGCAGTCTCATATAAGTGGCCCATCTCAGTCGTTTCACAACACAAAGACACAGCAATAGCTGGCTTTCCCAAGAAATGGGCTTCCATAGCTGCCGACACCGTACCAGAATATGTAAGATCGTCTCCCAAATTAGGGCCTCTATTTATACCTGAAATAACCGCATCGGCTTCAGGTATAATCTCCTCAATGCCTAACACCACACAATCTGAAGGCGTGCCATCACAAGCCCAAACTTTTACTTCACCAGGGTAAACCCCACTTTCAACATTCCAAAGTCTTAAAGGTTTAAATAGCGTAATGGCGTGCCCAATGCTGCTTCGCTCCCTATCGGGAGCCACTACCCACACTTTATGCCCTTCTGATGCAAGATTACTCGCTAGAGTTATTAAGCCAGGGGCAAAAACTCCATCATCGTTTGTCAGTAATAGTTTCATATTCTCATCTCCGCACTTCTCTGCCAATTTTAAAATATAATTCTCAACATTATGCTAACCAAGGGGCTCATTATGGCCTGGATTACCCCACTTACCACCAAAACTATGAGGATCAGAAAACTGTATCGCTCTAGCCAAAAATATTTACTTAACCACCTGGGTGGCAAGACCAAATACAAAAGCTTCGAACCATCAAGAGGGGGTATCGGAATTAAATTAAAAACTCCAAGCCCGAGATTTATTACAGCTAGTAATACAATGAACCTACCTAAAGCTGGATATAAAATCAACATCTTGCCGGGAATAACTCTAGCCAACAAGCCACAAAAAGAAGCAGTCAGGAAATTCCCTGCTACCCCAGCTATGGAGACCAAAGCTATATCTCTTTTAGGGTTTTTAAAATACCTTGTATCTATAGGCACCGGTTTAGCCCAGCCAAATCTAAAAAACAACAGCATCAGCGCTCCAATAGGGTCTAAATGTGCTAATGGATTAAGGGTCAACCTCCCCGCCCTCATAGCGGTAGGGTCACCTAACTTAAACGCCACATAACCGTGGCAAAATTCATGAAAAGTGATGGCCCATAATACTGCGGGAATACTCAAAATAAGATCTCCTAGTGCTGGAAAATGCATGATAACTTTACACCCCTACTTTCTATCTTTCTTAGGAAAATTTTTTAATACCCATTCTATCTCTTCTTCTCTAGTCTCTACCAAACCGTCAAGTCTCGCATTCCGCAAGGCCTTCAAGATATAACCAATCATAGGTCCTTCTTTGTATCCCATATCTAACATATCTCGCCCAATGAGCATGGGCTCTATCTTTCTAAGCCTTGTAAGATACAATAAAATTCGCCGCCTCACTCGCCACCTGTTGGTAGCAGCTGCCCAATATAAAGCCACAGCTGGATGTATTTTAGATAAATATTCGTATATCCTTGAGTTAGGTTTCTCTCCCCTACCACCTAATATGTGCTCCGCAGACCCCATCTCATCTATACTCTCAACAACTATAGATCTTTCTTTATCTGAAACATGGAGCCTATCCAAAACAGAAAGCATTCCTTCTCTATGAGATTCAGAAACTAATGCGCTCAAATAGGGCAACCACTCAGTTTCCGTCATGTCAGGCAAATCCCTGCTAAGCCGTCGCCTGAAAAAGCTTATCCTTCTCATTATCTTTATGGTTTCCTTACCAGGATTTAAGCCGGGAAACAAAGTCCGCCACAAACCTAGTTGTGCGCATCTTTTAACCATTTTGTAGGGAGAGCCTTCTTTAAAAATTAATTCTAGTTCGCTTCGGAGCCTTACCCCTGAAAGGAGCGACACCAAACCACCTTTTATACAATTGATCATTAGCCTATACGTGTTTTCTTCTATGTCAAATTCTAAACGCTGCTCAAGCCTGATCCCCCTAATCACCCTGGTTGGGTCTTCTACAAAACTCAGATTATGTAGCACTCTCAAAACTTTTTTCTTCAAGTCCTGTCTTCCACCAAAATAATCTACTAAGGTGCCCCAAGTAGACCTGTTTATAGAAACAGCCATAGCATTAACAGTATAGTCCCTTCTGTAAAGATCGTGTTTCAACGAGTCACTTGATACCGAAGGCTGAGCTACTGGATATTCATAAAACTCTCTTCTAGCTGTAGCCACATCAACTTTTTTCCCACTGGGGAATACTATCGTGCCTGTTCTAAATTTCTTGTGGGTAGCTACACGGCAACCATCTTTTTCCCAAGATCTAATAAACTCAAGAGCATCTCCCTCTACCACAATATCTAAATCTTCATTTTCCCTCCCCAGCAATAAATCCCTAACAAAGCCCCCAACTATAAATGCCTTAAGCCCCATTTCCTCGGCTCGCCGTCCCAGTTTTGCAAGAAGTCCTAGAACCCATGGTTTTAGCCTTCGGGCCATTATATCGGATACATTTTCAGTCCAAGGCATTTCTTCCGCAAGAGGACGCTTTTCACTAGGCAGCGATCTAGGATAAAGAGCTCTTAAAATGTCTGTCCTTGTCACTATACCCACTAGCACATCATTTTCTAGAACAGGCAGTCGCCCAATATTGCGCATCACCATAATTCTATGGGCTTCAGCTACTGAAACTGCAGGAGATATAGATACTGGCCTTTCTGTCATAAAATCTTTTACTGGTGCTTTCCCAAGTCCATGTATCGTCGCCTTATCTAAATCTTTCCTTGTTATTATCCCCTTCAGTTTGCCATTATCTGCCACCGGTAAGGCAGCATGGCCATAGCGAATCATAACTTTATACGCGTCTTCTATCAAAATCAAGGGATCTACTGCCATGACAGGACTGGTCATTATATCGCCTATGGTAACACTTGGCTCTATTGCCCTTTCCAACATTTTCTCCAAGTCATTGATAATCTTTTCAGGATTGCCTTCCGCCAAGGTTAGCGAAGCCGCTTGAGGATGCCCTCCACCGCCTAGAGGCGCTAGAAATCTAGCAACATCCATAACTTCCTCTCTACTCCTTGCGACTACATAGACGTGTTTTCCCATTTTGACTGCAGCTATAGCAACGTCCGCCTCGAAATAATCTCTAAGTCTATGAACAAAAAGAGATAAGCCTTCAACATATTGCTCAAAAGTCAAAGTAGAAAGGACAACCCTTGCCCCATTTATTAGCTTCTCTCTGGCATTTTCTATTAACTTGTCCTGTATTCGCCGTTCCACAGGGTCTAGTGAAAGCTCTATATAAAACGGTATAGAAGTCAAGTCCGCTCCCATTTCTTTAAGAGCTATAACCGCTTGAATATCCCTACTAGTAGTAGATCCAAAAGTTAGTGCTCCGGTATCCTCATATATACCCATCGCAAACAGGGTAGCTTCGTGTGGCGAAATAGAGATTTTCTCAGAAAGGAGCCTCTCCACCATCAAAGTAGTAGCTGCCCCCAACGGCTCTATCAACGAAAAATCAGATGGTATATCGTCAATAACAGGAGGATGGTGGTCATAAACATGAACTGTAATTCCTGGCTTCTCTAGAAGTTTAGCGAATTGGCCTATACGATTAGGGGATCTGGCGTCTACGACCACCAAAGAGGTAATGGAGTCAAACTCCACTTGCCTAGGTGTGAGAACCTCCCATCGCCCGGCGTTTTTCATCAAGAATTCTCTTACGTTTCTGCCTGCTGAGCCAGAGAAACAAAGGACTCCACCACCATATAACTTACTTGCTGCCACCATACTAGCCAAGGAGTCAAAATCCGCTCCTATATGTGTAGTTATAACCCTCAACTATCACATTCCTCCAATATCCACTTTCTTACTTCAAGTGATGCTTTTTTCATCCTTTGTGCCGTAATAACTGGAAGGTCATAGCTATGAGCTTCTCTTACAACCCTTTCTATTTGAGGGAATAGATTCTCAACACTTTTGAAAATAACCAGATATTCCTGATCGCTTTCAAGGTTGCCAAGCCAAAGATATCGTGAGTCAACGCCAACAATGTTGGTACAGGCGACAAGACGCTTCTCTAGCAAAAATCTGGCTATACGCTCTGCCTCATCGAAAGATCCGCAGGTAAAAAATCCCTCTATACAACATGATATCCTCTTCAAAAAATCTAAAAGCCTACAAACTTCTCCTCTCAACTCATTTAATCCCTTATCATTCATTATTACCCAATCTGCAGCTTTACGTTTAGTTTCTTGGGGAATCAACCATCTCTCACGCCTGAAAAGTTCATATTCATTCCACCCTCTACTTTTGTTTCTGTTTACTCTCTGAGCTAATGGAGAACTTACATAAACAGTAAAATCTACCCACCATGGGACACCGTTCTCAAATAAAAGAGGGATCTCCGCCACAATTAAACCCTCACTAAACAAAACTTTTGCTTCCATCTGTGCTCTGACCCTAGGATGGATTAAACCGCACAACCATCTATATTCCTTCTCATCCTCAAAAACGATATCTGATATCTTCCCAGGAAGAGGGGGCCCTTCATCGGAAAAAATGACATCTCCCCATCTATCTTTAACAGCCTTCAGGATACTCTCATCTTTCCAAATCTCAGAAACTATCTTATCTGCATTTATAATTGAAGCCCCAAATTCGGATAACATAGAGGCTACAGTTGACTTACCAGCCCCAACGTCGCCTGTCAAACCCACCACGAACATCAGGGTAGACCTCCTCTCCCTGGTCCTTCGTCTCCTTCAGATTATCTGGGATCTCCCACAAAAACCTAGAAAATCCATTTCTTGAAACTGTACCAAAAAGAACTCGGCTTCTGGCCGCTGTCAGGTATAGTTTCTCCTCTGCTCTGGTCATTCCTACATAGCAAAGCCTTCTCTCTTCTTCCAACAGATCTCTCACATCAACACACTTATAATGAGGGAATATAGATTCCTCCATGCCTACTAAAAACACCACAGGAAATTCCAACCCCTTACCGGCATGCAAACTCAACATATTCACTTTATCTGGACTCGCTTCTTTTGAAACGTCCATATCCGTCAGGAGAGTTATTCCTGCCAACATAGATTCCAAACCTTCACTGGTATCAGCTACAGATACAAGTTCGTATATGTTCTCTATCCTCTCCTGTCTTTTTTCATGCGTTTCTCCCTCAAATGTTTTTTCGTACCCCATTTCCTTCAAAATATAATTTATAATGCTAGGGATATCATCTTTAATACGCCACAAATGCAACATATCCTTAGCAAACGACTTAACCCCTTGAGAAGCTTTTCCACCAAGATTTGCTCCACTCCTGCTTAAATCTTCCCACAACATCTCTGGCTCCATATACCCTATGCTGTTAACATAAGAGAGCAATTTTTCCATACTTTTGGGACCTAATCCTCTAGTGGGCACATTACCCACTCTTCGTAAGGAAACAGCATCTAGGGGATTAACTATAAGACGCATATAAGCCAAAACATCTTTTACTTCCTTTCGCTCATAAAAAGCAGTCCCTTTCAAAATGTTGTAAGGCACTCCATTCCTCAAAAAATGTTCTTCATAAAGTCGGCTCATGGCATTTACTCTGTAGAGCACAGCCATCTCGTTCCATCTATAGCCTTGAGATCTCAGTCTCAAAATTTCTTCCGTCACAAAGGCAGCCTCTTCGTGCTCGTTACGAGCCAAGAAAACCAAGACAGGATCCCCTTCTTCCCTGTCAGTCCAAAGGGCCTTATCGGGTCTTTGTAAATTATTTCTAATAACCGCATTTGCGGCCTCTAAGATGGTTTTCGTAGATCTATAGTTTCTTTGAAGCATGAACACTTTAGAACCCGGAAAGTCCTTTTCAAAGTTCAATATCATCCTCATATCAGCCCCACGCCAACCGTAAATGGACTGATCTGGATCTCCAACTACCATAATTTTGCTTTCTTTGCCCTTTAGGGCTTTTAGCATTAGGTATTGAAGCTTGTTAACATCTTGATATTCATCGACCAATATCCAAGAATAACGGCTTTGTTCCCTTACCTTGAGGTCTTTATCCTTATATAGCAACTTCAACGGCAATACCAGAAGATCATCAAAATCAATAGCTCCCTGATTGCTTAGGTGCTCTTCATATTTTTCCATAATTACATCTAAAGGGCTTGCTAGCTTCCTATAATCGTAATATGGTGGCACAATATCGGTCTTACTCTTTGATATTTCTTCCATAACCCAACTAGGTTCAAACTTTTTAGGGTCCAAATTAGCTTCTTTTATGATGGACTTGAGTAATGATTTAGAATCTTGCCTGTCAAAGATTGTTTTCGCTTTTCTTCCTAATAATTCCTCAGCTCTTTTGGCGTTTCGCATAAGAAAGCGCAAACCGAAAGAGTGAAATGTAGAAACCTCAAGAGACGATCCCATATCCCCGATAAGAGTTTGCACCCTTTGCCTCATCTCTCTTGCCGCTTTATTGGTGAAAGTGACTGCTAAAATTCTAGATGGATGTATGCCTTTTTCAGCTACCAGATACGCAAATTTGTGGGCTAAAACCCTGGTCTTGCCGCTACCAGCCCCCGCAAGTATTAACATAGAGCCATCTGTGTAACTAACTGCTTCAGCTTGTTCTTTGTTCAAAGATTTGAGGAGATCTGAAACTGCCATTTTCATCTTCTCTTTTCCACCAACCATTTTTCTAAAATTTCAAACCATGCATCCATACCTTTCCCCACCGGAGACGCAACTTCTAGCTGAGCAGCATGAGGATTCAGTTTTTTTACATCCCCCCAAAAAAGCTCCTTATCAAAATTAAAATGTTCTAAAAAGTCTACCTTAGTCAAAAGAACTACTCCAGCTCTGAAAAACAAATGGGGGTACTTAAGAGGCTTATCTGGTCCTTCTGGTACGCTGCACACTGCAACCTTGTAATCCTCTCCAAGATCAAACTCTGCTGGACACACGAGGTTGCCAACATTTTCTACGAAAATAATATCCAATTCTTCCATAGGCAGATCTTGGAGGGCTTTCCACACTAAATGAGCTTCCAAGTGGCAACCCCCTTGGGTATTAATCTGAATAACCGGCGTACCTGTTTTAGATATCCTTTCCGCATCCCTTGAAGTCGCCACATCCCCTTCTATTACAGCAGCCTTGAAAGGTAATGATTTTAAGGTCGCTTCAAGCAAAGTTGTCTTCCCCGCTCCTGGGGAACCTATTATATTCAGCATCAATATACCTTTATCTTTAAACATTTCGCGTATCTTGAATGCATATTGTTCATCTGCAGCAAAAACAGATTTTCTTACGCTAACTTTCCGTGACATCAGTATCCTCCACCTCCAACGATTCTATTTCTAACTCCATACCACTTAAAAGCTCCACATCAATACTTCCACACTTCTCACAAAGACCACCGTTTGTTGCTCTTTCTTCATCCCACTCGTTACCACAAGCCTTACATCTCCATTTTATAGGAACGATATCCAATTCTAACTTCGCCCCATCCAGGAAAGTACCTTCCGTAGACACTTCAAAAGCAAAAGTCATGACTTCTGGAATAACTTGCCTCATGGCTCCCACTTTCAGGTTAACTTTTAAAACCTTTCCCCACTTGTTCAATTCATTTTGCTTTTCAAGCTCCTCAATTAAAGCTTCTATCAGAGATAACTCATGCATTGGCCTATCCCTTCCTATTTAGTTTATAACTTGTTCAAGTCAACGAAGCTTTCGTGAAAAGGAACCCCATAGCCTGGGGACACCTTTGGCTCTGTAAGCTCGTTTACCCAAGGATGCCCTTGAACCATGATACAGTACCCCGAATCCATCGTTTTGTCGATTCTACAAATCCCTTTAAGTGTAATTCCTCTCCCCGAAAGTATAATCAAATCGCCATCATTTATGCTTCTTTTAGCTGCTTCCTTATCTGAAACAAAAACTTCTGGTGTGTCAGGATTTTCAACCCCAAAGGTTTGCCCATTTATAAACTGTGATGAATGCACCGATATAAATCTTAAAGATTCAAAGTTATGGCTATCTCTTAACGTCATGGGGAAATCATCCGGAAGTAGAATTTCTACCCTATTGTTCTCACACCAAGAATCTTGTTCTTTAAGTGCATAAATTCCTTTAGAAACCTGTTTCACTAGCGGAGAATTTTTTAACAATTGGTCCATCTTGTTCCTTGCTTCTTCAAGGTCTATATTTAACCCCAATTCTTGCGCCAAAAGAGTAAAAATGGTCGTCTCTGGAAGAGCTTGTCCTGGAGGATCTAAGGCCTTTTCACTTCTCAACAGATATCCATGCCACCATGATCCCAGCCAATCTGGACCTTCTTCTAAGAAACAAGCAGCTGGCAATACCAGATCGCAAAGTAAAGCTGTTTCAGACATTTCTATGTCCAAACACACTTTGAAAGGTATCTCTGCCATGGCCCTCTTGAATTTTTCTATGCCAGGGGCTTGCTTCGCTGGGTTACAACAAGTAAAAAGCGCCGTTTTTATTTTTGGACGATAACCAGAAATATTGAGAACCCAATCGCCTACAGGCACTCTCCTCTGCATTGCCGGTGAACCTATTAATTCCATTGGGAACATCCAATCCTCATTTTTGCCAAAGACCACTCCAGAGCCCTTTAAATCAAAAGCACCCAGAAGTAAAGATAGTGCTACCAACAGGTGAAAGGTTTCCGCCCCCGATTCATATCTTTGTGGACCATATCCTGCATAAATAGCGATTGGTCTATGTACCATAAGCCACGAGTAAATGGATTCAAACGATGATTCATCTAAACCAGTACGTGCTAACAAGTTTTGTCTATCCAACCTTGCCAATGCATTCTCGAAACTCTCAACGTTTTTCGCTCTTTTGCGCCAATAAGGCCAACCATCACTACGTTCTAACAACGTTTTACATAACAGCAAAGCAAGCACCCCGTCACTTCCAGGCCTTATGCGCCACCATTTATCCGCAAAATCAGTTGTGGGAGTTCGTCTTATCTCCAACGCCCCTATTTCTACACCTTCGCTAGCTTTAAAATTTCTTAAAATTGGCAATATATGAGGATGAGTTTCAACAACATTACGTCCCCACAAGAGAATTCCTTTGGCATATTTTAAATTTTCCGGCTTATACACAGGAGTAAAACCAAAAGCTCTTTTAAGACCCGCACCTCCTGCAGAACCACACAGGGAACCTTTAGGCTCCGTATATCCCCCCAGCTCCACAAACACTTTTTTAAATAATTTTTTTGAATAAAACAAAGAACCAGCGCTTTGATATATGAAGTTTGAAAGAGGCCCTTCACTTGAAAGAGCATCATGAATACGCAAAGCCCAAAGAGAAATAGCCTTTTCCCACGAAATTTCTCTCCAACTGGAGCCATCTTTCATCAGTGGCGAAGTTAACCTCTTAGGGGACCTTACTCGATACTCCCACCTTTTCCCTTTTTTACATATCCATCCTCCACCAATAAGGGAGAATTGGGGGTTGCCTTCCAATCTTATAGTATCATTCTCATACTTCCGGACTAGCATAGGGCAACTATCCGGACAGTCATGGGGACAACACGACACAAACACCTGATCCATCTAACCCACCTCACGCTTAAAGCTCCTCAAACACCCAATATACATGTCAAATCCCAATCATGCAAAAATGCTTTATGGCGGGAAGACTCCCGCCATAATATACAAAACTTAAATATCTCATAAATTCAATAAATAAGACTTCTATTATTCTTCAGGAACTAATAGGCCAAACCCGCCATTTTTCCTCCTATATATTACGTTTACTCCACCATTTTCAGCGTTCTTAAAGACAAAGAAATTATGCCCCAACAAGTCCATTTGCATGGAAGCTTCTTTCACAGTCATGGGACGAAGAGGAAAACGTTTGACTTTTACTACATCTTCTAAGGTTTCCTCTGATTCCGTGGTCATCTCATTGATAAACTCACTAATTTCAAAAGTTAATTCTTCATGAGATTTCATTCTCGCTTTGTCCTTGAGGAATTCTTTGTGCCTTTTTACTTGCCTTTCTATGTTTTTAAGGCCCTTATCAAAGGCTTTTCTCACATCCTGGGCATACTCCTCACCCCTCATGATAACCCCATTCACGTCTGCAGTAATTTCAACCACATACATTCCTCTGGTGAAATTAACCTCAACCTGGACGTCCAAAATCCGGTCGAAAAACCTCTCCAGCTTTGAAAGTTTCTTTTCCATATACTCTTTCATCTCATCTTGCAGTTCAACGTGTCTGGTAACAAAACGGACATCCATGAGATCGCCTCCATTCTCTTCACTATTTATGGTTTTATTTTAGCACGATCCTTTATTATTTTAAAGCGCTCTAGCATTTGGTTTATTTACTATTGTTAACTCCCGTTACTCGCCTTATAATTCAACTTGTTAATTTCGCTTCACATAATATCTTCCTATTTTGACTGGAGGGGTTTTTGTAATGAAACTTTCGCAGAGAGCTCTAAAAATGGAACCTTCTGCCACTCTTGCGGTAGTGGGAAAAGCTAAAAAACTGAAAGCAGAGGGCAAGCCTGTCATTTCCTTTGGTGCCGGCGAACCAGATTTCGATTCACCTCCTTCAGCTTTAGCTTACGCTAAAGAAGCCATGGATAAGGGTGAAACACACTATACAATAGCGACAGGAATACCTAAGCTGAAGGAGTTAGTAGTAAATTATTATAGCAACAGGTTTAACGTAACAGCAAAGCCAGAGCAGGTTATAGTTGGAGCAGGCGCAAAACCCCTCATATATGAGGCTTTAGCCTGCCTAGTAGATCCCCAGGATGAAGTTTTAGTTTTTTCCCCCGCATGGGTAAGCTATGTAGAGCAAATAAAGCTCTGTGGCGGAAAAGAAATCATAGTAGACACCTCAGATACTAATTTTATCCCCTCTATTGAAAAAGTAACAAATAGCATAACGGATAAAACTGTCGGTATGATTTTAAATACCCCCAATAATCCTACAGGTGCAGTTTATGACGAAAAAACTATCAAAGAGTTGGCCAAGTTAGCCAAAGAGAAAGATATATGGATAATTTATGACGAAATTTACGAACGTTTAGTTTACAAGGATGCAAAACATCACTGCATCTTGAGCCTTGTTCCTGAAATTGAGGATAGAACGATATTGATAAATGGTGTCAGCAAAGCTTTTGCCATGACCGGGTGGCGAATAGGTTATGCCATCGCCCCTACTTGGTTAGCCCCTAAAATGGGAGCTTTTCAGGGCCACCTAACCTCCAATCCTTGCTCTATAGCTCAATGGGCAGCAGTAGGCGCTCTAGAAAAAGCAGAGAAAGATGTTGAAAAAATGCATAAAGCCTTCAGTGAAAGAAGAAAACTTATAGTCAACATGCTCAGAGACATGCCTCATATTAGCTTTGACGCTCCAACTGGTGCCTTTTACGTTTTCGCTGATATAAAAAAGACCCTAGGGAAAAAACATGAAGGCAACTTAATAGACAGTGACATCACATTCTGCACTCAATTACTAGAAAAAAAATATGTAGCAGCCGTTCCAGGAACGGCCTTCTTGGCCCCGGGTTACGTGCGTCTTGGATATGCTAATTCTGTTGAGGAAATTACTGAAGGAATGAACAGGCTTAAAAGTTTCCTAGAAGAGATAAACTAGTTCGACTATTCACGTAAGGGGGCGAATATCGCCCCCTTACTACTAGCCTCGTTTTATTCTATCAAATCAGGCCGTTATTTGAGTTCCAGCCTCACCTTTAAGAGCTTGAAGTGCTTCATTTAGGCTTGCTATAATGGCTTTTTTGCCTCCATTTTTCACAAAACGCAAGGCTGCAGCTACCTTAGGCCCCATGCTTCCAGCTTTAAAATGCCCTTCTTCTTGATATTTGCTCAATTCATCTGCAGAAACATGCCCTAACCATGTCTCATCAGGCTTACCATAGTTTAATGCTACTTTAGGCACATCGGTAAGTATCATGAAGACATCTGCATTGACTTCCTGAGCAAGCCTTTCAGAAGCTAAATCTTTATCAATGACGGCTTCCACACCTTTGTAAAGCCCTTCTGAATCTCTTACTACAGGAATACCACCACCACCAGAAGCTATAACAGTGTAGCCTCTTTCAACAAGGTCTTTTATAGGCTCAGCCTCAACTATGTGTAGAGGGTTGGGAGAAGGAACTACTCGCCGCCAGCCTCTTCCAGCATCATTGATCCACGTCTCTCCCTTCTCTTCCATTCTCTGCCGCGCAACTTCCTCCGAATAAAAGGGACCTACTGGTTTGGTAGGTTTCTTGAAAGCCTCATCATTAGGATCCACCTCAACCCTCGTGACGAAACACACAGGGCGATGATCTTCAATATTTCTCAGCTTAAGCAGATTATCTATAGCCTGAGAAAGCATATAGCCTATCAATCCCTGGCTTTCGGCTCCACACACATCCATAGGCATGGGCGGAACTTGCTTAGATCCAAGCTCGTTTTGTATAAGTATTGCCCCTACCTGAGGACCATTGCCATGACTCACTACAACTTCATATCCTTTTTCTAGCATTTCTACTATTTGCCGTGCCGTAACCATAACGTTAGCCATTTGCTCTTCTGCTGTACCCTTTTGCCCTCTTTGAAGTATGGCGTTTCCTCCTAAAGCTACTACAACTCTTTGAACCATTATATTCCCCTCCGTTTAATATCATAAATTTCTTTCAATTTCTCCTAAAATATCATTCGCCACAATTACCATATTTATAGGGAGATTATATATCCTTCAAGAAAAAATTTGCAAGCCCTTCATAAACTTTCTAAACCTAAAAGTTCAAAACCCCGGGGGCAGATTTTCTAGATCTCATCTTCCCTCCGGGGTTTTATAGTTTAATTATTTTATTAGCAACTAATATTACTTTTCTAATATTTCCTCTTCCTTTTCTTCAGCTATTGCATCTATCTTTTTAATAAAATCATCTGTTATTTTTTGTATGCGCTCCAAATAATCATGCATCTGATCTTCGCTTATCTCGCCACTTTTTTCTTTTTTCTTTACAGCATCATTTGTATCTCTACGAAGGTTTCTAACCGCTATCCTGGCATCTTCCGCATATTTCTTGACAAGTTTGGTAAGTTCCTGTCGTCTCTCTCCGGTCAGTTCTGGGATGTTAAGCCTGATTACATCACCATCTACTTGGGGATTTATACCCAAGTGAGAAGCTTGAATGGCTTTCTCTATAGGTTTGACAGCCGTCTTATCCCAAGGAGCTATTAAAATTTGCCTTGGATCTGGTATGGATACTGTCGCCATTTGGGAAATTGGGACCATACTACCATAATATTCCACCTTAATATCCTCTACCAGCGCAGGATGAGCCCTGCCAGTCCTTATACCTTGTAACTCCTTTTTTAGATGTTCTACTGCTTTTTCCATACGTTCCTTCATATCCTTAAATTCTTTTTCAGCCATTTTAGTCACTCCTTTTTAGCATGGACAAGCGTTCCTATCTTTTCCCCCTCTAAGAGTATCTTGGCCAACGTATTTTCTTTTAGTATATTGGCTACAATTATAGGAATATTGTTTTCCATACAAAGAGAAAATGCTGCGGCATCCATTACCTTAAGTTGTCCCTTGAGAGCATCTTCATAAGTCAACTCTTTCAGTAACTTCGCATCGGCATTAAGCGCGGGATCCATATCATATATACCATCCACTTTAGTAACTTTCAATAGGCACTGTGCTCCAATTTCCGCAGCTCTTAAAGCGGCAGCTGTGTCAGTAGAAAAATAAGGGGATCCAGTGCCAGCAGCAAAAATAACAACCCTACCTTTTTCTAAATGCCTTAGAGCCTTTCTCCTGATAAAAGGCTCCGCAACCTCTCTCATTTCAATAGCTGTTTGAACCCGGGTAGGCACTCCTAATTTTTCCAGTGCACTTTGCAATGCCAACGAGTTAATCACCGTTGCAAGCATTCCCATATAATCGCCCTGGGCTCTGTCAAGATCGAGTTTTTCTGCGTTTACCCCTCTAAAGATATTCCCTCCACCAACAACTATTGCTATCTCAATGCCCGCTTTCGCTAATGCAGCTATATCCCTGCATATTCTTAAGACCACATCCATATCAAGGCCAAAACCTTTATTTCCTGCCAGAACCTCTCCAGAAAGTTTTACAAGAACGCGCTTATAGGACAGCATATCTCATTTTCCCCTCCTGAAAAACGATACTAAAAAAGCGGGGATAATTCCCCGCTTTTTATTTAAATTGAATTACTCTCCTATTGAGAAACGGGCAAATCTTCTTACTACTATGTTCTCGCCAAGAATAGCTATTTTTTCAATTATTAGATCCTTGATTTTCTTTTCAGGATCCCTTATATATTTCTGCTCTAGAAGGCATGTTTCCTCATAGAATTTGGCAAGGCGCCCTTCAGCTATTTTCTCCACGATGTGCTCAGGTTTACCCTCTTCCAAAGCTTGAGCTTTGTATATTTCCTTTTCCCTCTTCAAATCCTCAGCAGGGATATCGTCTACAGAAATATACAGGGGAGCAGCTGCTGCTATATGCATGGCAATCTCCTTACCAAGCTCCTTAAACTCATCAGTTCTAGCGACAAAATCTGTCTCGCAGTTCAGCTCAATCAACGTACCTATTTTCCCGTTAGTATGAATATAACTAAAAACAACACCTTCTGAAGCAGTTCTACCAGCCTTCTTCGCTGCCTTAGCAAGCCCTTTTTCCCTAAGGTAATCTACTGCTTTATCGATGTCTCCATCGCATTCTTGTAAAGCCTTTTTGCAATCTAAAACACCCGCTCCAGAGCGATGTCTAAGCTCTTTAACAGCATCCATATCAATAGCCATAAATTAATCCTCCTTCCAACCTTTACGAACTTCTAGCTCTTTATCCAATAGTTTTTCTTCCACAACACCATAGTTCTCCTGCAGTTTTTCTCTTATGGTAATGGTATCTTCTCCAGAAGCGACAGAAACTTCATCTTCATCTTCCGCTTGCTGGTCACTCTCAACAACGTCTTCCACACCATCAACACCCTGCCTACCTTCAATAACTGCATTGGCCAAAGTCCCAACAATCAATCTAATGGCGCGTATAGCATCGTCGTTTCCTGGAATGGGGAAATCAATCAAATCAGGGTCACAGTTAGTATCAACTATGGCTACTATAGGAATATTTAGCTTCCTAGCTTCCATGACAGCTATATTTTCTCTTCTTGGATCAACAATCACCAATGCATCGGGCAGATCCTTCATATCTTTAATACCCAGAAGGAATTTTTCGAGCTTTGCTCTTTCTTTTTTCAAAGCTGCAAGCTCCTTCTTACTCATCCTTTCCAGCGATGTTTTCTCTTCCAGCTCCTGAAGCTCTACCATCCTATTGACTCTACGCCTTATTGTTGAAAAGTTGGTCAAAAGGCCTCCAAGCCATCTATGGTTGATATAAAACTGACCGCACCTCAGGGCTTCATCTCTTATGGTTTCCTGAGCCTGCTTCTTGGTACCTATAAAAAGCACTGAACCTCCGCCTTTAGAAACCTCTCGCAGAAAATCATAAGCTTTCTCCAAACCTTTAACTGTCTTCTGGAGATCCAAAATATAAACCCCGTTTCTTTCCGTAAAGATATAGGGTTTCATTTTTGGATTCCACCTGCGAGTTTGGTGGCCAAAATGGACACCACTCTCAAGCAACTGCTTCATAGAAACTACTGCCACATTAATCCCTCCTATTTTTGGTTTTGCCTCCACACCCATCCTCTGAAGCCACAATCCCGATTTTAGGACACCAATGACCTCATCAAGGCGTGTGAGTATTAAGACCAAAGGGAAGTATAGCATAATTAGGCATTGACCATCAACAATTTTATGTTTAGCATATACCCCGTATAACTATTGAAGATATAGGAGGAAAGCCATGTCGAAAAAATCACTGATAGAAAAACTAGAAAATATGCCTTCTGATCGAAAAGCCATGCTTAACCGTCTTAAAAGGGTTGAAGGTCAATTGCGAGGAATACAGCGAATGATAATAGAAGACAAACCTTGCCATGACATACTTCTACAACTTTCAGCTGCCCGTAAAGCAATGCAGAATGCATGTATCGCCATTTTAAAAAATTACATGAAAAGCTGCATAGAGGAGTCCAACATCCCTAACCTCGAAGAAATGGAAAAGCTAATAGGAACCCTCATAGAAATAGCTCCGCCAGCATCTTGTACAAACGAAGAAGAATATAAAGAACAATAACTTTTTTGCAACTTGAAAGTACTTAAAGGTTCCAGCAACATCCTCGGGATTAGGCTGATTAATTTGCTACAGGCCTATTCCCCGAGGACATAATTATCGACAATAAAACTCCAGGATCTATTCTCTTTGAAGATATAGAATCTACTGCATACATACCATCCAGGTACCACAAACGCCAACGCAATGACACTTTGCTTTCGTCAGCTGATGGCCAAATTGACCGGAAAAAAGATCTCCATCCCTCCCGGCCTTCCATCTCTGCAGCCATTAGAGCCCTATTCAAAGCACTCTTCTTTTCTAGATTAACTGGTAGCTTCATTCCTTCTGGCGGATCCTTTTCCTCAATCTTTAGTTTCCCCATCGGGAAGAACTCCACGCTACCCCCTGAAGCTTCAACAACCGCCAACTTATGAATATATTGAGGACGTGATAGTAAACTCGTCTGGAATATTTCTAAAGGCACCAAGTAAATAGGTTGAAGGATCAGCTTACCTGAGACAATTTCCGTATTGGAAGGTGTTACATATCCTTTAGGAGATTCCTTTTCTTTTGCTTTTTTAGCCAACTACCCTATACCTTCCTTTCGGTTTTTTCGTGGAGACCCAGTTTACTCGCATCACCCAAAAATATCCGCTTACCGTTGCTCCCTCCCGGGCCTGGCGGGGTTCGCGGCTTTTTGCCGTGCGAGGCTGGGTCTCCACGAAAAAACCGAATGTTTGATTTTCAAATTCGAATAAAAAATGGCGGAGAAGGAGGGATTCGAACCCCCGGAGCGTTGCCGCTCAGACGCTCTCCAAGCGCCCGCCTTCGACCACTCGGCCACTTCTCCGCGTTGTCTACGCACTGACACTATCTCCAATTTTTATTATAACATCTTTCACCTTGGCGGAGAGAGTGGGATTTGAACCCACGAGACGGCTCATCACCGCCTAGACGATTTCGAGTCGCCCGCCTTCGACCACTCGGCCACCTCTCCACCCCGTTGTAACCCTCTAGATCTTAACCTATCAAAAAAAACCTGTAGTATTTTAGCACATTCTTGCTCAAGAATTCCACCTGTCACTTCACAGTTATGATTAAGCCTGCCGTCCCTAGGGATATTATAGAGTGTTCCGCATGCCCCTCCCTTAGGATCAAAAGCCCCGAATACGACATGCTTTATTCTGGCCAAGACCAAAGCCCCAGCACACATAGGGCATGGCTCCAAAGTGACAAATATTTTGCATCCTTCCAGCTTCCAAGTTCCAAGCCTCTGGGCTGCATCTCTTATAGCTAAAATCTCAGCATGGGCCGTAGGATCTTGCCTTTGAACAGTTTGATTATATCCTTCACCTATAATTCTATCCTCTTTGACTACTACAGCCCCTACAGGTACTTCACCTTGCGCAGCACCTATCTTTGCTAGCCCAATCGCCCTGTTCATCATTTTTTCTAAAATATCATTCAAGGGGCAGATCTCCTCTCAAAGACGGACCGGGAGGAATTTTACCAGAATTATTTTTAATTGAGAAGGGGTAATTTGCGACGAATTTCAATCTTTATCCATTACGTTAACTCCGTCTCCTGTTTTTAAAACTAAGTACCAAAAACAAAAGAATGAGCCCAAAGCAAATTGCTACAACCACCCATAGAAGTAAAGGCACTTTTCCAAATATGCTTATAGACTTAGCTCCGTTCTCTGCTTTTTCGATAGGATTCTGAGTTTGAAGGCTCTTAGCCACGTATTCCCCATTCTCCTCTGAAACAATGGCAATTGCTCCACTTTTAAAATTCCACTCTCCAAATAAACCTTCTAAAATGCTATTTGGCAATGTTTTTGCTTTTTCCCCAAAGAACAACACCATTAATGAGTCCTCGCCCTTAGCTCTTACCGCAACCAGTATAGGAAATTTATTATGCAAGCTAGCATAAGAAACGCTACCCATAGTCATTTCCCAGAACTTATGCAAATTGATATCTTTTCCCCTTAGTTCATCCATCTTTATCAAAACTATGCCTGAAACTCGTTCTTTTGGCATATCTTTTAATTGATTTTCTGTCAGAAAAAAATCAATTTGGAAATTAACCTTATTTTCTATAGCTTTTAAAATTGGAGTCAGTAAGTTTAAATCCTCAAAGGCAAACAAGGGAATGTCCCATACACCTATTTCTCTCCCCACCCATAGAAACGGCAGATCCTTCAAATACAACCTGCCATTACCCAAACTCCTAAAATCTTCGACACAGAAGGAAAGTTCATCTATTACAACCCACATCACACTGGATGGAGGTCTTACAGCATTCCCAAAATGTGATTTCATATGAAAACTAATAACCACATCCAAAGAATCATCAGATGAAATATCATAGTCCATAACAGGCACAAGAAGCTCAAGAGTATCTCCTATCCTTGATGCTTCCTTCAATTTTCTGCTCGTTCTTCCATGTCCCTTAATCTCTACCTGGACTTCGGTTTGATCCAAAGAAATAAAAGGAGATGTCCTTATTCTTAAGAGCATCTTCCCTTTTGCGATTTTCCCCATTGTATCCGGAAGTGAAGATGTAAAAGTTAATCTCTCATCAAGAGCATCTCTGATTACGACCTCTTTTTTAAGTAAAGGTATTTTTATTAAACAACTTTCTGTTCCTGAGCTTGCACCAAGATAATATTCCCTCAAATCCTTATCTTTTAATGACAAACTGCTAACCGCTGGTAGCTCTGCGGGGACATCCGAAAAAAGCAATTTGACAACTTTTCGCAATAAAAACTTATCCTTTGCGGTAATAAAGAAACGAACTCTACCAGCTTTATTTCTAAAACATGACAGGAAAACATTCTTCTCTTTTTCTTCGTCCAGCATAAAGGCTTTTTTCAAATAATCTGGAAAATCCGATTCAAGCCCGAAAAAGATTATGTCCTCCTTCGAAAAGTCAGCACCATTATTTATTTGCTTAAAAATGGACGAAAGTGATTTGAATTTTATCCTCGTCTTGGAACGAACGGCTATATAAAGAGCAGTTTTGTATACGTCAAGAGGCTGGTTCTCTGGCATCACCAGCAGGATTTCATCTTTGAATTTTTCTTTTTCAGTTAGGAGTTCTCCCAAATCCGAAAGAGTTAAGGGACGTTCTGGATAAGACAAAATAGATAAGTTGCTAGTTTTAGAAATTTTCAACCATCCAGCAGAGCCATTTATAAAGCTTAATATTTCTAATTTATTAATCCCCTTTTTTAACCTCTTTTTCTCAAGAGGGACCTTTAGTACTTTTTTAGGGCTCTTAGAATCATGGAGCATAAAACATTTTTCCGGATATCCATTAAGAAAAACAACAATATGAGAACGACTATCTTCTCTCACGCCTTCACAGCTTATATTAAGCTCCAGTATTGCTTCCTCCCCCCGGGCTAAGCTACTTTCCAGATCAAGGTCTATGATTTGGCGCGTCACTCCCGGTTTTATCAATAATTCTTCCTGAAATAGCAAAAATTTTTTTCCTAGCTTCCCATCGGACAAGATATATGGGCTCCTTCTCAATCCCAAACTTCCAAAAGGACTCCTTTTTCCAAAATAAAATGTTTGTAGAGGGTACGGTGGTTCCTGGCTATTAGGATAAAAATCCACCACTATACGGGGTGGATTATCTAATTCATACACATGTGCTCCCATGTTCTCTTCACCAAGGTCTATAAGTATTTTTGTAGTTGAATCACTAGATTTAACACGATATGATGCCTTGATCCTGCTTCCCGGAAAATAACCAAAGTGAGGTATTGCTTTCTCAGGCGAATCTTCCACAATGAGAGTAAAGAACCTACCATTATTGACATAGTTATAATCTGCTCTTTTGCTTAAATCCACTACTAATCTTAGTCCTTTGGGTTGAACTCCTGCTCTTATAGAAGATATCTTCGCTTCCGCCTTGAAAGGCAACAAACCTACTGATATGACAAACAGAAACACAAAAACCCCCAAACAAGTACACCTAAAGCGCATTTGCGTAACTACCTACTTCCTAAAAGATTACTCAAAAAGTCAAAATCTAAAAAAGCGTAATCCTTCAAAACTTCAGGTTTTACTTCTTCCCACTTCTTTGCATAACCAAAAAGCTTGGTTGATGCATTTTGAAGGAGCAGCAAATCTGACCCTTTCACTTCTTCGCTTTTCTTACTCTCAAGGACTAAAGTCCTGTAAGGGTTCTTGAATAAAGAAGCATTTGGTGGAAGCGGTGAACAAAAAAGAACATAACCGTTCATGACATACTCCATCGCTTTTTGAAGCACATTCAAAGGTGTTCCGTCCACTTTCAATGCTCTATCAGGATATCTTTCTATTACCATAGGGTTATTGGTAATCAATATCTTTTTTCTCATTGTCTATACTCCATTCTGCTAGGAAAAGTAAATATCAACACCAATTATACATCTATAACACTAGGGAAGGGATAGCCAACAATATAAAAGGCCTACCCTCCCCTATATCAGCTACATATTGCTAGGTTAATAAATCTATTTATCCTATTTATTGAAAATAGTTTGTTCTTTTATCTCAGTCTGTATAGCTTTAAGAGCCCTTTCTAAAACTTCCCTTCTTATTGCCTTGTCAACTTCATCCCCTTTGTCGGGAGCTCCTACAGGGTGAGGAATTGCAATACCTGGGACTATTCTGTTGGCTCCAACTGTCAGCATTATAGGAACAATTGTGGCTATCTGTACTACCGGAATATCAGCTGAGGCTTCAATTTCTCTTGTCATCGATGCTCCGCACCGAGTACAAGTTCCTCAGGTAGAAGTTAGAATTACAGCGTCAACTCCTGCTTTCTTAAGATCCTCTCCTATCTCCTTACCAAATCTCTCAGCATTGGCAACAGAAGTCCCTGTACCCGTCGTCGTGTATACATAATCGTACAACTTACCAAAAACTCCCTCTTTTTCCAGTTGACGCATAACGTCCACCGGTAACACAACATCAGGATCCTTGTTTGCCCAAACCCTGTCATAACCTCCATGGATAGATTCGAATATTTCTGGGCTAAGGTCGTCTATGCCCGAAATATCGTACTTCCCATAACTCTCCGCCGAAGATACTCTTATACGATCTGGATTTCCTTTCGGCACTACTCCACCAGATGAAACAAGTGCTATGGTTGCATTTTTGATATCCTTCACTGGCTTTGCAGGAGTTATCTTCTTAAAGGTAGGCATCTCATATTCTGTTTTAAACAGCTCTCCTTTTAGCTTTTTCAAGAGCATGTCTACAGCACGTTTTGCCCCATTTTCTTCGTAGAAAAAGTTTTTTCTTATTCCTCTGTGGAAATATCCCTCTTCTTCGGCTGGCCTTAGCTTTTGGCCCTTTAACAATTTTAAGCTCAACGTTGTGATATTTTGCAGAGCATCCTTCATGCCTCTTGCACTATCTGCAGTTTTCACTATAAAGGTTTTGTTTGAGTACAATTCAACCCCTGGATTCTCATAATACATCCCTGTAACGGTAGGAATCCCTAATATTTCACCAGCTGTAACACATATATCTCCACACGCTACCCCATACCGCCCTGCATTAAAGGCTGGGCCTGCTATCAATAAATCTGGAGAAAACCCCTTTATAAGCTCCAAACACCTTTCCCTTGCTATTTCTATATTTTCTCCATAATAGCTATCTCCACAAACAACTGTACCCACAACTTCGGCTTCATCTCCTAGCAAGAAGTTTATTTGCATTGCTGGCCCCAGGGGCTCTCTTTTGGCGAAGGGTTCCTGATGCGCTGCCTCTTCTCCACCCATACCAGCAAAAAATTGATTTATATAACACACTACTTTGTAGGCCACTACATCCACCTCCCCTTATACCCAACGGGCCCCTATGCGGCCAAACCCCAATTCACTAGTTGAGCCTATAATTGCCTGCAGCTCCACAAACATCGATCCATCTTCTCTGAGACTTTCTTCAGCACCACCAGAAAGGTTTGCTATCGCCTCTGGATAACCTATAACCTTATTCATCGGTGGAAGCTCCACCATTTCATTCACATTGCCAGTGGATACAAAAGCATCCATTTCAGGGGTCGCATCTGCCAAGCCTTGACTCTTTCCATCAACCCCTGCTGCCTCATCAGAGATAATCACTGTTTTTATGCCCGACTTCTCACATATTTTCGCATTCATGCACAAATCTGTATCAGGGTTACCGTAGCCTTCTTCAGATATAACGGCCCCATCTGCACCTAGCAATTTTGCCAGCTTAGCATTAAACCACGCCGCACGTTCTTTTCCAGACAATCTGGTATCTTCAAGAGTAGGAATCACGCCAAGGAAGTTTAGTTCCTTACCGTGCCTTCTATAAAGCTCTTCCACTATTGGATCATTCTGGTGATGATATGTAGTGTTCTTATCACATGCGGACACACAATTTCCAGAGACCATGGCTCCATCGAATTTCTCATTTGGGTGTATCAAAGTAGGTACAATATGTTTCATATCCGCACCGTAAAGATACGTGTCATGCAGCAAGCCCTGTGTTATGGACATACAAAAATAAACTATCTTCGGAAGGTGTGGATACTTGGCGTTCTCTTCGTCTAGGCTGCCCTTTTCGTAAACTTTCGTTCTATCAGGCTTAGCATCTCTACATTTATCGGCCAGATAGTAAGCTAACTTCAATCCTGCAATCCTTAAAGCTTCCTCATATTCATGTTTCTCCAGCCCATCTTTAGGTTTTACAACCAAAACTACATTGCTTGTACGAGAAAAGGGGTTGTATTCAGCTCCTGGCCCTGACATGTCTATCAAGCCTTCCTGGAAAGCAACTATTGGGCCACATGTCACTACCGCAGCTCCCTTAAGGACCAGTGTAGCTCCTTCACCTACTGTCTCCATACCTCCTATAAATCCAGGAAAAACTTCCCCTCTACCCTCCAATTTACAACGAGGCTCTACTACATCTTTAACTGGAATTATCCTGACACTTTCCCCAGGCCGAGCCAAATCTAAATCTACATATTCGAAACGAGGATCATCGGAGACATAACTGATGGCTTCATTCCTGTTTACAAACAAAACCCCATCACAGACCTCTGTCCTTTCACCCCACTTCACATTTGCAATCAAAACCTCTCTCAACTCCAGCCTCACATTGATATCCCCCTTCTAAACTTTGTAGGCTTTTTACAAAGTATATAATCAAAGAGATTGTTTGTTGTTGTAATCCTGAACTAAAAATAGGCTTATTATATTTTATTTTTGTGCAATTGAACATATAATAAAATCACCCAAAAATGAAAGAAGGAGATTCAGGTGCTAGAGAGGTTCGCACAGGTCATATGCGACACCACATGGGAAATCATAGGTTACGAAGTAATAATTACTGACCAAAAGGCGGTAATTATAGGATCAAGCAATCCCAGCAGAATAGGGACAATTCATCAACCTTCGATAGATTCAATGAATCTTAAGAAAGAAATTTTCACAGACGAAAAGCAAGCTATGAAATGGATTGGGGTCAAGCCTGGAGTTACATTGCCCATATCATTGGGAGGCGAGGTCGTAGGCTCTATAGCTATAGCTGGCAATCACAAAGAAGTAGCTAAATATGGTCATCTAGTCCAAAAACATGCTGAAATTTTTCTTCATGAACAGGTTATTACAGAATCTAGCCTTGCAAGAGAAAGAGCTTTAAGTGATTTAGTATCTATCTTGGCCTCCTTTAGACCTACGGAAGATGATTCCTCGGTAATTCTAGTTAGGGGAAAAGAACTTGGTTACAATCTTAATAAACTCAGAATATGCTTGGCGATAGAGTTAATCAATACGGAAAAGCAAGGGGAAATAATCGCCTTCAATACCATCAGGAACACAATACTGCCGATCTTGAGAAATGTTTTCAGCGACCCTCAGGACATAGTGGCACACATAGGAGAAATGCGATTTGCAGTAATAAAAGCTCTTTCTCCTGAAATAGCTGAAAATCCTGAAAAACTAAAGAAAAAATTCTTTACCGCCTATAAAACCCTCCAAAACAATTTCGAAAGGTACTCATATGAAATTTATATGGGAATAGGTAACCCTGCAAAAGGAATAGAATCCCTTCATGAATCCTATAGAAGCTCTTGGAAAGCAATAGATATAGCTTCTGGGAAAGCCCTTGGAATATATTCCATTGGAAGCTATAGAGTGGAGGAGCTTTTGACAACTGTAAATAAGAACGAAGCAAAGACATTCGCCACTCAGACTTTAAGCAAACTGGAGCAGTTGAACGATTGGGATGAAATCAAAAGAACTTTTCTGGCCTGGTTAGAAAACCCGTTCAACCCTAGCGAAGTTTCCAAAAATCTCAATATTCATAGAAACACTCTAAACTACAGATTGGACAAAATAAAAAGGGCATCCCAATTGGATCCCCGAAATTTCAAAGATGCTTTCTGCTTGTTTTTGGCCTTAACTATTCGATCTAAAGAGAACAAATAGTGAAGCTTGCATAAATGCAAATCTATACTCTTCACGAAAAGACAAGTTTTGCGGTTTATGTTATATTTCCCCTATGCCAAATTACTCAGATTTTCTCTTCAACTTAAAGGGTAAAAACATTCTAGGGATCAATCCTCCTGTAAGGGATTTTGCTTTCTTCGACCTGTGGGCAAAACCATTGGGTCTTTTATACCTTTTAGACGAACTAAGGGCACTAGGAAATAATGTTGAACTCATAGACTGTATCTTTGAAGCCCCAGATAAACCTAAAGGATTCGGAAGACAAATTCCTAAGAGAACTCAAATAACAAAACCCGCACCCTACGCTTCTATACCCAGGAAGTATTATCACTTTGGGTTAGATGAAGATAGCTTTGTAAAAAGGCTTGTGGGAATACAAAAGCCAGATATCATTCTGGTCACCTCAATAATGACCTATTGGTACCCTGGAGTAACATGGGCTATAAATCTAATAAAGAAAGTTTTTCCCAAAACGCCAGTAATGCTTGGAGGCATATATCCTCGCTTGTGTCCTGATCATGCAGAACTTTCAGGCGCAGATATGGTTCAAACTACTCCCTTACCCCTGAAGTTCGAAAAACCAGCAATGGATCTGTATAAAAACCCAGGTTATGCTGTTACCCTTACTTCTTTAGGGTGTCCATTAAGGTGTAAATATTGTGCCTCGTCAATACTTTGGCCAAAACATTCAAAAAGGAACATAGAGAATATAATATCAGAGATTCAATGGCAACAAAGCCTAGGGAACATAGAAGATGTGGCATTCTACGATGATGCCCTATTGGTGGGTAAGGAAAAACACTTCTACCCTTTATGCAACAGATTAAAGGAAACATTACCTTCTTTGAGATATCACACACCCAATGGACTTCATGTACGACTTATAGATAAAACTTGTGCCCAGCACTTAAAAAGAACCGGGTTCAAAACCATAAGGCTCAGCTTGGAAGGTATAGATGAAGCTTTACGACAAGCAGATTCTGCTAAAGCAGATGAGATATCTTTTGCACATGCGATAGAAAACCTTTTATCAGCCGGCTTTAAAAACGAAGACCTAGAAACTTATATACTTATTGGTATTCCCGGGCAAACGATAAAAGACATAGAAAAGACGATAGCTTTTGCCCATTCTCTAGGGGTAAAAGTCAAAACAGCCCAGTTTTCACCTATACCCTATACTCCTTTGTTCGAAAAAGCAGCACAAATAGCACCAGGAATAAAAGAAGAGCCTCTCTTACACAATAACACCGTATTTTGCACTTACATATCGAAGATCATGACTCCTGAACAACTACAGTACATAAAAGCCCTAGCCCGCAACAATTCATAAAAAGCAAGGGGATAAAACCTAAGCTTTATCCCCTTTACTTATCAAAATGGCGCGCCGGACAGGATTCGAACCCGTAACCTTCGGATCCGTAGTCCGATGCTCTATCCAGTTGAGCTACCGGCGCGTTTGCTTGCTTAAAATGGCGGTGGGACAGGGATTCGAACCCTGGAGGGAGGTTTCAGCCCCCCTACTCGCTTAGCAGGCGAGTGCCTTCAGCCTCTCGGCCACCCCACCGAGACCGAATATCATGCGCGCTCTATTCTATGCATCGTAGGCTACTATGTCAAGAATCAGTCGAAGTTTTTTCCTCTGTGTTTCCTTCGATGTTATCACCAGAAGGTTGAGCATCATCTGAAGAAACCTCTGCTGGAGGCGTAAAATATTGTTCATCCACTATCTGTATATCAGCTCTGCTCAAAAGATTAGCAAGATACTCTTGTTCCGCTTGCTGCCTCTTTTCATTCTTCAAAATACCTACAACATCATCTTTTACTTCATCATACGAAAGCACTCTGGCGGGTTCCTTCTTTTTCTTTATGAGCACAAGGTAATCATTCTCTCCAATCTTCTGAGGACCGCCAATCTCACCCAACTCCAAATCCGCAAAGGCTTTAAGGCTTCCAGCAAAATCACTGGAAGATACAAACACAGGTTTTTCTGCTTCAGTGGAATTTGTCAGACTGTTTTTAACTTCAGATAGTGCGTTATCCCAACTAATCTTATCCGACAACAACTCTCTAAATTTTCTAGCCGCATCCTCATCTTTAAACCTTGCATATATAACCTCGTATCCTTCTGGCTTTTTGAAAAAGTAATCCTTGGTCTTTTCATAGAAATCTTTGACTTCTTCTTCAGATATTTCCACATTAGAAGTTGACTCTGTAATCAATTTTTGTTGAGCTAATCTTTCGCGAAGCTCCTTCTTTAAGTCTTCCATTTTGATGTTGTTATTTTGCATGTAAGCCATAAATGCTTCTTTAGTCGTGAAACCTTTCTCTATACGTTTCACAGCCTCATTAATTTCTTGTTCGTCAACTGTAATGTTTTTCGCCTTAACTTCCTTTTGCAATTCTTGATATATGGCTATATTGTTAAGCACGCTCTTTCTCATTCCAGCTATATGTTTTGGATCAAGCTCCTCTACATTCATACTCTCTGCCATATTCCTTATTGCCTTATCTATTTGGGAGCGCATAACCTTCTCGCCATTGACTTTTGCCACTACATAATCTCCTTCTGCAGAGGGCCTGCCTCCTCTAGTTCCTCTCGCAATGTACATAGTCACCAAAGATAAAACAAACACTATCACAACAACCAACATTATGCTTTTAGTTTTCGTTCTCAGTGAGCGCATTACCACTATCAATCGTCCTCCTTCTTCTCTATCGCGCCGGCCTTTTTGGGCAGCGAATCTAATGATAAGTAGATAATCCTTAGCTGTCAAAGAGTTTATTCTTTTCTAACTCGTTTTCCGCAAGCTCACATAGCTTAAGTGCACATTTTGTATTATATTTCGGCAAAAGACCTCCCCGTCTTTGTCTCTACCTTGAGGGGCACATCAAGAGTCACAACCCCCTCCATACACTCTTTAAGGATTTCTATAACATCGACCAGTGAGTCTTCCTTGCATTCACACACAAGGGAATCGTGTATTTGAAGAACCAAAAATACATCTTTTCCATAGTCCCTAAGAGCCTTATCAAGCCTAATCATGGCCAATTTTGCAATATCAGCAGCAGTACCTTGGATAGGAGTATTTATGGCAACTCTCTCCAGAGCGTTACCCCCTCTTCCGCCAATTGTTCCCACTTCTTTCAAAGGCCTTATCCTTCCGAAAAGAGTTCTCGTCATTCCCTCATCTTTTGCCTTAGCAGCACTTTCTTCTAAATATCCCTTTACGTTGGGGAAAGAATCAAAGTACCTTTTTATAAGTTCAGATGCTTCCTTTCTGCTAACCCCTAATCTCTTTGCAAGCCCATACTCCCCCATGCCATACAACAAGCCAAAATTTACCATCTTCGCCAAACGCCTCTGCTCATCGGAAGGAACGTTACTGTTCTCTCCAAATATCCACCGAGCTGTTTCGCTATGTATGTCCTTTCCTTTTTCAAAAGCCTCAATCAACTTCTCTTCCTTTGACAAATGGGCTAAAACCCTTAACTCTATTTGGGAATAATCCCCGGCAACGAAAACTCCTCTAGTTAAATGAGGAACCAGTGATTTCCTAAAAGCCTCAGCCCATTTGCCATACATGGGTAAATTTTGCAAATTAGGATCTCGGCTACTCAACCGTCCAGTACCAGTTGATGTCTGCTCCAAAGTTGTATGCACGCTGCCTGTCTCATTATCAATACTTCTGATTAAAGGTTGGATAAATCCGCTAAGCAGTTTAGTCAACTCTCTATACTCTAGAGCCAAAAGAGGAACCCTATTATCCAGAGGCTTTATAGATGCAAGAGTTTCCAAAACTTCGCTATCTGTAGAATACCCTGTCTTAGTCTTTTTGACAGGTGGATACTTCAAATGTTCGAAAAGCAACCAGCTCATCTGTTTCGGTGAATTGAGATTCACTGGGGTATGGGCTATTCCCTCAATCTCATCATTTATTTTCCTTAATCTATGAGCCAGCTCGTTTTGCAGTTTCTCCAGTATGGATAGCTCAACTTTTATGCCTCTTTTTTCCATATGCGCTAAGACAGGAGCTAAAGGAATCTCTATGTTTCTAAAAACCTTCTTCAGTCCAAGAGATTCAATAAATGGTGATGCCTCTTTATAAAAATCCAAAAGCCGCATAGCGTTTTCTTCAGGCTGCAATTTATCGTCAACAATTACCGGAAACTTATCAGGATGCAAAAGATATGAGGCTATTTTTGCGTCCCAAACATTATCATCTATCTCCCTCATTCTGCTTAAAGCGCAACAAAGTTCCTTGTATCCCCACAAAACTATAGTCTTATCCTGCCCTTCTTTTTGAAGAAGCTCAACAACCTCAGCAAAATCCTCACTACCGCCTTGCCAAACCTCTCCCAATTCAGAACACATATAGGCTTTTTTTACTTTGAATTTCTGAGGGTAGATTCCTTCTCCTTCCCAATAAAGGCCAAGAACCTTCCCTTTCAATACATCCTTCAAAGAGGCACTAACTAAAGCATGCCTAGTCTTTTGGCTTTCAGATTCTTTAATTGGAGGCTCCATACTTTCTCCTATGAGCTTACTTCGCACAAGCCTCTCTGCTAATTTTTCCATCTCGAGCTTATCAAGTAATTCAATGAGTTCGGGCTTTGGTTTTTGAACTTCAATTTCCTCTATTTTCAACGGATTATCGAGCCTTAATCTAACCAATTCTCTGGACGCAAAAGCCTGTTCCTTATATTCTAAGAGTTTTTTGCTTATTGAGCTTTTGATCTTATCTATTGAGCCATATATGCCCTCTAAATTTTTATACTCCTTCAAAAGATACCTAGCTGTCTTGTCTCCAACTCCTTTAACACCTGCGATGTTGTCTACCTTATCTCCGACCAGAGCAAGATAATCCGGGAAAGAACTTGGGGGAAAGCCATACTCCTCTAAAAACACACTCTTGTCGTATTCTTTAAAAGTACTCACCCCTTTGTGCGGTCTTATAATTTTTACACCTTCTTCAAGTACCTGAAAAATATCTTTATCTGCTGTAAGGATAATGACATTGTAGCCAGCCCTTGAGGCATGCAAGGCAGTAGCAGCTATAACATCATCAGCTTCTATACCTTCTTGTATTACCACCTTCAATCCCAGATAATCTACAAGGTCCTTTATGTATGGCAACTGCTCTTTAAATGTCTCAGGAGTAGGTCTTCTTCCTTCTTTGTATTCCTTAAAAACCTCATGTCTAAAGGTTGGAGCTGCGGCATCAAACACCACACCAACATACCTTGGCAAAATGTCGCCCATGATCCTGACAAGCATGTTGGCAAAACCCAAAATGGCATTGGTAGGGATACCACTCTTTGTGTTTAGCTCCGGCAAAGCGTAAAAGGCCCTATAGGCAAGGCCATGACCATCAACAAGTAAAACCACATTTCCTTCCAATAAACTCACTCCTTTGCTATATTTACAAGGATATAATACTATCTTTTAAGAGAAAACCGTTAAATTGCCAATCTTAAAAGTCAAATCATCTGAAAGGGTGGGTTTCATGGAAGAGAAAGTACGAGTCAGGTTCGCTCCTAGCCCTACTGGAGCCCTACATATTGGCGGCGCTCATACGGCGCTTTTCAACTGGCTTTGGGCAAGGAAGAATAATGGTGTCTTCGTGTTGAGGATAGAGGACACTGACAGAGAAAGATCTACAAAAGCTTTCGAGGAAACCATTCTTAAGGGAATGGAATGGTTGGGGCTGGATTGGGATGAAGGCCCTGACATAGGAGGCCCTAAAGGACCTTATAGGCAATCAGAGAGAAATGATATTTACCATGAATATGCCGAAAAACTTCTAAAAGAAGGTCTCGCTTATAGGGAAGGACCAGCTGTAATATTTAAAGTCCCCAAAGGGTTGACTCTTGGATTCGATGATATCGTATACGGCAGGATAGAAATGGAAAGTGACACTCTAAAAGATATAGTTCTAATCAAGAGCGATGGTTCTCCCACATATAACTTTGCAGTTGTTGTGGATGATTACACTATGGGGATAAACTACGTCATTCGGGGCGAAGATCATATCTCCAACACACCTAAACAGGTATTGTTGTATCAAAGCTTGAATTGGCCGTTACCGCGTTTCGCTCATCTGCCTATGATATTAGGAAAAGATAAGAAAAAACTGTCCAAAAGGCACGGAGCCACTAGCGTATACGAATACCGAAACATGGGCTACTTACCAGAAGCACTGTTTAACTATTTTGCTCTGCTGGGATGGTCTCCTGGCGACGATAGGGAGATATTTACCAAGGAAGAGGCCATAAAGCTCTTTGACTTGAAACGAGTAACAAAGAGGGCTGCGGTCTTTGATATGGAAAAATTGAATCACATAAATCAGGAGCACATCTACCTTCTTGACCCTTACAAACGAGTGGAGCTAGTAACACCCTTCTGGAAAGAACTAGGTTTAGATGTAGAGCGTCATGATAAGGAGTACCTCGCAAAGGCTCTTGAGCTCCTCGGAGGGAGAGGACAAACCTTGAAAGAGGTTGCAGAATACAGTGATTACCTTTTGGATTTCGAAGTGGTTAAGGAAAGATATGATGGGAAAGACCTTACAGAAAGCCAAAAAGATATACTGAAGGAATTCTGCAGGGAACTTGTCAATACGGACGAATGGGATGCCATGAAGATGGCAAAGTTTGCCAAAAGCTGGGCATCACAAAAAGGAGTAAAAATGAAAGACGTGGCAATGCCACTAAGATGGGCATTAACTGGACGTAAAGTAAGCCCTGGCATATTTGAGGTAATAGCCTTCTTCGGCAGGGAAGAGACTAAATCAAGGCTCTCCTATTACGGCCTGCTTTAAATTACTTAAGAACACATGCAAAAACAATAAAATGAGGGGCCCTTTGCTAAGCAAGGAGCCCCTCATTTATTAAGCTACATTACTTACTTAGATTTAGGATGAATTGCCTTTACAGGACAAGCCTCAGCACATGCACCGCATCCTACACAGACATTTTCATCAATAACGTGCGGCTCCTTCAAATTGCCGCTTATAGCCTTAACGGGGCAAACGCGAGCGCACTTCGTACAACCTATGCATTTATCTTTGTCTATTTCATAGACGGTCTTCTGAGGTTGTTGTTCTTCTCCTCCACCGGCATCGCCTTCGTCCTTTTCTGAAGGTTTCTTCTTCGGTCCAGAATCTACGACAACTTGCTCTTTCCTATTGTATGAAGCAAACGCGAACTCTTCAGTCATCCATATGCATTTTACAGGGCATATCTCAGTACATTGGGCGCAGAAGCAACATCTGTCCATATGGAACTCAACTTTCTTTTCTTCCTGATTATAAGAAATAGCATGAGCAGGACATACCCTAATGCACATCTTACACCCTATACATGCATTCCTATCGTACCCGATCTTCCCCCTGAAGTTTTCGGGCACAGGCACCGGAGGATTAAGCTCTACTTCTCCTGCTGCCGCAGCTTCCAGTGCCTCCGTTAAACTATCCGGCAAGTGAGCAGCGGGGAACGGATTAGTTGCCGGTTTTTCTGTCCATTGTCTAAGTATCTGAATTAACATTCTGTTCAGCATGGTGACACCACCTTAAAGAATAACATCTAGGGAAAGTAAGACCATTCCCGCCAGGGCCAAACCTGCAACCTGATACCAATATAAGCGAGAAGCCTGCCATATTTTAAGACGCCCGAAAGTCGTACGAATTACAGTAACACCCACCACCTGGACCAAGAATACTTTCACCCAGAAGAACAGAAAATCCACCACAAAGAACGCCATTCCTGAAAGATTAAGGATCCTTCCTAACGACCATGGGAAGAATAAGGAAACAACTACAGCACACATCGCCAGGGTCCTCAGAGAAAATGCCATCTTGAACATGGCCAGGTTTCTTCCTGAATACTCGCAGATCAAACCATCAAGTATCTCCGTTTTAGCTTCCGCTATATCCATAGGTACTTTGCCAGTTTCAGCTGGAACAACAAAGAGCAAGGTTACCAAAAGAGCAAGTATGCCAAATATTCCAGTCCATCCTGCCACACTCCAAATGGGCATAGCTACATACGTTTCCAAGCTGAAGGGGGCCCCAGGCATCCCCGTCCTATAGGCAAACCAAGCCATGGATACCACAACCGTAGCTAAAGGAAGTTCATAGCTCATCATTAAAACCATCTCACGCTGGGCCCCAATATTGGCGTAAACAGAACCGCTAGCAAATCCGCCCACTGCCATCGCTACAGCTGAAAATCCCAGAAGGTACATTATTAAGATAAGATCTCCTTCTCCTCCAAGTATGGGAGGCAGTGATCCAATAGGCACGTAAAGAAAGACCATAAGAGCTGTAGCTGCCGCCACCCAAGGAGCCCCGTTAAAAGCCCAAGCCACGGCCCTCCTTGGAACTATATTTTCCTTCCCTAGAAGTTTCAGCACATCATAGAAAGGCTGAAATAAAGGGGGCCCAATTCTAAGCTGCATACGCGCATGAAAAATCCTATCTACCCCTTCAAACAACAGGGACAGGAGCGACGCAAAAACAAGAAGAGCCAACCCCGCCAAAATTTTAAATAGCAACATCATGCTCCCATCAACCTCCTAGTCTTTTCCCTGCAGCTCTGCAAGAGTTCAGCACGAGTTACAACCTGCTTGCTTCCCTTACGAACATCAGTCACAAGCATCCTCTCCATGCAAGAGATACATGGGTCAATGCTATTTATAATCAATGGCGCATCAGCAACATCATTGCCCTTGAACATAATTGGCCATGACACCGCGTTAGAATAGGTAGGGGCTCTTACCTTCCACCAAGTAACGTTTTCTTCCCCACCTGTGAGTTTAATGGCATGAGTATCATCACCTCTAGGTGCCTCAATGGAACACATACCAATACCATCAGCTTGTTTGAGGTAATTAAGAAGTTTAGGTAATTTAGGTTCCCACATAAGGTCACCTTCTGGCAACCCATCTAGACATTTTTCAATTATGTCCAAAGATTGGTAAACCTCCAGAACTCTGACCAAAAATCTGTCGTAAACATCCCCATAAGCTTCGCCAGTATAATCCTGCGGAACCACCGGTTTAACGTCTAAGTCGGCATAAGCTTCATAAGGGGCAGACCACCGAAGATCGACTCTTAAGCCGCTACCTCTGGCTGTTGGTCCTAATGCACAATGAGAAATAGCATCCTCTTTGGACAAAACCCCTACGTTTCTCATCCTAGCCAAAGCAACGGGATCATCAACTGCCACATTATAAAAGAAGGAAAATTCGCTCTTATAAAAAGCAATCATTTCTCTTAAAGCCTTTTCGACCTTTGGTGTTATATCCCTACGCACACCACCTACAGTGCCAGTTCCATAGTTAACTCTGTTACCTGTAAGAGCTTCAAGTACGTCCATTACTTTCTCTCTAAGGATCATCCCAAGATGGAAGGCCGAATCATACCCAAAGGTATAGCAAGCCACCCCGGCCCACAAAATGTGAGAGTGTATACGCTCCAGTTCCAAAACGATAGTTCTGATGTATTGAGCTCTTGCCGGTACAGGAATTTTAGCGGCATCCTCCACGGCCCGCACAAATGCAACTATATGAGAAAAGGAACATATCCCACATATCCTTTCAGCCAGATATATAACCTGTATAGGGTTTCTCTCTCTGGCCATAAATTCAATACCTCTATGTATAGCACCAGGCCTGATGGTTGCATTCACAATCCGCTCACCATCAACATCCAGCCAAGCTGTGATAGGTTCCTTCAAACCTACGTGAACAGGCCCTATAGGCACCTTGTATGTTTTTCCTGCTCCTATAGCCATATGGGCACCCCCTATGATAATTCCCTGACGTCTTCAGGAGATGGCCCGGTTTCATCTCTTCGCCAGGGTTTAATATCTTCATTCCAATCTTCAGGCAAAAATACCAGACCCTTGTTTGGAAGCCCCTCAAAGTCTATACCTAGCATCTCCCGCATCTCCCGCTCGCTGTACTCTACCCCAGGTATTCTGCTCCAAAGGGAAGGCATCCTAAGGTCTGCTTTCGGAACAGCTACGGAAATACACAGGCTTATCTTTTTTCCTCTTCCACTACTTCGGAACAAAATACAGTGATAGTTAAGGGTAACGACATCCCCATCATCATTACCTGACATAATCTGGAAATGCAAAAAATCAAAAGTCCTAAGAGTGTCTATAAGCTCCAAGAATTTTTCTCTTTTTATCTTTAAAAACATATCCCTGTACTGAACTTCGTCATTTACTCCACCTTTGTATTCTCTTATTTCTAAGCTTTCCAATGCATCATTGAAACCCTCTTTCAGGCAGTTTGCTATATCTTCAGGGCTCTTGCTTTCTTTGGCGTATTCCGGCTTACACTTACTCATTTAGGCGCACCTGCCTTCTTTAGCTCTTCTTTCATCTTTTCAAGCTTCAATATTGCCTTAACGGCACCCTCAATTATGGCTTCTGGCCTTGGAGGGCACCCATGAACATATACATCTACAGGAATAACATTATCCACGGGACCTTCCAAGTTGTAAGATTTGTAGAAAACGTCTCCAGATGCAGCACAGTTTCCTACCGCTATAACTACCTTAGGGTCAGGCATCTGTGCATAAATTCTTTTTAACTTACTGGCCATAAATTTAGTAACAGGACCTGTAACCAACAAGACATCAGCATGCCTTGGAGTCCCGACAAGTTTCATTCCGAACCTTTCTATATCGTACCTTGGTGTCAATGAAGCTACTATCTCAATGTCACAGCCGTTGCACGATCCGCTGTTACATAGAAAAACCCAAATCGACTTGGAGAGAATGTCCAGATATCGTTCAAGTTTCATAACGCACCCTCCTTAAAGCAGCACCAAAACTACAAGTACTGCAGCAACTACGACCATATAACCCACGTAGTCATTTGTTAAACCGCTATGCATTTCAGCCAACTTTTCATAATATCCCTTTAGCGCCTCCACAAATCCCCAATACGCGGAACTTGCGGGTACTTGTATTTCGCTTCCATCTTCTGGTACTGCGTTAGCACCATAAAAAATCTCATCCTGCTCTGTTCCTTTTTTATAATCGCTTCTGCCCATACTCCTGATCCAGAGGACCAGTCCTGAGGCAATAAAGAAGAAAATTATCCAACTATATACATCCCAATAACCAAATCCACTAAAAACTTTTGTCCACATCACAGGCCACCTCCTATTACGGCCGAGATGTAACCTGCCTGGTTTACAAGCGCCTTGGCCGCAGGTTCAACCAGGTTAGACAACGACCAGGTTGGGAAAAGGGTTAAACCTATTATCACTATAGTCAGTACAGACATACCAAGGAGCATGCCAGGGGGAACTTCTTTGACTTGGGCTAATTTGGCCTTTGCAGGTCCTAAAAACGCCGTCTGGAAAACCTTGACGAAAGAAGCCAAGGTTAAGACCGAAGTGACAAGAGCCATTATTGAAAGAATAGGATACACGGCAAAGGTTGATTCATATATTAAGAGTTTAGACACAAACCCATTAAACGGCGGTAATCCTGCTATGGCAGCTGCTGCAATTACAAACATGAAAGTAGTATAAGGCATAGTCCTTGCCAAACCACCTAGATCGTTGAGATTCCTAGAACCAGCGGCATAATATAGAGCTCCCGCCGTCAAAAACAGCAACCCCTTGTACATCGTGTAGTTTATTAGATGGTATATACCACCTTTCATCGCAGTGAAACCATAATCGGCCATGGCTTGAGGGTCTGAAAGTGCCAACAGGCCAACACCCAAACCAAGCAACATATATCCAATCTGAGAAACCGAGTGATATGCCATAAGGCGCTTTATTTCTTTCTGAACCACTGCCATGCTTACCCCAATAAACATAGAGAGGACCCCAAGAATAATTATCGTCCAAGGCACCACTGCGCTCCCAAGGCTCGCCCCATAAATGGAGAAACACACCCTGAAAAGCCCATAGAGGGAAGCCTGGCTCACTGCTATCAACAAGCACGTCACTCCCGCTGGAGCTTCCGTATAAGCATCTGGAGTCCACATGTGCATTGGAACAGTTCCGCATTTCATCGCAAGAGCTATTATAAGGAAAACTAGCGCAATTTTCTCTGCATAACCAAGTCGTAGGGCATTGGCAACAGCAGCCATACTCACAGCATTGTATCTTCCATATAGGAATGCAATAGCTATCAAGATCATCATAGCACCGATAGTTGAGACAACCATGTATTTAAAGCTTGCTTCTATCGCCTCTGGCCTATCTCTCCAAAAAGCAACCAAACCAAAGGAAGCTACCGAAGCTATCTCTAGGAAAACGAAAAAGTTAAACAGGTCTCCTGTTAGCACCATGCCCAACATACCAGTAGTAAGCAGGAAATAAAGGGCTGCAAACTTGTCTAAACCAGAGAAGCGCTCCATATAGTTGGTGGAAAAAAGCGCTCCTGCAAAAGCGGCTATACTTCCGACCACAGCCATAAATGCACTAAAAGCATCAACTTCAAGGATTATTCTTATTGGCAAGCTCATCCCTGAAGGCAATGAGAGGTTAAAAGCTTCAGCGCCCATTACGTAGATGGCGGTCCCAGAAGTCAGTACTTGCTGCCACAGAAGCACACTCAAAAGGGCAGTCAAAGCTGAAACTCCTACAAGCCAAAAATTCCTTGCCACTTTGCCCAACATAGAGGCTACTGGCGCAATAAAAGCACCCAAAAGCGGCACCGCTATCACTAAAGCCGGGAGATGCACATGCCAACTCATCCTCGCAACCTCCTAATCTCCCGGACGTCAAGCGTCCCATAGTGTTTGTACAGCATCATTATCAGCGACAGCATAAGCGCAGAAGTTGCCAACCCTATAACTATCGCTGTAAGAGTCAACGCTTGTGGCACTGGTAAGACCATTTTCCCCACTTTACCTGCTAAAGTAAACACAGGTATGCTTCCGCCAGTCCTATATCCAAGAACAATAAGCAGCAAATTTGCGGAAGCTTCTATAAGGGAAACACCTATTGCTATCTTTATGAGGTTCTTTTCGAATAGAACCGCATATAGCCCCAACAAGAAAATTATTCCAACAACAAGATAAGGTAGATTACCTATCATGGCCAGTCTCCTCACTTCCGCTTTCTTCGTATAACCTTATTCCCTTAAACATATAGTAGAGGATTAAGGATAGCCCACCTATAACTTCCACACCAACAGCCATATTCATCAACGCTATAGTTCCTGAACTGTTAAGCACTCCACTGTTTGGTCCTATTGGGACAGTAGAGCCAAATAATCCACCTTGGCCTGCAAGGAAGTTGTAGAAAAACGTTGTCCCCAATCCTACCAATCCTGTTCCTATAAAAAGCAAAAGCCCCACTGTCTCAAACCATGAGAAAAGGCTTGACTTATAAAAGGGAATAAATTTTTTACCTCCATAGGCAACTAGCAGGAAAGCGAACAAAGTTGCTACGACTGCTCCTCCCTGAAACCCGCCTCCTGGAGTCAAATGCCCATGAATTATAACGTAAACCCCAAAAACAGCTAAAAACCAAGCGAAAACGTCACAAATCGTCCTAACTATAACCGACAAGGAGTACATTAATTATGCCCTCCTTTCCTGAAAACAACCAAAACTGAGCAGACAGCAGTGAACAGCACAGCAGCCTCTCCAAGGGTATCAAATCCCCTGTAATCGAATACTATCGACGTTACTATGTTGTTAGCTGACCTTTCTGCCTGAGCATTATGGAGATAGTAATCATCCATGGGGGCTGCACCAGGATCTCCAAACTGGTGTATTCTACTTAGGCCCCCCCACAAGGTACCAACTACTATTATGAGGGCAACTAAGAATAACACCTGTCTTTTCATCGTCGCTCACCCCCACTCTTTTTTAGGGCCTTGCAACCTCTTAATGCTATTACATATATGGCTGTAGTTAGCCCAGCTCCTATGCCTGCTTCTGCTATAGCAACATCGGGAGCCTGCAAAACATAAAACTCTAGAGAGAGAAGCAAACTAAAAACTGCTAAAGAGACCACAGACGAAAGTAAATCTTTGAACCATATGGCAAAAAACGCGGAAACCGTTATAAGAGCCAATATAAAGAAATGAAACACCCCGTTCATGCCGAAACACCACCTTTTTTCTTTTGGTCTTCGGCTAGCCTATCCACCACGGCAAACTTCGGCATTATCCCACTTCTGTGCGCAGCTCTAGCTATAGCATGTGCCCCAGTAGGGTTGGTAATAAGCAAAGCAGCCACAGCTATAACTGCATGCACCGCCAAAGTCCCAAATCTACCTTCACCGCTACTGGCCAACTTTTGTAAGGCAAAAAGCACCACTGCCGCCGAAGTAAAAATAGAACCGAAAGTAGTACACTTTGTGGTTCCATGGAGCCTAGTGTACACGTCCGGGAACCTATAAAGAGCCACAGTACCCAAAAAGTTGAACAACGTTCCTACAATGAGGAAAAGTATTATTAGCGCATTCATTATCATACGCCTCCTTCAATGTACCGGGCCAAGAACAAAGTTCCCACAAAGGAAAGGCCAGCATAAACTATCGCAACATCAACCATAACCACTGAGTCATATATAACGGCCAACAAGATCATAAGGGCCACAACCAAGGTGTTTATAGAGTCCAGAGCTACTACCCTGTCCGCTACTGTCGGCCCAGCTATTAGCCTTCCGGACATCAAAAAAGCACATAAGGCTATTATTCCTGCGGCCCATGCAAAGACCGTCAAAGTCATTCAGCAACCCTCCTCGCCCATTTCCCAAAAGTACCATAAACTAGTCCTTCTTCTGGGTTCTCGTCTGTCACATTGATCCAGTGAATGTAGAAAAGGTTCCCACCCTCTGGATCTTCGCTAATATCCACTGTCAAGGTTCCAGGAGTTAAGGTTATAGAGTTAGCCAGCATAGTTGTAGCCAAAGTGCCCTTCAACCCTGAATTAATTCGGACTATGCCGGGCCTTATCTTCCCAGTTATAACTCTCATAGCAACATCCAAGTTAGCTTTTATCATACCCAAAAGAAAAGGCCCAAAAAGATAAATTATAAACATACCCCACCTTGCTGGATTCAGACCGTAAAAACTGAAAAATTTTCTTGGGTTCCACACCTTAGCAGCAAAAGCCAAGATAGCCCCCAACACAATTCCTATAATTACCTCAGCCATGTCTATACCGTTACCACTCCAAGCCAAAAGCAAATACACAATGACAGAGAACACAAATATGACCACATTTTTCACCTCCTCAATCAAAAGTTCAAATCTCTAATCAAAACTAACATACAGACCGGGAAGCTATACTATGCTCATACTACTCTCTCCCTATGGCTCCTCTATTACAACCCTATCCCCTACTTTGACTTTCCCCCCGGAAATCACCCTTAAGAAATATCCTACATCTGGCAAAAGGCACCAACCCATGTAGTTGTATGTGTGGGGCTCATCTGGTCTCTTGCCACGCTCAACAACCTTTAATACGACATCTTCTCCTAGCATCAACTTGGATCCTATCTTCAAGAAGGGGCGATCTACTTTTATCCTTAAATTCTCTGCCAAAGATCCTGGAGGGAACCTCATTTTCGCTTTGCCCTCAGCAGCCAATACGTCAGCAGTCAATAAAAGACTAATTTCTCTGGTCTCTGTACCAAAGTGGCAATCACCTTTTATTCCACCTGGCGCAAAAAAAGCTTCGTGCACTGACTTTTTTGGTTTATTCTTAGAAGTGCCTACACATATAGCATCAACTATTCCCAAAATTATGCCCCCCTCGCCCCAAGGATACATTATACAACACAAATAATCACGCTGCCTTATTTTTTTTAAACCTTATATCTAAAAATTTCATATCCATGTGTTTTTTTGAAATTTTTTGTAGCATTACTTCAATTTGAGGGACACTAATCCAATATATAATTATGGGGACATAAACTCAAAAAAGGATGAAGTAAATGCGAAAAATAATGATATTTACGGTTCTAATAACATTAATCCTTGGAGTAATAGGTCTTTACAAATATAATGCTTCGCCCACAAGCGTAAAAGTTATGGGAAGCAGTAGTATCTTTGACTTTCTTACTACAAAAGGGATAAAGATCGCTGGAGAAGTCAGAAACCTGAAAATAGAAGACAAACAAATTATAAAAACTAACAGCAATACCATCATCAAAGCCACAAGGACAAAAAACTTTCCTCCTAATATAGAAGAAGTAATTTTACAAACTTTGAATACTCATTATATACAGTCCATAGAAGTTAAATTGAAAGCCACAAAAGAAGGAGAGATACAAAAGATTCTAGGCGATATAAAAAAATACGACCCTTCTTCCCAAGAAATCCTATCGCAAAACGGCCTTTGGTTATTTCTGGGAAAAGAGCCAAATTATAAGGAACTCATTTATTATGCTCTTTTATTCCAAAAAGACGGTACTTGCTCACTTGCTATATTTACTGAAAGGGCAAATCAATATTTTAAACAAAAGGAAGGGCTAAAGCGTTAGTAGCTTGCCCTTCCTCTAATCCCCTAAACGAACACTTTACATCTGTTTGTTAAGGAAACTCCATGCAATAGAGGCCAATAGAGCGCTACCGAAAGGCAACACATCATCGTCTACATCATACTCTGGATGGTGTTGAGGGTTAACTGTACCTTTAGATTCATTGTATGTTCCCAAGAACATGAAGGTTCCTGGGACTCTTTCCAGATATAAACTCATGTCCTCTGCTCCCATCGTTGGAACCACTTCTTTAACCTTATCAGCTCCTAATAGGGCTCTAGCGACATCTGCAGCCTTTTCCGTAAACTCTTTATCGTTTACAGTTGGAGGTAGAACATGTTTGTACGTAAATTCCGATTTGCACCGCATAGCTTCGCTTATACCCTTTATTATCCTTTCCATTCTTTCCGGAATAGTTGCCCTGACCTCTTGGTTGAATGTGCGCACCGTTCCCTGCATAAACGCCTTATCTGGAATAATATTAAAGGTCGTTCCAGATTCAATGTGAGCGCAGGTAATAACGACAGCCTCAAGAGGATCTATCTCTCTACTGACTATAGTTTGAAGTGCACCGACCATAGCAGATGCCGCCACTATTGGATCAAACGCCAGGTGTGGAACAGCACCATGACCACCTTTACCCCAAACTGTACATTCCCACTCGTCAGCTGAAGCCATAAATGGCCCTGCCTTATATCCTACAACTCCAGCAGGAAGGGAACTCCATATGTGCAAACCTGAAATAGCATCCACTCCATCAAGCACTCCATCTTGAATCATGGCCCTGGCACCGCTTTTGTGAGGAGATTCTTCTGAAGGCTGGAATATGAACCTAACTTTCCCTGGCAGCTCAGATTCCATTGTTTTCAGCACATAAGCAGCTCCAAGGAGCATGGCGATGTGAGAATCGTGGCCACAGGCATGCATTACTCCATCGTTCCTCGAACGGTATGGTGGGGTACCTACCTCCTGCATAGGAAGAGCATCAATATCAGCTCGTAGGGCTATACATGGTCCATCTTTTTGTGTATCAAGATCTGCGACAACGCCCGTCTCTATTCCTCCAGTACCCACCCTTACATTAGTAAAACCCATTTGTTCGAGATACTTCTTGATGCGCTTAGTGGTTTCAAACTCCTGGAACGAAAGTTCCGGGTTCGCATGGAATTCATGTCGCCACTCTGCTATTTGATGTTTATGGCCTTCAGCGAGTTTTTTAATTTTATCGAGCATTCTATCAGTTCGCCTCCTCCATGGAAAGAGCTTTCTCAAAGCGCTCTAGTCTGGAAGGATCGACGCTCTTGGTAAAGGAACTCACGACAATCACCACTATAAAGTTCAAAATTAACCCCACAAAGCCAGGCTGCAAGTTCAAAGGCGTTTTAACCCCACCAAACTGGAAGAAGAACAATGCTGCCAATCCCACAATTATTCCAGAAATGACTCCAGCCTTTGTGGGTTTTTTGGTGAAAATACCCAATATAATCCCAGGGAAAAATTGAGTGATTCCAGAATACCCTACTATAAGCAGGCTTACCAACATAGAAGGAGCCAAGAAAGCAAATGCAACTGCGATCGCCGTAAAAACAGGAACAAGCAACCGGCCAGTTTTGGCAACTTGTATATCCTCCATGTGAGGCATAAATCCTTTTTGAAGAATGTTCCTAGCTGTCAAATTAGCTGCTGTTAGTATAAGGGCAGAAGATGTGGATATAGACGCTGCAAGCCCGCCGGCACCCAATAATCCCACTACCCATCCTGGCATGCTATCCAATAGGGCGACAAACATAGCCTGATCTGGTTTAGCTATCTTTGCACCAAAAGCCGGATCCAGTCCAGCCTTAGCTGCTACTGCGAAGCCCGTAATAATAACGGGGACCATTGCCAATTGGTATAAAGGAAGGATAGTTGCATTTCTTCTTACAACTTTTTCGCTTTTTGCACTGTAAGTTGCCATAAAAATGTGGGGCCACATCCAGAAGCCCAACCCAGATAATAACGCAGTTGAAGTGTACCAGAAAATACCATTGCCAGCCGTATCGGGGAGAGTTAAATGGGTAGGTTTAAGTTGATGCAATGTCTCAAACATGCTCTGTACGCCACCAAAATAGTGTTTGGAAACAAGAAATCCTACGCTTATCATACCAAAGAGCATTATTATTGCCTGAAGGAAATTAGTCCATCCAATACCTCTAAGGCCTGAAATATATACAAAAATAACGGCGGCTACGAAGCTTATTACAACAGCGGTTTGCCAAGAAATGGCTCCGCCTGATGCAAGTTGTACTATCATGCCCGATCCCATGATCTGCAGCTGAAGATAAGGTATGATAAAAATAACCCCTACCATAGCCACGAGAACACCCAAAAATTTACTATCATATCTATCTTCGAGGAAGTCGGGCTGACTTACATAATTCATGGTTTTGCCCAGCCTGTTTATTCTAGGACCAAGGAAGAAATAAATGCTGTAAGCTATAGAGCCATAAGCAAGAGCGTAAACTATGCTTATCCCACGACTATAAGCCCAACCGGCAAGGCCTAAAAAGGCAAAAGAACTATAAATTTCAGCAGCTGCCGTCGTATAGAAAAGGATCAATCCAAAAGAACGGCCTGCTACAAAGTATTCTTCCATGCTAAAGACCCTATTCCGCCCTGCCATTATGCCAACAATTGTAGTGACTATAAGCCAACCAAAAATAATAGTAAGTGTGATTGTCATTTCTTATCAGTCCCTTCTTTCGTCTTGTAGGCAAGGGTCATCAGAATGAAAGTCACAAAAACCATAAATGATTGCCAGAACAGCAAAAATGGCATGCCTAACACATAAGGTTCAACCCGATTTGCCCATACAGTAACAGGCGGCATAAATCCTAATATTGCAAGAAACAGAAAAATCAACGCTTTCTTTTCGCCTTTTGTAAGGCCCATTTACACACACCTCCCACGTAATTAGAATAAGAATAAAGATTCATTAGCAACGTAGTATACATTGCTACGCCGCAATAGTCAACAAAACTTCTAATGCATGTTACCGGACAGTAATATTGTCTTCCTGTAAGGGAACAGAGAAGATGCCTCAATGCCTCACAGGCACACCCATAAGGCATCAAGATCAAGAAGGAAGCGTTCCAGAAAAGCCGCATGCCCAAGGAGAGCATGCTTATACAGTGTGAGGTCAGTCCCCATGACTGGCTGGAGGGCAGATGCTCTAAATTATGCCTTCATGGAGCCATTAAGGCCTAGAAGTACCGTTTACGTAATAAAACACTTGAATGGTTCCCTTGGTGCCATGTATGGTGATGATTACTTCGGGTTAAAGGCCCTTCCAGATACCAATAGTCAAAAAGGTTTCTCAAGGGAAAAAAGCCCAGAAAACGAAACAAAGCCAAGAAAGGGGCATAAGCCGCCTATGGATCATCCCTGGCGCAGGAGCCTGAATAACAACAAAGGCAACGTCATCAGAGATTACGAGGACTATGAGGGATATTTCATAGGAGATGAATGGAGAAAAATACATGCTGCATATTAACTGTCAAATACACTTTAAAAAAGACTAGCCCCGCTCAGAACCCTGAAACCATACCCTGAACAGGGCTAGGCAATATACTCAAACATCTTCTAAAAGGG
>NZ_JACDOB010000002.1 GCF_017656375.1 Thermovirga sp.
GAATCTCTGGAGGTCTGATCTCATTTATGTGCTTATGACCTATCGCGGGGAAAACGTATCTTTGAAGCCTGGAAAGAACCCTTGCTGCGTGGTTGTCGCTTCTAACTCCCTCCATTTTGCGGGAATACCAATCCAAAGCTATTTCCTGGAAGGTTTCAAGTTTATTTGGAGATGCAAGAATATTTACACCTTTATCTCTTGCAAGCAATATTTCGTCCCTTTTAAGCCGAGCTTCACGCAGAGAAACATCCGGGTATCTGCCCAGACTGCGTTTGATTTCCCTGCCGTTCTGCCATATTCTAATTCGCCAAAGCTTTGAACCTTTTGGCGTAACCTCAAGATATAACCCTCTCCCATCACGAACGGTATAGGATTTTTCCTTGGGTTTCAAAGCCCGAATTTTCAGATCTGACAACACTTCCCCCACCCCCACCGTACATGTTAGCACAAAAAAGGCTCACATGTACGGTTTCATGTACGGTCTATGTTGTGGAACCCCATGTTTTTAGGCGAACAATATTGGACATAAAAAATCGCTAAAACCTAGCTTTCAAGCGGTTTTAGCGAACTTTTGAGGATTTTCTTGGAAGGCTTAAAATTATCTATTGGTGGAGGCGCGGGGAATCGAACCCCGGTCCGACAGGGGCCAACCCTGTGTTTCTCCGTGCGCAGTCCCTGCTTTAATGTCGAATCAGGTTCCCCAGGGACAGGGCCCCTGATCCCAAGCTTCCTTGATCTTTCCTGAATAGCCGGGAAGCGCGGCTATCAGGGCATCCGCTTTATGTGACGCCCTTTGGAAATCCAAGCGGAGAAGATTTCCAAGGACGGGCTACTTCAATTAAGCAGCCAATGCGTAATTTTCGTTGGCACTTATTGTGCGATTCCGCTTTTTAACGAGATGCGGAGAACTCGGCACGCTTCACAAGGCCCTCCATCCTGCCGTCGAAACCTATCGCCCCCATATATTTGCTAATGCCTCTTTAGAGCTTTTTCCATTGCTCTTCTGGCATCACGCTCTGCTATGCTTTCCCTTTTATCATGTTTGGTTTTTCCTTTAACCAAGGCCAACTCTATTTTTGCCCACTTGTTGTCTTTTAAATACATTTCAAGAGGCACAAGGGTTAACCCTTTCTCCTTTGTTTTCCCGATAAGCCGCTTTATCTCCTCTGACCTTAAAAGAAGCTTTCGCGGCCTCAATGGATCATGATTATAATAGGTACCCTTCTCATAGGGAGAAATATGCACGTTGTAAAGCCACACTTCAGAACCATTTATCCTAGCATAACCATCTTTCAGGTTTACCTTACCAGCTCTTACTGATTTTATCTCAGTTCCCGTAAGTTGTATTCCAGCTTCATAGGTTTCTATTATAAAATAATCGTGCCTTGCCTTCTTGTTTCTGGCTACAACATTCTTTGCCATAATCCCCTCCACCACGGCTATTATACTGCCATTAGCCTTATTGGTCAACAATAATCAAACTTCATTGGCTTGATGTTTGCCCTAAAAAGAAAAAGGACCCCCTATTGGGATCCCTTAGCCTTCAAACTTGGTCGGGGCGAGAGGATTCGAACCTCCGACCTCCTAGTCCCGAACCAGGCGCGCTAACCAGGCTGCGCTACGCCCCGAACGAAGTGCATTCTAGCACCTACAAAGGGTTTCAGTCAACGAAAACATATTTTTTGTAATATCCGATATAACACAAGATTGATAAAAACTACACATAGATGATAGTATATTTAAGGCCTTTCAAACAATTATACACACGATGAAGCCATAAGATTGTATTGTGGCCAATAAATTTAAGGGGGGAATGCAGGAAATGGAGAACATGAAGTTGTTGGCCGAATGGTCGTACGAACCAACAAAAGCCCATAGGGGCTACACAGGCAAGACCTTGAAGATCAACGTAGGAGAAAGGACATTCGAGGCTAAAGACGTAACTGAGGATATGAAAGAAAAGTTCGTAGGCGGAAGAGGTTTCGGGCTGAAACTCCTCTGGGATGCAGTAAAAGATACCACCAAGTGGAACGACCCAGAGAACGAGATAGTCATCTCCGGAGGTCCTCTTTGCGGAATAACCCAGTACCCCGGCACAGGTAAGTTTTACGCTGTTTTCATTTCTCCTCTGACGGAACAGACCTACGACAGTAATGCCGGAGGCCACTTTGGCCCATTGCTCAAGTTCGCTGGCTGGGATGCCCTAGAAATTCAAGGCAAATCCGATAAGGACGTAGTAGTGGTCATAGACGGCGATGAAGGCAAGGTGAAAATTTTCGAATCTCCTTTTGAGGACATAAACGCCTACTCTATTACGGAAACCCTTCATGAGTATTTCAGCGATCCCAACGACATCAATGACAGGAAGCATGTTTCCGTTATAACAGCAGGCAAAGGCGCAGAGCACACATATTGGGGATGCTTGAACAGCAGCTTCTGGGACAGCCATAGGAAGATAGCAAGACTGAAACAGGCAGGCCGAGGCGGTGGAGGAACAGTATTCAGAGACAAGAAGATAGCAGCCTTGGTTGTAAAAACCCACAACCTTTCCGGAACTGCTAACGACCCAGCAGACATAGACACTTTGACAAAAGTGGGACTTAAACTCCACAAAGAAATATTTACCCTTGACTCTAAACAGTGTCGCATGCGCACAGTCGGAACTCCTCATCTCAACGAAATCATGAACGAATATCATATCCTCCCAGTTCATAATTATAAGTTCGGACAGCATCCAGACGCGGACAAAATACACTCTGAAGTTTACGGTAAACTCTTCACACAGGGCATCGCAGACGGTTGTTGGTATGGCTGCACTTTGGCATGTGCCAAAGCCGTAGATAACTACACTATCAAAACCGGCCCATGCAAAGGCCAAGTAGTAACTGTAGATGGCCCTGAATATGAGACAGCAGCAGGCCTTGGTTCAAACGTGGGTGTCTTTGATCCTGAATGGACCATAGAAACCAATTTCTACGCCGATCACTACGGCCTTGATACTATATCTTTAGGTACAGGTATAGCTTTCGTCTGTGAGTGTTACGAGCTCGGGTATATCACAAAAGAGCACACAAATGGCCTAGAACTCAAATTCGGCAACAAAGACGACATATTGGAGCTTATCCATAGGATGGCAGAAGGTAAAGATGAATTTGCCAAGATAGTTGGTTTGGGCATCCACAGGATGAAAGACATATTTGCAGAGAAATTCGGAGCTCCAAGAGACATACTTGAAAAAATAGGTATGGAGGGGCAAGGTATAGAAGTCTCCGAATACGTGCCAAAAGAGTCCATTGCTCAGTGGGGCGGTTACTTCCTCACACTAAAAGGCCCTCAGCACGACGAGGCGTGGCTCATTTTCATGGACAGAGTAAACAAACAGCTTCCTACTTTTGAGGACAAAGCTGAAGCTCTGCACTACTTCCCAAACTTCCGTACGTGGTTCTCGCTGGTCGGGCTTTGCAAACTGCCCTGGAACGACATCGAACCTGCAGATAACGCTACTAAGTATCCTCCACAGGAAGCCGCAAAGGTCCCAGAACATGTACAGAACTACGTGGACATTTTCAACGCCGTGACTGGCAAAAACATAACCAAGGAAGAGCTGATCCTCCAGTCAGAAAGAGTCTACAATTTCCAGAGGGTCTTCCAGCTAAGGCTAGGTAAAGGTACCCGCAAGTATCACAACATTCCAGACAGAGCTCTAGGACCTGTTTTCCCCGATGAGTGGGAAGCCAGAGCAGAATACTACGACAATGAATTGAAAGAAGCAGGCGTAAATCCCGAAGAGCTGTCCACCGAGGAAAAGATAAAGAAATTGAACGAAATAAGAAGACAGCAGTGGGAAGAGCTAGTAGACGCCGTCTATAAGCGCCGCGGTTGGGATAGGAACGGAATACCCACAGTAGAAACTCTTAAGAGGTTGGGTATTGACTATCCTGATGTCGTAGCAGTAGTTGAAAAACACGCAAAACCGGAGGATAGGTGGTAAGTTTAGAATCATGATTACCGTAAATGGAGAACCCATGGAATGGGAAGTAGGCCTAACAGTCAAAGACATAATAACGCGGAAAAAATACACTTTTCCCCTCTTGGCTGTTTGGATTAACGATTCACCTGTTCCAAGGGATGATTTTAACTCTACCAAAGTGCCTGATGGCGCAAAAGTCCAGATCATCCATATGATTAGCGGTGGTTAAAAACAAGAAGGGGAGAAAATCTCAAATTTTCTCCCCTTCTTGTTTCTTGTTTTATGTTTTTTACTTTATTAATCATACCTATTCATTTACTTACCCACTACCATCTTGTTTTCTATTCTTTTGTCCTGGCCTTCGTGTATTATCTTCCGGCCCAATGGCATTTTCCCAATATAGCCTTCCATAGGCGAAAGAATCATTAAATAAAGGGATCTCTGTCCATCCCCAAGGGGTAACCAACAGGAAACGAAAATCTACTCCTTGTTTTCTTAGCACCCTTATATGATGAATATATCTTGCAGTTTCTGGTATAGACCAGCTTTCGCTAACAACCCATACCTTCCTACACTTACCTCTTCCGAATAAAGAAGCGTAATCCACAGCCAGCCTCATGCCCTCTTCCAAATCAATAGTTCCCACACAAAGGACAATTGCGTCACTTTTCCCTTTGGGCATATGAGGCGCTGGCAATATATCCGCAAATTCCTCAAGTCTCCCCAAATTCGCAAAAAGAATCTCAGGATCTCCAATATTTCTGTCCGCATATCCCTGGTAAAATTCCTCTGCCTGATACTCCACATCGCCATTCAGCGCGGAGTACATCCATTCTTGAATGATATATAAAAGATCTTTTATATATGAAGGATATTTCGGCTCTGACATGGCTTCTAAAATATCCCCTACAGTCAAAGTATGATCTTCCCCGTTTAATCGCTTTTGGAAATTTGCTTTGTTATCTTTTTCACCTTGGGTGCTCATAATAACACCTCCATCCTCTTTCAAGTCTGAAGAGCATATCATAAAAACAAATAATATAAAATAGGTTTTTTCAAAATCAGCACTGAAGGTATAATATACATAAATTACAAATTTTTTGCTATACAAAATACTCAAAAGGGGTGGTGATGCAAATGAAATTATTCGACATTAATAGCCAAAAAAGCCAATTTCTTCTGATTGATGCTCAAGAAAAGCTAGTATCAATGGTGGAAAATGAGAGAAAAATCTTAAAAAACATTAAAACCCTTCTAAAGGCCTGCGATGTGATGGAGATTCCCGTAAAATACACTGAACACTACCCTAGCGGTTTAGGCCCCACCGTAAAAGATCTCCTTGACGCCATGCCACAAGATAGCCGTAGTTTTGAAAAAATTCATTTCTCCTGCTGTGAAGAAAAAGACTTTCATACCTTTTTGCAATTTGCGGGAAGAGACCAAATAATCATAGCAGGGATAGAAACCCATATTTGTGTGCTCCAAACTGTCATTGACCTAATAAATAAAGAACACGAAGTTTTCGTTGTCGCAGATGCATGTTCAAGCAGAAGTGTGGATAACCACAACATGGCACTGGAAACAATGAGACAATTCGGGGCAGTTGTTCTGCCTACTGAATCTATAATCTACAGACTCCTCCGCCGTGCTGGAACTCAAGCTTTCAAGGCTCTCTTGCCATATTTCAAGTAAGCTAATGGCTGAGCAACGATCTCTTTTCACTAAGTCATTCATTCGCTTTTTAGGCACCGGCGGAAGCCGTTTTACTGTAATGAGTCAACTGAGAGCCTCGGGGGGCCTGTGGTTCCAGTGGAAGGATCTATCTTTTTCTATAGACCCTGGCCCGGGCTCCCTGGTAAGGATGCATCAGACCCATCCCCCGCTGGATCCTGCCAAACTAGATGGGATACTACTGAGTCACAAGCATTTAGATCACTCTTCTGACTTAAATGTTCTTGTAGAAGCCATGACAGGTGGTGGCTTCCACAAAAGAGGGCTAGTAATTGCCCCATCTGACGCGATAAATGGCAGAGAGAAAATCCTTTACAGCTACTTGCGATCTAAAATATTTAAACTACACACTTGGGAAGATGGGAAAAGATTTCAACTCACGCTAAATGGAGCACTAGATGTCGAAGGTGTATCTCTAATACATCATGGAGTAGAATGCTTTGGAATGGTATTCAGGGAACAAGGCCAACATTTATGGGGCCTAATAAGCGATACGAGATTAGAAAAACACTGGATAGAACGATTTTCCGGTTGTCCAATTCTTGTCATAAACATGACACTATCACATAAACGGGCTAATTTAGACCACCTATCACCTGAAGATGTCAAATATATAATTAGAGAACTCAACCCTCCATTAACAATTATTACCCATTTCGGGCGTGGGGTGCTCAAGGATGGACCAGATAAAATAGCACAAAAACTCTCAACAAAAAACAATAAAGTAGTAGCTGCAGAGGACGGCTTAGTCGTAAACCTAAGTATATAATTCCCAGAAAAATTTTCCTAATTAAAAATTTCTGATAACATATGAGAGTAGATATAAGCTAAACTTTTTAAAGGGGGTATTTAAACAAATGGTCTTGGACAAAATAAAGGCTTTAGAACTTCACAGAAGAGCAAAAGGCAAATTCGACATATACCCTACAATTAACATAAACAGCGAGGAAGATCTCTCCCTCGCCTATATTCCAGGCAGTGTCCCCGCTGCATTAGCAATAAAGGATGACGTAGGGAAAAGCTACGAATACACTGGTAGGGGCAACAGAATTGCCGTAATTACTGACGGCAGCGCGGTTTTGGGGTTAGGTAAAGTAGGCCCAGATGCCGCAATGCCTGTAATGGAAGGTAAATGCCTTATCTTCAAAATTTTCGGTGATGTGAACGCTATTCCCTTATGCCTAGATTGCAATGATGTAGAAGCAATAGTTCATATTGCAGCCACACTGTCTCCTTCCTTTGGCGGCATCAATATAGAGGACATATCATCTCCAAGAACATTCATGATAGTAAGGGAACTACAAAACAGAGTTGACATCCCCATCTTATGTGACGATCAACATGGAACAGCTGTAGTTGTATTGGCGGCCCTTTGGAACGCGCTTGAGGTTCAGGGACGAAAAATAGAAGACCTAAAAATTGTAGTGTGTGGAGCAGGAGCAGCCGGTATATCCGTGACAGAACTCTTACTGGCAGCAGGAGCAAAAAATATAACAGTTTTAAATAGTTCAGGAATCCTATCTGAATCTAACTCCAACATGAACCACATTCAGCAGGAACTTGCTTTAAAAACAAACCCTGAAGGCATCAAAGGTGGACTGCATGAAGCTATTGAAGGAGCTCATTTATTTATAGGGCTATCAAAGGGGAATATTCTTGACCCTCAATTGATACGCCGAATGGAGAAAGACCCCATTATCTTTGCAATGGCCTTGCCTGAACCAGAGATACATCCAGAGCAGGCTTACGCCGCAGGAGCATCAATAGTTGGAACAGGGTTGCCAGAGTATCCCAACGCAATGCCCAACCTTCATACATCTCCAGGTATAATGCGGGGACTTCTTGATGTAAGAGCAACATTTCTCTCAACAAACATGTTGCTTGAAGCATCAAGGGCTCTAGCCAATGTCGTTGATAGAAGAAGGCTGTCTCCCCAAAAAATAACTCCCGATGTTTTCTGTGATGAAGTCAGCCCGTGTGTCGCCGAAGCTGTTGGACAGGCTGCCATCAAGGAAGGATTTGCTTCCCTTAATGTACCCAAAGGACAAATATATAATAATTTATGGGAAAACCTGTACGGTAACAAATTATCTAGACACTAAATATTATAGGCCCTCTTAAGACTTGTTTTTACGTTCGTAGTCTAGGAGGGCCCTTTTCAATTCAATTCCCTTAGGACCACCATACCCCCTCATGCTACCATCAGAACCTATCACGCGATGACATGGCACGAAAAGAGCCCATGGATTATTCCTCATTATAGTACCAACGGCCCTGGATGCTCTAGCATTCCCAGCCAATGAAGCCACCTCAGCGTAAGAAAGAGTGCTTCCAAAAGGTATGGAATAAACCACGTCATATACTCTAGCCGTAAAAAGCGGTGGTTCCCTATAAGTACAAAAAGTAACATTAACTTTAGAGCCGCTCCAAAATTCTGCCCACGCTCTATCAAGCCAATCTGGGATATCTTCAGATAACGTGCAAAAACCAACATTCTCCGCACTTGTAATTCTCACAATTCCCTCTTCGCTCCACAACAAATTCCAAGGCCCTACAGGAGAAGAAAAGGTACTTTTAAAAATTTGTGCTTCTTTAGATATTACTTCCAAATTCACCATAACTCGCTACCTTTAAATAATAAAATCAAAGTGCCCAACACCGTAATTCCCAATGAATATTTCTCGCTGGCCCATAAAATACTTAAATCAAAAGGCCCTTGGACTCTACTTAAATGCATAGGCACTCTGGGAATAAATCTACCAGTTTGTTTCTCATAATAGCTATATTCTTCTGGAAATTTTTCTCTCAAATACTTTTCTTCCCATGGAACTATCAACATTCCATAAAGTAAAACAAAAATCAACAAGAAAACTCCCAAAGCCAACATGCTGCCTGACATCAATGACCATCCAAGACCTATTAGGCCATTACCTATATAAAGAGGGTTTCTAACTAGACCATAAGGTCCCCAGGTTATCAGCTGCTCAGCTTTAACCGATTCTCCCCTATACTTTCTTATCGTTCCAGCCGCCCAAAAACGAACTAGCTGGCCCAAAACCACCAACAATAAGCCTATAGAAGTATAGCCTCTGCCGGGCTCAGCTAAAAAATAAACAACTAAATATAATAAAGTCCATATTCCACCTCTATATTTAAAGGCTAAAGCCCGTAAATCGGCATTATTCATTGCTAAGCTCATGCTACTTTTCCTCCCCATCATCACAGCCAGAATAATCACCTAAAACTTGCTCTGCACCTCTCCACCCAAGCAAAACCACAGCAGTTAAAGCCCCCATAGCAATTGATAGATATTCTGTAAAAAACCTCCAGGTTACAGCTAACACACCCGCCATATTCCAAGGAACAAGAAAGGCAAATATGGCAGTCCCTCCACCTTCCGCTACTCCGCTCGCCCCTGGTGTTGGGACAAAATATAAAATAAACATAAGCAGTGCCTGAGCAAAAAAGCTACCCATGTAAGAAACATCAAAACCAAAAGACCATATAAGAAGCGGCAGTATGGAGAACAACACAATCATTTGAAGCCACGACACCAAGAAGGCTAGGATAAATTTCTTAAGGCCTGTTGTAAAAAATAGCTGAAAGTTTCTGTTGTAATTATCTATCTCCCTATAAGCCCGCCTCACAAACTTAAGCAATTTTTTTTTCTTGACAATTCCCCATCTGTTCAAAAGTAAAATAAATGCTCCTGAAAGCTTTTTCATCAAGGAAGGGCGCAACAAGCTAAGTGCTATGATTACCCAAGAGATCATCACAAAGACAATAACATAATACAATGCACCTTTAAGTAGCAATTTCCCTTTAATTATGCTTGGTTCGTACATCAAAGCAACGGGCACTATTATCCCTATCTGAAGAAGTGTCATGAGAGTACTAACCAACGTAATAGCGACTCCTTTACCTATAGGAATCCCGCTCTTGTAAAGAAAATATACCTGAAAAGGCCCTCCTCCACTCTGCATAGGAGTAATCGCACATCCAAAATATCTTAGCCAATTGAGCAAAAAAGCAAACTTGTATGGGATTCGCTCCCCAGCAGCAGCAACCACCGAATAGAGTTTATAAGCATCTAGGCACCAGGAAAGAAACAACAAAAGAAACACATATCCAAGCTTCCGGATATCTACTCTTGAAAGTATATCCATGGTATTCAAATCCATACTGGACATCAGTACTATAAAGCTTACTATAAAGGAGAGGCCAATGAAAAGTGCCAGGCCCTTTCTTACCGACAACAAGACCACCTCATGAAATCATTTTAACTTCTTGGATTCTAAAATAATTTGAGCCACTTCTTTCATGTCTTTAGCAATCGGGACATCTAGATATCCTTCCTCTACTAGCTCATTCATTGCCTTTTGTCCATAGCCTGTCAAAACAAGCACGGCCTTTATTCCGACATTTTTGCCTGCCATAATATCTGACATCTTGTCTCCTACCATCCAACACTGGCTTAAATCCAAATTATGTTCTTTAACCGCCTGCAAAATCATGCCTGGCTTTGGTTTTCTGCAGTTGCACTGTATCCTATAGCGTCCCCTTCCCTCAGTAGGATGGTGAGGGCAGAAATAAAACCCATCCACAGAACATCCAAATTCCTTCAGCTTACGAGATAAAAATTCATGGGTTTCATGAACGAAGGTTTCATCGAAAAGGCCTCTTGCCACTCCACTTTGGTTCGTGATAACGAACAACTTGAAGCCGCCAGCACGCAAAGCGGACAAGGCTTCAGGGATGCCTGGCAATAATTCCACTTTGTCCAATGAATCCAAATAGCCTACTTCCTCTATTATGGTTCCATCTCTGTCCAAAAAAACTGCTGGATATTTCATTTTGTATTTGTTGCTTTAGGTTTTGCCTCACGCAACCAAAAGCGACTTTTTCCACCACTCTATCATATCTTTAACCGTCTTTTGCAAAGGAATCCTCTGTGACCAGCCAGTTGATTCTTTGAGTTTAGACAAATCACTCCAATATATGGGCTCATCTACTTCTCTTACTAATGATGGATCTGTTATGACCTCCGGTTTGTTAGGACAATCTTCCAACACTAAATTTAAAAGCTCCTTGATGGAAAAAGCCTTTTCGCCAGCCACGTTATAGGCTTCACCTGATTTTCCTTTTTCTTGCAAACCCAAAAATGCCTCTACAGCATCCCTCACATCTAAAAAAGCCCTTTTAGTATGGAGGTTACCAACCGGGAATCCCGCCTTCAATCTACCTAAATCCCATAAAGCCCTTCTATACGTAAAATCTGATACCACTTCTCCAGTCCTTCTAGGGCCAACACAATTACCTATTCTTAGACGTATTATATCAAGCCCATAAGCCCTATAATATGTATCGCCCAACAAATCCTGTCCAGCCTTCGACATTCCATAAACATGCGCCGGCCTGAATGGCTGATTTTCTCCTACCGGCGTTTCTTCAGCTTTTATAAAACCGTAAGCTGCTGTAGAAGAAGCAAGCATTATACGGCATGACGAAAGGCCAACCTTTATGACACTTTCAAAAAGATTAAGAGTTCCAAGAACATTGGTTTCTACGGTATAAGCAGGATATTTAAAGGATTCCATAGGATAACTTTGGGCGGCCAAATGGTAAATAATATCAGGCTTAAAATCTAAAAGAGCCTCTTCAATATGAGGCCTGTGCCTAACGTCTATATTATAAAGTTTCTTCGCATATGCCGAAGGAATATCCATAGTATTTGTCGGCCTAAAATATGATCCTGCTACTATAAAACCTTCTTCTGCCAGTCTCTGGGCTAAATGTCCACCAATAAAACCACCTATTCCCGTAATAAAAACCTTCTTATTCATGGGCTCTCTACTGCTTCCTTTCTTTTTAAATATTTTCGCCAATTTTCAAAATATTCTTACAAACTAAAGGAATACTCTCTTGAGCTCTATGATAATCCTCCGGAACCCCTATATCTATGAAATATTTCCCCTCCTGCGAAAATGCATACAACGCCTTTCCATCGTTTAGGAAACGGGGAATTAGTTCATGTTCCCACGACATCCTTTTACATGGCAGGCCCTCTACTAGTTCCCTTTCCACAACATATATACCCCCATTTATAAACCATTCCCCTCTGTGGTCAGGGGGCAAATCCTTCCTTCCAAAACTTATTACCCTAGACTTTTCATCTATCTCTAAGGGATCAGTCCTATCAATGCTCGGCCATTTTCTTGTAGCTATAGTAAGATCTGACGTTCTTTCCAGATGGAATTCAGCCATAGCACTAAAATTCACATCAAAAAAGGTGTCTCCATTCATGAAGAAAAAATTGCTCGCATTTATCTTATCCATGGCGAGCCTTAAAGCTCCCCCTTTGTCCATTGGCTCATCTTCTACACTGTAATCAATGAAGAGTCCCCACTCTTTGCCATCTCCGCAATAATCGCTAATCTGCTTCGCGCCATATCCTAGAAGCATCAAAACTCTTTTTATGCCACGAGCAGAAAGAAGTGATAAAAGCCAAAACAAAAAAGGCTTTCCTCCAACAAGAGCTAAAGCTTTTGGAGTATCATTTACTACAGATCTCAAGCGAGTTCCAAATCCCCCTGCAAGGATCACAGCATAATCAATCATCGCACAACCACTCCTCAACCAACCCGCAGATGATATGTCCCCACATTATATGAGTCTCTTGAATTCTGGGAGTATTTGTAGAGGGTACGGACAGCAAAATATCGCAATATGGTTCAAAGGCACTTTTATGTCCCCCAACAAAACCTATCGATTTCATTCCTTTCTTCTTTGCTACTTCAAGGGCGAACAAAACATTTTTACTCTTTCCACTGGTAGAAATAGCCACAAGAACGTCTCCTTCTTCCGCCAACCCTTCAAGTTGCCTTGAAAATATTTCATCATAGGACATATCGTTGGCCACCGCTGTTAGGATGCTTGTGTCAACTGTCAGCGCTGCAGCCTTGAAGGGTCTTCTATTTTTCTTGTAACGCCCCACCAGTTCGGCAGCCAAATGTTGTGCATCTGCTGCAGATCCTCCGTTCCCACAAAAATACACACACCTTCCTCCCCTTATCGCTTCAGCCATTATATATGCAGCTTCAGCCACAGGAACGCAGAAATTCATAGCCTTCTTTTTGACTTCTATAGATTCTTTTATCTCGTTCAAAATCTGTTTTCTTGCGTTATCCACAAAATTTTCTTTCACTTCTCTCACTTCCTTAATCATTGCAACATATTTCCTTTAAAGACTTCTCGGCTAAACCTGTTTTCCAACCTAATACCACTATTTGCACCCGATCCTTTAAATCCAATTTTTTTAAAATTCTGCTTATATGATTCCTTACCGTTTTTTCTGACAATATCATGGCTTTAGCTATTTGGGCATTTGAATACCCCTGGCTCAGCCAATAAACTATCTCTTTTTCCTTTTTAGTCAACTCTTCTAAGCATCTTTTTTGATATCCGGACATTTTTAGAACATCTGGGATTTCCTCCATCAGATGTCTATCAAGGTAACTTTCTCCTCGCAAAAGAGCCCTTACGCACCTTATCAACTCTGATGCTCCAGAGGAAAGCATAACACAAGAACAAAAACCGGCATCACACAACGCGTGTGCTTTTTCAATTTCATCATCCTCTAATAGCACAATACAGTTAGCGCCAAGGGCAGCATCTCTCCAGTTAATCAGAAACCTTTCAGGCTCACTGCCCAACTCCCTCGCTCTACAAATAGCAAGTTTTATATTCCCTTTGGTAATAATAGTAAGGGCTTCCCAAATATTAGAAAAACCCACGACCTTCCCAATGTCTTTTTCACAACTCAAAAGTTTTACAAGTGCCTCTCTGTATAACCTACAAGAATCTGCCACAACCACAGTCGCAACGCTAACCAATTTTTACCAGACCCCCAATTAATAAAATCCAAAAGATATGTTATCATTTACGGGCATTTCCAGTCCTATGACTACGATATCAACAGTTGTGATTATAACATCCATAAGATGAACTTAATTCAAGAGGGGATAATTGGCGTGAACTTGAATCCAGGTATAAGAAAAAAAGTAACCAGAGCAATAGCCGACTACAACCTAATTGAAAACAAAGACAAGGTAGTTGTTGGCCTTTCTGGAGGAAAAGACAGTATTCTTTTGCTCCTCGCCCTATCAGAGATAAAGAAAATAAGCCCAATAAAATTTGACCTCACAGCTGTTACTATAAATATAGCCGAAAAAGAAACAAATTTAAGCCCACTTAAAACCTTTTGTATGGACCTTGGAATACCGCACGAAACCATTTCTTATCCAATAATCGAGATAATAAAAGAACGTAACGAGCGCTCCCCATGCAGCCTGTGCTCCAAATTGCGAAACGGAATATTAATAGATTTTGCCACAAAAAACGGATTCAACAAGGTAGCTTTAGGGCACCATTTAGACGATGTAGTAGAAACAGTACTATTAAATCTATTTCTGGCGGGAAGATTCAAGTGCTTTCCACCTCTTTCATGGAGAAGTAGAAAGCAAATATGGGTAATAAGACCTTTGGTATATCTGTCAGAAGAAGCAATCAGGTCAGAGACAAAAAGGCTGGATTTCCCCACAATAAAATGGGAATGCCCTCATGGAGGAAAAACCCAGAGAGCTAAAATGAAACAGCTTATTGCTAACCTTGAACCCCAATTTCCAGCCCTAAAATCGCAGATTCTCCATGCGCTCACTCATCTTAGGGAACAAGATGTATGGAAGATAGAAAAATCTTTCGAAAAATAACGTTTATCGCAAAAGTCCTGAAACGATGACCTCAATAGATTCCTCTTCTGATAAGCCTTTAGCCATTAAGCCTTCTATCTTTTCATCGGCTATTCTACCTATGGCAGCTTCATGGGTTACCTCTGCCTCGGGATGAGATGCTCTTACTACTGGAGAAGCTTCCGCCACTGCTCTTCCTTGAACTACCTCGGTACAATCTACATGCCCTCTTGCGCCAGCAGCAGCTCCATCAACCAAACCCAAAAAGCTTCCCTTACTTTCATCCTTAAGCACAACCCTCGCCTTTACCAGCGCTGAGCTTCCTTCACCATTGAGCAATATTACATCTTTTATTTTGCATATATCGTCATATTTCCCATATATTTTGGAGCGAATATCCACATGGCTATGGGCTCCTCTCGCCTCCACTTCAATCTCAATATCTAGATCTCCGACTCGCCCTTCAACTAACGTAAAATCACCTATGTAGCTAGAATTTCCCCCAACAACAACTTTACTCTTGGGCCTAACCTTTATTTTCCCTTCACGGCCGTGCACGTGAACTTCCCTGTAGGCAAAACTAGCATTTTCTCCTATTTGAATCTCGCCCTCCATGGCGTGCAGAAACTCCACCGCATTGGGGAAAATACAATGAGCCAAAAACTCGGCCCTGGCACCATCTTCAATTACCATTTTACTTTTTATCACCTGTTTCCCTTCATGCCCCAAATGGCCAAAGCACATGTGCACTGGCTTCTCTATTATGGTCCCTTTTGTAACCGTTATTACAGCATCTATGCCTTCGGCAGTTTCTACTGCGTCTATTTCAACTCCTGGCAAGATATTTTTACCTATGATCTTGTTAGCATGCACCACCATGTACACGGTATCTTTATCCCCTAAAGCACTTGCGCCTCCTCCAGTTCTGGAAGCTATCTCCAAAAGCTGGCTATACTCTTCTACAACTTTCAACTTATTACCCCCCTATTCCTGGGTTTCCCCTGTCTCATCTTTATGCTCAGGGCAAGGGATACATTGAGACAAAAAATACCTTCTAACAGCCTCTGCAGTCCCCTCTAAAACTATTTCTCCACTACACATAAGATAAGACCTGTCACATTGGGAAGCTACATCTTCTCTGTGGGTTATTATCAAAACACTTCTGCCATTTTCGGTCATCTTTCTGAACAAACTTATTATGTCCGCCATTGCAAGCAGGTCCACCCCTGAATCTGGCTCATCCAATATAGTAAGTTGCGAATTCATCAAATAAACTGAGGCTAGTTCTATACGTTTTCTCTCTCCTCCTGAAAGGGACTTATCAACTTTTCTCGACAAGTAGGAACTTTCAAGCTGCACTAAATTCAAAGCCTCTTCCATTTTACGCACATCAATTTCTTTCCTGGAGGAGATTTTCAAATATTCCGCAACTGAAATTCCTTCGTATCTGGCTGGATGTTGCCATGCCAATGTAATTCCCGCCCTTGCCCGCTCAGTGATGCCCCAATTTGTAATATCTTGCCCCCTAAAGTACATTGCCCCTTTCTTAGGCTTGTAATTTGGCAAGCCCATAACTGCATAGGCTAGGCTAGATTTACCAGCACCATTCCGCCCAAGTATCCCTGTTATCTCCCCTGGCAGAACCTTTATAGAGACATCTTTTAATACCTCTTTCTCCTCCCGCATAACTGTAATATCATCCACATAAAGCAAAGATTCCTTCAACTTATTTTCACCCCATATCAAAATAAACCTCTGTATATCTTTCCACTTTTCAGCTAAATATCATTAAAACTAAAAGTATTCCGCCTCTATTTTTTTAACTATTTCCGGATCCATCGCAAAAGAATGCTCCTTACCTGGGAAAGTTTTATTCCTAACCTCCTTAACATATTCTTCTAACCCCGAAGTTAAATACTCTACCCCATTTGCATAAGACTTTACAAATTTGGGCTTGAACGCCTCAAAAAGGCCCAATATATCGTGGAACACTAAGACTTGACCATCACAAGCACTTCCTGCACCTATTCCTATCGTGGGAATATCCAGTTTGCGGGTTATAAGTTCCGCCAGCGGCGATGGAACACACTCCAACACTACTGCACAGGCCCCTGCTTCTTGTACAGCTAGAGCATCTTCAAAAACTCTCTTTGCACTAGCATCGTCTTTGCCCTGAACCTTATAGCCCCCAAGCAAGGTGGCCGTCTGAGGCGTAAGACCTATATGCCCCACAACTGCTATACCGGCATTGACAATTGCCCTTATGGCGTTTTTCCTGGATTTGCCACCTTCCAGTTTTACTGCATCCACTCCAGCCTCTTTGACCAACAGGCCAGCGTTTCTGATAGCCTCTCTCTCATCAATTTCATAACTCAAAAAAGGCAAATCACCCACAACAAAGGCCCTCTTACGGGCTCTCATCACGGCCTTACAATGCATGATCATCATTTCCATGGTCACGCCCAAAGTATCTTGTAGGCCATGTTCTACCATCCCTACAGAATCTCCGACAAGAATCATATCTGCGCCAGCTCTTTCCGCAAGATTTGTTTGCCAGTGATTATATGCAGTTAACATAACTATTGGCTCTTTTTCTTGTTTCATTCTCATAAAATCCGGAATAGTCAGTACCTTACTCATTATTCAAGATCCTCCTTAGTTTTTTTGAGGCTTACTTTAATGGTCTTACTACCCCTCCAAAATTTTATTATCTATTAACCTGGCTTTTCCAACATATACTGCCAACGCAACTACAACTCTTCCTTTTATTTCTTCAACTTCTTCCAGGTTATCTGCATCTCTAATCTCAATGTACTGGACTTTCAGGCCCTTGCCTGCACTTAAGACTTCTCTCATCTTAGCCTCCAAAACAGAAGCTCTTCTCTCCCCTTCCTTAAACAGACGCTCTGCTTCCTCAAGAGCTTTGGGAATTCTAAGGGCTTCTTGTCTCTGTTCCTTCGTAAGATACACATTACGACTGCTTAAGGCAAGACCATCATGATCCCTTACGATAGGACACCCTACAACTTCTACAGGAACATTTAAATCCCTAACCATGCGCCTTAAAACCTGAAGTTGCTGGTAATCTTTCTCACCAAAGTATGCTCTCTTTGGTTGAACTATATTAAATAATTTAAGGACTACAGTGCAAACTCCATCAAAATGACCGAGCCTAAAAGCGCCACACATGTATCTACTGAGCCTAGTTTCTTTAACTGAAGTAGAAAAATCAGGATGATACATATCTTGCTCAGTAGGAACAAAAAGAAGGTCTACACCTTCTTTCTCTAAGAGAGCTTTATCTCTATCCAAATCTCTAGGATATGCAGCAAGGTCTTCATTGGGGCCAAACTGTAGGGGGTTAACGAATATGGACACCACACAAAAAGAATTTTCATGCCTGCACTTTCTAACTAAAGAGAGATGCCCCTCATGAAGATAGCCCATGGTTGGAACAAATCCAATTTCCTCTCTCTTTATCCCTTTTTGCTCGATAAACTCTCTAAGCTCTGATGGCTTACTTAGTATCTTCATTTACCTTCTCCCCTCACTATTTATCAATAAAGCTATAAGTTTATTGTCAACAACCTAGTTTGTCTCAAATAAGACTCTGCTTCCAGCCTTTTCTCTTCGTTGCCCTCTTTACCCATGAAAGCACGAGTATACATTTTACCCTGTTCAACGCCTGGCTGGTCGAATGGATTAATGCCCAACAGCTTTCCTGTAACAGCCGTAACATACTCGAAGAAATAAATCAAGCACCCCAAATAATATGCATCAAGTTTTGGTATTTCCATCCACATAACAGGTTTTTTAGATTTTATAAGCGCGGCGATGGTACTTTGGGCTTCATAATTAAGCATAGTTTTCATATCCTTGCCCCAAAGGTAAGATAAAGCATTCAAAGAGTTTTCTTCCACTGATTCAGGGAAAAATACATTCCTTTTGCTTTTTTCTTCCGATAATATTAGGAACAATTTATCATCTGGCCCCGACGTATAAAGCTGAACCTGAGAATGTTGATCTACAGCCCCCACAGCTCTTATAGGAGTCATGCCCTTGCCATTTTTCCCTAAGCTTTCAGCCCACAATTGGGAAAACCACTCAGTAAAGCTACTCATACGGCTCAAATAAGGCATAAACACAAACATATTTCTGCCCTTTAGATAATGCTCTACGCTTAAAGCTGATAAGACCCATGCCGGGTTATCTTTTAAAGATCTTCTGCTGAATAGCTTTTCCTTCATATCCTTGGCCCCGCGGAGGAGTTCTGCAATCGGTATCCTCTGGATAGCCGCAGAAAGCAACCCCACTGGAGACAGCACGGAGAAACGACCCCCAACATTTTGCGGTACATCCAAGCTAACGCAGCCTATTTCCTGCACAAACTTTCGCAAAATCCCCTCCTTGGGATCAGTTATGACAATCAGCTGCTTTGCAACATCAGAACCTCTTTCCTCTTTTAATTTGTCCCAAAACACAAGGAAATTCGCCATAGTCTCTGCAGTGGTTCCTGATTTACTAACAACTATGAAGCCTGTTCTGGATAGCTCTATCATTTCGATAACAGATAAGAATAATTCTGGATCTACGTTATCTAAAAGGTAAAACCGGGGACCTTTTCTTTCCTCCCGGGAAAGCTCATTGTAAAACGGGTGAGTAAGGCATTCAAAAAGCATCTTATTGCCTAAAGCAGATCCACCTATACCTATTTGCACCACAGAATCAAAATCAATCAAAACGTCAGCTACTTCTAGCACTGCCTCGTAATTTTGTTCAGGCAAATTGATCCACCCGCAACCTTCTTTTCCCTCGCAAGCAGCTGCTAATAGCGCCTCTGAAGCACTCAAGATTTTCTCTTCGTACTTTCTTAATTCTTTCTCATTTGACAAAGCTGCTCCACAGGACAACCTCAACATGCGCATAGGATTCCTCCTCTAAGTTAGCTTCTACGTAGATTATATGCCACAAAGCCGGTTTTACAAAAAAAGAAGGAGCCATACGGCTCCTTCCTATCAAACAAATATTCGTTTTGTACCGAAAATAATAGCGTTACATAACCCCATTTTCTTTTAAAGCTTCATCTATAGCTGCCTTGTCAAAACCTACAATATATGTCGATCCTATTTGTACAACAGGCACCCCCATCTGTCGGGTTTTCCTAACCATTTCCATGGCTGCTTCCCTGTCCTTGCTTACATCTACATCCACAAAATCCACATTTATACTCTTCAAATAATCCTTAGCTTTTACACACCAAGGACAAGTGGAAGTAGAATAAACCTTTACTATTGCCATAATATCAACTCCTTAACAATTGCTATTTTTGTATTCGCTACTCAAAAAATACCCCTGTACGGTTATTATATGGCAACAGCTACGCCTGTCAAGCATAAAACCCTCAATTATCTTTCGTAAAATGCATGCATTTACGAAATCTTTCACATTTTGGTGTATAATCTAGAATTGTGTGTTAGAATGCTCACAGCTCTATTACTCCAGGGGGGAGATGTGCGGATGACATGCGTTGTTAATGAATCCACAGCGGGAATGCAACAAATTTTGGAAGGGATTATCGAAAAGTACCGGGGGAAACCTGGAAGTACCATAGGAATTTTGTCCGCCATTCAAGAAAAATTCGGTTATCTGCCCGAAGAAGCTATGGATTATGTTTCCCAGTCGTTAAACATCCCTTCAGCTGAAATTTTCGGTGTAGCATCCTTCTATTCCATGTTCCGATTCAAACCGGAAGGCAAATACGTAGTAAGGTTGTGCAGAGGAACCGCGTGCCATGTCCAGGGCTCATGGCTAATTGGGGAGCAGCTGCAAAGGCACCTTGGAATTGAAGAAGGTGGCACCACGGAAGATGGCCTCTTTTCTTTGCACTATGTGGCCTGCCTAGGTTGTTGCAGTCTGGCGCCAGTAATGATGGTAAATGGAACAGTTCACGGCCGCCTTACGCCAGACAAGGCTGTAGAGGTTTTGGAATCGTACAGACTTGAAGGCAAAGAATAAAGTAGGAGGACTAAAAAATGACAAAAACAGTCATTAAAGTAGGAATGGCAAGCTGTGGTATCGCTGCAGGAGCCCGTCCAGTGTATGAATACCTTCAAGAGAAACTGGGCGACAGAGAGGATGTAGAAATAAAGCAGGTAGGATGCATAGGGTTGTGTTTCAGGGAACCTTTGGTAGAAGTAGAAAAAGATGGTTCAAGAATAATCTACGGAGAAGTTGACATCGAATCTCTTGATAAAATAATAGAACAACACGTTCTAAAGGGAACTCCCGTCAAAGAAAAGGCTATTATAAGCGATTCTTTTGAAGCTCCTGAGAACAAGACATTAGATAAACAAGTTCGAATAGTCCTCAGAAACACCGGCATAATTGATCCCACAAAAATTGACGAGTATTTAGAAAGAGAAGGCTATAAAGGGCTCACAAAAGCTTTAGAAATGGCCCCAGACGCCGTTATAGATGAAATTCTGGAAAGCGGATTGAGAGGAAGAGGTGGAGCAGGCTTCCCCACTGGTTTGAAATGGAGGTTTGCCCGCAAGGCAGCTGGCGATGAAAAGTACGTTGTGTGTAATGCTGACGAAGGAGACCCTGGAGCATTCATGGACCGTTCCGTTCTAGAAGGAGATCCTCATTCGGTCATTGAAGGAATGCTGATCTGCGGTTATGCAATAGGAGCCCAGCACGGAATAATCTACTGCAGAGCCGAGTACCCTCTGGCCATCAAGCACCTCAACATTGCAATAGAACAAGCCAGGGAAAGAGGTTTCCTCGGCAAGAATATATTAGGTTCTGGGTTCGACTTCGATATTTACATCAAAGAAGGGGCCGGAGCTTTCGTGTGCGGTGAAGAAACGGCACTCATGGCATCCATCGAAGGCAAAAGAGGTATGCCTAGGCCACGCCCACCATTCCCTGCTAACAAAGGTATCTTTGGCAAGCCAACAAACATAAACAACGTCGAAACGTTAGCAAATGTAGCATGGATTATTCTTCATGGCGCCTCCGAATTTAACAAGTACGGAACAGGTAAAAGCAGAGGCACCAAAGTTTTTGCCCTAGCCGGCAAAATTGTAAAAGGCGGTTTGGTCGAAGTCCCCATGGGAATGCCCCTAAGAGAAGTGATCTTTGATGTTGGCGGAGGAATACCTGGCAGCAAAAAGTTCAAAGCCGTACAGCTAGGAGGGCCTTCAGGGGGGTGTTTGCCAGAATCAGAATTGGACACTCCAGTAGACTACGAATCCATTAATGCCACCGGTGCGATCATGGGATCTGGTGGAATGATAGTCATGGACGAGGATACATGTATAGTCGACGTAGCAAAATTTTTCCTAAGTTTCGTCCAAAATGAATCCTGCGGTAAGTGTCCCTTCTGTCGTATAGGCACGAAAAGAATGCTAGAAATTTTGGAACGCATATGCGACGGTAAAGGAACACCTGAAGACTTGACCCTACTGGAAGATTTGGCCTATAAAGTCAAAGATGGGTCACTTTGCGGCCTGGGGCAGACCGCTCCGAACCCTGTTTTAACTACTCTAAAATATTTCCGCCATGAATATGAGGCTCATGTCAACGACAAGAAATGCCCTGCGAAGGTCTGTACTAATCTTATCCATTACACAATAGATCCAAATACATGTATAGGTTGCACAAAGTGTGCAAGGGTTTGCCCTGTAAACGCCATAGAGGGACAGGTCAAACAACCTCATAAGATAGATGACTCTATTTGTGTTCGTTGCGGGCAATGTAAGTCTGTGTGCCCAGTAAAAGCTATCTCCGTAGAATAAGGAGGAACTAGAAACCATGGAACGTACTGTTTCTGTAACCCTAAATGGAAAATCAGTAAAGGGATACCCTGGACAAAAGATATTGGACCTGTGTGCGGAAAACGGCATTGAGATACCCACTCTTTGCTATGATAAACATCTTTCGCTATATGGAGGATGCTCCATTTGTTTAGTGGAAGTAAAAGGTGCAAGAAGCCTAGTTAGAGCGTGCGCCACTCCAATTCAGGAAGGAATGGAAATAGAAACTCACACAGAACGCGTAAAGGGAGCCAGAAAACTAGCATTGGAATTGCTGCTTTCAGACCACGTAGGAGATTGCCGACCACCATGTCAATTAGCCTGCCCGGCGAGAACCGACGTAAAAAGCTACGTCAATCTTGCAGCGGAAGGCAAACATCGCTCAGCCCTGGATGTGCTCCATCAAAATATCCCCATTCCTGCAAGTATAGGACGAGTCTGCCCTGCCCCATGTCAAGAAAAGTGCAGAAGGCTTTTCGTTGACGAAGAGCCTGTATCAATTAAAGAGATAAAACGCTATATTGGTGATTGGGGATTGGCACAAGGCAACCTAGGAGATATTCCTCAAATACAAGAAAATGGGAAATCGGTAGCCATTGTAGGAGGAGGTCCCGCTGGCTTATCTGCAGCATATTACCTGCGATTAAAAGGCTATAAAGTGACTATTTTTGAGAAGGAAACAAAATTAGGCGGAATGATGCGATACGGCATTCCAGACTACAGGCTTCCACAGGAAGTGCTTGAAAAAGAATGTCAGTGGTTACTCGAACACGGCATAGAAGCTAAAACGAACACAGCTTTGGGCAAAGATATTACCCTGGAAGAATTAAGAAGGCAGTTTGACGCAGTCCTTTTAGCTATGGGATGCTGGAAATCCACCCCAATGCGGGTGCCTGGCGAAGATCTCCCGGGAGTTATAGGTGGTATAGATTTCCTCTATAAGGTCAACAATAAACAAGAAACTGGCATTGGCAAAGAGGTTGCAATTATCGGTGGCGGCAATACTGCTATGGATGCAGCGAGATGCTCTCTGCGCGAGGGTGCCGAAAAGGTTTACGTAGTATACCGTAGGACCAGAGAAGAGATGCCCGCTGAGGACGTAGAAATAGAGGAAGCGATGGAAGAAGGAATAGAATTCATTTTCCTGGCAGCTCCAACTGCCATAGAAGGCAACGGCAGGGTTGAGTCTATAGTATGCGAGAAAATGGCTCTTGGAGCGCCAGACTCTTCTGGAAGAAGAAGACCTATCCCCACAGGTGAAACATTCACATTGAAAGTTGATACTGTCATAGCTGCTATAGGACAAAGAATTGACCTATCTTCACTACCTGAAGACATTCATGACGGAAAGTGGCTCAAAGCTGATGATCACTTCGCCACGCCGTATGAGGGGGTATTTGTATGCGGCGACCAAAAAACAGGCCCCAAAATAGCCGCTGAAGCTATAGCTAGCGGCCATTGGGCAGCAGAATCCATTCACCATTATCTTACTGAAGGCATACCCCACAGGCCCTTCGAGTGCGATGTCGTAAGAGACGATCTGGGTCCAGAAGATTTCCTTGACGTCGAAAAACAGCCACAGGAAAAACCAATTATTATGGAGCCACAAAAGAGACTCTCTAAACCTTATGAAGAATTCAACATGGGCCTTACTGAGGAGCAGGTGAAAATTGACGGCAGCCGATGCATGAAGTGCGGATGCCCAGATATTCACGAATGTAAGTTAAGGGCTTACAGCATCGAGTACGAAGCCTCACCCGACGTGTTCCCGAAAGAACTCTATTCAAGGCCAGACCGCCCAGAAGAAGCGAATACATACTACATAAGAAATATGGATAAGTGTATCCAGTGTGGCGTCTGTGTCAGGACATGTGAAGAAATAGCTAATTGTCATGCTATTGATTTCCAGAAACGCGGCATCCAAACCTTCGTAGGCCCAGGCATTGATCGCACAATAGAACACTCTGATTGCATCTTCTGTGGTCTATGCGTGCAAAACTGCCCCACAGGGGCTTTAGTTGAAAGGACAGCTCACGGCATCTCCAGGCCTTCTACAACAAAACTTGCCAAGACTATATGCACTTACTGTAGCGTAGGCTGCGAGCTCGTAACCCATACGGATCTTTTGACCGGCAAAATAAATAACGTGACCTCTGATCTTGATAGACAAGGCTCCATCAACAAAGGAAAGATATGTGCAAAAGGGCGGTTCGACTGGCAATTTGTCAACAGCCCTGACAGGTTAAAAACGCCTCTTATCAGAAAGAACGGAAGCTTACAAGAGGCATCCTGGACAGAGGCGTTGGAGTTCATATCCAAAAAGCTTACGGCACTCAAAGAACAAAGTGGGCCTGATGCCATTGCCTTCTGTGCCTCAAATCATTGCACAAACGAAGAAAATTATTTGCTCCAGCGCTTTGCCAGAGAAGTCATAGGTACCAATAACGTTGACGTTGTAGACAGTATCTACTACACTCCGGTTCTCAAGGGACTTAAAGAAACTGTAGGTGTCTCCGCCACAACTAGCGACTTTGATTCCTTCAAGAGCGCTGACGTGCTGTTGCTGATTGGCGCTAACCCCACAGATACCCACCCAGTTGTGGACATGTGGATCAAAGAGCACAAAAAAACAAGCTCCATGAAACTTATAACCTGCAACTCTACTCCGACAGGATTGGACAGGTTTGCCGATATTACAGTACAACATAATAAAGGTACTGATGTAGCTCTGCTAAATGGATTAATGCACATCATAGTAAAAGAAAACCTTCACAACAGTGAATATATAGAAAACAATGTAGAGAACTTTAGGGAATTGAAAAAGGTGCTCTCTGACTACTCACCTGCAAAAGTAGCAGCTATTACCGGAATTCCAGAAAACACACTAAGAGAAGTGGCCAAAACTTTTGCATGTGGTCCTAATTCCACCATAATGTTCGGCGATTATCTCTTACAACTCAAGGATGCCGAAAGCGGAGTGAAAGCAATATCCAACCTAGCATTGCTCTGCGGCATGTTAGGAAGGGCAGGAACAGGCATTTACCCATTAGCAAAGGCGAGCAACACTATAGGGGCCTTTGATATGGGCTGTTTGCCTGATTTCTTGCCAGGCTATTTACCAGTTTGCAACGACGCCGAAACTACACGCAGGAAAGTAGAAGGAATATGGAACTCTTCCATACCAACCAATGCCGGCTACAATATATCTGAAATGGTAGAAAAAGCCGCAAAAGGCCAGCTAAAGGCCATGTATGTTATGGGCTCCAACATAGCAAAGAAGCTATCCTGCAAAGAAGCTCTCTCCAACTTGGAGTTGCTTGTGGTACAAGATATATTCCTTAACGAAACAGCGCAAATGGCCGATGTAGTGTTGCCTGCAGCATGCTGGGGTGAAAAAGATGGAACAATAACAAATAATTGCAGAGTTGTTCAAAAAACATCACAAGCTGTCAATCCACCGCAAGACGCAAAACCGGACTGGTGGATATTGACCCAATTAGCTGAAGCTTGTGGCCATTCATGGCCATTTGAAAGCCCAGAATCTATCATGGACGAAATAAGCCGTTTTGCAGATATTTATGGAGGAATAACTTACGACAGATTGGAATCTAAAGGTATCGCATGGCCATGTTGGAACAGGCAACATGAAGGAACGCCTATACTTTTCGCTGATGGCTTCTCCGGCAGGAAAGCGCACTTTGCTCCTTGCGAATGGAAACAAACTGAATAAGGTTAAAAGAGAAGCTCACAAACAAGAGACGGAGGGCCGGAAATTCCAGCCCTCCGTCTCTTGTTATTCATTTAACCTCTCAATTACTATTTAAATTATTCCTCTTCTTCCTCTACCTGGGCTTGAGCAATTATCTTTTTGGCGATGTCATGTGGAACTTCTTCATAGTGTGAAAATTCCATAGTAAAATTACCTCTTCCAGAAGTCATAGACCTCAAAATTATGGCGTAACGGAACATCTCCGCTAGAGGAACCTGAGCCTTAACCACCTGTAAACGTCCTCTACTATCAATACCCATAATTTTTCCTCGGCGACTATTGAAATCACCCATTACGTCTCCCAAATATTCCTCAGGAACTACAACTTCCACGTTCATTATGGGTTCCAACAATACTGGGGAAGCTTCCTTTATACCCTTCTTGAAAGCCATTGAAGCTGCAATCTTAAAGGCCATTTCTGACGAGTCCACTTCATGGTATGAACCAAAGAACAGGATGGCCTTAACGTCAACTGTCGGGTATCCAGCAAGAACTCCCTTTTGCATGGCTTCACGAAGCCCTTTTTCGACAGCCGGTATGTACGATTTGGGAACAGCACCACCTACTATCTTATCTTCAAACTCAAAACCGGTTCCTCTTGGAAGAGGCTGGAACTCAATATGGACATCTCCATACTGTCCCCTACCACCAGACTGTTTTTTATATTTTCCTTGGGCTTTGGAGGACTTTTTAATAGTCTCCCTATATGGCACCTTAGGTGTTTGCGTCTCCAATTCCACTCCATATCTTTCTTTTATCCTGGAGAGCATAATATCTATATGTAAATCTCCCATCCCGGAAATAACACTATCATGCGTTTCTACGTTTTTCTCAAAATGCAGTGTAGGATCCTCCTCCAACAACTTGCTCAAAGCATTAGCTAACTTGTCTTCATCATTCCTGCTCTTAGGTAGAACTGCCACACTATAAACAGGTTTAGGGAATTTTATTGAGGGGAATATTATGTCCGTTCCTTTTTCAGCCAAGGTGTCGCCTACTACTGTACTGTGTAACTTAGGAATAGCCACTATATCTCCCACAATAATTTCCTTTTCGTCTTCCCCATCTTTGCCCTTCATCATCTTGAACGCACTAATACGCTCCTCTTCACCCTTGTTAACATTATATATTGGACGGTCACTGGTAAGCTTTCCTGAAAACACTCTCAAGAAAGATAGCTTTCCTACATACGGGTCAACCATTATTTTGAAACAAAGGGCAGCAAAGGGACCATTTATATCCGGAGAAAGCTCAATTTCCTCTTCGCCTTTCAAGGCTTTACGTGGAGGCATTTCAACAGGAGATGGGAACAATAAAGCGATGGAATCAAGAAGTTGGCTTACTCCTACATTCAACGTACTTGCACCAGGCAACACGGGGAAAAGCTTTCTCTCTCTTATGGCTTTTTTAAGCGCTGGAAGCAATTCATCCAAACCCAGCTCTTCTCCATCCAGATAGCGCATCATAAGCTCATCATCAGCTTCTACTATTCGTTCCAAGAGCTCTTCCCTTACATCTGACGCTTCCTGAGCTAAGTCCTGAGGTATATCCTCTTCTTTGAATTCCTTGCTGCCATCTGCCTTATACATATATGCTTTTTGATTCAATACATCTATTACACCTTTAAAGTTCGCTTCTTTACCTATAGGAATAAACAAGGGAACTGCCTTATCTGACAAATAACGCCTTATGTCATCTAGAGTCCTGGTAAAATCAGAATTATCCCTGTCTAACTTGTTCACAAAGAAGGCAGCTGCCAAACCCATTTCTTCTGCAAAATCCCAAGCTTTTTCTGTTTGGACTTCAACTCCATCGACACCGCTTACTACAATAATCGTTCCATCTGATACCCTCATTGCAGATCTAAGGTCTCCTATGAAATCCGCGTATCCTGGGCAATCTAGAATATAAAACCTTTTGCCAGCATGATCCATAGTTAAAACAGTAGTATTGATGGATATCTGACGCTTTTTTTCTTCAGCCCCAAAATCACTCAAGGTGTTGCCATCTTCTACTTTGCCTAGCCTAGTAGTCACTCCGGCATTGAAGGCCATAGCCTCCACTAATGAAGTTTTTCCAGCCCCGCCATGCCCTGTAAGGGCCAAAGTTCTCGTGTTTTCAGGTAAGCGTCCCGCCATAAAATCCTACCTCCTCCAAAAATTCATAATTATTGTTTTTATGCTTGATGACTTTGACTACATACAGTCAAAAACTACCCATGAAGCTTGCTTCTTAACATCTCCTCTACATTTTGAGGCTTTGCCTGACCTCTTGTCTCACGCATCACCAACCCCATCAAAAATTTAATCTTTTTGCCTTTAGTATCTTTCCCTTCCAATATTTCTTTTACAACATCCTGATTCTGATCAAGTACCTTACTTACTATGCTCTCCAACTTCTCTGCGCTCAATCCCCCTAGCGTTACGCCGGCTTTTTCCATAGCTTCCTCAAGGCCAACCTTATTATCAAGCATTACTAGCCATACATCTTTTGCTGCAGTGTTAGAAATCTTACCCTCATCCAAAAATTTCACGAGCTTTGCAAGGGCCTGCGGATTAATCTCAGGATTATTAAAATCAAATTTACCTTCTTTATTTGACCTTATTACCTCTGTCTTCATCCAATTAACCAGAGGCTTAACTGGTGCTCCACTAGCAAGGACTTCCTCAAAATACTGGGCAAGTTCCCTTTGAGACGTTAAAATTTCTGCCTCTTCCTCACTCATGGAAAACTCAAAAAGATACCTCTCTTTTTTCTCCCAGGGCAACTCCGGTATCGATTTAGCCATTTTTTCTATCAAGTCCTCACTGACTACTAGTAAAGGTAAATCTGGATCAGGGAAATATCTATAATCATGGGCTTCTTCTTTACTTCTGCTTGATACTGTTATTCCTCTAACATCATCCCAATGGCGAGTTTCCTGAATAATGACCCCTCCAGACGATAAAATTTCCATCTGTCTCTTTTGCTCATACTCAAGAGCTCGCTGCAGGGCACGAAGGGAATTCATGTTCTTTACCTCGACCTTTACTCCAAGAGGTTGTCCTTCCTCGTTCATAGATATATTGGCATCTACTCTCATCGAACCAGACTCCATGTCTCCATCAGATACTCCAAGATAGCGCACTAGTTTCCTTAAAGCTAAAACGTATTCTTTTGCCTCTTCAGGGGTGGAAATTTGAGGCTCAGAGACGATCTCTATTAACGGCACACCAGCTCTATTATAATCAACGTACGAGGAGCTAAAACCATGAAGCCTTCCGTCTGATGTAGCATGTACCAACTTACCAGCATCTTCTTCTAAATGTAGTCGAGTGATACCGATAAACTTCTTCCCATCAGCTGTCCTTATAGGTATCTTGCCTCCAAAAGAAATAGGGCGGTCATATTGGCTTATCTGGTATGCTTTAGGTAAATCAGGATAGAAATAATTTTTCCTGTGAAACCTGCTTTCCTTTTGGATATTTCCTCCAATCGCACATGACATCTTCAACGCCAACTCTACTGCTTTCTTATTAAGAACAGGCAACGTCCCAGGAAGGCCTAGACACACAGGACAAACATTACTGTTTGGTTTTGCTCCTATATAGTCCGAGGAACAAGGGCAAAAAAGTTTGCTGTTGGTTTTAAGCTGCACATGTACTTCTAATCCTATAACGGTTACATATTTTCTAGACACCATTATTCACCTCCTGGAGCAAGAGGACAGGCTCCTATTGTCTCTTCTATCTTTGCAGCTGCCTTTAAAATTCTCACCTCATGCCACTTCGGAGCTATAATTTGCATGGCCATCGGCAAACCTGTACTATTGAGCCCCATCCAAACAGATATGCCAGGCAGACCTGCCAGGTTAACAGGGAGGGTAAAGATATCGCTCAAATACATCTGTATAGGATCTCCAACCAGTTCCCCTTTTTTAAAAGGTGGCGTAGGTGTGGAGGGCATTACGATAACATCCACATTCGAGAAAGCTTCCTTAAATTTCTCGCAAACATACTTTCTGGCTTTCAACCCTCGTAAATAATATGCATCATAATAGCCAGAACTAAGAACAAAAGTCCCTATCATTATTCGCCTCTTCACTTCATCCCCGAAGCCTTTGCCCCTGGTCTTAATATATTGGTCTAATAAGTTGTCCGCATCCTCACGTAGGCCGTAACGTACCCCATCGTATCGGGCCAGGTTGGAGCTGGCTTCTGCAGGAGCAATTATATAGTAGCAAGGCAAAGCACATTCCTTGATATCGCCGAGGTTCAAGTCAACGGGTATAGCTCCATTTTCAACCAATATGCCTAAACCCTTTTCCACAGCCTGGGCTAATTCATCATCTAGACCTTCTTCCATAAAATCCCTAACAACACCAACGCGCATACCTTTAATATTGGCATTTAATATAGCTTCTGAATAAGAAGGCCTATTTCCTGTCCAACACGTAGAATCCCTATAATCATGTTTAGCAATAACATCTAGCGCAAGAGCCATATCCTCAACAGTCCTAGTGAATGGCCCTATTTGGTCGAGAGATGACGAAAAAGCTACTAACCCATACCTGCTAACAAGGCCATATGTTGGTTTCATTCCATGAACACCACAAAAGGCTGCAGGCTGCCTTATGGAGCCTCCTGTATCGCTACCAAAGGCTAAAGGCACATAACCTGCAGCGACAGAAGCTGCACTCCCACCTGAACTGCCTCCAGGTACCCTCTCTAAATCCCACGGGTTCGAAGTAGGCCCAAAAGCCGAATGCTCAGTAGAACTTCCCATTGCAAATTCGTCCATGTTACTTTTCCCTATCAAGATAGTCCCTGCTTCCTCCAAATAATCCACGATCCCCGCGTTATAGGGAGATATCCACTTCTTAAGCATCTTGCTCCCACAAGTAGTAGGATACCCTTCTACACAAATATTGTCCTTTAAAACAACAGGGACTCCCAAAAGCGCTTTCTCTTTCCACTGTCCTTTGGCAACTTTCTCATCTATGAGTTCTGCCCTTTTTAGCGCTCTTTCCTCCATAATGGTTATAAGAGCATTCAACTTCTTTTCATTATTCTTTATCTCATCAAAAACTGCCCTTACAACCTCTGTCGCTTTCAATTCCCCTCTTTTCACCAGACCCGCTATTTCTCTTGCTGATAGCTCGCGAACACTCATATTAATTATCCTCCCCTAGAATGCTAGGCACCTCGAAATATCCTTCCTCATTAAAGTTTGCCAATTCATTAAGGGCCATCACGTTGTCCCACCTAGAGACATCATCTCCCCTCATCGGGCAGATCACATCTTCATCTCCCACAAAAGGATCTACGCTCTCCAAAGGAAGATTCCCTAAAAGCTCAAAATAGCCAAGAATTTTATTAAAGTGTTCCTGTAACGAATCCGCTTCATCGGGCGTAATTTCCAACTTAATTAAACCAGCAATCCTCTCTACTTCTTCTTTATTTATCATAACCTACAAACCCCCTTCCGGAGCGTGTTTATCAATCATGCTCCAAAATTCTTCTTCAGTCAAAAGCTTAACTCCAAGGTTCTGAGCTTTTTGAAGTTTGCTGCCTGGATTTTCCCCGACAACGACGAAAGTGGTTCTAGAGCTCACGCTGGAAGTTGCCTTACCTCCTAAAGATTTAACCATCTCCTCTGCCTCATGTCTCTTTGCCCTCTTGAGTTCCCCTGTGAAGACAAAGGTCATGCCCTCCAGTGCTCCGCTCGTCTTTTTCTCCTTTTCCTCCGTCTTCAATTTAAGTCCCGCATTCTTTAACTTTTCTACTAACCTTAGATTATTTTCGTCCCGGAAAAAAGCATATATTGATGATGCTATCCTGTCCCCCACTCCTGGTACCAGTAACAGGGTCTCTTCTTGGGCACTCATAATGGCATCTAGGCTGCCAAAATGAGCTGCTAATTCTTCCGCCACTTTCTCGCCAACATATCTAATACCCAATGCGGAAATCAAATTTTTCAAAGTTCTATTTTTTGAATTCTCTATAGCTCTCAATATAGTTGCAGCTGCCTTACGGCCTACTTTCCTCTCGTTTTTCTCCCCCACTAAAGTCAAATTAGACAAAGTATCTAAATCCAAATTGTATAGGTCAGCGAAATCAAAAACTAGCTTTTTCTCGACAAGTTGCCTTATTATCTTATCCCCTAATCCTTTAATATCCATACCAGCTCTGGAAACAAAATGCTTTAGCCCTTCCAATATTTGGGCGGGACAGGATCTATTAGGGCATCTTATAACTACCTCCCCAGGCAGTTTCACAGTGGGAGATTTACATACAGGACAGGCATCAGGCATCTTAAAGGGTAAAGCACCCTCTGGTCTTTTAGATTTCTCAACCCTTACAACCTCAGGGATGATCTCTCCCGCCTTTCGAACCCATACAAAGTCACCAACCCTAACGTCTTTTCTTTTGATTTCATCTGCATTATGAAGGCTGGCTCGCTGAACAACTGTGCCGCCTATAATAACTGGTTCAAGAATAGCAACAGGCGTAAGAGCACCTGTTCTGCCTACGGAAACTATTATATCCTTTACCTTAGTTAGCTTCTCCTCTGCCGGAAACTTATAGGCTACTGCCCATTTGGGAGCCTTTGCGGTTTTGCCTACTTTTTCCCATAAAGAAAAATCATCTATTTTTACAACCGCCCCATCTATAACGTACGGTAAATCATGCCTTCGTTCTTGCAAGCTCTCAATGTACTCCCAAACATCTTCAAATGACTGGGCTCTAACCTCTTCACCCTGAATCAAAAAACCTGCCTCTTTAAGCCATTGAAGAGCTTCCCACTGACTCTTTAGCTTCAACTTCATAGGATTAACTACTTGATAGGCAAAAAATCCCAATTTTCTTCTGGAAGTAACACGCGGGTCCAATTGCCTTAGGCTTCCAGCAGCAGCATTTCTTGGGTTTGCAAACAGGGGTAGGCCCTCCTCTTCTCTGTTCTCATTGAGCTTCTCAAAGCTCTTCTTGCTCATAAAAACTTCCCCTCTTACCTCAAGAGTTCCATCAACGTTAACCCTAAGCCTTAAAGGGACAGATCTTATAGTCTTCAGGTTCTCACTTACATCCTCTCCTATTATCCCATCCCCTCTGGTCGAACCACCAACAAAAACCCCGTTCTCATATACCAAAGAAACGGCTAAGCCATCTATTTTAGGCTCACAACAATATGAAGGAATTTCCATACCCAAAAGGTTTTCAGCTCGCATGAAAAACTGTCGCAACTCATCCTTGGAAAAGGCGTTTTCAAGGCTGAGCATAGGCACTTCATGGACCACTTTGGAAAATTCCTCACGCGGTCTCCCTCCAACCCTTTGAGTAGGAGAATCCGGTGAAGCGAACTCGGGAAACGATTCCTCCAGCGCTTTGAGTTCCTTCAAAAGACGGTCGTATTCCTCATCTGTTATTTCCGGTTGATCCAAAACATAATATAGATAATTGTGCCGTTCTATTTCTTTTTTAAGTTCTTCTATTCTTTTCTGGGCTAGTTGTCTATCCATGGAATATTATTCCTTTATCACGTTCCTCCTTTTACTGCTTTGGGCGCATGGTTGGGAAAAGTATCACGTCTCTTATCGATCGAGAATTGGTCAAAAACATAGTTAACCTGTCAATTCCCACGCCAAGCCCCCCCGTAGGAGGAAGTCCATACTCAAGCGCTGTAATGAAATCTTCATCGAAGACATGGGCTTCTTCATCGCCTTCTTCTTTCTTCCTAGCCTGATCCATAAAGCGCTCCCTTTGATCTAATGGATCATTGAGCTCGCTGAAGGCATTAGCAACTTCGTTACCATAAATATAAAGCTCGAACCTGTTAGTGAAATCTGGGTTCTCCGGATTACGCTTGGCCAAAGGTGAAATTTCAGTAGGATGCCCTATAACGAACGTTGGCTGAATTAGTTTATCCTCAACGAACGTCTCAAAAAGCTCCGCTAATATAACAAAACGGCTTTCATTACCCTTTATCTCAAGTCCTTTTTTCTTCGCAAAAGCCCGGGCTTCTTCGTCAGACTCAATACTGCTAAGATCATATCCACAATACTCCTTCACTAAGTCCTTCATTGAAGCCCTCCTAAACGGCGGCTCCAAAATCAACTCAGTTCCCTGGTAATTTATCTTCCTCTGCCCCACAGCATCTGCCGCGGCAACAACTAGCTCCTCGGTCAAATTCATTATATCTTCATAGTCCGCATAAGCCCAATAGACCTCCAGGGCAGTGAATTCAGGATTGTGCATTATGTCGATACCCTCATTCCTGAAATTTTTACCAATCTCATATACTCTTCCTAACATACCAACTATTAATCTTTTCAGATAAAGCTCCGTCGCTATACGAAGATAAAGATTAATACCCAAGGCATTGTGATAAGTTATAAATGGTCTTGCGTTAGCCCCTCCAGCTATAGGCGATAAAATAGGAGTTTCCACCTCTATAGTCCCGTGCTTTTCCAATACATCCCTTATAGCTCTTATTATCTTAGCTCTTTTTCGGAAAGTATCTCTTATGTCTGGGTTAGCTATTAAATCTACATACCTTTGCCTGTAACGTATTTCCGTATCTTTCAAGCCATGCCACTTCTCCGGAAGAGGCCTTAAAGCTTTGGACAAAAGCTTAAACTCTTTAACCAGAATAGAAAGCTCTCCACGCCTCGTTCTAATGGGTTTACCCACTATTCCTATAAAATCCCCTGTATCTACCCATTTTTTGAAGAAGGAATATTGATCCTCCCCCATAGCATTTACCTGAAAACATAGCTGTATGGTGTCATATTCATCAGCCAAATCAAGAAAGGATGCTTTCCCGTGCTTTCTTATAGTCATTATGCGTCCTGCAGTTTCTATATCTTCTTCACCCATTTCATCGGGCTTCAAATACTCATATTTTTCCTTAACATAGCCTAAGGTGTGCTTACGATCCCATTTTTCTACCTTAAACGGATCGTATCCCTCTTCTTCTCTCAATCTTTTCAGTTTATCAGTTCTTTGTTTTAAAATTTCATCTTCGGGCATTAACATGTCGCCTCTCTTTTCTACCATAGCTCCTGGCCCCTTTCAAAATGATCTGAATAATCTATTATTGCTGCTTCAAAATCGTCCCACTTTTTGGCACTACCAACATTTCTACGAAAAGTAGATACGCCATTAAACCCTCTAAAAATACCTGACACAAGCCTCTTTATCAAGATAAGTGCTAAATTTTCTCCCGCTTCTTCCCTAAGGTTATATGCAAAAGTTCTAAAAAGCGCAATGCGCTCTTTGACACTGGGGTCACACAAAGTTCTATTAGCTATTTCATAGTCTAACCTTTGCAGGATGGAAGGGACAATAAAAGGATCTTTCATAGCTCCTCTTGCCAACAATACAGCAACACATCCGTTTTCGAGATAATCCAAAGCATCATTTACAGTGAAAACGTCCCCCGAACCGCTTATATATCCTGGAAATCTTTTTGCCGCTTCAAACACGACATTTTTGTCTGCATACCCCTCGTACTTTTGTTTGGGAGTTCTCCCATGCAGTGAGACATGAACTGCCCCTGCCGATATCATCCTATCTATAAAAGCCAAGGTATCTGAATAATTATCTGAAATTTTGCGGATTTTTATCCATACTGGCTTTTGAAAAACCATTAAGCCCTTTATCATCCTCTCGGCTCCCTCTATGTTCTTCAAAAGACTGGCCCCGGCCCCCTTTTTCAGTACTTTTGGCATAGGACACGCCATATTTATGCTTATAGCAGCCCACTTATCCTGCTTTAAGGCAAGTTCCGCACCTTTCAGAAGAGTATCAGTATCTCCAGCAAAAAGCTGGATTACCACAGGAGGAGCTTCCCCAAAGGTTTCCATCATCCTGAAAGTTTTCTTGCTGCCGTGCACCAACCCTGCACAGCTTATCATTTCTGTATGCGTTAGTCCTGCTCCAAGAGCCTTATAAAACTTTCTAACCGCAGGTATGGTTATTCCGGCAAGGGGGGCCAACCATACAGGGTTTAGATCTTTTCCAGCAAACCTAGTGTCCAGCACTAGCTACACCTCTTCGAGCCTATTAGCGTTTTGTTCATAGATAAAACGAAGGCCTTCCAAAGTTAACCACGGGTCTACATATTGAATTTTCCCTGAGAGAGAAGCTATTTTCTGTGCGTCCCCTCCAGTTGCTATGACTGTAAGTTCTCCTCCTAGTTCACCCTCTATTTTCTCTACAAGATGATCTACTAGCCCCGCAAAGCCGTATAAAATTCCAGACTGAATAGACTCCATAGTGTTTTTACCTATTACAGTTTCAGGAACATCAAAGGATACTTTAGGCAGCTTTGCTGTCTTTCCAAAAAGAGCCTCTACGCTAGTAGCAAGCCCCGGTGCGATAATTCCTCCTAAATACTCCCTATCCTTTGAGACTACATCCAACGTTATGGCCGTTCCAAAGTCTACTATAATCATAGGTGCATGATATTTTTTTATACCTGCCACGGCGTTAACAAGTCTATCCGCACCAACTTCCGTTGGGTTTTTATAAGCAATTCTTATACCTAAATTCAGATTACTACTTACCTTAAGACAGTCCACATTCAAATATTGCTTTATCCCACAAGCCCACGGATAATCTAACGGAGGGACAACGCTGCTCATTACGGCTCCCTTTATTTGACTTGTAGAAATCCTTCCAACCTTAAGAAGGTTCAAAAGGTACACCCCTATCTCGTCTGCTGTCCTATTGTGGGATCTCAACCTCCAATGACATATAAGCTCCTCTTCCTTAAACACTCCGACCACTGTATGAGTGTTGCCTATATCCACCACCAACAGCATAAAAATCATTCCTTCCATAAGCTATGGTAAAACAACACCAAGAAAGACTACAAAAATAGCAGCACATGCAGCAAGTAAAACCGATAATAACCAATTTCCCCATACATTTTTATATACAGAATACATTATCATCAACACTACGATCGGAAAAGGGAAAAAGCTTACCCCTATTTTAATAGGCAATAGAGAAACCATCATATCTGCTAAATTATGCCAAAGCGCCAAGACAAACTCCACTGGCAATACAACAATGTAGCTCCAGTTCGCTGTTCCACTAAAGACGGTAGGCAAAATAGCCAAAAAAGACCCTACAGGTAAAAGAACGCTAAAAAATGGAATAGCGAACATGTTTATTATAATACCCACCAAAGGGACCTCGCCAAAAGCTCTTGAAACAACAGCCCCTGTAGTGAACCAAATAGCTGGCAAAGCGGCCAATTTCCTCCAGCTATTTTTATTTATCCCTAGAACACTCAAAGTAAGAACAGACAAAACAGAAAGCCTAAACCCCAGATCCCAGAACCAAAGCGGTTTGATTAACAACAATATAATTGAAGCTACACAGACCGTATTCAAGAGTTTAGGAGGCCTCCCTACCACCCTGGCTAAAAGAAAAATTTGAAACATTATGGCCGCCCTTATAGCACTAACTTGCGCTCCAGAAGCCAGCACATAGAGCCAAAGAAGAAAAGATTGTATCCATATATTTTTCTTTATAAAGCACGACACCAAAAGCACAACTAGGCCAACATGGAACCCTGAAATAGCCAATATATGAGAAGTGCCCCATCTGCTATGAGCCTTTTGCAACTCGGGGTCCCTCACGCCCAGCCATGCTGCCAAAAGATATCCCCTCGTCAAGGGAGGTAAAGATAATAAGATCCTTTCCTTAAGAGTCCTGCGCCATCTAGCCAAAGAAAACCTGCTCACGCCATCCAACTCAACATTCTCAGGAACTAGAATTTTCTTTACTCCTCGCACCTTCCAATACAGGCCCTCATTGAAGCCTTCTTGAAAGTCATACTCAAGCGGCTTGGCTTTACCCGAAAACTTAGCTATATCGCCTTCTCTAAAAGTGCTAATAGCTGGAAGTTTCATCAAATACTTTTCTCCACCCATTCCGCCAACCACCACCGCTCGACGCCCTCCCCATGCTCTTTCTAGCAGCACGATCCCTCTTCCTGCGACGTCATGCGATCTTTTCTCTTCCCTTCGATCAAACTCTAATCTCGCACATAAGGAAAAGGCAATAAACAAGAACACCATACTAAATAGAACCGAAAATGAGATGAATCGAGGAAAAGTCTTTTTAGTATTCGAAAGCACGATAAACCAAAAAACAAAAAAAGCTGAGGCACAGCTTACCCATATAGGTAGCCTTTTACCGTAAAGATACAAGGCTACCCAAAGCCCTACAGCTACAGGGAATCCAGGAGCAAAAGACAGTATGCTTATGGCATTACCACTACGTGCTCCTTTATTCTTTCCAACTTCTTGGGACCAATCCCCTTTACAGAAAGAAGATCTTCCACACATTTGAAAGGCCCATTACTACTTCTATATCTAACTATTGCCTCAGCTGTTTTGGGACCTACGCCAGGCAGAGATTCCAACTCCTGCAAAGTTGCCTTATTGATATCTATTTTTCCTTCCGTATGCCCAACAACTTGGTTATTTAGCTCAATAAAAGTGCCAGAATCATAGCCCCCAGATATAGTTTGTCCCTCAGAAATAGCCTTATCTCCCTTTCTTGGTACATGCAAGTGAGCACCATCAAATAAAGGAGCTGCCATATTAAAGGCTTCGCTATCTGCTTCTTCCGTCAGCCCTCCAGCTTTCTCTACCAGTTCATATACCCTTGCTTTTTGATGAATTTTATAAACTCCAGGGTACCTAACCGCCCCCGTAACATAAACTACCCAAAGTTCTAATTCTTTATTCTCTACCTTTGGTTCTGAATAAGAATCTTCATGCAAGGTAACCTGTGCAACGTCTGGAGATTTATCATCATAAAGGTTAAGGGCAGGACCTGCTACGTTTTTAGGTTCCTCCTTAACCCAAGAACCGGCAAATAAAGCTATCATACCTGCCGCCAACAAAAAACATAAGAATCCTCCTAGCAACAGGAGCAAGGCTTTCCATCTACTGAACTTACTTCCTAACTGCATATCAGCCACCCTCTAATTGAGAATTTTCTCCAGCCTGCCACGAAGGCACCAATGTTCTGCTCCAGTTATAGTTACTTCAACAAAGTTACCGAGAAGCTCCGGTGTGCCCTTGACTAAAACCACCTTATCTGTAGGTGTACGGCCTTGTAAAAGTCCCTCCCCCTTAGGTGGAAGGCTATCGAGTAACACTCGGTATCTTTTACCCTTCAAACTCAAGTTGATCTCGTAAGATATTTGATTTTGCAATTCATTGGCCATGTTAAGTCTTTTATATTTTTCCTCCTCTGATAGCTGATCTTTCATCTTAGCACCAATGGTTCCCTCTCTGGGCGAGTATGCTGCCGTATGCACCAAGTCAAACCTGAAGTGCCTAAGTGCATCCAATGATGCCTGAAAGTCCTCCTCCGTTTCCCCAGGAAACCCCACAATTAAATCACTGGTTATAGCAACATCTTCTAATTTACTTCTTATCGCCTCAATAATCTTCGCATACTGCTCTACGTTATATCCTCTATTCATTAAAGAGAGAATCCTGTCACTTCCGGATTGAATTGGCAAATTTATGGCTGGGCAGATCTTGGGATTTTCTGCCATGACATCAATTATGTCTTCTGTAAAATCCTTGGGATGAGAGGTTAAAAACCTCACCAAATCCACTCGCTTATCTGAGGCTACATCTTTTAACAAGTTTGAGAATCTATATCCATCTTTAAAATCCGTTCCATAAGAATTGACATTCTGTCCAAGAAGAATTATTTCTCTAACTCCATCGGACACCAGCAAATCTATTTCTTTGAAAATTTCTTCTGGAGCCCTGGAACGAAAACGGCCCCTTGTATAGGGCACTATACAGTATGTGCAGAAATTATCACAGCCATGAGCAATAGTTATATAGGCTCTCCAAGGGTTCTCCCGCCTCAATGGAGGACAATCAAGGTCCGCAAGTTCTTTGGGATCATCTAAGATCAACACACGTTCTTTATCTTTTAAAATTCTAGAAATTTCTGATGGTACTCTACCAAGATTTCTGGGGCCTGCCACCAAACAAACACTCTTGAATCTATCCATAAACTTACTGCCCAATCTCTGAGCCATGCACCCTACGACAGCTATCAGGGGCTTACCTTTCCCTCTCCACCTAGCATCCAGCCTTCCTATCTCACTCCACACCTTCTGTTCCGCTTTTTCTCTAATGCTACACGTGACAAACATTACTAAATCAGGCTTATCTTCTACCGAAACCTCACAAAAACCTTCTTTGGCCATAGCTGTCCTTAACCTCTCAGCATCATAAACATTCATCTGACAGCCATATACTTTTATCGCATAACTCTTCAATTACAATACCTCCATTATCAACTAAGTTGTTTATCAAAACCAATGGAAATGATACCATTTTTATGGTCTTTTTGATTGCTAGGACACTAAATTTTTTAAACACATATAAGGAGGAAGCTTTTTTGAAAAGTATCACCTTCAATGGCTTAATTATTTTTTTCTGGATGTTATTAATAGCAATGTCACCCACCCCTTCTCAAGGATCAGACTCCAAAGAAGTCTTTCCTATATTGCAGGGTTGGAAAATTCAGGACCAATTTTACGTGCCTATTAAATCAGCGAAAGGCATAGAAGGCCTCTGGGCTGAAGCAACTTACAAAAAAACACCTATTCCCCCAATGAAAGTGGTGATCATTGAAGGGAAAAATATAATCTGGAAACAACTTAAAAATACAGCCCCATCTGAGAGTAAAGGGCTTTTTGATGCTGAATCAACATACGAAACAGTTATAATTAAAGGGAAAAAGGGCATTATGGAAAGTCACCCAATTCTGGGTATTAGCCTTGTACTTCCCATGACGCCCCAAAAAACAATAACCTTCGAAACTAAAGGGTCGAAAACATTACTCCTTGAATTTGTCCAATCTTTCCTAAAAGAAATAACAAAAGACAAAAAATGATTGCAAACATTACTTTTTATACCTAGAGACTATAGACATAGCTACAGCTTGCAGTGCTTCTATACTGTTTATACATGGGATTCCTGACTCTATCGCCGCCCTCCTTATCTTGAATCCATCACTCAAGGAACTCATATTATTCGAGGGAACGTTAAATACGATGTCCCATTTTTTATTCATTATGTCCTTCAATAATCCTTCCCCCTTGGCTTCTTTCTTGCACGGAATCCCCCATTTTTCCAAAACTTCTCCAGTTCCCTCAGTCGCGTAAATCTCCCATCCAATGGCACTAAAAGTTCCTGCAGTTGGAGCTATTTGAGACTTATACTCATCGCTCACCGTTAGCAATATTTTTCCTTTCAGCGGAATATGCCAGCCCGCTCCCTCAAAACCTTCTCTAAGAGCCTCAGACACGGTATCCGAAACACCAAGAGACTCTCCTGTAGATTGCATAGCTGGACCTAACCGGTTATCCACACCAGGTAACTTCTCAGTCGAAAAAACGGGCACCTTAACTCCGAAAAGCCCCTTCGCTGGACATACGCTGCCTCTAATACCATAATCGGAGATTTTACTTCCCAGAGCCACAGAAACGGCTATTTCCACCAATGGAATACCCGACAGCTTTGCGGCTATTGGGACAGTCCTGCTGGCTCGTGGGTTAGCTTCTATTACATAGATCTCACCGCCAGAAAGCACAAACTGAATATTTATCAAGCCTCTCACACCCAAAGCTTTTGCCAGAACCGCCGTTATATCCAAAACCCTATCTTTCTGCCTGGAAGAGAGAGATACATCTGGGAAAATCGCTATAGAATCTCCTGAGTGAATTCCCGCCGGATCAAGATGCTCGAAAATGCCTGGCACAAAAACTTCATCTCCATCACAAAGGGCATCTACCTCAAATTCTTTACCTGGGATGAACCTATCTATAAGTACCTTTGCTTTTTTGTCAGTCCCAAGAGCTCTTTTCAATACCTCTTCCAGTTCTCTTTCTCTGGAAACTACCTGCATAGCAAGCCCACCTATGACAAAACTAGGCCTGACCATTACTGGGAAACCATTCTCCCTTACCCATGACAGGGCTTCTTCAACAGAAGTTACAGAAATCCCTTTAGGCTGAGGAATATTCAACTTCTCAAGAAGTCTTGAGAAGCTATCTCTGTCTTCAGCTGTCCTTACTGCTGAAGAGGGCATGCCCAAAAGCTCAATTCCTCTTTTCTCTAATTCTAATCCCAACTTGAGGGCAGTTTGGCCTCCAAAGCAAGCAAAAACTTTCGAAACGTTTTCCCTATCTAAAACAGGCAGTACATCTTCTACCGTCAATGGTTCAAAATAAAGTGCATCAGACATATCGTGATCCGTACTTACGGTTTCAGGATTATTATTGATCATTATTGCCCTGTATCCCAACCTCTTTATAGCCTCTACTGCCTTAACACAACAATAATCAAATTCAACGCCCTGGCCTATCCTTATAGGTCCTGAACCCAAGACCGCTATGGCCTCATCTTCATCAGCAAAATTTAAGCAATCACTTGATCCCAAACAAGTACCATACCAATAGCCAGAAGCAGAGGGAACTTCACCAGCAGTTCCATCCACCTCACGAAAAACCTTAGATATAGAAGACCAACTTTCATGATTTTCAAGTTCCTCTACACTTAAACCACAACAATGTGCCACATCTTCCACCGAAAAGCCAAATCTTCGAGCCTTGCTCAAAACCTCCTTGCTAGGTCCTTTGCTTGAAAGCTCCTTGAAGATATCCGCTACGATTTCAATCTGGCCTATAAAAAATTCATGTATTCCAGATTCTTTTGATATAGCTTCCTTACTGTACCCTCGTTTTAAAAGTTCCAGTATCGCCCACAGCCTTCTGTGAGTTGGACGACTAATTTCACTTAATAATTTTCCCTCGTTCATTGAAAGCACTTCATGGTTATGGATGTCATAAGGCAAATCCAGAGATCTTATGGCCTTCAGTAGGGCTTCAATAAATGTAACCCCAATCGCCATAACCTCACCTGTAGATTTCATTCTGGTCCCAATAAAGGGGTCGGCCTCAGGAAACTTCTCAAAAGGCCATCTTGGATACTTTACCACTACATAATCTAAAGCAGGTTCAGCCAGGGCACTACCAACTCCCGTCACGGGATTAGGCATGTCAGTCAAACTTATACCTAAAGCTATCTTAGCTGCCATCCTCGCTATGGGATAACCTGTCGCCTTGCTAGCTAAAGCGCTGGACCTACTTGCCCTTGGGTTTACCTCTATCACCACATATTCCTCTAAAGACGGAGAAACAGCAAATTGAACGTTACAAGCCCCTCTCACATCAAGAGCATCAACTATCCTGAAAGCAGCCAAACGAAGTCGCTGCCAAAAGTCATCAGGTAAAGTAAGAACAGGCGCCACAACCACACTATCTCCAGTGTGAACCCCCATAGGATCTAAATTTTCCATTCCACAAACACAGAGCTTGTTCCCAAAGCTATCCCTTACTATCTCGAGCTCAATTTCTCTCCAATTTTTAAGATATCTCTCAACTAAGACTCTTTTAACTGGGGAAGCTCGCAACCCTTCCTCAGTTATCTTGCGAAGCTCGCAAACATCAAAAGCCACTCCGCCTCCTGTGCCACCAAGAGTAAAATCTGGCCGCACTATGAAGGGGAGAGCCTCACAAGTGGCAAAATCCAAGGCTTCTTGAGGTGTAGAAACGTAAATACTGTTGACTACTGGCTCACCTATAGATTTCATCAAATCACGGAAAACATTTCTACCTTCAGCCTTTTTAACTGAATCAGCTGACGTTCCTAAGATAGAAACTCCATATTTTTCCCAAAAACCTTTTTCTTCCAAATCAACTAGAAGGTTTAACGCTGTTTGTCCCCCGAGAGTAGCTATCACTCCATCAGGCTTATGAGTTTTGACGATATCCTCCACTACTTCCGCAATAATTGGCCTTATATAGACCACATCAGCCACACTAATATCTGTCTGAATGGTTGCTGGATTGCTATTCAACAATATAACCTTATGGCCTTCTTCTTTAACTGCCCGACAAGCCTGGCTACCTGAATAATCGAACTCTGCAGCCTGACCCACCCTTATGGGGCCTGAACCAATGATTAGAACACTACGCTTCTTGGAGCTTCCTTTTGTCATCATAAAACCCCTTTCGTAGAAGCCACGAAATTGTCGAAGAAACACTCGTAATCTAAAGGGCCAGGGCTTCCTTCCGGATGAAACTGAACTCCCCATATAGGCAACCTTTCATGCATAATGCCTTCCACACTACCATCACCTAGATTTACATGAGTTACAATCATCCCTGTCCCCCTTAATGAAGATTCAACTACTGCATATCCGTGATTTTGGCTCGTAACAAGTCCTTTGCCTGAAATGAGATCTTTGACAGCATGGTTAGCGCCTCTATGCCCATATTTAAGCTTTTCTGTCATACCGCCAACTGCTAGTGCCAATATCTGCATGCCAAGACAAATACCAGCTATTGGCTTTTGCCCAATTAAATCACCAACTGTCTTTATTTCCGCCTCCAACAAAGACGGATCTCCCGGCCCATTGCTCAACAATATGCCGTCAGGATCCTCTCTTAGAATTTCTTCTGCCTCAGTGTTATGGGGAAAAATAATCACAGTACAATCTCTTTTTTGCAATTCTCTAACTATGTTTCTCTTTACCCCATAATCTACTAAAGCGATCTTAGGGCCTCTTTTCCCTTCCAGCCTTATAACTTCTTTAGTTGAAACTGTTTTCACCGGGTGTTCCTCTTGGGAGAGGGGAATCTCTTTCCTTTTATCCAAACACATGGCTCCTCTTAGGCAGCCACGCTCTCTCAAATGTATGACTAACCTTCGTGTGTCCACAAATTTCATCCATCCTACGCCATTTTCTATAAGCCATTCAGAAAAAGAAGGCCCCTCAAAAGCACCTTTTTCCATGCTCGTTACTACAACTCCACTTGCCCAAGGCTTATTACTTTCAAGGCGCTCAGGGTCAACGCCGTAATTCCCTATCATAGGAAACGCAAAGACTACTATCTGTCCTGCAAAAGACGGGTCAGACACTGCCTGGGGGTAGCCTACAGGAGTTGTATCAAAAACCACTTCTCCTTTTACCTCTATGCCCGGGCCAAAACCTTCCCAACACGAACCGTCCTCAAGAACAAGATACATAGGTTGCAGCTCACCCAAAAAAACACCCCCATAATAAAACCTAGTTTATGTAAATAAAAATAAGTACCAAAAGTTTACAATTCTAGATGATTATATTTGTTTCTACTCTCTTGTCAAGCTGCCTTGTTGCAAGAACACGATTGTGTTATAAAATGCACTAGTTTCTCTTAAAATTAAGTTGCTTACTCATAGGAGGCGGGGATTTTGATATTAGTAACTGGCGGAGCAGGGTACGTAGGAAGCCATACTGTCTTAGCCTTACTTGATAAAGGAATGGACGTAGTAGTTTTAGATAACCTTTCAACCGGACATAGAGATCTTGTGGGAAATGCAACCCTCGTTGTTGGAGACCTAACTGATAAGTCTTTCGTGGAGTCAGTTTTCGAAAAATTTCCAATAGAAGGTGTCTTTCACTTTGCAGCCAAAAGCATAGTTCCTGAATCTATGGAAAACCCCGATACTTATTACAGAAACAACATTATAGGCACTATAAATCTACTTTCCACAATGAAAAACCACGATGTCGACAAACTAGTATTTTCATCAACCGCCGCAATTTATGGCGAGCCAGACCAAATCCCAATAACCGAAGAGTCTCCTAAAAAGCCTCAAAACGTATATGGACACACAAAACTTTTTATAGAAGAAATACTGAAACAATATTTTAGAGCATATGCCTTAAAGAGCGTATCATTACGATACTTTAACGCTGCTGGAGCAGATCCCGAAGGAAGAGCAGGAGAGGACCATAACCCTGAAACTCACCTTTTACCCATAGCTTTTAACGTGGCCCTGGGCAAAAGGAAGGAATTTACTATATTCGGAAACGATTACCCTACTACAGATGGAACATGTATAAGAGATTTCATACATGTAAGCGATCTGGCAGAAGCTCATCTACTTGCCTTTGAAAAGTTAGAGAGCGGCGAGCTAAGTTGCCATTCCTTCAATCTGGGAAGTGAAAAAGGTTATAGTGTAAACCAAATAGTACAGACTGTAAAAGATATTACAGGCCGTGATTTTCCCGTCACATATGGTGAGCGAAGAGCTGGAGATCCAGCTATATTAATAGCTTCATCCCAACAGGCTCATGAAAAGCTACAATGGCGCCCTAAATACTCAAACCTTGAGTCCATAGTGTCTACTGCCTGGATGTGGCATAAAAAGCGTTTCAAATAAAGGCTGCTATATTCTTGGGTATCATATCAGAAATACATTCAGCACCATCAGGGGTTATGAGATAATTGTCCTCTATTCTCATACCCCCTACACCATTAACATATATACCGGGTTCCAGAGTTATAACATCCCCTACTTGAAGGGCATCTTCAGAAGAAAAGGATACGATTGGAGACTCATGGACATCCAGTCCTATTCCGTGGCCGGTACCGTGAGTAAAAAACTTTTCATATCCTGCCTTTTCCAAAACACGCCTGGCGGCCCAATCTACATCTTTCGCTTTTACCCCTGGCTTCAAAATTTGAGCAGCCGCATCTTGAGCCTCCAACAAAAGTTCATGTCGGTCTTGCCACTCTTTGGGAATCTCACCTAAAAAAATATTCCTAGTTATATCGCACACATATCCCTCATACCTGGCACCAAAATCAACTGTGATCCATTCTCCCTCAGTAAATTCTTTATCGGAAGCTTTTCCATGGGGCAATGCACTTCTAGCGCCAGATGCCACTATAAACTTGTGATCCTGCCAACCACCATCAGCGCCTACCATAGCGAGATTATATTCTAAAAGTGCGTCAAGCTCTTTTTCTCTCTTCACACCCTTTATTCCATTTACTGTTCTCCCTAAGGCAAGATGCGCTAACTCACATGCCTTTCTTATTAATGCAACTTCCTCTTTTGACTTTGTCCTTCTAATCGTTGCAACTTCACGAGAAACATCAAAGATTTCAGATTCTTTCTTTAACGACCAATATATTGTTGTCGGAATTTTATCTCCCTGTATACCTATCCTCTTGACGGAAAGTTTTTTCATAAGCTCCACAGATGCATCTAGCAAACGATTTCTCTTGCGGTCCACCACCTCAAAGGGAACTTCACCGGAAGCCTGAAGAGTATAACGGGCATCTGTAAGAAAGAAAGCCCTATCCCTAGTTATTATGACGGCACCGCTAGAACCCCTGAAGCCTGAAAAATAATAACAACTTTGCCAATTATAACCTTCCAACACAGGGATAAAAACTGCATCTGATACACCTAAATTAGCGTTTTTACGTAATTTCTCTAATCTTTCATCTATCAAGCCTCGAGAAAATACCATTTATCATTCTACCTCCAATAATCTCCAAAGTTCTTCAGTATAGTCACAATCTATATTCCCATTTCCTTCAATAAAACGTCCTACAATTGCACAATCCACCTCTATACGGGCAAGATCACGTAAAGCAGTATCAGCATCTTCTTCCGGTATTACAGCTATGAGCACTCCTGAAGAAATAAGATGCAATGGATCGAAACATAAAGCCTCAGAGGTTTTTCTCGTTATAGGATGTATGGGAAACTTTTCCTTGAAGAGCTCTATGCCCAGATTTGTCAATTCCATCAACTCGGAGAGACCACCTATTATGCCACCTTCCGTTGGATCATGCATAAATCTCGCATACTTTCTGAGTACCTTTGCTTCTTTTAAGATGCTAGTTCTAGAAATCCAACTCTTTGCCTCCTCTATTTCAGAGGGAGAAAGAAATTTACCTAACAAATCCGGTCTGTCAGCTGCCAGAATGGACATGCCTTCTAACCCCGCATGTTTGGTCACTAATATCAAATCCGAAGAGACAATATGATCTGCAGAAAGTACTCTATTTGCTTTCCCTACCATAGTCCCACATATTACAGGGAAAGTATATCGCTCATTTATTTCGGTATGGCCACTCACTACGGCCACTCCCATCTCTTGGCAAGCCTCATGTATTTCTCTGGCAACAGCTTCTATCGTGTCCTTAGTGGTGTGCTTTGGGAAGATCATGGTAGTCGCAAGGTAACAAGGATCTCCTCCTTTTGCGGCAACATCATTTGAGTTCACCGTAACGAGGAGTCTACCAGCCCCCTGAGTGGCCCCAACTATGGGGTCTGTTGTAATAACCAGATAATCTCCCTCTCCCCACTTAATAACAGCCGCGTCTTCCCCAACCTTAGGGCCGACAAGCACTTCCGGCCTTTTAGAGCCACAAAAGGATAACACCACACTTTTTAGGGCTTCTGGGGGAAGTTTTCCGCTGTTAAATTCTTGTAAGACTTTATTTGGCACCATTTTTTTCACCTCTGATGCTCAAGATGCAGCCACAGTAATTTTGTCTATACAAACCCAACTTCTTGCTCATTTCTACAGATCGTAAAAATCCGTTGTTTTTCCGCCATATGACATCTATCCAGCGCAGGCCATACCTTCGTGCTACACTCCTACCTATGCCGTTTATTAGACCTGGTTTCTTATGAGGACTTATGGTAAGCGTAGTGCCCAAGCAGGTAAATCCTTTACTGTTAGCAATTTGGGCCGCTCTCTCGATCTGGGTTTTTATACACAAAGCGCACCTTACTCCTCCCTCTGGGAAATAAAGGTTGCCTTTTAACTTTATAAGCCACGATAGTGGATCATAAGAGTCGATCAAAACAGGAGCTCCAAAAAATTCAGATAACTGAATTACAGCATTTAACCTTTTTTTATATTCATTTTCAGGTTGAATGTTCGAACCATAAAAATACCCTACAGTCTCCATACCACTATCAAGAAGCTCTTTCCAAGGTACCGTCGCATCTGGCGCACAACATATATGCAAAAGGGCACGGCCCTGTATCTTCATCTAAGTTACACTCCTCACAGTAGATGCAAATACAAGATAGCCTGTGTGCCCAATCATCATATCTTCTGGCCTTATTCTTTGGGCATTAATTTTATAATAGCGCACCAACAACTCCATTACTTGAACATCCACATATTCATGTTTTTTGAGACCTTCAAGAGTTTTTTCTATTTGATTCGTTGTAGGAACCAAAATACCCAATCTGCTTCCACCTGCTAAGGCTTCCTTCGCACGTTCTAGGTAGTCCCAAGGGTTAGGCACATCCAGAAAAAGAGCATCCACATTCCTCTCATCAAACCCCTCAGCAATATCCTTCACTTTAAATTCAACCCTATGAGCAACATTCCATTTTTCGCAATTACGTCTGGCTAAGCGTGAAAATTCTTCTCGCTTATCATATGTATATACTCTTCCTTCATCTCCTACAAAATGGGCCAGCGCAGCAGTTAAACTTCCAGAACCTGTTCCACACTCTACCACTGTTGAGCCAGGGCCTATCCCCAGAGATACAATTATCATGCCAATTTCCTTAGGGTAAATAATTTGTGTTTTCCTTTTTATTCTTCTACTAAACTCCAGCATATTAGGCCTTAATATATAAAATATACTCCCTAAATGAGTTCTAACCTCCTCGCCATACGAGCGGCCTATTATGTCATCATGTTGTATCACACCAAGTCGCGTGTCTATTTTGGAACCTTTTTCCAAATTTAACAGAAAAGTATCCCCTTTATCAGGTGACCACAAAAAAACAATATCCTTGTCTTTAAGCATATCATCAACTCCATATCTTAATTTTCTTCAGCATGTTTCATGTTTAAAGACTTATTACACCTTCTGGCTCTTCAAAAGAATTATATATTTCATCAAACTGATGACCAATTTCTTTGAATAAAGAGACCATCGTTGGGTCAAAATGGAAAGGCTCTATTCTTCCATCTCCCTGCGTTATTATCTTATAAGCTTCTTCATGAGTCATCGGCTTCTTGTAAGCCCTCTTAGAACGCAAAGCATCGTAAGTATCGGCCAGAGAAACTATTCTGGCCTCGATAGGAATGTCCTCACCTGCTAATCCGTAAGGATATCCACTACCGTCCCATTTCTCATGATGATAAAGACATATAGATCTGCCTATTTCCAACCAACTCGCATCACCTAATATCTCAGCACCCCAAATAGTATGTTTTTTTATAATATCAAACTCTTCTGTTGTAAGAGCCTCACTTTTAGTTAATATGTCCAATGGCACCTTCATCTTCCCTATATCATGCAGCCTCGAAAAAAGGGCTATGTCCTCCACATGGTCCGCTGGCAACGACAAAGATTTAGCCAATAAAAAACAGTATTTCTCCACCCTTTCCAGATGGGCTGAAGTCTCCTCGTGAAAAATAGAAGTTATTGCCTGAATTCTTTCGACCATGTATTGGTAAGATTGTCTCAAATTCTGCAATGTGCTCTTTGAGTCTATCATTCCCCCTATATAAGAAGCTATAGGCAAAAGAAGATCTAATATTTCCCGATTTTCCCTTTTGTGTTCACTCCAGCCTAAATAAATAACGCCTACAGGCCTACCTAGATGAAAGATAGGGAATATGGCCTCGCTCTTAACAGGAGCTCCCAAAGTCAAGGATAGAGGATCAGAATATACATCCTCTATCCATATTACTGTATCTTCTTTTAACGGTGTACTTTTCAATCTAATATCCAAACTCTTTTTGACTTCAGACAACTTAACACCATAACCGCTCTCAGTATAAGGCAAATATTCATTTCCTTCTTTTTTCGAAATCACCACTTCACCTGCGCCTGCAACCTCCTTAACAATATCTGCAATCCTACCCAGTCCTTTGTGAAACCCTGTGTTCATGGTAACAGTTTTAGAGACCTCAATTATCCTCCTCCAAGCTCTATCTCTTATAACTAAAGCCTCATTAGTAGCTTTGAGGGTTTTGTTAAGGTCGGCCATTTTTTCCCCACTTGCCAATAGTTTTTCCTGTTGATAAACGTAACTCTGGAGTGCGCTGGAAAGGGCTTGGCATAGTATACCCACTTCCTTGAGTCTGCTGCGAGAAACTATCTCTCTTACTCCCCTAGCAACTCTAGAAACCGTGGTGGATAAATCTTTGGGGGACGTAGCAGTGAACAATCTGTCCTGCATATCTGAAGCTAAAGCCGTAATCTCTTCCATTGGAGCAAAAACATACTTGAAGATCAAAAAGCTCATGCCTATTATCATTATAATCAACAAAATATCAAAAGCTGCCATCCCTATAATACTATCGCAAAGCAAATACAAAAAGTTTCTCAAAGGCAATAACACATAAAGAGCAACGGTACCTCCTATAATTGCTTTACTTTTACCCCAATATATCTTCCCATAAAGGTCCTTAAACCAAGGGCCTTTAACATTGTAGATTGCCGGCCCATCCGCCCCTCCAGGGCGATTTAAAAAATAAGGCGGGTCCTCCCATAATACTTCTCCCTCAGGCCCCAAAAACACTAACATCCCTTTTGTGCTAGTTAGATGCAAAGCTCTCCTTAGCCACTGAAAATTAGGCACAATCGGCAGAAGGCTGATTTTACCATGTGAGGAGCTTCCCAATAAAAGGGTATAACCCCTCCCTTTTTGGGGAATCTTATAAAGGACATAACTTCCTTCCACAATAGGCAATTCATTATTCAACAACTTAGAAGTTAACGAGTAGTCATCCTCGTTAGTAGAAAGCCTAAACGCCCTCAATCCTGAAGCATTTATGCTCCTTGAAGTTCCCGTATCTCCTCTAGGGAGGGAAAACTCCTTCAAGTAAAACAAATCTTTTTCCATTTGCTTTGATACAACATTAAGCCCGCTTAGTAGTGATTCGTTAATCTGTTTATATTTCCATTTTATTTGGACATAATAATTCAATGAGAAATTGCCCAGCGAAACAAGAAGCAAAAATCCCATGAATGCCGCAAACAGTTTACGGATACTCATTTAAAGTCCTCCAACATAATTCTATGCGAACCCCATAAGCTTTCTCTTTATATTGTACACTATACACCCCTACTGAAACTATTATAATTAAAGTGAAGATTATCTATCTTAAGGCTGTTTCAGCTTAAAAACTACGGGGACTAGAACTTTACCTTCAATATTTGGAACAAAAAGCCATTTTTTGATAGCTAGTCTCGCAGATTCGTCCAAAAGCTTGTATCCGCTACTTTTGTTCACCAGTACATTTACAACCTCGCCATCTTTGTTGATATCCACTTCCAAAAGGACTTCCCCTTCCATACCTTTTCGCCTAGCAATCACAGGATAAAGAGGAGAAATTTTCTTAAGTATCATATCTTCACTAACTACTCTCAGGTTTTGAGCTTTCCCTTGAGTATTAGGCCCTGCTCTGTCCTTTGACAGTTCATTATTCAAATCAGTTGCACTCTCATCTGTAGTGTCTGAAGAGTTTTCTGTTTTACGGTCTTCCACAATCTTTTTCTGAACATTAGAGGGTTTAGATACTAATTCTTTTGATGAATGGGGTTCAATTTTCTTCAACGAAGTAACCGTTTTCGTTTTTTTATTTATTACATTTACACTCTCTTTCTTAGGCTGTTGCGCATCTTTTTCCTTTTTTCTAACCTCCCTGAGAGCTTTTTCATCAGAGGCTACAGGCTTTTCCTTCTCCTGAGAAAGAGGTTGTTCTATCTTTGGAGTGACTTTTTGAGTTTTATAATTAACAAATTCCAACTTCACTAATATCTTATTAGTGATATTTTTTGTTTGCTGGGGTTTAGAAATCCCCGGCAGGAATTTCAAAAGTAAGCAGTGAACAATAATACTCACTATTATAAATACAGCGAAACGCTTCAATTTTCTCTTTGCTCCTCTACTAGAAGCCCCGCTTCTGAAATCCCGGCTTCCTTAAGCACATCAAGGACAAATATCACTTTTTCATAAGGCAAGTCTTTATCGGCAGCAACTACTATGGCTCTACCTTTAGTAGTCATATTTTCTATAGCTGTTTTAAGGTTATTTCCCTTCACTTCTTGATTACCTATCTTTATAGCTCCACCTTCAAGGATCTCAATAATGATTGGTTCGGATGTAGAAGGCACACCCTTCGCTTTTGGCAAGGTGACATCTATCTGCCCTTTTGCAAAAGTGGTCGTTAGAACCAAAAAAACTATCAACATGAACAAAACGTCAATTAATGGAGTAAGCTCTACTTCTGGAGAAGTTTTTGGCCTTCTACGCACATTTCTACCTTCTTTCCATAGAGACTACTTAAACTTTTTACTACAAGTAACGCTGTTTCGGGTATCTTAGGGCCAGGGTGAAATAAAAGATCACTCTTTACAAAAGTTACCCTTTTCTTTTTAATCGCTTCAAGTGGCAAATCTCCAAATACGTTTAAGAAATCATCAACATCAATGGACATTCCCGTTTTAGCAGACGCAATCAATATAACGTCGGGATTCAATAAGAGAAGTTTTTCCCTATCTATAGTAGGAAAAGTGAATTTTATGTTTCCCGCTGCATTAGGCACTCCTATCAAGTCCAATATATCATCTATGTAGTTATAACCTCCAGCAACCGTAAGAGGATCATGCCACACCACAATAAGAACTGAAGGGCTGCCCCCAGGGAAGGTGTTTCTCACCATTGCCTTTACATCATCAAGATGCCTAGTAATACTGTTCCAATTTTCTTTAGCCTGTTGGATGGAGTCCAGAGCCTCTCCAATTTTATAGAAGCTGACCTCAACCTCACTTAAACGCCTATGAGGTTCTATTTCTAGGGTGTGGATGCCAAAGTTATCTAATTTTTTTAATATCTTATGATGAAACGTAGATATACCTATCACTAAGTCAGGCTGTAATGACACTATCTTTTCGAGTGAAGGGGTAGAAAACCCACCAACAACAGCAATCTTCCTCTCGCATGTGCTTCTAAAACTATCATATTTCGTGACTCCTACTACCTTTGATGCAAAGCCCATTACTTCTAAGGATTCAGTTATGCTAGGTGCCAAAGATACAACTCTCTTAACAGCCGACTCCCCTCCTACAGAAGAAACGGGAAATAAAAGGTCCTTAAACAGCATAAAAGAGCACAAAACTAAAATCAACGTTGTTTTATTGGTTATTACCCTTCTCATTCTCTCCTCTCCTCAACAATTTTTCCCTTATAATGAAATCTACTCCCCTGTAAAGGGTTTCCTCCATGTCTTCCACCTTTGATTGCAAATAAGTCAAGCTCAAAATGACTGGCACGGCAAGAGATAATCCTGCCACAGTGGTAATTAATGCTTTCCAAATTCCCTCAGCCATAACAGCCATATTAGCGCCACTAAACCCAGGCAAATTTCGGAAAACATCAATCATTCCCAGTATAGTTCCCAAAAGGCCCAAAAGCGGGGCAATCCTTGAAATCACTGAAAGAAAACTCAGACCCCTTTCGAGCTTGAAAAGTTCTCTTCTCACCTCTTGCTCAAGTAAAATCTGCAACGCATCTGAATCTGCCTCCCAATGATCCACGGCTACGCTTAGCACTCTATGAAGAGACGACTTCCCAGATTTCAAGAGATCTGCTGCACCTTTGGAATCCCCCAGATACAGCCGCTCCCCCAAAGCAAGTTCCAATTTTTGTGGGTCTGTAGAGTGAACTTTGAAAAACCAAAGCCGCTCCAAAACAATAGCCAAAGATAAAACAGACAAAAACAGCAGAACCCAGATGATGGGTCCGCCGTAAGAAAAAATTTCCATGCTAATTACCCCTTTTTAAAATTTTAATCCTAGGCTAAATGTCTACTAATTACCTTTATCAATTTATCCGTGGACAACCCCATCATGTCTATCACTTCTTCAGCCGTCCCAGAGTCTCCATATCTATGAACCCCAAGTTTTACTAACTTGGACATACAACCTAATTCCACCATCTTCTCAGAAACTATTGAACCAAGCCCACTACCACAATGATGATCTTCATAAGTAACCACTAACCCTGTCTTAGTGGCCTCATTTATAGTATGTTCGTCTATCTGCAACGGACAACTTACGTTGAAAACCTTGGCATAAATCCCCTTAGCCTTCAGTTTTTCCCAAGCCTCCACAGCTCTGTAAGCCATATGGCCACAACACAAAATTGCCACGTCCGATCCATCACGCAGCAGGTCTGACTTCCCATATTCAAACACATAATCTTCATCATAATATGGGGTGCCATCTTCTTTGGTTATAACCGGCACCTTGCTTCGTCCCATAGCCACACATATATTACCGTAAGTACCAATAGACCATCTCACTGCCCTGTCCGTCTGGTTAGGATCAGCAGGAACGACCAACTTCCATCCAAACATATTTCTCAACAAACCAATATAATCTATGCACTGGTGGGTCTTCCCGTCCTCTCCTACATCAAGTCCCACATGGGTTAAAATCAACTTCAAGTTCGTCCCATTAATGTCATTCAACCTCTGCTGGTTGTAAACCTCTGACAGACCAAAAACGCCAAAATCAGCCCAAATACTTATAACACCACTGCAAGAGGCAGCACCAGCGACTGTCGCCGTCGCATGCTCTTGGATTCCCATCTCAAAGAACCATTCTGGACAACTTTTCGCAAAATCCCCAACCTTTACGGAGCCGGCCAGATCACAATCAAAAACCAAAATTGGAGTTTTACCTGCAATACCGTAATTAGCAGCTCCTATATCCACTAGAGCTTTACCAAAAGCCGATCTACAATCTGTTTTTATGTCTGGAAGATATATTCTAGGGGTTCCAACATCCACAACAACTTTATCTTCCCTGGATACTTTAGCAATTTCTTTGCTAGCATCCGAAGCCCTGTAGGTTTTCGCCTGAACTAATAATTCTGAAGATCCGCCCAGCTCAGCTACGGCCTTTTCATATTCTTCATCAGAAGCAGCCTTTCCATGATAGGCAGGGGTTCCCTCCATAAAGGAAATACCTTTCCCCATAATGGTTCTACATAAAACTACAGAAGGTTTACCATCTTCCATAGCTTGCCTCAAAGTTCTATAAAGAGAGGCAAAATCGTGCCCATCCGCTTCGTAAACAGACCAACCATCTGCAATCCAAAGCTCCTTAAGATTAAAAGGCATCACTTTTTCCAATCTACCTGATATTTGTATATCATTCCAGTCCACCAACACAGTTACATTGTCTAAACAGTTTTTAACAGCTACCCTACGGGCCTCTGCAACCTGCCCTTTGATTTGTTCTCCATCTCCCATTAGCACGAATACATGATTGTCCAACTTTTTCGCTCTCTGCGCCAATCCAAAACCAACACCGGCTGCCAACCCTTGCCCAAGGTTGCCACTGCTCCAATCTATACCAGAAACTTCCCTTTCAACATGGCCTGGAAAGGGGCTACCGGCTTTCCTGAAAAGCGCCATAGCCTGATTGGGATCCAAAAAACCATAATATGATAGGACGGCATAAGCTGCGGGAGAGGTATGACCATGACTTATTACAACATGATCCCTTTCTATATTCTCTACATTTTGCGGTGTTAAATTAGCAAGACCATAGACAAGAAGATACATTTCCATACTGGATAAAGATCCACCTATATGACCGCTCTTTGCCGTTGTAGTCATAGTAAGGGCCCATAACCTGCATTTTTTTGCTGCTTTTTGCAGTTGTCTAATGAGGTCCTCACTAAGATCTTCCTCTTTATAATTACATAAAACTTCCTTGATATTCGGCTTCATTATTCAAACCACTCTCCTTTCATTCGAGCACTGAAATTATACCCTCTAACGAGCATAAAAAAAACGGCGGTCTTAAAAGACCGCCGCGCTACTTTCGATTGTTTATTAAGCAAGCACTTCTTCCGCAGGAGTATAAGGCAATCCCCATGCATCAGCAACGCCCTTAAAGGTAACCTTGCCTTTGTACATATTCAAGCCCTTTAAGATAGCTGGATTCTCCTTACACGCAGCCTCCACACCTTTATTAGCCAATGGCAATCCATAACGGATCGTGTAATTGTTCAAGGCAAAACTGGCAGTTCTAGCATAAGCACCAGGCATGTTAGCCACACAATAATGGATCACTCCATCAACAACAAAAATTGGATCGCTATGAGTAGTAGCCTTAGAAGTCTCTGCACAACCACCTTGATCAATAGCCACATCAACTATGACCGATCCTGGTTTCATCATCTTCAGATGGTCCTTTTTAATAAGCTTCGGTGCCTTCGCTCCAGGAATAAGAACTGCTCCCACAGTAATATCTGCTTCCTGTAAGGCTTTCTCCAAGTTCACCTTATCGCTGTAAACTGGGAACACGTTGGCTGGCATTATAGTCTCAAGATACTCCAACCTATCTGGATTTATATCCAGGATAGTTACTTTACATCCTAAACCAGCAGCTACTTTCGCTGCGTTAGTTCCAACGGTTCCGCCCCCAACTATGGTCACATTTGCTGGCGCCACACCAGGCACGCCCGTGGGAAGCAACCCCTGACCACCGTAAGGCCTGGCAAGGTAATAAGCTCCCATCAGCACAGACATTCTTCCCGCTATCTCGCTCATGGGCTTGAGAAGAGGCAACGAGCCATTTGACTCAGTAACAGTCTCATAGGCTAGTGCTATTATCTTCTTTTCCATGCAAGCCTTGGTCAACTCTTCATCAGCAGCAAAGTGGAAGTAGGTATAAACAAGTTGTCCCTCTTTCATCCTGTCGTATTCCTCAGGAAGGGGCTCTTTAACCTTTACTATCATATCCGCTACGTTCCACACCTCATCGGCCGTATCCAATATTTTGGCACCGGCTGCTACATACTCTTCATCGGTAATTCCAGAACCTAGTCCTGCACCTTTCTGAATAAACACCTCATGGCCTGCTGCCACATAAGCGTGCACAGCGGCTGGTATCAACCCAACCCTATATTCGTGGTTCTTGACTTCCTTGGGACACCCTATCTTCATTTAAGCTACGCCTCCTCTTTAGCTTGATAAATTACGCTAGCCGCAATGTATATTGTATATCTTCCTATTAAAACCTTCAACCCCCTAGTGCCTTTATTTTATGTCCTATATTAGGTCAAATCTAAACGTAAATTCTGGGAACCCTCGGGGTAAATAGGTTCGGTATTTCGTAGTTTATAGTACCTAAATGTTTCGCCATCTCCTCGGGGGTTATTTCCTCGTCACTTTGTTGACCTATCAAAACAACTTCATCTCCTACTTTAACGTCTGGTATGTGAGTAACATCAACCATAGTTTGATCCATACAGATACTACCCAATATCGGGGCTCTCTTACCCTTTATTAGCACTTCGGCTTTCATGGAAAAACTCCTAGCATATCCATCATGATACCCAATAGGCAAAATTGCTATCCTATCGTTTCCCCTCGTCATATATCTCAAGCCGTAGCTTATTCCGCTACCTTGAGGCAAAGTCCTGACACAGGCTACCTCTGTAACAACTTTAAAGACTCTCTTCAATTCTATTTCTTTCCGGCACCATTCAGAAGGCCACATGCCATATAAAATAATTCCCGGCCGAACAGCATCCATATGCATTTGAGGGAAATTCAGAGTACCTGCACTATTGCAGCAATGTCTAATTCTAAATCGTACGTTTTTTGTCCTTAAAACATCAAGCACATCGCAAAAACGCCTAAATTGCAGCTGGGTGTATTCTCTGTTACGCTCATCAGCCGTAGCAAAGTGGGTAAAAATACCCTCAAGTTCAAGGCCCTTCATCGAGAGAAGTTTTTCTACCACATCCGGAACCTCTTCGGGCAAGAAACCAATACGACCCATGCCCGTATCTACCTTAAGGTGAACCCTGGCCACCTTTCCCAAGTCAATGGCCACCTTGCTGAGGGTTTCAGCAAAAGAAAGGTCTGTGATCGTTGCCGCTATATCTTTCTGCACATATTCCTCAGCTGCTATTATAGGAGATGGGCCTAAGACCAAAAGGGGGACAGAAATTCCTTTCTCTCTGAGAGTAATAGCCTCATCAGGAATCGCAACGGCCAACCTGGAACATCCTGCATCAACAAGTGTCCTTGCAACCTCGAGCATCCCCATACCATAACCGTTAGCCTTGACAACACCAATAACTTGAGATTGCTCTTTTACCAGCCCCTTCACCTGAAGAAAATTGTGCTTCAGGTTCTCAAGGTCAACCTCCATCCTCGTTGGACGAAAATTCAAAGTTATCGCCCCCTAAAACTAATATTTGCGGGGGATACAATTACCTTATCCCCCGCAACGCTCAAACTATTTCACTCGCACTATACCTACTTGATTAACCCTTCTTTCCTCTTTGTATCAAAATCTTTGACTAGCTTGCGCATTTCGTTGGACAGCCACAGTAGCGCTATCAGGTTAGGGGCCGCCATTAACCCATTCATGGTATCAGACAAATTCCATATGTTCGACAGGAATTTACCGCCGCCACCCCAAGCACCCACTACAACTACCAAGATCCAGAGAGCTTTATATATTGGGGTTATCTTCAGACCAAAGATATATGTTGCTCCAGTTTCACCATACCAGTACCATCCCAAAATGGTCGAGAAAGCGAACATAGCCAAACCGGCAGACAAAATCATAACCCCGCCCCTACCTAAAACAGATTGGAAGGCCGTCAAAGTTAGCTGGGCTCCAGTAAGTTCTGGCGATCCCGTAAGGGTACCGGTCGCCAAAATGCTTATACCTGTTATGGAGCACACAACTATCGTATCAGTGAAAACTTCAAAAAGCCCATAGCAACCCTGCCTTATAGGGTGATCCACAATGGCAGTAGCATGTACCATAGGGGCAGAGCCCAATCCTGCCTCATTGGAGAAAACACCTCTGGCCACTCCCTTGGTCAAAGCCATTTTCACAGACCACCCTGCTATTGCACCAGGCATAGCCATAGGATCATTAAACGCATATTTCACCGCCTGTCCTATTGCGGCAGGAACCATGTCTAAATGCATAAATACTACGATAAGTCCACCTATAATGTAAAAGATAGCCATAAAAGGAACTAAATAGGTCGTAACATCCGAAATTCTCTTCAATCCACCCAATATAACCAATGCAACCAAAACTGCTACGACAACACCAGATAGCCAGTGAGGAATCCCATACCCCAAATATAGGGCCTCTGCTGTTGAATTTGCCTGTATGGCATTTCCAATGCCAAAGGCAGCAAAAGTCGTGAAAAAGGCAAACAGCCACGCAAGCCATTTTTGTCCAAGTCCCTTTTCCATAACGTACATAGTGCCACCACGCCAGTTGCCTGCAGCGTCTTTTTCTCTGAATCGCACAGCAAGGGCTACTTCCGTCATTTTGGTAGTCATCCCAAATACAGCAGTGACCCACATCCAGAAAAGAGCACCCGGACCTCCTAAATGCAGTGCTGTGGCAACCCCTGCTACATTTCCGGAACCAACAGTAGAAGCCAAGGCTGTAGCCAAAGCGCCAAAAGAAGAAATAGTTCCTTCCCCTTCGGCCTTTTTGCCCAGCTTGCCTAGCACTTCTTTGAACATAAACCCAAAATATCTAACCTGAGGAAAACCTAAAATAATGGTAAGGTATATACCTGTTCCTACCAGTAAAGCCAACATAGGTGGTCCCCAAACAAACCCATTGACTATGCCGTTAATCCTCATTAAGGCTTCCAACTAAAATCCCTCCTTCTAGCTTCTCTACCCATACAACTCCTCCTAACTGCTCACCCTTATAACCTTCCATACACGAAACTCCCTTCTCTCACCCCCCTTCACAAATAATCTTTACTTAATTATAACACGTCACTCAGGAATAGTTCCTTCCTTTGTTCCAAACAGAAACACAAAAAGAGGTATTATCCCTTTTCGCGAACTAACATATACTCTACGAAACATCAGGGACAACACCTCTTTTCGAGTTTTAGTTTTTTCTTTCTAAAACACTCTACTTTAGAAACTATTTATATATAACCCTTCTCCTTAAGCACCTCAGAAGCCCTAACCAATTTTGCTGCAGGTACTTTAACCACTGGACCAGTACATCCCATTGCAGATTCAGCATAAATTCCGTTTTTCCACAGCTCCTTGACTGCCCCCTCTATGGACAATACATCTATGCCATGAATCTCTTCTTCCGTAGGCTCTGCTGGCGGAGCTGTTACATCCTCTTCCTTTGCGGCTGAAGTGCTATGGCGCAGAGAATCCAGTACCGACGAAAGCCCAGCTTTCTCAGCTAACTTCAACTCCTGGCCTAATACATCCTGAAGGCTGCCCCTAGTTGCATCTGCCGTAAACTCTATGGCATTGGCTATAACTGGGGCACCTGAAGCCCTAGAGATTATAGAGACTATGTAGGGCCACCCTTTCCCTATTGAAGGGCCATATCCCCAGCCTACAGCTTCATAGTTACCTCCTGTGGTGAAGGCCGAAAAAAGCTTGATCAAAACGTTACCCGTAAGGGTATCGGTAACACAAACATCAACGGCGCCAGCAAGAAGATCGTTTCCCCTTAAGATCGCTCCACCGTCCTTACGTATGCTCTCTCCGAACTTCAATGGATATCCTTTTTCTACTAACTCAGACAGTTTTCTGTAGACCACCTGGGCACCTTCAATGTTCAAAATTCCGATCTTGGGCTCCTTAATTCCTACAGCCTTTGCCACAGCGCTACCATATATGGCGTTGAGCACCATGGCCTCCAATCTAGAAGTAGAGCTCGTGCCTGTAGTGGATGCAATAAACATTGCCTTACCTCTTCCTGGGGTTACTACTCTCCCTATAGTAGTAACTCCCAAGGGGAACGGGTAATGTAAAGCCACTGCCCCATCTATAGTTCCAGATTTCAAAGCATCTTCCATAGCTTTCGCTATTTCATTTTCATCCCTTGAGGTCTCAATCCACTCAAAGCCATGGTCCTCCTTTGGCTTAGGGCCTATCATTACAACCTCCACACTTTTGTTTCTAGATCTAGCTAGACAGGCCCCTTCCAGCAGCTCTCCATCACCATGCTCACTACCTGAAGCCATAAGTCCAACTTTTATAGGCTTTTCTCCATAGCGAGCCTTCTGCACAATTACAGAAAGTTCTTCTCCTATAATTTTCTTTAAATTATCCATAAAAAACACTCCTCATTATTGCTGTTTCTTAAGGTCTTCTGCCAATCCTTGCAGGACATCCAAAACAGCCTCTCTTATTTCTTCTCTTGTAAGAGCTGCCTTTTCTTCTTCTTTCTGGCCCGGCTCAATAATAAAAGATGCCCCATCAGAAAGGTTTGTAAGTCTCGCCAGGAACAAGCTGCCCTTACCTATAATCATTGCTCGTTTCATCTCATTGGCCTTTATTGCATCACAAGCATGCCCGATAAATGGAACCCCTGAAGGAATGTGTCCCTGTGTGTGGGCAAAGCCAGGAATACCCTTGTTTTTAACAAATTCGTTCATAGCACTCTTCTCCAAGCGCCCTTTCATAACAGCAAGTGCAGCTATCATTTTAAAGTTGGCCAAAGGCACATCCCCGGCACCTGCAGGTAAGGTTATTTCCGGTATATGAAGTTCTGCTGCATATTTGTCTATATCGTTGAAATCCAAGCCCAGCTTCTGCAGGGGCTCCCATACTAAAGCACTTGTAATGGCCTGGGGTGAAGCTCCAGCTGCAACGGAGTGTTTGCCTAGGGCATCCAACCTAATCACTGGATTTTCTCCGTCCGAGGGGCCAAGAAGAACAGCAAAGCCTCCAAGACAGTCCTCAAGAGCTGGCATATCTTTTTTAATATGATCTCTACTGTTCATAAAAAGTTTAGGAACAGCTCCCCCAGCCAAAACTACAACGTTTTTTCTAGCACCAGATGCCACCTGGCATGCTCCTGCTATAACTGCGTTTACCGGGCCAGCACAAAAACTTCTCACATCACATCCAGAAGCATTGACACATCCAGCTATCTCCGCAACGGCCTTAGCAAAATTGCCGCCACCTCTCTGGTTAGCGTCTCCTGCAGCTTCCTCAGAACATTCTACAACGTAATCAATTTCTTCAGGTTTGATACCAGCGTTTTTCATCAAATGAAGCAAAGAAAGCACTCCACCTGCTTTGCAAGCTATATTTTCTAAAAGCACGTAAGATGACAGGCATTCATCAGTCTCGTGCCCTCTTCTGCAACATCCAACAACCCTTTCGCCAAGATACAGAGGAAGTGCTTCGTTTTCGTTGACCTCCTTCATTATTTCTTCCTGAGGATGACCTGCTTCAAGTCTCTTCAATTGGGATTCGTTCAAAAGGGAATGACCTTCCAATTTGCTTTTTATTTCAGAAGCAAAGATCTCTTCCAACCAGATTATGTCAAAGACATCACATATATCCATAAGCCCAATAAATTCATCTTCGGGCATGATTTCCCCGTATTTACCGAAGCGATCACAACTTTTCAATCTATTTTCATACATAGGGCTTGGCTGCTGCTCCAATTCTGCTAGGGTTATTCCTCCTATATAGGCCTGATTAGGAGCATAAGCACAAGCTTCCTTGTAGCTCTGCATTTTATTTTTTAGATTTTTGATAAATTCCGTCTCGCCTCTTAAAAGTCTCTCTGTAAACGGAGTATTACCGTAGTGAAAAGCAATGTTTGGAACATGATTCAGACAGTAAGAATAGCCCTTTATTGATGCTTTAGCCATTTTTGTTTCCTCCTCCTAAAAAGGTAAGGGGAAAGACACGTCGCGCCTCTCCCCTTACCTAGTATTATTAATCGTTAAATACCGTTTGATCTTCCACCTCGGTCTGAAGAGCTTTAAGAGCCTTCATTACAAGGTGCTTGCGCAATTGCTTCTCTTCTTCAGGTGTTTTTGTTGGATCTCCTAATGGATGAGGTATAGCAACAGCAGGAACTATTCTATTGGCTCCTACCGTTAAAGAAATAGGAACTATGGTACATACATGCACTACCGGCAAGCCGGCTCTTTCAATTTCCTTTACGATCGTTGCACCGCAACGAGTACAGGTTCCTCAGGTCGAGGTCACAATCACAGCAGTTACGTTAGCATCCTTGAGCTTCTGCGCTATCTCAGCACCAAATTTCTTGGCGTTCGCCACAGATGTGCCATTACCAACTGTGGTATAGAAAGTTTCGTGGAATTTCTTGATGACCCCTTCTTTCTCTAACTCCCGCATAACGTCAACAGGCAGCACCCTGTTTGGATTCTCATTAGCGTATGTGGGGTCGTACCCACCATGGGCCGTTTCATGAGTTTCAGCAGAAAGAGATTCCACGCCTGCCAAACTATATTCTCCATATTTAGAAGCACTGGAAGCCTCAATGTGATCAGGGTTGCCTTTAGGGACAATTCCCCCCGATGTGACAAGAGCTATAGTTGCCTCGGCCAGATTTGCTACAGGAGGATTAGGTGGTACTCGATCAAAAACAGGCATGGGATATTCTGTTGTGTAAGGTTCGCCTTTTAGTTTCTTCACGAACATATCCACTGCCCTTACGGCTCCTATTTTATCCGCAAAATAGTTAATTCTTACACCTTTCGGGATATACCCTTCCTCTTCTGGCTTACCTATAGGTTCGCCACGCAGTTGCTTAAGCACGAGCTTCGCCATAACAGGAATGGCATCTTTCATCCCTCTAGCGCTATCTGCGGTCTTGACTATATACGTTGCCTTCTTGAACATGTCCACGCCTGGGTTTTCCTCATACATACCAGTAACAGTAGGTATATTGAGCTCGTTAGCAACAGCTTCACATACTGCTCCACAGGCCGTGCCGTATCTGCCTGCGTTGAAAGCTGGACCTGCCACTACCGCATCAGGCTCAAACTTGGCAATGAGCTCAAGTATCTGTTTTTTTGCCTCTTCTATGTTATCGGCAAAGTAGGAATCTCCACATATAACAGTCCCTACTATTTCCGCATCTCCGCCTAAAGCACCGTTAAGGGCCAAACCGGGACCAACCGCTCCATCTCTGGCTTCTGGCCTGTAATCGGCCTTTTCTTCTCCACCTACACCAGCAAAAAACTGGTTTATGTAATGTACTACCCTGTATGCCATTCTTCCCCCCCCTTCCGCAGATATCTACGATCTACAGTGAATATTTGCTATACTGTTCTCTAATCTTTTTAACTGCAGCTGCTAATGCTTCCGTATCAAGAACCATCTCCATCATGCCGACCTGCTCTTCCCAAACAGAGGGGTCTGCTTCTCCCTTGATTTCCTCCTCAAAAACGTGGTAAACAGCGAGTCCCAACGAGACTCCTGCCAACGGACCTGCAAAGGTTGGATCTCCATTAGTAACGGTCTCAGCATATATCTCGGCGCCTTCTGGATCTGAAGAACCCAAAACTACAACCACGTTCTCAGCACCGTATTTTTCTGCTGCATCCTTAACCCTTTGCTGATTTTGCAGGTCCATTGCACCTGCAGCTGTTCAGACGAAACACTCTGTGACGGAGAAAACTATTTCTGCGCCACTATTCTTCAAGCTTTCCTCCATTGCTGGCCCGGCTACACCATCGCGCTCACCTAGGAGGATCAGCTTTTTCCCTGTAAGCTTACCCATGCACTACACCTCCTATATATTCAAGATCTTACCCTGTGTAAGCAGCTATTCTATTGAAACCCAGTTCGTTAGTTGCTCCAGTTATTGCCTGTATCTCCGTTTCTATTGAGCCATCTTCCCTTAAGGAACCATCAAACCCGCCTGCTATGATATCTGCGTATTCTGGGAAGCCTATCACCTTTTCCATCTTAGGCAGCACAACCACTTCATTGGCGTTTCCTGCAGTAACCACTGCATCTGCCTCGGAGCACGCATCGGCCAGAGACTGGCTCGCTCCATCTCTTCCTGCGTATTCGTCTGTCAAAAGAACCGTTTTGATGCCTGCTTTCTCTGCTTTGCGGCAATTCATGATTAGGTCAGTATCCGGGTTCCCAAAACCTTCTTCCGTAATAATCAGACCATCTACACCCAAAAGTCTGGCAAGCTTTACAGCATATGAAGAGCTTCTCTTCTTGTCTGCAAGAGTAGTGTTTTCGTTGGTTATTATGCAGCCAACAAAGTTAAAATCTTTGCCATGCCTTGCGTACATTTCTTTTATAACTGGATTGTTAAGATGGGAATAGGTGTTATTTTTATCGCATGCCGAAACACAGTTACCTGAAACTATTGCTCCGTCCATGACTTCATTTGGATGTATTAGAGTAGGTAGTATCTTTTTGGCATCTACCCCATAAACGTAGGTATCATGTAACAAACCTTGCGATTGGAGCATGTACAAATATGCAACTTTAGGAAGTCCCTCATGTGATTTCATAGCTTCTGCAAAGCAAGGCAACTCGTAAGTCTCTACTTCATCAGCTGCAGCACCCTTTACAGCACATGCCAGGTAGTGGGCCGTCTTGAGTCCAGCCATACGGCAAGCAGCTTCATATTCGTGTTTTTCAAGCCCCTCTTTGGGTTCAAAAACTAGTACCACGTTGTTTGTCTTAGAGAAAGGAGTGTAATCTGCCCCAGGACCTGACATATCAATAATACCTTCCTGGAAACCAACTATCCTTCCGCAGGTCACAACTGCAGCCCCAGAAAGCACTAATGTCTTACCACAACCTACCGTATCAACATCCCCTATGAATCCAGGGAAAACCTCATTTTCACCCTCAAGCTTGCACCGAGGCTCCACCACATCTTTAACAGGTAGTATCCTTACGCTCTCACCTGGCTTAGCAAAATCGACGGAGACTTTAGCAAAACGCTCATCTTCCAATAACATCTCCTCTATTTCTGCCTTATTGACATAGAGCGTACCCCCATCAAATAAGGTTTTATCGCCCCACTTCAAATCAGTAACTTTGACTTTATGTAGCTCAAGCTTCAAACTCAATCCCTCCCTTCGTTATCGTATTACTCCCGCTACAGGAGTTTTTCAACTCTCTCCCTTATAGCTTCGGGCGTAACATCTCCACCAGTAATTCTTTCCTTCAGTTCTCCATCCTTATAGAATAGAAAAGTAGGAACGCCCATGACTCGCAAAGATATTACCAACCTCCTGTTTTCTGCCACATTCAGCTTGCAGAATTTAACCTTCCCCTCGTACTCTTTTGCCAATTCCTCGACTTGGGGCATCAATGCAAGGCAAGGACCACATTTAGGCCCCCACAGGTCCACTACTACAGGAAGGTCACTCTTAAGAACTTCTTCCTCATAATTATCCTTGTTAACCTCTATCATGCGTTTCACCTCCTTTTAAATAACCAATTTATTCCCCACTCTGAATGGGAATTACCAGCCAGTATTAATGCCATTACTAATAGCCTTAGAAAAATCATACTTTATGCCATAGCGGTTTAAATTAACTGAGACAAGGTATAAGTCAAGAATAGCGTAATCCTCAGCTACGCTTTCAACTCGGGGGGGATTTTTTGAACCTTCAGGCATGCCAGAGCGAAATTTGAGAATGCTCTTTTCTATTAGTCCCAAAGATTCCAAATCCACATTAAATGGCTTGTGTTCCTTCGACACTCGCAACCCAAGGAGGATAGTTCTATAAGGTTGCTGTCTGGGAGTAAAATTACCATATAGAGGATGATTCAGAAGGGCCCATCCTTGATGTATGTAATCCCTCGCCTTCTCGAGAACAGATAAAGCATCACCTTTTACAAACTCGAGACAATCAATTTGCCCTTCGAGGATTTTATTATTGGATATGACCTTATATTTTTCATATTTGCCGAACATCGGAAACCCCCTATTACCTGAATAGGTGGGTTCTCTGTTCTTGCGTCGCTGCTCTTCAACTTAAAGCTCAAAGCAGCCACGTGTTCAGAGACTCGTCCAGCCGCAATCCTTTAGCCTGAGAGTTTCCCTTCAGCTAGAACAGCTGAGGTTGCACCTTCGGCGCCCCGTATTTCTACAAGCACTCGGGGTCTCTCTTGCGACCTTCATCCGAACCTAGCAAGTGTATTTTTGCACAAATGCTTACAACGGTCAACCTTGTTTATTATAAGCCAAAACAAAAAAACAATAAAACCGGGCAATTAACTGCCCGGTTTTATAATACCACTTGACAATAAAATACTTGTTACCATTTCAGCCCTGTTATAAATATATAGGCTATCGCAACTGGAGCCACTATTCTGCATACCCAAAGCCAAGCTGTCTCAAGCCCAAAAGGCACAGTACCATTGTTGGTAACCTCTTTCTTCGCTCCTTCTGTCCATATCCAACCCACAAACAAAGCTATGAACAGGCCACCCAAAGGCAGCAGCACATTGGAGGCAATAAAGTCCGCAGAGTCAAGAAAATCTCTACCTCCCAATTTGGGCAATTTACCCGCCAATCCTAAAACAGAAGGTATACCCAATAAGAATATCAGTAATCCATTTGTCCACGCGGCCTTTGCCCTTGACCATTTCATTTCATCGATAAAGTAGGCAGAAACAACTTCCAAAAGGGATATGGCCGAAGTCAAAGCAGCGACAAACAGAAGCAGGAAGAACAAACCGGACCAAATTGCGCCCCCTGGCATCTTGGCAAAAACATTGGGGAGGGTAATAAAGGTAAGGCCAGGCCCTGCTCCAGGCTCCACACCGAAGGCAAAAACTGCTGGGAAAATGACCAAACCTGCAAGGAATGCCACCGCAGTATCCAAGAAACAGACCTGCGCTGCAGCACCAGGAAGGACTTCTTTTTTATCCAGATAACTACCATAGGTAATCATACAACCCATACCTAAAGACAAAGAGAAAAACGCTTGCCCCAACGCTGCCCCAAGGGTTCCAGCATTAATTTTGGAGAAGTCAGGCTTAAGGTAAAATGCTATACCTTCTCCTGCCCCCTGCAGAGTAACAGCTCTGACAATCAAAATCAACAAAATGATGAATAGGCCAGGCATCAAAATCCGGCAATACTTTTCAATTCCTTCGCCTATTCCCTTATAAACTATATAAGTAGTTATTATCATAAAAAGTGCCTGCCAAGCTATAACTGCACCTGAATTGGTTATGAATCCAACAAAGAAATCCCCCGCTTTCCCCTGCTCAGCAATTTGCATAAGGCCTGTAAAGGATTTAAGGAAATATGCTATAGTCCAGCCCGCAATAACGCCATAATAAGAGAGAATTATGAAACCCGCTGCAACCCCCATCCAACCTACAATAGTCCAAGCGCCTCCTTTGAGCTTCTTGAAAGAACCAACAGCATTAAGTTGAGCAGCCCTTCCTATGGCTATCTCTGCAAGCATGACGGAAAAACCTATGACAAAGACCAAAGCGACGTAAAGCAAGACAAAAGCAGCACCACCATTTTGCCCCGTTATGTAAGGGAACCTCCATATGTTACCAAGCCCTACAGCCGAGCCTGCTGCTGCCAGAATAAAACCCAACTTAGAACCCCACTGTTCTCTTTCCGCTCCGTTACTCATACTATCCCTCCTATCGTTTCTTCTATATTATTATCCTATTTATCAACTACAAAATTTTCAGACCATCACCTCCTTCTGATATCTTATACTATATTATAAGTATTTTTTGAATTTTCTTGCAACGTCTATGATTGTTTTTTTAAAAACTTTGTAACAAAAGTTCAACTTTTTACTCCTCAATAAGCTATCATTTTGCATGCTATTATATTTTTATTTCCATTTTCGGTAAATAGCCGATCTTTTAGATGAAACAACTAAATTTTTCGCCCTGGCCCTATTTACCAGGCTCAAATCCAAAGTTACCTTTTCTATGGTTGGTTTTTCGTTTAAGTGGATTACGACATCCCCAAAGGGGTCGATTATCATGCTCTGTCCCCCAAAAGAGAACCCTTTCCCCTCATCACACCTATTTACACCCACCACAAACACCTGATTCTCAATGGCTCTTGCAATCAATAAAGTCCTCCAAAGACGTATATGTTTCTTTGGCCAAGCACCAGGAACAAAAAGCACTAAAGCTTGCTTTTCTGCCAGTGCTCTGGATACTTCTGGAAATTCCATATCAAAACATATCATAACACCACATGATACCCCTGCTATGGACATTAACCCTAGAGATGATCCAGCTTTGAACAAATTAGGCTCCTTATGTCCTGGATAGAGGTGGATTTTGTCGTAAAACGATTTCCTTCCTTCAGGTGAGTATATATAACACCTATTTCTGTTCCCCTGCTTAGTGGTAATGGCCATTGAGCCAGCTATTATCCACGTCTTATATCTTTCTGCTAAATTCCCAATATTTTCAATCAGAGGTGAGTTTTCTTTTATTAGAATTCTAGGGTCTGTTACAGGGTAAGTCGCATTCCAGAGCTCCGGTAAAACCACAACATCACATCTCATCCTCAGAGCGCTCTCCAAGTTTCGCATAACCATTTTTATGTTTCTGTCGGGATTTCCATGAGCTACTTTAAGCTGTACTATTCCTATTTCCATTTTTTCACCCCTCTTATGGGCTTTTCTTTTTTATAATGAAAATAATACACTAGGAATAACATAACATGTACTTTCTAAGTCTGAGACTTAAAGTTAAAATAACTAAGCAGCTCATACCTCAAAAAGAAAGGAGCATCAATATGTGTCTTGCGGTACCACACAAAATAATAAAGATGTTAGATAAAAACAGAGCCATTGCCTCCGCAGGGCCTGTTGAGGTCGAGATACGAACTGATATAGTACCCGACCTTGCCATTGGTGATATGGTTTTAGTCCATGCAGGTTTCGCCATAGAGAAGCTTGTAGGAACAGAAGGAGAAGAAATATGCACCTTGTGGGAAGAATTAAGGGAAGTGATGGAGAATGAAAATGTCTTCCCCTCAAACTGAAGAAAAAATGGTACTAAAGCTTTCCCAAGCTTTAAATGCCCTCTTAAGTAAAGAAGGCAACAAAAGCATAACCATAATGGAAGTATGCGGTACACACACAGTGTCCATATTTCGCCACGGCATAAAATCTCTTCTTCATCAATCATTCAAACTCATATCAGGGCCTGGATGCCCCGTTTGTGTAACAGACCAATCAGAAATAGACGCAGCCATTTCCATAGCCGAAAGAGAAGATTCAATAGTAACCACTTACGGTGATATGCTTAAGGTACCAGGAAGTTGGAGTTCTCTTCAAGAATGCAGAGCTGGTGGCAAATCAGTAAAAGTAATAACGTCCGTTGCTCAAGCCCTTGATATTGCCAGAGAAAACCAAGACAAAAAAGTAGTATTTCTGGGTGTTGGATTCGAAACTACTGCCCCAGCAACAGCTGCAGCTTTGATAGAAGCAAAAAAAGAAAAATTGGACAATTTCCTAGTTTTCTGTATGCATAAAACAGTTCCTCCTGCTTTGGAAGCATTAGCCAGCTCTGAAGAGGTATCTCTAGATGGATTTTTGCTTCCAGGACATGTGAGCGTAATCATAGGGCTGGAACCTTATCGCTTTATACCCGAAAAATATGGAAAAGCTTGCGCTATAGCGGGATTTGAACCTTTTGAAATCATGGCAGGCCTTTTAGAGATAACCAAACAAATAATTAAAAAAGAACCTACAGTTAAATCCATGTACCCCAGAGCCGTAAGGCCAGAAGGGAACTTAACTGCCCAAAACCTTTTAAACCAAGTCTTTGAGCCATGTAATGCACATTGGAGAGGTTTAGGAGAAATTCCCCTTTCTGGCTATAGACTGAAACCAGAATTTGAGGTTCACGATGCCTCAGTTCGTCTAGAAATAAAGGAATATGCCTCCTCACCTCCACCGGGCTGTCGTTGCGGAGATGTGCTAAAAGGCCTCATAAGCCCGATCGAGTGCCCGCTATTCGGTAATCCATGTAACCCTATGCACCCTGTGGGCCCATGCATGGTCTCAAGTGAAGGAAGTTGTGCGGCACAATACAAATATGACAGGAGGAGGTAATTTTATGGAAAAACTAAATATTGGACATGGTTCGGGAGGAAGGCTAACTTCTGAAATAATATTCCAAATACTGCAACCTTTCAGAAAAGAAAACGTTTCTCCCTATTTGGAAGATTGTGCCATAGTAGATGGTAATATAGCCATAACGATAGATGGATATACCATATCGCCTCGATCTTTCCCCGGGGGGAATATTGGTGAACTTGCAATCTGTGGTTCCGTAAATGACCTAGCAATGCGAGGGGCCAAACCTAACTTTATCGCTATGGGGCTGATTGCAGAAGAAGGTCTAGCTAAAGACGAACTTCTCTCCTACATGGAAAGTGCAGCAAAGGTATGCTCAGAGCTCTCCATACAGTTAGTGACAGGAGACACCAAGGTGCTCCCAAAGGGGCAAGTCGATGGCCTATATATAACTACCTGCGCAATAGGGACTCCTCCTTCAAATAGAGATCCCCTAGGCATGCATCTTATAACCCCCGGAGACGTACTTATAGTAACCACAGAAATCGGACAACATGAGGCAACAATAGCAGCTTTAAGATACGGCCTATCAGTCCCATCACTGCAATCAGATTGCGCACCGCTATGGCCTTTAGTAGAACAGATAATAGAAATGGACGGCATAAAATGTATGAGAGACTGCACTAGAGGAGGACTCGGCACCGTCTTATGTGAATGGGCAGAATCCACATCCCTTGGGATAGAGATCGAGGAAAGCAAGATACCTATATCCAATGAGGTCTCATCTCTCTGCGACATTCTGGGCTTTGATCCCCTTTATCTAGCGTGTGAAGGTTGTGCAATCATAGCCGTCGCCCCAGAAACCTCAGAAAAAGTGCTTTCAGTACTAAAAGCCCATAAATTAGGAGAAAAAGCCCAAATAATAGGTAAAGTTACAGAAGAGCATAAAGGTTACGTAGGCATGAACACAAAGGCAGGAGGCAGAAGACTCATAGATATGCCCGTAGGAGAAATGCTCCCTCGTATTTGCTAAATTAAACACATAACCCCAAAAATAAAAGGCGGAGAAATCTCCGCCTTTTATTTTTCATAAACATCGTAAATACGAACAATATCCACGGCCCTTCCTGTAGTCTCTTCCACTTCAACAACTACCGCATTGAGGATTAACCCATTCTTACATACCTCGAATTTAGAAGGTGTTCCTTTTAGGAATCTTTCCATAACTCCAAACTTATCCATACCTATTACTCCAGCATGGCCTCCAGTCATCCCAACATCAGTTATGTAAGCCGTACCTTTAGGTAATATCTGTTCATCTGCCGTTTGTACGTGGGTATGAGTACCCAAAACACAAGACACCTTCCCATCGAGAAACAATCCCAACGCCTTCTTTTCTGAAGTCGCCTCCGCATGGAAGTCAACTACCACCACTTCAGCCTTCACACTCTCAATAATTTCTTCAGCTTTTCTGAAGGGGCAATCAATAGGTGGCATGAACACTCTGCCTTGTAGGTTCATTACCAATATATTTATGCCATTCCCAGATCGGAACAATCCGTACCCCTGCCCGTGAACGCCCGGAGGGTAGTTGGCAGGTCTTAATACCCTTTGTTCACTGTCAAGGACCTCAAGAAATTCCTTCTTGTCCCAAACATGATTTCCGCTGGTGAGACAATGAAATCCAATATCAAACAACTCATTCATTACTTTTTCGGTAAGCCCGAAACCTCCCGCTGCATTCTCTGCATTCACAATACGAAAATCAAAGGGACCCCACTGAGTTTCTATTTTTCGGATATTCTCTTTCAGGAGCGTTCTTCCTGGCTTTCCCACTACGTCTCCAACAAAAAGAATTCTCATCATCTTCTCCCATTGCTACTTTGCGTACTCTACAGACCTAGTTTCCCTAACCACCACAACTTTTATCTGGCCTGGATATTTCATTTCTTCCTCTATTTTCCTTGCAATATCAAAAGCTATCTTATGTATAGCTTCATCATCAGCTACATTCGGGGAGACCATAACTCTTACTTCCCTACCAGCCTGAATCGCATATGCCTTACTTACTCCTTTAAAGGACTTTGCTAGAGTTTCAAGCTTTTCAAGCCTTCGAATGTAAGATTCAAGGCTCTCTCTTCGCGCCCCAGGCCTTGATGCACTTACTGCATCTGCCGCAGCGACAAGGACATCATAAACTGATGTCATTTCTTCATCTTCATGGTGGGAAGCTATGGCACTAACGACTTCAGGAGGCTCTCCATAGCGTCTCGCTAGATCTCTTCCGATCAGCGCATGGGGACCCTCCATCTTATGATCAACTGCTTTGCCTATATCATGCAATAGGCCAGCACGCTTTGCCAAAGTCTCATCCAGGTTCAACTCTGCTGCCATCATCCCAGCCAAGTGGGCTACTTCAAGGCTATGAGAAAGCACATTTTGACCATAACTGGTCCGAAACCTGAGCTGCCCCAGCAATTTGACCAGCTCTGGATGAATGGACTTAATTCCCACATCCAATAGAGCCTCTTCTCCCGCCTCTAATATCATTTCCTCTACATCTTTCTGAGCTTTCTCGACGACCTCCTCTATTCTGGCAGGGTGAATACGGCCATCTAAAACTAATCTCTCCAAAGACAATCTTGCAACCTCCCGCCTTACGGGATCAAAACTACTGAGCGCAACGGCTTCAGGGGTATCGTCCACTATCAAGTCGACCCCTGTATAAGTCTCAAAGGCTCTTATATTCCTGCCTTCGCGACCTATTATCCTCCCTTTCATCTCATCTGAGGGCAAATTAACTACGCTAACTGCCATCTCTGAAGTTTGGTCCACAGCACACCGCTGAATGGCCCCAACCACTATTTCTCTAGCCCTCTTCTCCGCTTCACGCTTGGCCTTCTCTTCTAATTCCTTTATCCGCGCTCCAATAAAATGCGCTGCTTCTTCTTCTGCCTCTTTCAACAGAACCTCTTTGGCCTCTTCTCTTGTCATGCCCACTATTTCTTCTAATTTTTTAAGTTGCTCCTTATGTAAAACCTCGATTTCTTCACTTTTTTTCCTGAGTTCATCTTGCTTTTGCCTTATCTCATCCTCGCGCCTCTGAAGCATATCTAATCTTCTCTCTAAGTTCTCTTCCTTCTGTTCCAATTTACGCTCCGCTCTTTGAAGCTCCATACGCCTTTCCCTAATCTCTCTTTCCGCTTCTTGGCGCAACCTTATTATTTCTTCCTTTGCCTCTGTCAAAAATTCCCTTTTCTGCCGTTCGGCTTCCTGGTATGCCTCTTTAAGGATCCTCTCTCGTTCATTTCCTGCTGTCTTTATTTTTTTCGTAATTAGACCCCTGTAAATCAAAAAGCCGGCAATAGCACCGACGGCAGCGCCCGCTACGAGCACAATTGGTAGCATGTAAACATCACCCCTTATTCCATTGTCAAGTTACGTAATCATAATTACAACATAACCCATATTTGCTATCTTGAAGTAAATCCATACCTCAAATGTATTCTACATATTAACATGCATCTTCACAAGTCATATCCAAAGCTCTTCTTATTGCAGATGAATTAAAACCTCTTCTTATCAACCTAGATCTTATTTGCTCCCTGCTCAAGTGCTCACGCCACTGGGAAGCCAATTTAAGGCACTTTGCAAACTCTTCCTCGCCAAACGTTTTCTTCACCTCTTCAATATGCTCTTCGGATATACCCCTTTTGCGCAACTCCAGCAAAATCCTTCTTATTCCCCATTCCTGATGGGTTTGAGCAAAACAGGCGGCATAAAATTTATCATCTATTAAACCACTTTCTTCTAAGTTTTCCAGTACCTTCAAAGAAACATCCTCACTGAAATTTTTGTGACGCAATTTCCTCATGACTTCTTTACGTGTATAGGCCCTTTTGGCCAATAATTTAAAGGCAAAAGCTTTAGCATTTCTCTCTTCTTCGTTCATGCCGTTATCACCAATTCGAGTTTGTCGCCCAACTTTCTCAACAAATCTTCTCTTAGCTTTGGGAATCCATCAAGCCATGGATCCCTTTCAACCAGAGAAAAAGCTTCTTTTCTAGCTGAATACAATATTTTCCTGTCTCTTAGCAAATCAGCAACACTAAAATCAGTAACTCCATGTTGTCTTGTCCCACATACTTCTCCTGGTCCACGTATAGCTAAATCTGCCTCAGCGATTTTAAAGCCATCGTTCGTGGAACACATTGCCGCAATTTTTCTTCTACCGTCGTAGTCATCCGTCTTTCCAAAAAGAAAACAGTACCCCTGTTTTTGACCTCTGCCAACTCTACCCCGCAATTGATGAAGTTGAGACAGGCCAAACATCCATGGATCCTCTATGACCATTACTGTCGCGTTTGGAACATCTATCCCTACTTCGATAACCGTCGTGGAAACTAGGATGTCAATTTGTCCTCTCTCAAAATCTTTCATAATTTGCTCTTTTTCTTTATAGTTCTTTTTCCCATGAAGAAGCTCTACCCGTTTATTTTTAAAAAATTCCCTTAAATGAGAAAATCTCTTCTCTGCCGAAGTTATGCTTGAATCCTCATTTTCCTCTATCATTGGACATATCCAATATACTTGCCCTCCTTTCTCTATTTCTTCCCTTAAGAAAGCCATAAGTTCTAACTCCATGTCCTTCCCCACGCTTTTTGTAATTATATTCTTTCTTCCAGGGGGCAGTTCATCTATGATGGAGACCGATAAATCTCCATAAACAGAAAGGGTCAAAGTCCTTGGGATAGGCGTTGCGGTCATGACCAACACATGAGGCTGCTCTCCCTTGTTCGCCAGAATATTTCTTTGCAAAACTCCAAATCTGTGCTGTTCATCTATCACAACTGCTCCTAACTTTTTGAAAGATAAATTATCTTGTATTAATGCATGAGTTCCCACTACAACGCTTATTCTGCCTTTTGAAAGACCATCATATATTTCTCTTTTTTGGGCAAGGGGCACTGAGCCTGTCAACAAAGTAACTTTTACACCCAAAGGAGCCAGCCATCTATCTATTTTTTTAAAATGTTGCCTAGCCAAAACTTCGGTAGGAGCCATGAAAGCCGCCTGGTAGCCACTATCAACAGCACAAAGCATAAAGAGTATAGCTATCACAGTCTTCCCAGACCCAACATCCCCCTGCAGCAAGCGATTCATAGGGATATCTTTAACTATGTCCTCTTTTATCTCGGAAAACACCCTTTTTTGGGCATCAGTGAGCTCAAAGGGAAGTATCCTATCAATAAAAGAGTTTAACAATGAACCTTCTGTATTGAGTTTGTGTCCTCTATTACCTTTAACGTAAGATTTTTTTCTTATAGCAAGACCCAACTGTAACAAAAAAAGCTCTTGAAATGCCAACCTGTTGCGCGCAGCTAACCAATTTTCTCTTGAACTTGGAAAGTGCATTTCTTTAATAGCTTGAAAAAAACCAGGATAACCATACTTTTTCAGGATATCTCCAGGTATAGGATCCTCAACACTACCTTCAAGCAGACAAAGGGTTTCTTTTATTATTCTTCTTATCCACTTTTGCACCAATCCATGAGTCCCAGGATAAATGGGGACAACAAGTCCCACGTTTTCAGGGGCCTCCCCTTCTTCAACTACCTCAAATTCTCCATTATTTACCTGTTTAATCCCCCCTCTTATCTCAATCTTTCCATAAATGGCAACTCTCGATCCCGGTTTTAAAATACTTTTTAATCCTACACGATTAAACCACACAGCCTGAATTAAAGAAGTACCATCGGTAAGCAAGGCAGTACAAATAGTAAGATTTTTTCGTCTTGCCTTTCTCTGTTCGACGCTTACGACTCGGGCCAAAAAGGCCTGGATTTTTCCTGGTTCTAGAGAAGACAAGTCAGAAAGCTTACTTCTGTCCTCGTATCTTCTGGGGATAAACCAAAGCAAGTCTTCTACAGTTTCAACTCCAAGCTTTTTAAATTTTCTAGCACGAACAGGCCCAACCCCTTTGAGATACTGGACAGAAGAGCCAAGCTCCAATTTTTTCAATCTTTCCAAACGTTTGTTACTCCTCCTTGACTGGTATTTCTTCTCTATCAATGTTCGTTGTTTCTAGGGAATTGAGCAATGAGCCGTATTTAGATATAAGCCCCTTAAATTCCGCTATGAACTGGTACCTGACCTGCTTTAAACGCTCAATATCTCTCCTGTAAGCTTCTGCCTTTTCCTTGGCATCCATAACTATTTTGTGTGCTTCAGCTTCAGCTTCAGCTATTATTACCTCTGCTTTGCTCTCTGCGTTATTAACTCGCTCTTCTGCACTCTTTTGGGCTAAGACAAGAGCGTCCTGTAATGACTTCTTTAATTCGTTATACTCTTTTAACTGATCCTCCATCCTTGCCACTGTAGTCTCAAGAATTTTTATCTTTTCAGAATAATCTTGAACAGTAACTATGACCTTTTCAATAAAATCTTCCACTTCCTCCGGGTTATAACCTCTCAAAGATCTACTAAAAGAAATATTCTCTATATCCAGCACAGTCATAATAGTTTCCATAGCATCCCCCCCCTTCTTTTGCTACTCATTTCCGACCACTTTTAGTTCCTTGGCCCAAACAGTGCGGTACCGATCCGGACCATAGTGCTACCTTCCATTATCGCATATTCAAAATCACCACTCATTCCCATGGAAAGTTCTGGTAGCTTTATTTTTAACAACCCTTCCAACTTGGAGCGCAACGTTCTCAAACACGCAAAAGACTTCCTTATTTCATCTTCCCTGTCTGTCAGAGGCGCCATCCCCATTAGCCCTATGATTTTGATATTTTTGCATCTATCTAACACATGTTCCATTAAAACCTCGACTTCGCACGGCTGTACTCCTTGTTTGCTCTCCTCTCCTGATATATTAACTTCTACCATGCACTCCAAAATTTTTCCTTTTTCCAAAGCTAAGCGTTGGAGGATATCTGCCAGATTGGCACTGTGCACACTCTGAATACAATCAAATATATCTATGGCCTTTCTTGCTTTGTTTCTCTGTAATGTACCAATAAAATGCCAAGGTATATCAAGGTCCCTTGGCCAATCTTTCCTTTTCCGCATCGCTTCTTGAATTCTATTTTCTCCAATAGCATAAATCCCTCTTTTAGCAACTTCTATCATTTCCTCTAGCGTTCTGGTCTTCGTGGCTGCTATTATTTTAATTTCCTCTGGTTTCCTTCCAGCTTTCAGGGCAGCATTAGCAATTCGCTCTTTTATTCTTTCCAGATTCTTTTCAATAACTTCTCCTACCATAATTTGATCACTCCCTCCCTGGCCTTCGAAGCATTTTTCACCACAACCTCACCTGGTTTCAGCCCTTCAGTAACCATGAACTTTCCCTTGCCAAGAGGAAGACCCATAACTTTACGTTTTACGACTTCATCTCCTTCTACGCGATAGACCCACAATTTCCCACCCTGCATTAAAACAGCACTTTCCGGTATCACTACGCCCCTTTTCTCACCCATACATAAAATTAAATTGATTTCTCTTGATCTGACAATTTCCAGTGGGAAAAAGGGCAAAACCAAATATATTTTACGTAAAGAACCTGTTTGGCTTATTGCTTCTATGTCTGCATCAAATGCAAAACTACTTTTCTCCATTTTTATACTTATTTTACGATCTTTGATCATGTCTTCCAATGCCGGAAGCGAACCTATATATGCTATCGCCCTCAACTGCTGAGGTTGAGGTATCAGTTTTCCTACAGGCATTCCTTTCATTACAGAGCTTCCATTTTTTATTAGCTTTAATTTCCTATTTACCGAAATCCCAGCATTGTTCCAAAGGTTAATGTAATTCCATTGACCTTCGTAACCATCTAGCCCTGCAATAAAATAACCTGGCTTTTTGGCCCTTATATAAAACCGCTTATCCGTGTCCTTACTTTCTATAACAGCTAATGTCTCGTTTACCCCAACAAAGAGCGGCCCTATCCCTTTAGGATAAAAAACTTTTCCTTCTGCCGGAGAAAAAAGAACTTTTTCTTGCCAAAGCAGCACGGCCTTAAAAGGAGTCTCATCCAAATAAAAACCTCCTTCTGCTGACGCTAAAGGAGGTCTTGCAGCAGAATAACGTCTGTACCACATCATATAAACATAAACAGAGCCCGCTATAATACACGAAACGCACAGGGCATAAACCAGCTTTATTAAAGTCTTATAGAGGAATTTATTACTTTTTTTTATTTTCCTTCTTCTCCTCATAACCAATTGCAACTGCCTTAATTTTTATTCCCGCAAGTCAATAAAGATCTCAGTTCTTCTCCCCTGTAAAAACGCTTGATGTTCTGTACAATGAAAGAAGCAACTTCCTTCACGGCTTCATCAGTAACCCCCCCAATGTGAGGAGTCACTACCACCCTCTGATCTGCCAACAACGGATCTTCTGGATCGGCTGGCTCGTCCCAGAACACATCCAATCCAACACCTGCTAGTTTGCCCTCTTTGAGAGCATTCTCTAAAGCCATCCTGTTTACGAGCTCCGCTCGCGCAACATTTACGAGGTAAGAACTTTTTGGCATTTTATGGAAGAAAGAATCATCAACCATACCCCTCGTCTCTTCATTAAGCTCCAACGCTAAAACCACGAAATTGCTTTCTGAAAGAGCTTTGGGCAAATCCTTCAATAAATAAAATTCATCTAAAGCTAGAGATTCAAACTCTGGCTTGTACTTTCTATTTACCCCTGCTACTTTCATTCCAAAGCCCTTAACTCGCTGAGCCACGCATTGACCTACATTACCAAGGCCAACTATTGTCACTGTTTTCCTCCATAGAGAAGTGCCTCTGGGAGCATAGAGCCTTCTTTTATTCAGATTTTCTTGCGAACGCTTCCATCTTCGGGCTAAAAGAAGCATAAGCATAACGGCTATTTCTCCCACGCCCTCTGCGTTGCCCGTGCCTCTAGAGGGAACATTGCAAACTCTCACTCCCCTTTTTGCACAAGCGGACAAGTCTATTTTCTCTACCCCCACACCCCATTGATGTATCAATTTGAGATTAGGGGCCTTATTCAACAAATTATCATCGACACGCATAGGCCCTATTACCATAACTTCCACTGATGGTAACACTTCCAGCAGCTCGTCCTCTGAACACACCTCTACTTCGAGCCCCTCAAAGATGTATTCCACCTCCGGAAGTAGCTTTTTAAAAGCGTTGCCTACAAATACAATCTTTCCCATAATTCATTTTCACCTCCTTTTGTCTCTAACTAAACTTGCAAAGGCATCATGATTATGAATACTTTCCTGGCTCACCACCGACACAGAATACCAATCTATCCTGCTATCTTGATCCAGCTTCAAAGCCACTTCTCTTACCACGTCCTCGACAAACCTAGGATTAGAGTACGCCTGTTCCGTAACAAACTTCTCATCTTTTCTCTTAAGGAGAGTATATACCGGAGAAGATGCGCAACTTTCTGCCACAGCAACTAATTCTTCTATCCATACACGCTTGTTCATCCTAACTTCAATAGCAACTTGCGCCCTCTGATTATGGGCACCATATTCCGATATTTCCTTTGAACAAGGACAGAGCGTATGTACTGGAACTGCAACTTTCACTGTAAAATCAAAATTTTCATCATAAGATGCCCAAAAAACTACATCGTAGCGGGTATAACTGCTAGATTTGCTGACAGGGGCCTTTCTATTTATAAAATATGGGAATTCTATCTTAACCTCTGATCCACTAGCATTAAGTTTCTTCTTTAAGTCAATTGTCACCTGTTCTAAACTTTCGAGAGTTACCCTACCTTTAAACTCATTAAGGACTTCAAGGAATCTACTCATGTGGGTTCCTCTAAAATTACGAGGAAGCGAAACAGCCATGGTAACGTTAGCTACAGTATGTTGTATGTTTTCCTTAGGATCCAGGACAACTATGGGATAAGAAACGGAAGTTACCCCTACTCTATCTATTGGGACATTACGGGTATCTTTTTCGTTTTGAACGTCCTTCATTCTCAAATCCTCTCCAGTTTTAATATGATGGAACTACCTGGACCTTCCCACAGCTGAATCTCCGATAAGGAACAATCCTTTTCCTTGATTACAGGCTCCAATCTTTCTTTTATCCATAAAACTACGTTCTCCGTTGTGGGTTGAGGAATTATATCGTTAAGGCACGAATGATCTAAAACTGACAAAACTTTTTCTTTCACAATCTCTTTAAGCTCAATAAAATCCATTATCATTCCTTCGCTATCTGGCTCGCCTTTCACGGTAATCGCCAATCTATAGGTGTGACCATGAAGACGTTCACACTTGCCATGATATTTCTCCAAATAATGGGCTGCATCAAAAGTGAACTCTTTTTTTACGTACATAACCGTCACTTGCTATACCTCCTTCAATGATCTGGTAAAGCTTATAGCTTCATAATATCTATTGGATCAATCAAGGGGAAGGCCTTCCTGCTCAATTTGCAAAGCATCTTCGATTTCCATCCCCAGATACCTCTTCATCTGAAGGGCGTTCTTGACCGCAAAATCTCTGAAACAGTTATTGAACATGGCAAATACAACAGGAACTTGCTCAACCCTTTTTGCTACTTCTGCCACTAAAGCCCTTAACTCCACTTCATTATATCTGTAAGCAAAGCGTTCAGAAACAGAAGCTCCCTTCTTCATCCAGCCTTCGTTGTTTCTTCCATGGAGCCTCAAAATAGTTCCCCAACTTGCAGTAATAGGCCACTCAAACGGCACTGTCCACACTAACTTGGGCTCATCTACTGCCACATAAGCTATATTTTCATCTTCCAGCATACCTAAAAAAAGATCCTTGTTGCCCTTCTCAAGCCAAGATCTATGCCTAATCTCCACTGCTACTTTAAAAGGCCTACTTTTTCTTCCTAAAAATCTTATATATTCCAGGGTTTTTTCCTCGTATCTAAACCAAGGCGGAAATTGAAATAATAGATAGCCTAAGCGTCCCATACTCTGTAGAACGTATATCCTACTGTAAAAAAGATCCCAGAGCAAAGTTCTAGCGGTTCTTTCAAGGTCAAATAATTTAACTTTACCCTTGGAAGCCTGATTTGCGTTATTTCTACCAAACACTTCAGGTGGTAAAGCCCTGGACGCTATAGCATGAAAAGTAAAAAGCCCAAAGGCTTTTATATTGAACAAAAAATTAGGGGGCGTCCTCAAGGTCCACGCATACAAAGATTTTTCCTTCGGAATAGAATAAAAAGAACTGTTAACTTCCACAGTGTTAAAATGCTGAGAATAAAACTTCAATTTGTCTTCTGCATTCCTAGCATTTTTTGGATACCATCCACTTGCCACCAAGGAACGATCCATCCATGAACACGTTCCAACTCTGATTTCGGACATGTTTTTAGTTGCCCTTCCCCTCCCAGCCAGAATCCTTATTGTTAGCAATATATAATATTACACATGCAATTGATAATATAATAGCTTAAAATAGTATAGTTTATGGTAAATACACTTAAAACCGAAAGGAGCAAAAAAAATGGAGCTTAAAGGAATTTTTGCCCCCATACCAACACCTTTTAATGACGATTACACTCTAAATCTGGAAGCCCTCGAAAAAAATATGGATTATTGGATATCTACTCCTCTTGACGGCATTGTAGCAGCAGGTTCTAACGGTGAATGGCCCCTACTCAGTAATGACGAAAAAATTATGCTTTTCAAATCCTGTGTCAAATATGCAAAAGGAAAGCTAAAGGTTATAGCAGGAACTCATTGCCCTTCTACTCAAGAAACCATAACGTTATCAAAAGAAGCAGCAAAAGTAGGTTGCGATGCTGTTTTGATCCTTCCTCCTCACTATTATAAGGGACAAAACTCCCCAGAATTATTGAAACAATATTTCTTTGAGATAGCGGATAAATGCCCAATTCCTGTGGTCCTATATAACATGCCAGCAAATACTGGGTATAATATGAGCTACCAAATCGTTAAAATATTGGCGAAACATCCCAACATTATAGGTATCAAAGATAGCTCTGCAGATATTGTGCAAATATGCCAAATATGCAAAAACACCCCTTCTCATTTTAATGTATTTGCCGGATCAGGAAGTTACCTTTTGCCATCGCTAGCTGTAGGCTGCAGCGGAGGCACCATGGCCGTGGCAAATATATTTGCAAAGGCATGCAGCGATATCTTGAAATACTTTAAAAACAACAATATAGAAAAAGCCAAGGAACTTCAGCTAGCAATAGTCGACATAAACCAAGCAGTTACCAAACGATACGGAGTCCCTGGATTGAAGGCAGCTATGGAAATTGCTGGACTGTACGGAGGACCGCCAAGGCCTCCACTCATGCCAGTTGCAAAGGAGGTAAGAGAAGAAATAAATTCTATTTATACTGAATTCAAAAATCTTTATAAGGGGGTAGAAAAAAGATGAAAAACATCCTAATTTTACTTGGGAGCCCTAGAGCAGATGGAAACAGCGACAAAATTGCAAAAGCCTTTGCAGAAGGAGCCCAAAAAAACGCTGCAAATATAGAGACTATCAAATTATCACAAAAACAACTGAAGGGCTGTCAGGACTGCAGAAAATGTTGGCAAACAGGAAAACCATGTGTTATCCCAGACCATATGCAGGAAATATATGAAGCCGTAGATAAGGCAGACCTCATCGTATTTTCAACTCCCCTTTATTGGTACACATGGAGCAGCCAAATGAAACCCGTTTGGGACAGATTTTTGCCATACGTATCAAAGGAAGCCCCAAGGACATTGGCAGGAAAAGAAGCTGTACTCCTTGCTGTTGCGGGCGACTCATCAGAGGAAGTATTCAAAGGGCTAGTTTATTCTTTCGAAAAATCTTGTTCCCTCTTGGGAATGAAAATCGTAGCGAAACTTACTATTCCTGGCGTATATAATCCGAAAGACATTGAGCAGACATCAGCTCTTAAAGAAGCAGAAAAATTAGGAGAAGACCTTACCAAAAACTAAACAATTCGAGGCTTAGGAGGAAGTCCCCTAAGCCTCTACTCTATACATCATTCTCTCTCTGTAGCCTGTAATCACCGGATAAACGCCTCTCATGGACTTATCTAAATTGGCGTCTCCCGAATCCACCAAAAGAGGAGAACCGTGTAGCGATGCTATTTTTTGAGGTGTAGAAACTATAATAATGTTCTCCTTAGCAACGCGTCTTATCACTCTCGGGCTCAATTGTAAATTTCCTCTGCCCAAAATATACCCCTGCCCCCCAATAGGAGAAACTATGACCTTTACCTTTTTATGTTGTTCAACGAGCTTTAATATTTCCTTTTCTATCAAATCCTTTCCTATGAGAGAACCATCTAATACCCCGTCTACACCTAAAAGGGATTTCTCGATGCCTAGCCTGTCTCCTATAGCTTTAACTGTAGTGCCAGGCCCTAAAAGATACAACGTTCCTTCTTCCATGTTGGTTACTACTTCCTCCGCTATGGCCTGCTGTATAGCCCTCTCGCTAGGCATTGTCCCTGCTTTCCTGGATTGAATTTTGTTTCTCTCCCACGGAATCAGAAGATATCCAAAAAGCCTAGCCTTCACTTCTCCGGCCCTATAGGCTTCTTCATCTATATCCATAACTTCCGATTCCTTTAGGTTTCTAACTTTACCGCTCAGAAACTTAGCAGCAAGTTCTCCTGCTTTTGCCGGAGTTACAGCAAAGGCGGCAGAATGGATTTTAACACCTGACGGTATACCTAATACTGGTACATCCAAGCCTATGGCAGAACATATATCTCGAGCAGTTCCATCTCCTCCAGCAAACAAGATAAGGTCAACTTTACACTCTTTCATCAACTTAGCGGCCTCAATAGTGTCAAGGCTGCTAGAGAGCTCTCCTTTAAACTTGGGAAAGGCTAATTTGTAATTTTTTGTATACACCTTCAGCAAATTCTCCCCCATATCTTGGGGACAAGTATAAAATAAACTGTCAACATTAATACATTTAAATAAAGCCTCTAGGGCCTCCCGCGCCCTCTGAGGGGCGCGGGGGGTTGCCCCTAAAGCCAGGGCTTTTTCTAAAGTGTGGATTCCGTCAGTTCCTTTTAAGCCGACAGCTCCACCCATCCCTGCTATAGGGTTCACAATTAGCCCTATCTTTTTCATGCTACTCATCCCTGTTTTTGCGAGGTTCAAAATATCCAGTATATTTCTTTTTATATGCTCTCCAAGTAATAGCCCATTTTTCAGGATCATCAAGGTAATCATGATCAATGTGATGTATCACGCTCTTGTGAGGTGCCGTCTTTACTATTTCTGGATTTGTATAAGCCTCATTGGCTACATGTTTCAATATCGCTATGAACTCGTCTAGTTCATCTTTAGAGTAGGATTCCGTTGGCTCAATAGTGAAAGGCTCTGGAACTATCCAAGGTTCATGACTGGTCCAGTAGTGTACGCCAAAATCGAACATTCTGTTTTGTATATCTGTTGTTGTAACTCCTGTATCTTTGTAAAGTTTTTCCCAACTGTAACGCACCTGTTCCATTCTGAGCTCACCTTCGGCATATGGCGCACTGGCTCCCTTTATGTCCAATATTTTTTTGAAGATATAGTTATTGTTTAATAATGCTACTTTAGCTGCCTCCTTCAATCCTTCTTCCCCAAGGCTCCTAATCCATGCATAGGCCCTAAGGATTACCGGCACCACACCATAAAAATCTTTTACTTTCCCAATGGTGTTAGGCACATCGTAGTCCAAGAAGTATTTCCCTGTTGTCTCATCAAAGGACACTAGAGGAACTGGCAAAAATTGGGCAAGCTCTTCCGTAACACCAACAACGCCTCCACCAGGACCGCCACAACCATGGGGGGAAGAGAAAGTCTTATGGAGGTTATAGAAACAAAGATCAAAACCTGCCTCCCTTGCCCTGGTAAGCCCCATGATTCCATTCAAATTAGCCTGGTCATAGCTGCACAAACCTCCAACGGAGTGGACAATATCTGTAAATTCTTTGATCCTGGAATTATAGATACCTATATCTTCTGGATTGGTTATAAACAAAGCTGCAGTTCTTTCTGAAACTGCTGCTTTAAGGGCCTCGATATCTGGTCTTCCATCCGGGCCAGGGTAAATGGTAATAACTTTAAAGCCCTTCAATTTACTTGCTGCAGCGTTTGAGGGATGAGAAAAAATTGTCGTTATTATTTCGTCACGTTTGTCTGACTCTCCTCTGCTATCAACCCAAGCACGCACTATGGATGCAATTGTAAAGATTGCATGAGAGCCGCCACCAGGATGAAGGGAAAAACGGTCCATACCAGAGATACCTCTCAAATATTGTTCCGTCTCATACATCATCTTAAGGAGCCCTTGTACCGTCTCCTGAGACTGGAACGGATGAAGTTCTGAAACTTTAGGATTTGCCGCAAGCTGATCATTTATTTTAGGGCTGTACTTCATAGTACATGTCCCTTGACCAATATCAATGTTCAAATCAGCCCCCAAGTTCTCTTGAGAAAGCCTGAGATAATGTCTTAGCACCCTCATCTGTCCCATCTCTGGCAAGTTGGGGGGAGCTTCACGACGAAGCTCTTGTGGAATTTCTTCCAATCCTTCATCAGGGTACCTCATAACCTCATCTACCTCGGGTATCAGAATTCCCCTTTCTCCCTCTCTGGAAAGCTCATATATTATGGGTTCATCCCATCTGGCTTGATGGAAATCTCTCAGTTTGGTTTCCATGTTCATACCCATATAGCCCATCTCCTTTCTAACAAATCTAACTCACAACTTTGGCTATCGCTCTTGCTAAAAACTCAATATCTTCAGCAGTATGAATTTCCGTCACACAGAAAAGGCCACATTCACCCAAAGCAGGGAATTTTTCACTAAGGTCAACACAACCAAATATTTTTTCTTCCAGCAATTTTTCGTTGATTTCTTTGACCTTCATTCCCGTATCATCAAAATTCATGACGAACTCCCTATATGCTGGAGTTTGGTCAAACATGGGTTTTACTCCAGGGATTTTCGCCAAGAGGTCTCTTGCATAACGAGTTCTCTGTAAAATACCCTTTCCAAGTTCCTCCATGCCCTTAGGTCCCATCAGCGCCAAATATACTCCAGCAGTTATGGCCCAAAGAGCAGCAGCTGTACCAACAAATTCCTTTGCATTTTCTCGCTTGGCAAAAGAGGTTCTTTCCCAAGCCACATCACCAAAGCCCCACTCTTTGTGAGACGTAGGCGCTATTCCGAAAAGTCTGGAAGGATATTCCATGACAAATCGTTCTTCGTCTGGGGTCGCAATAAAACCAGCCCTTGCCCCTCCGTAATACATATGAAGGCCAAGGCTTTGTAAATCTCCACAAACTATGTCAGCGCCGTATCTGCTGGGCGGGGCTAAAACTCCCAAGGAATTGGGTTCAACAAAAACTACCAAAAGTCCTCCTGAGCTATGTATCGCTTCCGCAATCGCTTGCCCCGTAGTTTCTATGGTGCCAAAGAACGAGGGATTTTCAAAGTAAACAGCAGCAATGCCATCGTTGATCTTCTCCTTCAAAGCATCTAAATCAAGCCTTCCCGTTTTTGGATCAAATGGTATGATCTCTACTTCAACTCCTGGATGACAATAGTTCCTTATAATTCGTAGTCTGTCCGGACTGGAATTACCTGCTACAAGAACTTTGTCCCTTTTTGTGATCCTGGAAGCCATCCTCAGCGACGTGGCTGCAGCTTGGGAGCCGTCGTAAGTGGGCACGTTCACCACATCCATATCCACAAGCTCAGCCATCATGCTTGCGTACTCGAAAAGAGCTTGGAAACGCCCATGATCTTCATAAGGTTCGCCTGCGTAAGCAGTCAAAAATTCCGATCTTCTATTTACCTCATCACATATGGCAGGCACATGGTGCTGGTAGCACCCCCCACCAAGAAAACTCAAATATTCCAAGCAAGATGCATTCTTGCTCATCATGCCATCTACATGCCGCTTAAGGTCCCATTCAGAAAGTAATGGCTCTGGAAGCCCCATGGAACCCTTAAATTTAACCTCTTCCGGTATGCACTTATAAAGTTCCTCTATGTCATTTATGCCTATAGCCTCTAGCATCTCCTTCTGGACACTAGGTTCTGAGTTGGGGATATAGGGGTAGACTATTTTTTTCTTTTCCATAAGTTGTCCCTCCTTTTTGAAAGTCTGTGCTTTAGGCAGTTCCACCACCGTCAACGACAAGATTGGCTCCAGTTATCCATCTAGACAGGTCGCTGACGAGAAAATAAACTGCCATTGCTATATCCTTTGGTTCTCCTAATCTTGCCAATGGCCTCTGTGCGCTTTCTTTAAGCCATTCTTGTTCATCAATTCCAAGTTGACGAGCTTCATCTCTTAATAAAGGAGTATCAGTGTCTCCAGGATTGACACAGTTGACCCTTATGTTTTGTGGCCCATGATCTATCGCCATAGCTCTCGTAAGATTTACAACCCCACCTTTAGCCGCACAATACGCAGCAGCCTTAGGACCTCCTTTTATTCCCCAACCAGAACCTATGTTTACTATGCTCCCTCCACCTCTTTTCTTCATGTAAGGAATAACGTGCTTCGAAACTAAAAACGTACCCTTCAAACTTACATCCAACACCGCATCCCAATCTTTTTCTTCCAACTCCTCCACGCTCTTCCTTCGAATAACCCCTGCACAGTTCACCAAAATATCAATTCCGCCAAAATGTTTTGCTACGGCCTCTGCCAACTCTGTGCAACTTTGTTCAACCGTAACATCACAGAAAAAATACTTTGCTCTTTTGCCAAGCTTTGATGCCACTTCTTCCCCTTTGTCACAAGAAACGTCCACAACTGCAACCGAAGCACCCATCTCATGAAGAAATTCAGCACAACCTCTTCCTATCCCTGAGGCAGCTCCTGTTATTACGGCTACTTTCCCATTAAGGCTGAACATTTTATCGTCCTTCATCTTCCATTCCTCCTTTTTATCATTAACTTTTTATGCTTAAATCAAACCTGCTGTTTCTCCACCATCTATGGGAATGTTAGCCCCTGTGATATATGAAGCCTCTGAAGAAGCAAGGAAGGCAAACAAAGCCGCTATTTCTTCCGGTTGAGCATGCCTTTTAAAAGGTATCTTTTGATTCACTTGCTCCAACATTTCTGGGGTGTACTCGGCTTTTTGCATGGGAGTAAGAACGTAACCAGGACTTATAGAATTCACTCTGATTGTGGGGGCAAATTCTAGAGCCATAGTCTTTGCTAAAAGTATCACTCCTGCCTTTGATGCATTGTAGTCAGCGTAAAGAGGATGACCTTCCATGCCGTTAGTTGATGCAGTCATGAGTATAACCCCACTACCCTGATGCAGCATCCTTTTTGCTGCTTCCTTTGAGCACAAAAACATTCCTTTGAGATTTACTCCTAATACCTTATCCCATTGTGAAGGCTCAATGTCTACAAATTCATTTCTGACACTTATGCCTGCATTGGAAATCAAGACATCAAGCCCACCCATTGCTTGGTCAATAGTAGAAAACGCCGCGGCAACTTCTAAAGAAGAGCTAACGTCGGCTTTTATGCCAAGTTCTAATTCCGGCAAGGAATCTTTCAATAGCTCTAGTGCCTTTTCATCCTTATCCAAGACCACAACCCTGCATCCTTCGGAAATAAACCTCCTCGCAGTAGCTAAACCTATGCCACTTGCACCACCTGTAACTACTACCCTTTTCCCCTTCAAATCTGAATACATCTCATCCACCTCACCTTGTGAGCCTTTTCTAATGTTTGTATACATGGTATACTACGTATACGTTTTACAACAACTTCCTAAAAGTGTCAATAGACATTTTGTTGTAAAATCTTTGTTTGTGAGTTTAATTAAGGAGGGTACCCTATGAATAATCCTCAAGGAAATTATGAAACTGCTGCAGAATACGTCTACAGGTCCATAAAAAAAGACATCTTTTTAAAAAAGCTGAAAGCTGGGCAGAGGCTACCGGAGTCTTCAATAGCCAAAAAACTTAACGTCAGCAGGACCCCTGTCAGGGAGGCCCTTCGCAAACTTGCAAATGAGGGGTTAGTTACTATAATGCCCAATGCAGGCGCCAGACTCGTATCCCCCTCTCTACAAGAAATAAATGACGCTTTTGAGCTGCGAAACTATCTGGAACAAATAGCAACAACCAAGGCCATAGGCAAAATAACTCCTCTACAAATATGCAAATTGGAGGAAGCTATAGAAGAAGAAGAAAGAATATTTGTAAAAAGGGATCTGGAAGAGTATCTCAGAATAAATATACAATTTCACCACATAATAGCCGAAGCTTCCGGCAATGGCCTTCTCGTGGAATATGTTGACAACGTACTGTCCCGCATATATGTCTTCATGGTCTTCTACGAATCTTTCTTTGATTTCGATACAAACCCCAGCCTAGAGGAACATCGAGAGATTGTAAAGGCCTTTAGGCTTGGCGACAAAAAACTTGCACAAAATCTAATGGAACATCACATCCTGCACTCCGCAGAAGCTCTAAAAGTCAAATAGTTTTTGGTGGAAACACTGTTTTGTTTTGCGTATACACATGAATTTATTATTTTTTGCAGCCCAAAAAGCTAAATTTTGCAATTTCTAGCCGGTTTTTATTGCAAAATTTTACTGGATGTAGTATAAAGTCCCCATAATATTCTAACTATCAATATAGGAGGACTTATAATGGCAGAAGCTAGAACTATAAAGAATTTTGCTATAAATGTATTTGATGACCGCGCGATGTTGGAGCGGCTCCCCAAGCAAGTCTACAAGAAACTTAAGAGCGCTATCGAGGAAGGTCTTCGCTTAGATGAAGATGTAGCTGAAGTAGTCGCCACAGCCATGAAAGAGTGGGCAATCTCAAGGGGAGCAACTTATTATACCCACTGGTTTCACCCTAGAACTGAATTGACTGCTGAAAAACATTCTTCATTCCTGAGCATTGATGCCCAAAAAGGCATCCCCCTTGAAACTTTCGCAGGAGAAGATTTGATACAGGGTGAACCAGATGCCTCTTCCTTTCCTTCAGGAGGGATGAGGTCGACTTTCGAGGCAAGAGGATATACCGCATGGGATCCTTCAAGCCCAGCATTTGTTATACCTTCAGAAAAAGGTGGCACTTTATGTATCCCTTCCGTTTTCATAAGCAATGACGGCACCCCACTTGACATGAAAACTCCCCTACTCAAAGCGCTTACCGCTGTAGAAAATAGGGCTCTCAAACTCCTTAAAATCTTTGGGAATAGAAGCGTTAAGTGGGTAAAGGTCACTATGGGAGCTGAACAAGAATTCTTCCTTATAGATGCAAAAACTAGCTTAAAAAGGCCAGACATACTTTTCTGCGGTAGGACACTAATGGGTGTTTTGCCACCCAAGGGGCAGCAAATGGAAGATCACTACTTTGGATCCATCCATCCTCGCGTGTTAGCCTTCATGGAAGATGTAGCAGAAATGATGGGATCACTAGGAATGGTACTTAAAACAAGACACAACGAGGTCGCCCCGTGTCAATTTGAATTTGCCCCTCAATTCTCGGAGGCTAACCTGGCAGTCGACCAAAACCAGATATTGATGGAACAAATGAGAAGAATTGCAAGACAGCACGGCCTACGCCTGTTGCTACACGAAAAACCCTTCCCAAGCATAAATGGAAGCGGAAAACACATGAATTTTTCATTGATCGATAGCGAAGGAAGGAATCTGCTAAAACCCCCAACAAACCAGAAAAAGAGTTTGCAGTTTCTTACCTTATTATCCTCTTTGCTTCTAGGCGTAGCCAAATATGGTGGGCTTTTAAGAGCATCAGTAGCTACTCCTGGTAACATGCACCGCCTGGGTGGCAATGAGGCGCCACCAGCAATTATAAGTGTTTACTTGGGAGACGTCCTGACTCAAATTATGGCACAGATAGAAAAAGGCTTGCCAGAAGAAATGCCATCTAAGGGATTGTTGGATATAGGGTTAAACAGGCTGCCTACTATCCGGAAAGAAAACACAGATAGGAACAGAACTGCCCCATTGGCTTTCACTGGAGATAAATTCGAATTCCGCGCTCCCGGTGCATCCCAATCTCCAGCTGGACCGCTGACCATGATTTTAGCGGTATGGGCTTGGGGTATGGACCAAATGCTTGAAAAGATTGAATCAAGAATAGGTTCTACGGACATAGCTGACGCAGCTTTGGACGCCATCAAATGGGTCGTCATAGAAAGCAAAAACGTTAGATTTGAAGGAAATTGTTATTCTCCAGAATGGATTATGGAGGCAAAAAGAAGGGGGCTCCCCATCGCAGAGACTACATATGACGCATTAAGGCTTTACTTGCAGCCTGAACATATGGAATTATTGAGTTCTCTTGGGATAATGACTGAAAGAGAAATAGCTTCCTTCTACGAAACGAAAATAGAGCAATACAACAAAACTCTGGAAATAGAAATGACCGTTATGGAATCAATGGTGTGGGAAGGGGTGCTACCAGCCATATCCAAACAAGTTTGCCTTGAGGGAACTGCTCTTAAAGCAATAGACTTCGTAGAAAAACAATTTCCCGACTGGCAGGAGCAATTGGAGAGCATATGCGAGATAAAAAATGCATTACTTAAATCCGTAAAAAGGCTTTCGGATATTCGAACTAAAGCTCAAGGAATGTCTACAGATGCCAGATCAGAATTTCTAACCAGCGACGCTCTGCCTTTTGTGGAAGGCATAAGGGGAATGTGCGACGCAGCGGAAAAGACAATTGCCTCGGAATACTGGCCATACCCCAGATACAGGGAACTCCTTAATTTAGATTAAGCAAACAACAGTGTTGAAGTGAAAGTTGATTCACAAACTACCTTCACTTCAACACTTCATCCAAACTAGTAGGATTCGCATAACCTATCAGGCTTTCCAACATTTTCTTATCGCCAAAAGCTTTATATAGATAAATAAGCCTGTACAGCTCCTTAGAATGAGGCTCCTTATTGAAACATTCCTGCAATCTGCTCATGCCTTCAACCAAATCTTCCACTTTACCAGAATATTTGGCTCTTTCAAGGTAGTGATAAGCCAACGCTTTCTCTGCAAGGTCTCTGACCAAAAGGCATCCTGATGCTTTCTCTAGGAGCTGTCTAGATATTTCCGGGTTCTTTGATTTTATTGAGCGTAATATAAACTTATCGCCTCTCATGGCACCTGCAAAAGCAACCATTCCTAACAAGCTAAATCCAAGTATTGCTCCTCCCAAAACTCTAACCATGTAGTCTCTTCTTATCGCTGTCCATTCAAAATTCTTAGGTAAAAGTTCCCTGTTCGAAATGGCAAAAGCAAAAGCTACCCATAGAGCATCCTCTATTCGATGGAAAGGCCTAGTCCACAGAGCATCAAACCAGATCAGAAACAACAAGCCACAGGCCCACAAGGCCTCTAACGAAAGAACCTTTTTACTCAACACGGCCCTCATAAAATGCCAAAGCCAAAAGCATCCCAAACCAATTAGAACAAGTCCTCCAAACAAGCCGACTTCACAGAACCACTGAAAAATTTCATTATGTGCCCAAAGAGTAAACTTCCACTCTTTGTCCGGATATACCTTGAGCATCTCCTTTTGAGCTTCTAAATAGTTCCACTTAAAGTGCCCCAGCCCCACACCAGTCAGTGGATGCATCTTGAACATGGTTAGAGCAGTGGCCCATATGCTGTCTCTTTTCCCGACTTCTTCTACCTGGGTCAACATATTGTTGGTCTTTTCCAAAAAGGCGCCACCTCTACCATAAAGCAAAGTCCCAACTAGTGTGCTTGCTAAAATCAATATCAAAATTAATACCCTTTTTCTTAGCTCTCCCTTTATTGAAACCTTATCTATTATCCTTGAGCCCACTAGTAACAAGACCCCAAGACCTGTAAAAAATGAAAGGATTGAGGACCTGCTCGTGGTATTCCATAATCCCCAACTCAAGACAATCACCAATGCTACGTTAGCCAACAATAAGGCCTTATATATCCATTTAGACGGAGATTTGTACCTCCTGAATAAAAACAAAAAACCAGATGAAAAAAGCATCATGGCCACCCAGAGGCCCAACATGTTCTGCTGCCCTGTGTTCCCTATATACTTTCCTGGTGTAGGTAATATAAAGTGAAATGTACCACTGAGCCCTCGAAACTGAAGTTCAGCGAAAAGAACATTTAAAGCGGCATTTAAAGATCCGAACCATAACAAAACATCCAGTTTTTTGCCATCAAAATCGTGATAAGAAAGGAGATAAGTTACCCATAAAGCTGTAAAGAAAAACCACTCTCTAACAAAAGTTGGAATGGAAGTTATTGGAGCCCACAGAGGCTGTAGAGTCAAAAACAAAATCAAGAAAAGCCAAACCACACCAAAGGGCTCCATTTCCAAGCTTAATTTCTTCTTTCCTTTTATCAACATATTGGCTCCTGCCAACACAGAGGCTATGCCAATAGGTATAAACGCCACCGCCCATTTCATGAGATGCAGTGACTGATACCAACTTGCACCTGAAAAAATAATATTCGGAATCGTTAGGGAAACAAAAAGACATAAAAACAGAATTGTTTGATTTATCAGCTTTGCAGTACTTTTTCCTTTAATCTTTAATGATCCATTTAATGAGCGCCGCAAATCCTTACCTCCTTGAAACTTGTACCTAATAAGATTCAAAAGCCTTGTTAACAAACCTTGCGTATTCCTTCTGGAAAATAAGGTTTACCGTGCCAGTTGGTCCATTCCTGTGTTTGGCTAAAATGACTTCTGCAGTGGGATCTTCCAACTCCCCACTAGGAGATTCATAGTATCCTGGCCTGTAAAGCAATATCACCAAGTCCGCATCTTGCTCTATGGCTCCGCTATCCCTGAGATCCGAAAGTTGAGGTCTCTTCTCGTTCCTCTGCTCTACTGCCCTTGAAAGTTGGGATAAGGCCATGAGGGGCAAATCTAACTCCCTTGCGACTGCCTTTAAAGAACGAGATATCTCCGCTACTTCCTGCTGTTTGTTTTCGATTCTTTTGGGCAAATGCATGAGCTGAAGATAGTCCACTATTATCAAACCCAAGCCATCTTTTACGTACTGAGATTTAAAACGGCGGCTCCGGGCCCTGAGCTCCAGTGTTGAAAGGACAGAGCTATCATCTATAAAAATAGGCGCACCCGAAAGTTCGCCTGCGGCCTCTGCCAAGTCGTGCCAGCTGCTTTCATGGAACACCCCAGTTTTTAAATCGTGTATGTTTATTTTTGCTCTAGACCCCAACATCCTTAAAACTAGCTGTTCAGCACTCATTTCTAAACTGAATATCAAAACTGGAATGGAATGCTCAACAGCAGCATTAAGGGCTATCCCCAAAGCAAAGGCAGTTTTCCCCATGGACGGTCTTGCCGCCAAAATATTTAAGCTTCCAGGCTGAAAACCGCCAGTTAAACTCTCGAAATCATTAAATCCTGAGGGCACACCATTGACCTTAGCAGAAGGTGAATGGAATCTCTCCTCTATATTCTTAAAAGTTGGCGCAAGAACATCGCTTATTCTTCTAAAAAATGCCTTATTGCCACTTTGTGTTACCTCAAATACAGCCCTTTCTGCCTCATCCAAGATTTCCTCTAGTTCTTTATCCTCTGCATATCCCATCTTTGCTATTTCTGTTCCAACCTGAATAAGCCTCCTATGTACAGCCTTATCCTTTACGATCCTGATGTGGTATTCCACATTCGCGGTTGTAGGAACAGCATCGACCAGTTCGGCTATAAAAGCTTGCCCTCCTACCGACTCGAGAAGATTCTTTTTAGATAGTTCCTCCATTACGGTCAAGGGGTCCACTGCCTTGGATTTAGAGGACATCTCGCAAATAACATCAAAAACCAGCCTATGCACCGCATCGTAAAAATCATCGCTTCTTAATGAGTCTACAGCCAGCGTCAAAGCATCAGCGTCCAACAAGCAGTCCCCCAAGACTGCCCTCTCTGCTTCAAGGTTATGAGGTGGAACTTTTTCAAAAAGCTTATCTGCCAACTTATTCTGCCTCCACCAACATGGTCATTTGGGCTTCTACCCCTGGATATAACTTTACGCTAAATGAGTATTGGCCTATTTCCTTTACATTCCCTTCAAACTTAATGTCTTTCTTGCTTATTTTTACTCCAAGCTGCTCTTCCAGTGCCTTAGCTACATGAGATGATGTAACACTTCCAAATAGTTTTCCTTTGTCACCAGCACTTACTGAAATCTTCACAACTTTACCATTTAGCCTTTTCTGCAAAGCCAAAGCTTCTTCTTTAAGCTTCTTTTCCTTTAACGCTAGGGACTTCTGTTTCTGTTTCCACTCCGCCAGCTTTGCGGGAGTCGCCTCTTCGGCAAGTCCTCTAGGTATCAGGTAGTTTCTCCCATAGCCATCAGAAACGTCTATCAGTTCACCTTTTTTACCTAATTTGGGAACATCTTCAAGCAAAATACATTTCATGGTACATCTACCTCCCTATTTTAGCCCTTAAATCAATCCACATATCTATAATACCTAATATTAAAATAATTTGCGTTAACAAAGGGAATAAAACAACTATCCCTACCAAAACTAGCCTAATAATCTTTTTGATTTTTTTATACGACATATAAAACCAAAAAACAGACAAACCCTGTAACATCAAAAGACCGCTGGAAAGAAGCCTCAAGTTTAAACCTATTCGCAAAAAAAGTTCTGGAAAGCTGCCACTAAATCCCATAAAGCTCAAAACTCCGGAAAGCAAGAAAACCCAGAAAATGCTTTTAGGGAAAGACCAACGCCCAAAAGGCCTTATAGGGGGCAATTCATTGCTACCCAATCTACGTAAAACCAATCTACTCACACCATAGCTCAAAAAACAATCCACCGCCGAAGCCATTATGAGCAAGGCTGGAAATATTTTAGGGATCATAGCCAGCGTAGCCGCCATCTGCGCTCTTGCCGTATTTAAAGCTTCTTTTGACATCCCTATGTCGTTATAAATTGAGGCTACTTTATCTATTATGGACATCATTTCTTCTGGGTGAACATCAAAAGGATTGACTCCTGTCAGTTTCGCCAAGATAATCATCAGAAGCAATTTGCCACCAAGGGATATTAGAACCCCATATAAAATGATCTCAACTGAGTTTCTATAGCGCTTGGAAAGGAAACCCAATCCTACTCCAAGAACACCAAAACTCAGCACAAAAAAGAAAGCCCCACTAATACCCACAAATAGACTGACAAGAATCGTCGCAACAACCAAACCTAGCAAAGCTCTCGCCAAGTTGTGGCGCAATCCCAAAACAACTAATGGCGCGGGACACAAAAAAGCAAACACCATACCCACTACCGGAAGAACATAGCTTGCAAGAAAAAGCACTACTGCAAGTGCTATTAACAAGGAAGATTCTACAATTTCTCTAGGCCTTTTCATAACTCCTCCCCTTGGCTGTTTTCTTATTATCTTCACTACAGTCAAGGGGAGAAGCTCGCACTTCCCCCCTTGATAACAACGATCCAATACCTTTGAACAACCTTCTTGCTTGTATCTTTTAATTATTCAGCTATATATGGTAGCAATGCCATAAATCTGGCGCGTTTTATAGCTGTGGTGAGCTGCCTCTGGTGTTTAGCACATGTGCCAGTGACCCTACGGGGGATAATCTTACCCCTGTCACTCATGTACTTCTTGAGCTTATCTATATCTTTATAATCAACTTTTGTTACCTTATCCACACAGAAAAAACATACTTTAGGTCGTTTTCTTCTCTTTCTACCTTGAGGATAGGCCATAATTAACCTCCTTTACAAGAATCAACTTATAATCTAAAAGGGTATATCTATTTCTCCTTCTTCTTCTGAATTTGAGGACACTTCCGAGAAATCCATGGGGAATTCAACACCAAAATCTTTTTCCCTCAGGCTTCCTACTCTCTTTTCAACTGAAGGAGAATTTGCATCATCAAGCTCGACGCTATCTCTTTTGGCACCTAAGAATATAACTGATTGAGCTACTACTTCAGTAACCCACTTTTTTTCTCCACTCCCAGTCTCATAGGTTCTAACCTGAATCCTGCCTTCCACAAGAACCGGGCGACCTTTTCTAAGATAGCGCTCACAATTTTCGGCTTGATTTCCAAACACAACAACAGGTATGAAATCTACCTGTTCTAAAACCTCTCCATCCCTGCTGCGGCCGATCCTGTTAACCGCAACAGTCAACTTAGCAACAGCCTGGTTAGATGTAGTATATCTAACCTCGGGGTCCCTTGTAAGGTTGCCCATCAAAATGACTTTATTGAATCCACGGGCCAAAAATATCACTCCTTAGTCCTCATTGAGAACAACCATGTGACGCATCACTTGCGAGCGGAGCTTCATAATCCTCTCAAGCTCCGCAATCTGAGAGGGATCCAGCTTAAACTCAAAAACAGCATAATATCCTTCTGTTTTCTTCTTGATAGGATAAGCCAAGGCCTTTTTACCCCAAACATCGACTTTACCTATCTCTCCTCCCAGGTTTCGCACGACCTCTTGCAGCTCTTCAACAAGAGCCTTATGATCCTCAACTTCAGGCTCAAGAATAACCATCATCTCGTATGGTCGCACGCTATTCACCTCCTCCCTTTGGACTTAGGTCTCTCTTAATATTAGAGAGACAGGGAAACACAGATATGTATTATACGCTACGGGCTATCTTTGGACAACCCATCGGCAGAAACTATTTCTATTTTATAAAATTTTTCACTAGGGAAAGTCATATTAAACTGTTCCCTCGCCAACCTGGCTATCCCCTCTGGGGTGCTGTAAAATTTTAGTTTTTCTTCCATTTCCTGATTTTTCCTGCTCAACTCTACCAGGTACTCCATTTTTGAGTCTAATAGTCGCGAGAGCCTTTTTATCTTTCTTATTTCCATAAAGTACGCTGTCCCCATTATTGCAACCAGGCATACTATGGAAGCAAACAAAAGGACCCAGCGCAACCTAATCATGGCTACATCTTCTCCGGAGCCGACACCCCTAAAAGTTTCAGCGAGTTAGCTATCACAACTCTACACGCCTCCACCAAGCACAGCCTGGCTTTTTCGAGCTCTGGCTCAACTCCCAAAACTCTGTGGGCATTATAGAAACTATGAAAAGCACTAGATATATCATACAAATAAAACGTCACCCTGTGAGGCGCCAGTTCCTCTGCGGCTTTAGCCATTTCCTCAGGGAAAGAACCTATCTTCCTGATCAAAGAAACTTCTTCTTGCGAACTAAGCAAGGAAAAATCCACGCTCTCTAAATTTTCAGGCATTGACACTCCTCTAGATTTTGCTTCCCTGAATATGCTGTGTATTCTGGCATGAGCATATTGAACGTAAAAGACGGGGTTCTCATTAGTACTGCTTTTTGCCAAATCCAGATCGAAATCAAGATGGCTATCGGATCTTCTCATGACAAAGAAATACCTTGCTGCATCGACACCGACTTCCTCCATTACTTCTCTCAAAGTCACAAATTCTCCTGAGCGGGTAGACATAGATACTTGTTTCCCGCCCCTCAAAAGATTGACAAATTGTATAAGGAGCACTTGCAAATCCTCAGGTGATCTACCAAGAGCTTGCACAGCAGCTTTCATCCTTGGGATGTAACCATGGTGATCCGCTCCCCACACGTCTATCACCATGTCGAACCCTCTATCAAACTTGTTTTTATGATACATAATATCAGACATGAAATAGGTAGGAGCACCATTGCTCCTTATAAGAACTCTGTCTTTATCATCTGAAAAAGCAGTGGCCTTGAACCACGTGGCACCATCTGCTTCATAAGCGTATCCGTTGCTCTTCAACGTCTCCAACGTTCTTTGAAGCAAATCGCCTTCATACAATGATTTTTCAGAAAACCACATATCAAAATTGACGCCAAAATCCGCCAAATCTTTCTTTATGCCTTCCAATATTACTCTGCAGGCATAATCCTTGAAGTAGGGCAATGATTCTTCGGGAGGAATTTCCAAAAAACGATTCCCTTCCTCATCAAGTATTTGTTGTGCTAATTCATATATATACGCCCCTTTATATCCATCTTCAGGGAAGGGAGCCTTTCCTGGTTCGCCACATATTTCAAAATATCTAGCCTGAGTGGACTTACCCAAAAGGTCTATTTGCAGACCAGCATCATTTATGTAATATTCCCTTTGCACATCCCACCCTGCGAAGGCCAAAATGTTAGCACACACATCTCCAACAGCAGCACCTCTTCCATGGCCAACATGTAGAGGTCCAGTAGGATTCGCACTTACAAACTCAACCTGAACTTTCCTTCCTTTTCCCACATTCACTCTGCCAAAATCAGGGCCGTCCTTGATGACATTAATCAACAGCTCTGATATCCATTTTCTAGAAAGGGTAAAATTAATAAAGCCTGGCCCCGCAACCTCTGCCTTTTCTATATACGGATTACTTCCCAACTTATTGACAATGCCCATAGCTAAATCTCTTGGCTTCTCTCCAAACACTTTCGAATACTGTAAAGCGATATTTGTAGCCCAATCTCCATGTTCCTCTCTTTTAGGTCTTTCGACTTCTACTTCCACTGACTCCTCAATCTTAATACCTCTTTCGTCGGCCAATTCAAGTACCGCATCTCTTATTAATTCCCTCAAAATATCTGATGGTCCTGTCATCATTTATATTCTCACCCCGCTTAAGGTTTTTTCTGGAGGGGAACAGTTAAATCCTGCCACCTCGCATACCTGGTCATTAAGGCCCTCAAAACATCAAGCTTTTCCTCCGATAAAGGAGGTCTGGAAACAATCAGCTTGGTCCCACCTTCAAGCTTCAATCCCTTATCACGCACTTTGATATCTTCTATAAAGCTTATCCCCTCTTTTTCATAGGACTTGACATTTGGCAAGGTTAAAACCTTATAGCCTTCGGGCAACCTCAGTTTTAGACTCTGCTCAAACACAAAGGGATGTTTTATCTCGACACTCTCCTTCATATTGGCAAGCTCTTCCTGCCAAGGCATGAATACCATGGGCCAGCGCAAAAGCAGTCTTCCCTCATTTGCTATCCCAATATTGACGTTCACAGGTAAATCTATATTAAATGTCAAGCCTTTAGACTCTATTTTAGCTCCTCTCAAATCAATGCCCGGAACGTTTCGAAACTTTACATGCTCTAAAAATTTCTTAATACCTTCTTCAGTAAGGCCTTTTTCTAACAGATCAGATACCCAAGCTCCCGAAGCTTTTATAGACAACACGCCTTCTGCTCTGCCATCGCTTTCCAAAGACAAATTCCAGAGAAAAGAAAGTTTATGTTTTTTTGCAGGCCGAGCATCTATAGTTTCATTTATTATCTCTCCATCCTTTAACCCCAAAATAGTTCTCCCATACAACTCTGGTGTAACTATCCCAGGGCTTGTAAACTGCCCAAATTTATAAAAGAAGTCTTTACCTCCCGGAGGCACAACATGAATAATTGGAGCCTCCCACAACGCCAACGTACCAGGCACCTCGTCCTTTGTGCCCACCGCAGGTAAGAAAAATATGCTTACCTTCCAACCTATTTGCTCTAAAAGTTTCCAGGCCAATCCAGTAGCTTGCCAAGGTGTCAATTTACCTTTTTCAAAAAGGTAGCCTGTTGGCAGTGCCCCCGAAATATCCAAACTCTTTAAAATTTTAGAATTTAAATCACTCAAAACCTTTAAACCCACTTCCGCACCCTTAAACTTACGAGCATTACCTTCAGCATATTCTGGCAATAACCTTTTTGCTTCGTTTCTCAAATACTCGTAACCCGATTCTAAGGCTCTCTTTGTTCCTTCTCGCATGCTAAAAACAATAACCGGCTCATTATTAACGAAAACAGAATTCCACTTTTTGGAGCTAGAATCAATCAAAGTCCACTCATATCTATCTTTTAAGGTTCCCTTTTCCATAGTTGGGGCATCTACACCTACGGTCTTCCAATAAAAATTACTTCCCTTAGGGATTTCCACAATTACTCTCTGCTCCCATTGTGGTAAGGATAACGACAAATCTACCCTATCCTCAATGTTTACTCGTCTAGGCCATATTTGCTTAAACCCCAGGACCATAACATTGCCATTTAAACTATTGGGAACCCTCACTAAAACTGGAGTTTCCCTTTCTCCAAAGGCAGATGCGGGAAGCAGGGGCAGGGCTTTTTTAAACGTATCTCGCCTAAAAAGAGAAGCCTCCAAAATCTCCAGTTTTCCTCCTTCAGGTGGAGTTATTTCAAGCTCAGGCCAAACTTCAGAAAGGCGAGTAACTTCCTCTACCACCAAAAAAGTCGTACGTTCCATCGAGCCGTCAGCTGCAAGGTTATATTTTATCTCCCTCAATAAAATTAACCCTTCTGTCTTATCGAATAAATCGGAAGAAGGGGCTTCTGTAAGCAATCTCAGCAAATCCTTCTCCACATCCAAAGCTTTAGCGGTAGGAGCTAACCCAAAAACCAACAAGAAAAGCAAAACTAACAGCAGCGGCTGTTTAAAAGAAAATAACCTCTCCATCTTATATCTGTCCTTTCTGTCTTTAAAACGCATCTACTTACCCTTTCCGCAGCAATGTTTGTACTTTTTTCCACTACCACACGGACATGGATCGTTCCTACCCACTTTGGGGCCCTTTCGTATAGGCTGACTCTTACCCGTCTGGGCTCCACCTAGCTCTTGGGCTTTTCTTTGGGTAGGAGTCATCATTCCTATGGGCAATAAATCTTTACTTTCTTTTATTTTACCGGGGCCTTTAGATTCTTCTTCTTTGACTACAGAAACTCTGAACAGGTATTCCGCTATATTCAACCTGACCCTTTCTGTCATCTCGGTAAATAAATTGTAAGACTCAAATTGATATTCCAGTAGAGGATCCTTCTGCCCTATAGCTCTCAAGCCTATACCCCTTCTGAGTTCGTCCATAGCCAATAAATGTTCCTTCCACGCACTATCAAGCACATGAAGAAAAATAAACCTTATAACCTCGTTCGCTGTAGCATCTCCCATTTCAGTTACTTTCTTCCTAAACTTTTCCTTCAATTTACCTATTATCTTTTCAGAAACGGTCTCTAATTCTTGAGGATCCTTAACTTCCAGGAGGGGTTTTTCCACCCCAGGCCCAAAAACGCCTTTAAGCTTTATTGATACTGCCTCTATTTGGGGTTCTCCCCCATCTGGAAATACGCCTGACAGAATGCTCTTAACGGCATCCTCTATGATCTGTACAGCCCTTTCAGTAAGATCCTCTTCGATCAGTATGTTGCGCCTTTCCTCATAAATTGCCTCCCTTTGCTGGTTCATCACATTGTCATACATTAAGAGCTGACGTCTTATGTCGAAGTGATACTGTTCTACTTTTTTCTGTGCTGATTCTATAGCCTTTGATATCAGACCATGCTCTATGGACTCTCCTTCTTCCATTCCCAACTTTTGCATCAATCCATCAATTCGGTCTGAACCAAACAAGCGAAGCAAATCATCCTCCAAAGAAAGATAAAATCTGCTACAGCCAGGATCTCCTTGCCTTCCACTTCTACCTCTAAGCTGGTTATCTATCCGCCTAGATTCATGCCTCTCGGTACCTATAACCTTTAATCCACCTAATTCGACTACCTTTTCGTGTTCTTTTTGGCACTCGGTTATCTTTTCTTTCAATATTTTTTCATACTCTTCTTTATGTTCTGAAAGGTCCAATCCCGCTTTTTCCATTTCCTCTCGAGCGAGAAATTCCGGGTTCCCTCCAAGAATTATGTCTGTACCTCTACCTGCCATGTTGGTAGCAACAGTGACGGCGTGCAACCTACCAGCTTGTGCTACTATATAAGCCTCCTTTTCATGATACTTAGCGTTCAGCACACGATGAGGGATCTTTCTGGCTTTGAGTATTTTGCTCAGGCGCTCTGAATTTTCTATGGAAGTAGTGCCTACTAAAACTGGTTGGCCAGTTTTATAAGTTTCTTCTATCTCGTCCGCAACTGCAGCGAATTTCTCTTTTTTTGTCCTCAATATAACATCAGGATAATCCTGGCGTATCATAGGCCTATTTGTAGGAATAATCACTACTTCAAGCCCATATATCTCCTTAAATTCCTCTTCCTCAGTAGCAGCTGTTCCTGTCATACCCGCTATTTTGCGATACATTCGAACATAGTTCTGCAGCGTTATGGTCGCTAATGTCTGGTTTTCTCTTCCGATGGGCACTCGTTCTTTTGCTTCTATGGCTTGATGCAAACCATCAGAATACCTGCGCCCAAACATAAGGCGCCCAGTAAACTCGTCAACTATAACTATTTCATTATCTTTAACAACATAATGAACATCTTTTTCAAACAGATAATGTGCCTTCAGCGCTTGAACAACTCTGTGCCCTAACTCTGAATTGTGATACTCAGTAAATAGATTCTTCACCCCAAGCAACTTTTCACATTCTGCTATCCCATCTTCTGTAAGGGCTACATTGCGTTCCTTTTCATCTATCTCGAAGTGAATCTGAGGCTTAAGGCGAAGTGCTACATCATTGGCTTTTTTATATATTTCCACATTATCTTCCGACGGACCAGAGATAATCAATGGAGTCCTTGCTTCATCGATTAGGATTGAATCCACCTCGTCAAGGATTATGTACTCGTGGCCTCGCTGAACTAACTGGGATGAGTGCAGTGCCATGTTGTCCCTGAGATAATCGAACCCAAATTCAGTGTTGGTACCATATGTTATATCTGCCAGATACGCTTCTTTCCTCTCCTGGTTATCCATGAAAGCATAAATTACACCTACGCTGAGTCCAAAGAAATTATAGATGGGCTTCATCCACTCAGCATCTCTTTTGGCCAAGTAATCGTTGACCGTAACAACGTGAACTCCTTTGCCTGAAAGGGCATTTAAAACTACCGGTAGTGTAGCAACTAGCGTTTTCCCCTCACCTGTTTTCATCTCAGCTATCTTGCCCTCATGAAGGGCAATGCCGCCCATAAGCTGCACATCGAAATGCCTTAAGCCAAGGACCCTTTTTGAAGCCTCCCTCACAGCAGCAAAAACTTCCGGAAGCATTGAGTCAAGGCTTTCTCCTACCAAGGCTCTTTCCTTAAATTTGTTCCCTAAAGCAGAGAGTTCTTGATCCGACAGTTTCTCCATTTCAGGTTCCAAACGATTTATTGCTTCCACTATTTTTCTGTATCTTTTTAAATGCCTTTCATTCTTATCAAAGCCAAGCTTTTTTATCAGAGTCTCAAACATACTATTCACCTCTACGAAAATAACAAACAAAATCATGCATCAGATTTTCATTATAGTGCCCTCTCATAAAGCAGTCAAAAAAGCGGGACCTTTTGAGGTCCCGCTTTTCCTAATTATCGAACAGGCCATCTATGTTGCTATAGGTTGAATGGTTCCAAATGGGCAAGGAAGTGATGTATACCCTCTACTGGGGGTGCGTATTTAACTTTAAGTCCATATTTTACCTGATCCCTTCTCTTATACACATCTATTATCTTCCTAGCCACGTATTCTAAATGGCTGTTCGTATAAGTCCTCCTGTTAATAGCAAGTCTGTAAAGTTCCAATTTGGGCAGCTTCAATTCCCCCGTCTTTTCGTCCTTGGTGGCGAAAGCCAAAGCTCCCAACCCTATACCTCTTATCGCACCTTCCCTGTAAACTTCTATGGACAAAACATCGGCTGGGAAATATTCCTGGGGGATGTGAGGGAAAAATGCCGCGGCATCTATGAATATAGCATGTCCTCCAGCAGGTTTCACAAAGGGAACTCCGCCTTCTTCAAGCATCTCACCAAGATAACGGACTTGAGCTATCCTGTGAGCCATATATTGTTCATCTGTCATTTCCCTGAGCCCTACAGCCAAAGCTTCCAAGTCCCTACCGGCAAGTCCCCCATATGTCGCAAACCCCTCATAGAGAATAACCCGTGGCAACAGAGTATGATACATCTCCTCCGTTCTACAACAAATCATGCCTCCTATATTGACGAGAGGATCCTTCTTGCACGAAACAGAGATACCATCCGCTGTCTCCATCATCGCCTTTATAATTTCCGCTAAACTCCAAGATGAATATTCTTTTTCTCGCATCTTAATGAAGTAAGCATTTTCTGCCATCCTTGCAGCATCAAGGAAGAAGGGGATATTATACTTCTTGGCCATAGCGGAGACTTCCTGTAAATTTTTCAAGCTTACTGGCTGTCCACCACCAGAGTTGTTAGTCACGGTCACCATTATAAGAGGAATAGAGTCTTTGTTTTCCCTTATAACCCTTTCAAGCTTCCTAATATCCACATTGCCTTTGAAAGGATAATCACTCTCCGGGTCAAAAGCTTCATCAATCACGCAATCCACCGGCGTTGCTCCATTATTGAATATATGGGCACGGGTAGTATCAAAGGGCATATTGAAAGGCACTATATCCCCTTTTTTGACAAGTGTCCCAAAAATAACGTTTTCTGCTGCCCTACCCTGATGTGTAGGAATTACGTAATCAAAACCCAACACTTCTTTTACAGCATTCTTGAGCGCGAAGAAGCTGTCAGCTCCTGCATACGCTTCATCTCCACACATCAAAGCTGCCCATTGGTACTTACTCATGGCACCTGTGCCTGAATCAGTCAAAAGGTCAATGTAAATATCCTTTGATGCCAATCCAAACATGTTGTAATGGGCTTTTTTTAGCGCTTCCTCTCTTTCTGCCTCATTTGGAACCCGTACAGGCTCCACCATCCTTATTCTAAAAGGTTCTGGTTGAATCGGAGAAACCATAACAAAACCCTCCCTGTTTATTTCTCATCTTCTGCTCTTCTGGAGGTCTAACTGGTCTCTCTCCACTTATCTGCCTATAAGCCATATTATAACATTTAAAATCTCGCAACATGGAATATATATAAGTGATGATACATTAATGGGGACTTGCTATCCACCGAAAGGGAAACACCTAAAAAATATCCTTCAATTTCCAAAAGTAATCTATCCCGGATGCCACAGTAATGAACATCGCTAAGACCATAGCAAAAAAACCACCAGGGAGGTTAAAGATTACGATTAGAATAGCTAAAATTTGTATGATCGTCTTGGCCTTACCCCATTTTGATGCAGCCACAACACGCCCCTCAGATATAGCCACCATCCTCAATCCAGTAACGAAAAATTCCCTCGAAACTATAACTACAACTATCCATGCCGGTAGTCTCTGCAGCTCAACTAAAGCTATAAGAACAGCAGTTACCAGAATCTTATCCGCTAGAGGGTCAACCAACTTGCCAAAATTTGTTACGAGGCCTTTTTTCCTGGCTATGTATCCATCCACTGTATCAGTCAAAGCAGCAATTATAAAAATAACGCCTGCAAGCAAATCTCCATATGGCAACCCTAAAAAATCTCCCCATTGAATCCGCAGCGTTAAAATCACCATGATAAGCGGCGCCAAAAACACCCTCAGCAAGCTTATAGTATTTGGCAAGTTGAGCGTTGTCATTACAGTCCCTCCTCTAACCATAAGAGGGCCGCTTTAATGCGGCCCTCTTAACTTCTAGTACAGATAGTTCTTTTAGCCACCCAAGTAAGCTTCTTTGACTTTTTCGTTTTGTAATAATTCCTCCCCTGGGCCTTCGAGTACTATTTTACCAACTTCCAAAACATAGGCATAGTGCGCTACCTTAAGTGCCGCAAAAGCATTTTGCTCAACTAATAAAACAGTTTTGCCTTGAGAGTTAATGGTCTCAATAATCTCAAAAACTTCCTTAACCAACAGCGGAGCTAATCCCAAAGAAGGTTCGTCAAGCATAACGACATCTGGATTGCTCATAAGAGCCCTACCGAGGGCAAGCATCTGCTGTTCTCCTCCAGATAGGGTCCCACCCTTCTGCCATGTTCTCTCCTTCAGCCTAGGGAACAACTCGTATACCCACTCGAGGTCCCGCTGTATCCCTTCTTTGTCGTTTCTCGTATATGCTCCGAGCATCAAGTTCTCCAACACTGTAAGGTGCGGGAATATTCTTCTACCCTCAGGCGATAAAACCATACCGAACTTCACTATGTCCTCAGGTGCCCAATTTTCTATTCTCTTTCCTTTATAAGTAACTGCACCCTTCGACTTCTTGACCAAACCTGCTATGGATCTTAAGGTGGTGCTTTTGCCAGCACCATTTGCTCCTATTAATGTCACTATTTTCCCTTCAGGTACCTCAAAGGATATACCTTTTAATGCATGAATACCTCCGTAGTGAACATGCAAATCCTGAACACTAAGCATTTTGCACGTACTCCTCTCCAAGGTAAGCCTCTATAACTTTTGGGTTAGATTGAATTTCCTTAGGACTTCCTTTGGCTATGGTGACTCCATAATCAAGAACCCAAATATGCTCACATATTCCCATTACTACTTTCATGTCATGCTCTATAAGAAGTATAGTGAGGTCAAACTGTTCCCTTATATTCTTTATGAACCCCATTAACTCCTGAGTCTCCTGGGGATTCATACCTGCGGCAGGCTCATCTAGCAACAAAAATGAAGGTTCTGTAGCAAGCGCCCTAGCTATCTCTAGGCGTCTCTGGGCACCATAAGGCAAGCTGTCTGCCTTCTCTGATGCATGATCCTTTAGCCCAACAGCATCAAGCAAGGCCAGTGCCTTATGACGAATTGCCTTTTCTTCCCCAAAATAGGAAGGCAAACTCAGCAAAGCATGCCACCACGTGGTTTTTTGCCTCAGGTGACCTCCAATCATGACATTCTGAAGTACCGTTTCGTTAGAGAAAAGCCTGATATTTTGAAAGGTTCTCGCTATACCTAAATGACACACTTTATGGGGTGGAAGCCCTGTAATGTCTATCCCCTTATAAACGATACTTCCTTCTGTTGGCGTATAAAACCCTGTTATCATGTTAAAACAGGTGGTCTTACCCGCTCCATTAGGACCTATTAATCCGTATATTCTTCCTTGTTCTATCTGTATATTGAAATCTGACACCGCCGTAAGGCCACCAAATCTCATAGTTACATTCCTGGTCTCCAGCACCAGGTCCTGGGATGTAGACATCATGCTCCTCCACCCCTCTTCCTAAAGACCCCCAATATAGTATCCCAAGTTATCTCTCTCATCCCCATTATTCCTTGCCGTCTGAAAAGGATAATGAACAACAGTGTTAAGGAGAAAACAACCATCCTCATTCCGGGAATGCCCGGAATGTAAAAAGAACCTATAGTTATTGGGTTTTCGACAAACCTAAGCCATTCCAGAAGTACGGTTATTATTATTCCTGCTATAACAGATCCGGAAATAGAACCAAGACCACCAGCTACAACTATCATCAGCACGTTAAAAGTAAGAATAAAAAGAAACATCTTGGGATCTATTGTGGTGAGGAGACTTGCAAGCAAAGCCCCTCCTACACCAGCAAAAAAAGACCCTATGGAAAAAGATATAAGTTTGTATTTAAAGGTATTTATACCCATAGCTTTCGCTGCAATCTCATCATCTCTTATAGCCTTCAGAGCGTTGCCAAAGTTACTGTTAACCAACCTGACAATAACGTACAGCGTGACAAAACACCAACCATAATTCCACCAGATATTTGCATAACCAGGAATACCTTTGAAGCCTAAGGCACCATTAGTCACCCTTGGCAAGTTATTGGCAAGAACTCTTATTATTTCTGCAAAGCCCAAAGTAGCAATACCTAAGTAGTCTCCACCCAGCCTAAGAACAGGAAGACCTATTAATAGACCAAACAAAGCTGCCATCAATCCGCCTGCAAAAACAGCAACCAAGAAAGGAGCATGCATAACTGAGAACGGCCACATAGCTGGCTCCAGTATAAACATCATCTCTTTCTGAGCAGGGGAAAGTATTAGAAGGGCACATGTATAAGCCCCTATGGCCATAAAACCTGCATGCCCCAAGGAAAACAAACCAGTAAATCCATATATCAGATTAAGACTCAACGCAAGTATTATGTTTACAGCTATAAGATTAAGTATTTGAATTTTGTAGCCATCCAGGTTTCCTTCCGCCCAGTATAGGAATAGAGCTAAACAACCCAACGCAATTGTGTTTAAAATGTAATCTCTTCTTTTACCGACTTCCATCATACTTTATCCTCCAGCTTCTCTCCAAGAAGTCCCGTAGGCTTGAAGAGTAATATTATTATGAGGAGAACAAAAGCAAACGCATCTCTATAACCTGCAAGAGATGGCATAAAGGCCACTATCATTATCTCCATAAAACCTAATATCAGGCCTCCTATGACAGCTCCTTGTATAGAGCCTATACCGCCGAAAACTGCAGCTATAAAGGCCTTAAACCCCGGTATAACACCCATAACCGGCTGAAGTTGGGGGTACCTAAGAGCCCACATTATACCTGATGCAGCAGCAAGCGCAGATCCCATACCAAAAGTGAGAGCTATAACTTTATTGACTGGCACTCCCATAAGCCTGCTGGTTTCTATATCTTTTGATATGGCTCTCATGCCAAGACCAGGCTTCGTTTTGTACACAACGAAAAGCAAAGCCAGCATTAAAACAAAGGAAAGCACCGGTACCACCAAAGTAAGAGGCAAAAGTCTTACCTTACCTAAGACTATTACATTTACAAGCCACTCGGGCCTTTGAACTTCTCGTGGTATAGCCGAAAAGACCACTATAGCAAAATTCTGAAGGAAAAAGGACACCCCTATTGAACTAATGAGAGCAGAGATGCGGGGTGCATCTCTCAATGGCCTATAAGCTACCCTATCTACCATTATCCCTGCAAAGGAAGTAACAATAATGGAAACAACTACCGCCATAAACCACGGCAGGTGTAACAGTGTAACTCCCCAAAACACAAAATAAGCTCCTAACATGAAAATCTCACCGTGGGCGAAATTAATAAGGCGCAATATGCCATAAACCATAGTGTACCCAATGGCTATCAAGGCATATAAGCTGCCCAACGTAAGAGCATTTAAGAAGTGCTGAACAAACATTGATAAGCTCATTTGAGCTCCTCCTTGCTTTCAAAGAGATGGGGGAGGCAATTCAATCATCCTCCCCCGCCTCTTTTTGTTTTGGATATGTAGGATTTACAATTCAGGTTCTATAGTAGCAACATACTGTTTTTTGCCATTAACTATCTTAACTATCCCCACAGGTTTCTCAGCATCATGAGTTTCGTTTATCGTCGTAACGCCTGTTACTCCCACGAAACCCTTCGTCTCTGCCAATGCCTTGGTAATAGCCTCCGGATCTGCGCTACCAGCACGCTTGATGGCATCTATCAAGATCATATAGGCATCATAACCCAAAGCTGCATTGACGTTGGGGTCTTCTTTGGGGTGAAGTTTTTTCCAATTTTCGGTAAACTCCTTGGCTACAGGATTCATATCCTTCATGGATGGATCATAAGGGAATGTCGTGTGAATGAAACCTTCAACTGCACTGCCACCTATCTCGGCTATCTTGGGGTTATCCATGGCATCTCCGCCCATAATCTGGAAATCGGCGCCTAACTCCTGGGCTTGCTTCATTATTATTGCACCTTCGGCAAAATATGAGGGTATAAACAGCACATCGGGTTTCTTGCTTATTATCTCTGTCAACTGGGCAGTAAAGTCCTGATCTCCTGAATTATATTTGAGCTTGGCTACAACTTCTCCACCCATTTTCTTGAATGACCTCTCAAAGAAGCCAGCAAGACCTACAGAGTAGTCATTGGCCACATCAACAAGAATTGCTGCTTTTTTGAGGCCAAGCATTCTATAGGCATAAGTTGCAGCACCTGCTCCTTGATATGGATCGATAAAGCAAACCCTGAAAATGTACTTCTTCCCCTGGGTTACCAAGGGGTTGGTGCAAGACGTGCCTACCATTGGGATGCCGGCCTTCTCAGCAACTTCGCCTCCGGCCATCGCAAGAGAAGAGCCATAAGTCCCTATTATGGCCACTACCTTTTCCTTGTTAATCAAGCGCTTGACCGCGTTCGCAGACTCCACCTTATCAGACTTATTGTCCACAACAAATAGCTCAACTTTCTTGCCGAGAACTTCCGGAACCTCTTGATGGGCCATCTTAACACCATCAAGCTCCAGCTGGCCACCAAAGGCGTTCTGACCCGTCAAGGGTAGATAAACACCTATCCTGATGGCATCATCCGCCATTGCTTGGCCTGCACTGAATAATAACAGCCCAAAAATCAATGCCACAGACATCAAACTGAAAAAAGAAGCTTTTCTCACTCACCTTCACCCCCACTTTTAATGTGTATTTCTACAAGAAAATTTTACATGAAAATAACGCTTTTTAAAACCCTACGAACCTAACTTGAAGGAGAGCAATTAGCCAATCACCCCCAATTCCTTACCTGCTTCAGCGAACGCTGAAACCGCATAATCCAAATCCTCCCTTGAGTGAGAAGCGGATACCATAACTCTTATTCGCGCTTTTCCTTTAGGGACTGTCGGGAATGCTATTGCCTGGGCAAAAACATTCTTTTCAAACAGCTTCAAACTTAATTTCTTTGCTAAAGTCGCTTCCCCTACCATAACGGGAGTTATAGGCGTCTGGGTATGTCCCGTATCAAAACCCAATTCTCCCATTCTTGCTCTGAAGTAAAATGCATTATCCCACAGTTTTTCCACCAGCTCCCCACTTTCTTCCAAAATTTCAACCGCGGCGATGTTCGCTGCCACATCAGGAACAGTGAGAGCACTGCTAAAGAGATTGGGTCTCGCTTTCTGCCTAAGATATTCTATAAGCTCTTCTTTACCCGCCACAAAGCCTCCCATGACGCCAAAAGCCTTTGATAACGTTCCTACCTCTATATCGACTCTTCCATGGAGGTCAAAATGGTCCACTATACCTCGACCACTTCTTCCAAGGACGCCCTCTCCGTGAGCATCATCGACCATAATCATAGCTCCATACTTTTCAGCAACCTCCACAAGGGCCGGAAGGGGAGCCATATCCCCATCCATGGAAAAGACACCATCGGTAACAACAAGCTTTCTACAATTTACTCCTTCTTTCTCCTTTAATGCTCTCTCCAGGTCCTCCGGGTCGTTATGTTTATATCTTATTATTTCAGCCCGACTCAGACGACAACCATCTATAATAGATGCATGATTCAGTTCATCGCTAAAAATTATGTCACCTTTACCTACTAAAGCAGGTATGGCAGACAGGTTGGCACAAAAACCTGATTGAACCAGTATTGCCGCCTCTGTCCCTTTAAACGCGGCCAGCTTTTTCTCAAGCTCTATATGTACCGACATGGTTCCAGCTATAGTTCTAACAGCACCTGGACCTACTCCATACAAATCAATATATTTCTTAGCTTTGCTCTTTAACCTTACGTCATCACATAATCCTAAATAATTATTGGAGCATAGGTTTAACACCTTGCGACCTTCAATGACTACCCATGGTCCCTGAGGGCTTTCAATAGTTCTGATGTACGTATATAAGCCCTCTTCTTTGAGCCTGGTTAACTCTTCCCTTACAAAATCCATGTTAACGGCCACTTCCACCACTTCCTTTTGATATGATTTTCCAGGAATTTTCCTCTACCTTAGTATTATAGCAATTATCATAAATCTATCCCCACAACGGGAACATCTGGGAAAAAATCTTTTATACTTTCAGGAGAAGGTGAATCATAATCACAAAAACTCTCATCAAGAGTGTTATTTGGGCGAAAAAGCTGAATCCTCCATGTCGAGTCATAGGAGATTTGTTTCTGGATTTCTCTTAGATCCTCTAACGACATTAGCTGAGGAACATAGGTAGTTCTCAAAACGTACTCAATACCTGCCTGCTTTATAAGCCTCAAGGACTCCAAAATCTTATTTATATCAACCTTTGATCTAGTTATATCTGAGTATTTAGCCCAAGGGCCCTTTATATCCATCGCTACTGCCGATATTAGGCCTTCATCGATAAGCATAGCCAACATGTTGGGGTTTGAACCATTGGTATCTAACTTTACAGGAAGTTTTATTTCTCTCTTCAATTGCCTTATAAAAAATGGTAGCTCCAAGGAGAGCGTAGGTTCCCCCCCGGAGATTACAATGCCATCCAAAAAATTTTTCTTCCGTTCTATTTCTTTAATAACCTGCTTTGGGTCCAAAGTTTCTGTGAGGCGCAACACAAGATCCCTATTATGGCAATAAGGACAGCGGAAATTACAACCTTGAATAAAAACTACAGAGGCTACTCTCCCTTCCCAATCCAAAAAAGAGACGGGCAAAAGCCCGCCAATTGGTATATTACCGTAATGCCCTCTCATTGGATAACCACCCTTAACCTATCCTTCAGTTCCCCTTTTTTCCCTGAATTCCAAGAAGAGGTCTTAGTGAAATAACCAGTTATGCGGGTAATTCCATCAACATTTTTACTACCACATGACAAACACTCCTCTTGTAATCCCCTTTGGACCTTCCCACAATTGTTACAAACAGTGAACTCAGGGCTGAAAGCAACTTGAGCGTTCTCCGTATTAGTGAATATTTTCCTTACTAATGAAGCTAAAGCTTTTGGGTCTGGCCTACTCTCTCCAAGCCATACATGAGTAATGGCACCTGCCTTTATCATTGGATGGAAACGACCCTCTTCCACCACCCTGGTCACAGGATCAACAGGGGCATCATAAGCAAAATGAGTACTGTTAGTGTAATAAACCTCTCCAGTCTTAAGGTTGCCTTTAATATACATGGGAGCTAATTCAGGAAACTGCCTTATGTCAAGTTTCGCAAATCTGTAAGCCGTGCTCTCTGCCGGTGTCTGCTCGATAACAATCTTAAGCCCATGCCTTTCCGACAATTCCTGGCATTTGAGATCCATATACTTGATAACTGCCAGTCCAAGATCCATAGCATCTTGACCTTCGTGCAAGGATTTCCCAGTCAAATGCTGTATCATCTCTTCTAAGCCCAACACGCCTACAAGATAGCTCGCCTTTCTCATACGAAGGTAAGGCTCACCATCATGTTTTACACAAAGAGCTGCTAAGGGCCCCTCTTCCTCTAAAGACAATATCTCCTCTAAGAAACGTTTTTTGCACTCATGTGCCTTAACAACCAATTCAAGGGCCTCATCCAAAAGAGCAAATGCTGTATCGATATCCCCCATGCTCCTATAAGCAATCCTTGGGAGGTTGACAGTGACATTCTGAAGGGCACTGTACCTCATTTTCCAAGGTGTGGACGCTTCCTTAAGGTCTTCATCCGTCAATTCAAAGCTCAACCTGCAGCATTCGCTGAGCTTCGCCACTCCACCCCTGTCAAAAACAAAATACGTGTTTCCCTTCTCAGAAGCCACCTTGCAAGCCAAGTGCAAACACTCTTCCCAGCCGGGCTCCTTGAAGAAATCATCGGTAATATGAAGTAGAGGCTTCGGGAAGAAGAACGGCTGTCCCCTTTCATCTCCCTCAAGATATACTTCAAAAAGGGCCTTCAAGAACTTTTTAGCCTCATTGGAGTACTCTGAATATGTCTTCCCGGTAGGGATTCCTCCCGGGCCTAACGCTTCAACGTTCCTGAAATGTTTAGGTATCTCATAATACAAATTTATGTCTGTAAAGGCGACTTGTCCGCCTCTGCCTCCTGCCAGTTGGTTAAACTCAAAAATCATCATTTGAGCTAATTGCTTTATTCTTTTATAATCCACACCTACAAGAAAGGGTGCAAAGAACATATTCACAGCATCCCAACCGATAGCGCCAGCGAAATTATTCTGAAGCACCGACGTCATCTTGGACATGTGAGCTATAAGAACTTCTGGATGTTTCGCAGGAGAAGAAACACTTGTTATAGAAGGCAAGTTTATACCATACTTGATCACATAAGCCAGGCTCTGCCCCGAACAATAAGGCCTGTTTACCATCCCAAGATCATGAAGATGTATGTCCCCCGAAAGATGTGCCCTTGCTACGTCAGAAGGGAAAATCTTTTTTAGGGCATACTCCTTTAGGATTCGTTCAGCTATTGACAGATTTATTGACTCTGGGTTATGGGTTGTGTTGCTGTTCTCCCTATTGGGAGCCAAAAGCAACCTCTCCAAATCATAAAGTGGCAACCCTAACCTTGAATGATCTTTTAGCTTGGCGTCGAGGCCTCGTTGGAAAAGTTTCACATTGACGATTTCCCTTATCAAATCTGTAGTTACTCTTTTTCTACCATACCGAGATATATCTTCCTCTACCTCTATGGCTATTTCCTCCGCTAGTGAGGGCTCTACCCCTGCCTCCCTTATCATTGCATTCCTTATTTTGGTCAGGTCCCACGGTGCTTGTTCCTCTCCACTCAAAGCCTCAACCATCAATATCAAATCGGTTGATTCCTGGTTGTGAACAAAATCGCCGGAAGAATTAAAAAACAGGCCCTGCCTTCTTTTATAACCCACAGCACCATCATCAAAAATCCCATTAGAGCTGCTATTTCTCATGACTTTTATCCATCTCCCCTCTTCTCATCTCATCGGTGATGTACTTTATTTCCTCAATAAAACTGGACACATCGGTAAACTCCCTATAGACAGAAGCAAACCGCACATAAGCAACCTTATTTATCCCTCTCAGCTCCTCCATGGCCATCTCTCCTATTATTTGGCTTGAAATCTCATTTTGGCCGGAGCTTCGGAGATTATTTTCTATCCTGGTTACCGCCTCCTCCAACACGTCCAGAGGAATTGAAAGTTTTTCACAAGCTCTAGCCATTCCTTTCAACAGCTTGTCCCTATCAAAAGCTTCCCTTCGCCCCCCCTTCTTTACAACCCATAACACTTGGGTCTCCTCAAAGCGCTCATAAGTGGTAAAGCGCTTTTGACAATTCGGACATTCTCTTCTTCTTCTTACAACTCTACCTTCACTAACTGTCCTTGTCTCTAAAACTCTGGTTTCCCAAGCACCACATTGGGGACATCTCAAACCTACCACCACCATATATATTGTGTTTTCTGTTATTATAACACTAGATTTGCCGTTTTGGTATTATCAGATTGTTTTTACTTTTCTCAAACCTATAAAAAGCGGGCCGGTTAACACCGGCCCGCTTATATTTTTATATCATCGCATTATTTCTACTTATTATCCTAGAAATCCTTAATCCAAGACAAAATCATCGCTACCTAAGCAACCTCTCCACCACGTTTCTCACCGTAGCACCATCAGCTTTACCTTTTACATGAGGCATAAGCTTACCCATAACCTTCCCAAGATCCGAAATGCCTTTGGCGCCTGTTTCTTCTATTATCTTCTTCGCCAACTGCAGGATCTGCTCCTCAGATAGCTGCTCTGGTAGGTATTTCTCTAGAATAGACACCTCCGCTCTCTCCTGCTCAGCTCTATCTCTGACTCCAACAGCTTCGTATTGTTCAGCAGCTTCTTTCCGTTGTTTTATCATTCGCCTCAGTAATACTATATAATCATCTTCACTCAAGGAAGCATCCTTCCCTTTTTCAACCTTTTTGTTTTGTATGGAAGATTTCAACATCCTGAGGACATCTACTACTTTAGTATCGCCCTTTTTAAGCGCATCTACAAAGTCCTGCTGGATCTTTTTCTCAAACTCTTTCAACTCGCTACCTCCTCTTTTTTCTCCTGGCAGCCTCTCTCTTCCTTTTCTTTTCCTCGCTAGGTTTTTCGTAATGCTGGCGCCTGCGGGCTTCTCTCAAAACTCCGCCCTTGGAAACTTCTCTTTTAAAACGCCTCAAAGCATCTTCGAGAGATTCATTTTCCCTGCGTACTACCTCGGTCATTGCTCTTCCCCCCTTTCTAACGCCCACACTAACCCGGGGGCCATTGAAAAAACCGACCTGACAGTAAGTGTACATGAAGATGATGTACCGTTTGTCCAGCCCGGTCTCCACAGTTTACCACAACACGATAGCCATCCTCGACAAGTCCAAGATCTCTCGCAACCTTAGTTGCTGTACCCATAAGAACAGACCACAGCGAAGGATCTTCCACCTGATCTGCCGAGGATATGTGTTCCCTTGGAATAACCAGCAAATGAGTAGGCGCCTGGGGGTTAATATCCCTTATGACTGCTACTTTTTCATCTTTGTATACAAAATGTGCAGGCAACTCTCCATCTAATATCCGACAAAAGACACAATCACCATTCACCAACGGCCACCTCTCTTATGCGTGCCTCTATTTTAGAAAAGGTTTGTCATTTAGACAACCACCGCTTCAAAACTGGTTCACTTAAACTGTGGAACTTTCAGAATCATTATAGATATCAGAATCCGTTAAATCTTCGTTATCTAAAGGAATTTCTTCCACTACTTCCACCCTAAAAATAGAGGAATAATACCAGTTATCTACGGGTTTCACCTTAACTGGTGCCAATTTCCATGCCAACATTTCTTCAGCATAATTCCAATTGACATATTCATTGAAATTACGAATGATGTCTGTTACAACCAAGCCCTTATTTATAAGGACCTGTTCAAGCTGTCTCCACTTAACAAAGGAACTCTCACTGCTCGTCAGCCCAAAATAACCAGCTCCCCCCATACCCTTGAGAGTCGCAACCCCCCTTCCAACGAAAGCGGCTAAAGCAGCTACCGTTTCAGGTGGGTCACAGAAAAACACATCAAAGGACTTAAGCAAATCTTCAGGTAGCGGCTTTCGTAAATCATGCCTTCTTACCTCTAAATTAGAAAGCCCCAATTCGGCAGCTTTTTTCTTCTGGAAATCGACTATCCTCTCATCTATCTCTAACATTACGACTCTACGAGGAAGCTTCGTAATAGCCAAAGCAAGAGCAACCATATCATCGTCTCCTAGGACTATGATATCTCTGCCTCTTATATCTCCCCGACCATCAGCTAGAGATATTCTCGCAAAAGTAGTTTCCGGCGTAACATATGCCTGGTCGTATTGCCTTATAGCTTCAGGTCGTTCTTGATGCAATTCTAGGAATTTTTCATATGGTCTTTTCAAAGAGTCATCTAGAACTATAGTCCGCCCTTTACACGTAGGGCACAAATGGGTATGTAATGCCTCTATCCTCTCAGCCTTGCAGAAAGCTTCCCCCTCTTGAGTAAGTTTTATATCATTATCTTCTATCGCTATTAGACCGTCCCTTGCCATTAGTTGAATTAATTCTGCCACCATAGGTACAGGCTCTTCCGCAAGCTGGACTATCTTCCAAAAATTTGAACTCAGCATTATTGCCGCTAATACCCTCTCCACATCTCTCTCTCTTACCACAATGCTTGTATTCCGAGCTGCTTCTTCTGCGTAGCTCTTTATTTTATTCATAGAGTTCAAGACATTACCCCCCTTTAAATTCAATAGTTTTTAACTTTTTTATAATATAATACCATAAAGGTTGCCATCCTCGGCACTATTCACAAAAACCTTCACAACTTCATTTTGCATAGCTGAGCCATTGGCCTTAACTCTCAAAAAATGAGGTGTTAACCCCTCTACTATACAACAGGTACTTTCCTCTACCAAAACAGAAACGTTTTTACCTATCCATCTTCTGGCATATCTATCAAGTAAGCGATCCCTTAAAAGAATGGCTTCTTTTACTCTTTCGTGTATTCGCTCTTTTGTTAAGTCGCTTTTCAATGCATAAGCCCTCGTTCCCTTTCGGGCAGAATAGGGGAAAACGTGAATTCTGCCAAAAGCCAAACTTTCCACAAGAGAAAGGGTATTTTTAAACATCTCATCAGTTTCACCAGGAAAGCCTACTATTATGTCGGTTCCTATATGTACATCATCACCAAAAGCTTCTCTAAACCATGAAATCACCCTCGCAAAATCCAAAGAAGCATATCCCCTACTCATGGCTTCCAACACGCGGTCGTCACCGCTTTGAAGCGGCAAATGAAAGTGAGGGCACAATTTGCTAATCGATGCAAGCCTATACACCAAATCCCTGTCTATCCCAAAAGGCTCTATGGAGCCAAATCGTATTCTCTCCAGTCCATTTATGTCGGATAAGCTCTCCACCAAATCTGCCAATGTAGAACCTATATCTTTTCCATAAAATCCTAATTGAATTCCTGTCAAAACCACTTCTTTGCAGCCGTTGGCCACAAGGGTTTTCACTTCCTTCACGGCACTTTCCAGTGGCCTGCTAACTGGCCTACCTCGCACACTAGGTATAATGCAGTAAGAACAACTCCTCGAACATCCATCCTGCACTTTTACGAAAGCTCTAGTGTGGAAATGAGGTTTTGCAAGCAAGAGGTCGTCCCATTTTTCACAATATTGCAAGGATCGTCTCTCCACTATTAGTCTCTTTTCTTCCGATTCATCTAGAAGATTGATCAAAATTTCTGGGATACGGCTTTTCATTCTATTACCTACGAGGGCATCTATACCAAGAGCCTTGGCTTCATCTTCCGTAGACTTTTGTGCCCAACAACCGCACACCACTATTCGTGCTGCAGGAGAAAATCTTTTAAGTTTACGAATTAACTGTCTAGATTTGCGATCAGCCTCCTGTGTCACAGTACAACTGTTTATTATCGCAACATCAAACAAAGATTCTTTCACTATTACAGCACCGTACGCCTCCAAGGCTGAGGCTATGGCTTCAGATTCATATAAATTGCTTCTGCAACCAAGGGTTTCTATTCTTACCTTCTTACCCTTCAAAACTTCATGAGACATTAGATCATTCCTTTTCCAGTAGCATAGACAAAATAGCTGTTCCAACAGCTGCTGCCGTCGGGGATCGCATTATCCTGGCTCCCAGCCTAACTGGCTTGAAGCCAAAATCCTCAAGCATTTGCATCTCTGCTTCAGACCAATCTCCCTCAGGTCCTATTGCTATAGCCGCTTTGTCTTTCGGGGCACAGTCTAAAAGGTCAATACTTCCCCTGCCTAAAAATGCACCATACTTGAAAGCTGGCAAAGACAATGCATCTATGTCTTTTACCTTAATCACAGGAAATAATTCAGGTATACTAAAAGCTCTAGCTTGTTTAGTAGCTTCGCTCAAAATAAGCTTCCACCTTCTCATCTTTGCCTCGACTCGACTACCTTCGATCTTCACGACACTTCTTTCACAACGTAGAGGTACTATAGCTGTGGCACCACACTCAGTTACTTGCCTCAACGCCAATTCAAATGCTTCTGTTTTAGTCAAACCTAATAAGACCCAAAGTTCTCTTTTGGGAGAAGTTTTTATCTCCTCTTCCACATATCCTAGCAATTTACCCTCTTCAATTTTCAATCTGAGGATAAGCAATCTACCCTCCATCAGGGCTTCAACCTTTTGTCCATTTTTACATCTACGAACATTTAGCAAATGATGGGCTTCAGAAGGTTCTATTAACCAGGTCTTACTATCTATTCTCAGACTGCCCTCCAGACGTATTCTGGGCAACGACACCCCACCAATCTCCCTTCGTCGTTTCTTCTAACACTTTAAATCCTATTTCTTGCAAAGCCGAAATAAAAGGATCCCTTTCTTTCTTAACCAATCCTGAAAAAACAGCCCTTCCTCCCTTTTTTAGTTTGGAAGGTAAGGACGGCAAAAGCTTTATTAGCGGATCAAAAATAATATTGGCAGTTACAAGATCCACCAATTCGTGTAATCCATCAAGCAAATTGCCTTGCTCCACCTCAACTAAATCTTCAGGGATTTCGTTTAACTTCAAATTGGACTCCACTTCCTCCAATACAGCCGGATCCAAATCTCTAGCAAAGACCTTTTTCGCTCCGAGCTTAACAGCAGCTATGGCCAAAATTCCAGAGCCCGTCCCAACATCCGCTACAACATCACCTTGATTAACGCTCTTTTCCAAAAGCTCAAGGGCTATCTGAGTACTTTCATGATACCCTGTTCCAAAAGCCGTACCTGGATAAACTAAAAGGACACTCTTACCCTTTCGATCTTCAAAAGAATCCTTATGCCAAGGGGCCATGACTACTAATGCCTTGCCCACTTCTATAGGTGGAAAGGCTTCCTTCCATACAGTGTGCCATCTCTCGTTCTCAATTTTCCCAGCATCTATAATCCTTAACGTCGGCCAAGGTTCAAGCACCTCATTGATTTTGCTAATCCAATACTCCAAAGCATGCGATGACCTGTAGTAAGCTTTAACAGCTAATTTATCCTGTGTGTCAAGCAATTCAGAACCCATACTACCAGAAAGATCCACTAACGAGATAAGGGTTTCCTCTTCCATGCCTTTAGATTCTATGGTCACGTACCACCAGAAGCTACCTTTTTCTTCCATGGGGCTCTCCTCCTCCAATATTGCATCTTTACTCGAAATCCCTAAAGCAAATTCTTCAATTTCTCTAAGAACCCTCCAGATTTAACACTGACATTCATTTCCTTCGCAAGGGCTTCTATTAAACCTTTCTGCTTGTCCGTCAACTTTTTAGGTATATCGACAACAATATGGACAAGACAGTCCCCACGTCCTGGTCGCCTAAGCCTAGGCATCCCTCTTCCTTTTATCTTGAAGACGTGACCATTCTGAACGCCCTGAGGAATATCCAGCTTATATCTTCCATCAAGAAGCTCAACTTCTTTTTCGCACCCCAAGGCAGCTTCCGGAAAGGAAAGGTGCAAAGACATATGCAGGTTATCCCCTTCCCTTTTAAAAATATCATGAGAAGCAACGCTTATAACTAAAAACAAGTCTCCTGGAGGGCCACCCCTTAAGCCCTCCATTCCTTCTCCTTGGATCCTAAGCCTTACCCCTGTATCTACTCCTTTAGGAACAGTCACTTTAACTTTACGATAGACTCTTGTCTTTCCACTTCCACCACATTCACCACAAACTTTTTCTATGATCTTACCTTTACCTTTACACTCTGGGCAAACAGTGACGCTAACAAAAGAGCCAAAAGGAGTCCGTCTATGCTGTTCTACTTGCCCTGTTCCACCACACACAGAACAAACCTTTGTCCCGTACCCCGGTTCTGCCCCTGTCCCATCACATCTTTTGCAGCGTTCCCATCGTGGAACGGAAATTTCCTTAGAAACACCAGTAAGCGCCTCTTCCAAAGAAACATCAAGACGCATCTCTATGTCCTGCCCCTTCACGGGTCCCTGAGAAGCTCCTCCAAAATTACCAAATATAGAATCGAATATATCTCCAAAGATGTCGCCAAACCCACCAAAGGGACCAAAAGGGCCAGAGCCACCTTGGGCATCTCCTATTGTTCCAAATTGATCATACTGTTGCCTTTTCTGAGGATCACTCAATATCTCATAAGCAGCATTTATTTCCTTGAAACGCTGCTCAGCCTCGCTGTCTCCTGGGTTGGCATCAGGATGATACTTCCTTACCAGGCGCCTGTAAGCTTTTTTTATTTCATCTTGTGTAGCATTTCTTGGCACTCCCAATATCTCGTAAAGATCCTTGTCATCAAAGGCGCCCATTACCTGTCACCTCTCGCCCTACGCTCCATGGCCCTCATTAAATTCCGCATCTATTGTCTCTTCGCTTGCCTGGCTTTCAGCCTGATCACCTGTAGCGCTTCCCTTAGCTCCATCATTTTGACTGTAGATTTTAGATGACAACCCATGGAGAAGCTCTGTAAGCTTTCTGCTGGCTTCCCTTATGGACTGTACGTCCTCTTCTTTGGTTATTTTTCTCAGAGCATCCAACTCTGTTTCTAGCCTATTTATCTCCTCTTCGCTTAACTTATCTTTAAAATCTTTCAAAGTTTTCTCTGCAGAATAAATGAGGGCATCGGCCTCATTCCTGGCTTCCGCCAGTTCTTTTTTCTGCCTATCTTTCTGTTCGTTTGCTTCAGCCTCTTTGCGCATCCGCTCTATTTCTTCCTCCGTCAAATTAGACGATTCTATTCTTATATGTTGTTCCTTGTTCGTTCCCTTGTCTTTTGCACTCACCTTAAGGATGCCATTGACATCTATATCAAAAGTCACCTCTATCTGCGGAATTCCCCTAGGTGCTGGAGGTATGCCATCCAGTATAAATTTACCAAGAGTAACGTTGTCTGCCGCCATCGGGCGCTCGCCTTGCAAAACATGGATTTCTACCTGTGTTTGATTGTCAGAGGCTGTAGAAAAAATCTGGCTTCTGGATACAGGTATGGCTGTATTGCGTTCAATGATCTTAGTAAAAACTCCTCCCAAAGTCTCAATTCCAAGAGAAAGAGGCGTAACATCTACCAATATAATATCTTTATGCTCTCCCGAAAGGATTGCACCTTGTATGGCAGCCCCTACTGCAACACATTCATCCGGATTTATGCCTTTCGTTGGTTCTTTGCCAAGCAATTCAACTATCTTTCTTTGCACCATAGGCATTCTAGTAGAGCCCCCAACAAGGAGCACTTTATCTATATCTTTTACAGAAAGGCCCGAATCCTCTATGGCTCTCCTAGTAGGACCAACGACTCTCTCCAGCAAATCCCTGGTCATCTCTTCAAATCTAGCCCTTGTAAGAGTCATTTCCAAATGTTTCGGACCGCTAGAATCAGCGGTAATAAAAGGCAAAGAAATAGTAGTCTCCGTCATGGAGGACAGCTCGCACTTTGCCTTTTCTGCCGCCTCTTTCAATCTCTGCATTGCCATTTTGTCCCTCGACAGATCAATTCCCTCTGCCTTTTTAAACTCCGAAACCATCCAATCAATAATCTTTTGGTCCCAATCATCTCCTCCTAGATGGTTATCTCCAGCAGTAGCCAAAACTTCAATTACCCCATCATCTACCCCTACATCCAAAATAGAAACGTCGAAGGTTCCTCCTCCCAGATCGAATACAAGAACCTTATGCTCTCCACCTTTATCTACACCGTAAGCCAAAGCCGCCGCTGTTGGTTCATTTATAATTCGCATAACCTCTAGGCCTGCAATTTTCCCGGCATCCTTCGTAGCCTGACGTTGCGAGTCAGTAAAATAAGCAGGGACTGTTATAACTGCCTTAGTGACCTCTTCCCCAAGATATGCTTCTGCATCTCTCTTGAGCTTCTGTAAAATCATCGCAGAAATTTCCTGAGGAGTGTAGCTTTTTCCTTCTATTTCCACTTTATGGTCAGTACCCATATGTCTTTTAATAGATATTATGGTTCTTTCCGGATTAACTATAGCCTGCCTTTTTGCCAACTGACCAACAAGTATTTCTTTATCCTTTGTGAAAGCAACAACAGAAGGCGTAGTTCTCCCGCCTTCCGAATTAGGTATTACTATTATGTTATCCCCTTCTTTTACAGCAACACAGCTATTCGTAGTTCCAAGGTCTATACCTATAACTTTGCTCAACAAAAATCACCTCTTTCTGCAATATTTTACGTTAAAGCTATTCATCCTTTTTTGTCTCTTCAGCTGTGGATGTTGATTTGCCAACCTTAACTTTCGCCGCTCTCAGAACTTTGCCACCAAGGACAAACCCTTTCTGATACTCTTCTAACACCTTACCATCCAACTCCGGTTCTACTTCTTCTGCAGCCAAAGCCTCATGTACAGAGGGATCAAAGTCTTTCCCCTCAGATTCTATGGGTTCCAATCCCAACTTGCACATAACATCCATGAATTGTTTCCTGATTATCCTGATCCCGCTTTTTATTTTTTCGGCATCATCATTATCATTTGCCGAAAGAGCCCTATCTAAATTGTCGAGTACAGGCAAAAGCTCCTTTATGGTTTTTTCTGTCGCCAAAGCACTTAATTTTTCCTTTTCTCTTTCCACCCTTTGTCTGTAGTTATAAAAATCTGCCGTAGCCCTCAGAGCTGCGTCCTTAAGTTTCGCATTCTCCTCTTTTAGCTCCTCTATAAGAGCTTTGAGCTTTTCGTTTTCTTCCACTAGACTCTCCAGCGAAGAAGTGCTTTCCTCAACAGCGCTTTCATTGTTTTCATTCTCCTGGCCCTCATTTTTACCCAAAGAGATATCTTCTATTGCTTGTTCTGTTACCTCTCTTTTAGCATCTTCATGTTTTTTCTTTTTGGTCATATGTCATCCACCTCCTCTTCCACATCCGTCGAGATACTATCCAAAACAGCTTCTAAGACAGATATGGAACGTTCATAATCCATTCTGACAGGACCTATTAGCCCAAGCACTGTTTTTTTGCCATCTGCAATATTAGAAGCCATTATCACTGAACAATCTTCTATAGGAAACGCTGGATCCTCCTTGCCTATCATCACAGAAAGCCCTTTATCCGGCGAAAACTTTTGAACGAGCTCTGCGATTGAAGATTCCTCTTCCAGAAGAGCCATTACAACCTGCAATCTGCTCAAATCTGCGAAATCTGGAAGACTCAGTATGTTATGTTTCCCACCTGTAAACAGGTGGTACGAATCTTTCAACAGAAGAATATCCACTTCATTAAGGGCAGCTTTGCAATTTTCTGCATAAGACTGAAGTCCCTGCATTACGTATTTGAGCAATGCATCCCTGACCTTTCTCCATGACTTGCCCGAAGCTACCACTGTTATCCTTTGCGATAGTTCATCAAGCGTCTGCTGATCCATGTCTTGGGGAAGCTGCATCGTCTTGTGATGCAACAACCCTCCTTTTAAGATGACAATCAATAGCGCCGTTCGCTCTGCCACTTTGACAAACTCAACTTTCTGTAGCACCGCCTCTTCTGCTGGTCCTACAGCTGCCACTCCTATGCAATTAGTCAAATCCCCAAGCAACTTAGTGGCGTATCGTAATGCAGATTCAAGGTCGTCTCTCTTTTTTTTCAGCTCCCGAACCCAGTATTGATATTCATCTCCAGGGCTTCTTTGCCTTCGCAGTATGGCATCAACGTAAACCCTAAAAGCCTTAGGCGTAGGAAGCCGACCAGCAGACGTATGAGGTTGATAGAGAAAATCCATTTCCTCCAAATCTGCCATTTCATTTCTTATAGTTGCGGCGCTTCGCCCCCTTAGATAACGTTTAGCAATAGTCCTTGAGCCAACAGGCTCCCCCGTTTTTATATACTCATACACAACGGCAAGCACTATCTCTAGCTGTCTTTCCGTTAGCATAGCTTATCACTTCCCGTTCGCATTTTAGTTATTAGCACTCCCACCTAGTGAGTGCTAAAGACAGTTTTCACCGAAAGGTAGATTATCAACGAGATGGATTATTGTCAACTCTATTTAAGGATAAATGATGTATCATTTTATTGAAAGTCAAAAGAAAGGATGGTTGATATGATCTCAAGCCAGCAAAAAACCACCATTATACTAATAAGACATGGTGAGTGTGAGGGCAACAGAGAAGGACTATTTCGGGGAAGATGGGACTTTCCATTGAACGAGAATGGCAAGCTACAAGCACAAGCTATCGCAAAAGAAATTTCTGCAAACTTCAAACTAGATAGAATTTACTCTAGTCCTTTATCTAGAGCATTGGAGACGGCTAGGTCAATCTCCAAGGCTACTGGAGCCCAAATAGAGATCAGAAACGGTTTCAATAATATTTCATTAGGCTCATGGGAGGGAAAGCCCAAAAAGAAAATCAAAGAAGAATTTCCAGAAGAATGGAATATATGGCTCAGCAATCCAGAAAGGCTCAGGCTTAAAGGCGCAGAATCTATCTCTGACGTACAAAGGAGGGCTTTTGCCAATCTTAACCACCTAACCAAATTACACCAAGGCTCAACATTCGCCGTGGTTACCCACAGAGCTGTTCTAAAGCCTTTGATTGCTGGAACCTTAAAGATTGCTGAACCTTATTTTTGGAAAATTCATGTAGATACTGCATCTTACTCAATCCTTACTCACGACCCCAAAAGAGGATATTGTCTAATCCTACTTAATCAAACTAAACATCTCGATAATTTTATCAGCGAATGGGAATAGCCCCTTGACTTATACCTGCTGGGGTATAATAATTGCACCGAAGTGCTATTATTAAGGAGGCGGGTATTAATGAAACAAACTAGAAAAACAGGGACCCTCATAATAGGAGGAGGACCTGGGGGAAGAACGGCGTATGCAGCTTTACACCGTTCAGGCAAGAAAGATTCTCTACTTACAATGAACGTAGAACCTGTAGCGGTTTGCAGTCTACCTTATGGAGTAGGAAGGCGACTCATCCCTACGGGGCCAGAAGACACTATAGTAGATATTGCCAACTCACCGAGATTGCCGGCCGACATAGTTCAAAACACCATAGTCGGCGACGTAGTAGACATAGACCCGTCAGCCAAGATGGCCACAGTTAAGGCTGCCGAGTCAAAAGAGATAATAGAGGTAACTTATGAGAATGCCATATTTGCCACTGGAGCTGCTCCTTGGATTCCTCCAATAGAAGGCGTCCTCAAGTCCTCCGAGATGCCAGAAGAGATCACAGGAGAAGTGGTCTGCGTTGGGAAGCAGTTTGTTCCCAAGTCTCTTTTGGCCGATGGAATTTATGTAATGAGAACCGTAAATGACGGAAAGCGTTTGGATAAATTTGCAGAAGAAGCTAAAAGCGCAGTTGTCATAGGAAGCGGCGCCGTAGGCTTAGAAGTCGCGGAAGCACTATCAGATAGGGGATTAAAGGTCACGATAGTTGAAGCACTACCTCACATAACATCTGCTTTGGATGAGGATATGGCTAAAATACTGGAAACAAGGCTGAAGGAAAAAGGAATAGATGTATTTGTAAACAAGCAAGCTGTATCATACGACAATGGAACGTTAACTTTGAACGATGGCACAAAACTTAAAGCTTCAGGCGTAGTATTCGCCACAGGAGTTAGAGCAGACATTCGGCTAGCCACTAAAGCAGGCCTAAAGATAGAAAAAGGTATAGTTGTAGACAAGAACATGAGGACAAACGTTCCTAACATTTATGCCATCGGCGATGCAGTACAGATAGAAGATACTGTAAGTGGGAAAGGTATATTGCCTCTGATAGGAACTCTGGCAATGAGACAAGGGCTCATAGTCGCCCTCAATATAGCAGGCAAACCAACAGAACATCCTCCTGCAACATCGTGGGGAGTATCGGCCCTATTTGGCCTTCATTGGGGCAGTGTTGGCCTAACTGAAGAGCTAGCCAAATCATTGGGAATGAAAGCCGAAAGTATAGTCTTACCTGTAAGGACTCGGGAACCTGTCATGCCCGACAGTAAACAAGGACATTGGAAAGTAATCTTCTCCACAGAATCCAATGATTCTGTGAAGAAAGGGCAAATATTGGGCTTCCAAATAGTTTTGGACGGAGATTCTCCGCTGTCCATAACAGAAAGATTTATAGATATAATAACAAGACATGAAACTGTGCCAGAGCTTATAAATCACTTCTATATTCATAGCCCCTCTCATAACCCCCCAGATGATCCCTATATGGGAATCATGTTCCGTTATGGAATAAATAATTTTAATTAAACAAAATCAAGATCAAGGAAAGTGGATAGTTAACTATCCACTTTCCTTGACTACACAAGCTGCCTACCATATCATTTCAACCATCAAACATAAATAATGCAGGAGGGGAATCCAGTGCTTCCATATGCCACAAATATTCGATGCGAAAAAGATCTTCTAAATATACTAGAAAAGGTAAAAGCAGATAAAAGATCTTTTCCCTATTTCAATGCAAAAAAAGAAACTTTCGCTCTTTCCTTTAGAAACGTCGATTACCGAGCAGCAAACGCACTAAAGCAGGAATTACTATCTCGAGGTGGAGATGTGATAGTCCATAAAGACGTAATACAGGGGACTATAGAAAAAAGCAATGTAGTACTATTAGGAACAAAAAGCGCTCTAGAGAAACTTACACAAAAACTCGAGGCAATGCCGTATTGGGGATTAAACGAAATAAAGGAAGGGATTGAAAAATTCCTTAAAAACGCTCCCCAAAAGGAATGGAACCTTACTTTAAGCAATGGAGAAATTATAAAGCTAAACTCTAACACTAAAATCATGGGCATACTTAACATCACTCCCGATTCCTTCTACTCCACAAGCAGAGTAACGGATCTGGAACAATGTGTAAAAAGAGCCTTTGATATGAAAGAAAAAGGTGCCGTTATATTGGATATAGGAGCAGAATCTTCTCGTCCTGGATCAGATCCTGTATCGGAAGAAACGGAAAAAGAACGACTCCTGCCTGTGATACAAAGGCTCAGAAAAGAAGGATTTAACCTACCCATATCCGTCGATACGACAAAGGCAGAAATGGCAAAAGCCGCACTTGGAGAAGGTGCCAACATAATTAACGACATCTCTGCAGGTATGCTAGATCCTGAAATGTTCCGCGTGGTTGCCCAGGAGAAAGCACCTATCATTCTCATGCACATGAAAGGTACTCCAAAAACAATGCAGATAAACCCCAAATATGATGACCTCCTTGGAGAAATCCTTGACTTCTTCAGCGAAAGGATAAACGCTGCCAACTGTGCAGGCGTAGATGCGGAAAAAATTGTAATTGATCCGGGGTTAGGTTTCGGCAAGACAAAGGAGCACAATTTAATAATACTGAAGAACCTTAAAGCTTTCTCTGCTTTAGGCAGACCCGTGCTTATAGGCCACTCAAGAAAAAGTACTATTGGAGCAGTACTGGAAAAAGATGACCCTAAGGATCGCTTACAAGGCACCTTGGCCATAACCGCTTTATGTGCCTGGGAAGATGTACCTCTGGTTAGAGTACACGATGTAAGTGAAAATTATGATGTCGTAAGAATGATAAATGCCATAAAGGAGGTCAAATAGGTGAGCCTTGTAGCTATAAGCATGGGAAGCAACTTGGGCAATAGGCTAAGTTCGTTGAGAAAGGCGATTCTACTCCTCAAAAAGGAGGGCTTTAACATCATAAAGACAAGTGACGTCTTTGAGACCCCTCCTTTTGGAGTTACCAATCAACCTAGATTCCTCAATGCTTGCCTATTGATGGATACAGAAATAAACCCTGCCGATTTGTTAGAAAAATTAAAAAAGATAGAAAATGAAGTAGGAAGAATTCAGAGGTTCCGGTGGGGTCCAAGGGAAATTGACCTGGATATCATTTTTTATGATGAGAAAGTAATAGATGGGCCTTCACTAAAAGTTCCTCACCCGCACATGCACGAAAGACCGTTCGTACTGATTCCTTTGAAGCAAATATCTCCACAGTGGGTTCACCCCATCCTTAAAAAGACAGTAGAACAAATGGCCGAAGATTTACATGAATGTGATATCTTGAGAATAACAGAACTGTAATTATTTTTAAAAATGGGAGACTAAAGATGTATTTGATAAGAAGGGGTATTCAAATTTTTGTAATCTCGATATTAGGCTTTATGCTTTTAGGTTCTCCTGCCATAGCGCAGATGAAAATACTATCTGTGCCAGGTTGCCCCTTCTTCGTAGTAGTAAACTTTTCAAGAGGCCTGGTGGAATCTGCATATTTTAGAAGCCCTGCAGGAATACAAAAGCTCCTTCCCATAGAGGGGAGTCTACTGATTAGCCAAAAATACTCGAAGTTTGACATGGATAAGGATCTAACCAAAGACATTCTTTGGGTCCTAACCTTCGGAGAACCAACAAATAGACAAAGAGGACTTCAAATGTGGATTGGCTACTCAAGTCGTCAAAAGACCATATGGGTAGACATATGTCCAGTAGCAAGCACCCTTTGGGATTACTTACCCATAAAACTTAACCTTCCAGAGGGTGTTTTGCCTTATGTCCTGCCTCAATTGCCCAAATATGATGATTTACCCCCATTTGGAGGGCCCAAAACATTGACTTTCGTCTGCACCATAAAACTGACAAATAATGGTCCTAAATTTGTGCCTCAACCTGAGGTTTACAAACAGCTTCTGAAAATAGCGGAGCTAGTAGCGAGCTCAGAACGGTACCCTAAACGCAAGGAATCGTATTTCTATCTAATTAACGACTATAAAAATCTATCTTCTGGCACGCCACCAACATTAGATGCTCTAAAAAGCATCCAATGGAAACGCATCCTTACATTACGCTGGAATAACTAAAAATAAAAGACTAACAAAACTAGCTGGTCACGCTTGCTGGATAACCGATTTCCTCTAAAAGTCTCATTATTTCCTGTGGATTTTCGGTCTCAACCATCACCAATTTCTCCGGCAATGAAACTTTTGCGTCCTCATAGCCAGCATTGGCCAGAACTTGTGTTATCCGCCTAACACAATGCTCGCAAGACATATCTGGAACTTTAAAAACAACCTTAGGCATATTATCAATCCCCTTTTATCCTTAAAGAGTTTAGTACTACCGATATAGAGCTCATAGCCATAGCAACTTCTGCAATGGCCGGATGCAACATACCTGCCATTGCCATTGGGATAGCCACTATATTATATAAAAAGGCCCAAAACAGATTTTGCCTTATTACTTTGAAAGTTTTTCTGGATAACAAAATACTCTTGGCTACTTTAGCCAAGCCTCCCTTTACTATGACAATGTCGGCACTATCAATCGCAAGATCTGCCCCTGAACCAATAGCCACACCAACATCTGCACCCTTAAGGGCTGCAGCATCATTCATGCCATCACCGGCCATCATCACCTTTTTGCCGGTTTTCTGCCAAAATCTGATTATATCCAGCTTTCCCTCGGGATGAACTCCGGCTTTAACTTCTTTTATGCCTAATCTATCAGCTACTGCCTTCGCTGTAATAGGGTTATCACCTGTAGCCATAACTATTGTTATACCTTCATCGTAAAGAGCTTGAACAGCCTCCTTTGAATCACTCCTTATTGGATCTTCTATAACAATAAATCCTAATAACTTACCATTCTTCCAGACTTCAACGACAGTCTTACCTTCTTCCAAAAACTTTGAATATGCTTCTGTAACTTCGGGCTTACCCACTTTATAGTCATTTCCTTGATATTTAAAAAATATCCCCTCTCCAGTTCGTTCTTCCAGCCCCTCAACTTCTACTTCAGTTTTTTCGAGGGCAGAAATAGCTTTAGCCAAGGGGTGATTAGATTGCCTTTCTGCAGCTGCAACAATTTTTAGTTCATCTTCAGGCACAGTGTAATATGTGACTACAGGATTACCCTCTGTCAATGTGCCTGTTTTATCTGTCACAATCACTCCTATATCTTTGGTAGTTTGTATAGCTTCAGCGTTTCTTATAATAAGCCCCAGTTTGTAAGCCTCACCTGCAGCTGCGACCAGGGCCATAGGAGTAGCAAGGCCCAAAGCACAGGGGCAAGCTATAACCAACGTCGCTACCAATACGAAAATAGCAGAAGATATAGGATCATTAGGAACTGCAATCCAGGGCAAGATATGGCCTATCTTGAATACGTATGAGTAAAAAACATCACCGTTGAAATACCATAGAAGGGAGGCTAAAAGTGCCAAAAACACAATTGTAGGAACAAAAAACAAGGTGATTCTATCAGCTAGCGCCTGCAGAGGCACCTTTGTTCCTTGAGCATCCTGAACCAAATCTATCATTTTTGACAGGAATGTATCATCACCCACTTTAGTCACTAAAACCTTTATAGGGCCAGTAAGATTAATAGACCCACCTGTTACAAACGAGCCTTTTTCTTTGGCAACAGGAATCGCCTCTCCTGTTATCATAGATTCATCTACCGAAGAAACGCCCTCCTCTATCACTCCATCAACCGGTATCCTCTCCCCCGGCTTAACAAGCACAAGAAAGTTTTCTTTTACAGCATCTATCGGTACCATTACCTCTTTATCTTCAACAATAACTCTCGCTTCCCTTGCCTGAAGCTTAATAAGAGAACGGATTTCCTTGGTTGCCTTATCACGTAACCTGGACTCTATATACCGACCTGTAATATGGAGAGCAACTATCATAGCGCCAATAGCTCCGAAGGAAACTATAGGCACTCCCAACAAAGCCAGTCCTGCAGTAAGCCACGAGGCAGTGGCACCTAGAAAAATAAGGACATCCATATTGGTATGAAAATGAGAAAGAGCTATCCAGGCTCCTCTGATGGTGCTTCTTCCAGAGTAAAATATAACTACCCCACCTGCCACAAACTCAATAACCTCAAAATAGGGAATATAAAAACCTAACATATGCAAGAACATGGCAATCGAAAGAGGCAAAGTAATAACCAAAGCCCAAAACAAAGCTCTCTTTGTATCTTGATATCGTTTTTGCTCTATACTTTCTGAGGCTTCCTGTGAAGCTTCGTACCCCACTTTCGCTACTGCCTGTTTTAACACCTCGAAAGTAACACCTTCCTCAGCGATAACAAAAGCCGTTTCAGTAGCAAGATTGACTGCAGCAAAACTTACGTCTTCAACTTTATTCAAAGCTCTTTCAACATTTTTAGCACAGGTTGCACAGGTCATACCCAAAATTTTAAAAGAGAACTTCACATACTTATTTTCATCTTCCGTATCACTATTACTATTATTTATGACACTATTTTTATCGGACTCGCGGTAAACAGCTCGTTCCATTCAGATCACCTCATTTCCCTTTACTTGCTTATTTGCTCCTCTAGGTTGAATTGGAAACATTATTTAACGTATAATATACCATGTAAGGTATTGTTATAGAAATATCAAACAACACTAGGGTTGGTGAAACTAACTTATGAGCATAAAACGAGTGACAGGTTTGGCTTTAGTTTTTTTTGCAGTTATTTGCATGCTTGCTGCATTTATTGACCTATATAAAACTTTTGATAATAAAAACGCCATATCTGCAAAAAAATCAGACATCACCACAGCCTCTCCACCGGAAAGTGCTAAGCGCACAATTAGGGTATATTTCTTTTATGGCAATGGTAAGTGTCCCACCTGCGACGCAATAAAAGATGCAACCATAGAAGCTATTTCAGATATAGAGGAAACATACTTCAAAAAATGTGCCATAAATATAGAGTGGAAAGGAATAAACATCGAAGAGGCAGGAAATGAAAAATACATAACTCGATTCAATCTTTTTTCTACCACTGTGGTACTTCAGGACTCAGCAGATCACAAAAACTGGAAGCGTTTGGATGAAGTGTGGAACTTGGCTTCAGACAGGGAAATTCTTAGAAAATATATTAAAGAACAAATACTTAAGTTCGCGGGAGGGTGCTCATAATGGATGTTATACTCTTATCTTCTTCTGCTTTATGGTTAGGAATACTCGCATCCATAAGTCCATGCCCTCTTGCATCCAACATTGCTGCTTTTTCTTTCATTGAGAGGGACTGTACACACCGCAAACAAGTCCTAAAGGCAGGGTTATTCTACACGCTGGGCAGAATAGTGACCTTCACATTTCTGGGCTTCCTGATGGTCAAAAGTACCTCGTCTGTACCTATTATATCTATGGCACTGCAGAAGCACGGTAATATGTTCTTAGGCCCAATCCTAATAATAGTAGGGGTTTTTGTCCTTGACTTACTCGAAATCCCCCCTATGAAGATAACCTCAAGAATACGAGTTTGTAACTCTCATATTGGCAGTTCAAAAGGTGCTTTCCTCATGGGAATTATATTCGCACTAGCTCTATGTCCGGTATCTGCTGCCCTGTTCTTCGGCGGTCTTATCCCTCTGGCTGTAAAGGCGCAAAGAGCTCTTCTGCTTTCTGCCATATTCGGTCTAGGAACAGCTCTACCAGTAAGCTTACTGGCTTTTTCCTTATCCTTAGGAATTACAGCTTTTATAAAATCAGAACAAAAGCTTCAACACATCCAGATATGGATTAGGGGCACCAGCGGTCTTGTCATGATATTCATAGGACTTTATTTCTGCATTGTTTATAACCTCAAAACCTTAATTTGACTTAACTCAAGAGGCAAGAGCAAGTAACAATCATTTATTTACTTACTTACAAGAATTTTTTATTATAATAATCGTGGATTTCTAAAAATATAACAAGCAAAAAAAATCGGGCACAATGGAGGTGTTACGATATGAAGAAATTCAAGTGTCTCCATTGCGGGCATGTGTTCGAAGTAGAAAGCATATCGCCAGGTTTAAAATGCCCCAAGTGTTTGAACAGATTTGTGGAACTTGTTGAAGGCGAACCTATTAAGGGAAAATCGTGGAGCAGCAAAAGTTTCAGCGTTCCAAAAATAAAATAACTACCACTACTCTTTTCCCCATTAATCTGTAGAACTATGAACGTAAAAGTAAAGAGGCTGGTTATATTCTACAACCAGCCTCTTCTTGCAAGTATTTATTTAGCTTTTTTGTTCAGCATTTTTATTCAGCAGCATTACTTTCCCCTGCGCTTGGGCCATGGCCAGACAAGGCATCTTTTGCCTCCTTAACCAGCATTACAGCAAGAATGACAAGCAATATTGATATACCTGCGAGAAGGGGATTTTTTATGTTAGCCTTGATCAAAAAGAACAGGGCTGCCATCGTAGTAGCAATCATAAAGAAGAAAGGATACATGGCAAAAGCATTGTTCTTCTTAAGCCCCAACTTCACCCATACAGCAAGGGCCAAAAGCGCCAGGGCTGCAACCAGCTGATTTGAAGCTCCAAATACAGGCCAAATAAGCTTCCACGCAGGAGTGCCTCCAGTTTTGTAATAGAGAAGGACTAAAGCCACACCCACACCTATAGCTGTAGCTACATAGCGGTTTATTTTCATATCAAAAAATTCCTGGAACTGGTATCTTGCAAGCCTAGTAGCAGTATCTAACGAAGTCAAGAGGAAAGAGTTCAACGCCAAAAGCCCCAAAGAAGTTCCAACTTTAGGATTTATACCTATCAGAGAAGCAAACTGGCCAAGGCCTTTCCCATAAGTCACAGTGGGTCCACCTTTCAGGATTCCTCCTGCCATCATGACCGTCCCAATAGCTATAACGGCTACAACTCCTTCAAGAAGCATAGAACCGTAACCCACCAACTTGGCATCCGTTTCCTTACGAAGCTGCTTAGATGTCGTTCCGCTTCCCACAAGAGAATGGAATCCTGAAATAGCTCCACAAGCAACAATTACGAAGAGCATAGGCCAAAGGTAAACCCCTTCAGTTGGGTTTACCCCTTTGAAAGCCGGAAGGTTAACTTCAAACTTGCTTCCAAATATCATGCCTATGGCACCCAATAATACAGAGAAATAAAGCATATAAGAAGCTAGATAGTCCCTGGGCTGCAAAAGAAGCCATACTGGAAGGACAGAAGCAAAGAATATATATACTGTAAGAATAAGCCTCCAGGTATTTTTGGAAAGGGCAAAAGTAGACTGCACCCACTCATTGCCGCTAGCAAAGAAAACTGCCCCTATAACTATAGGAACCATGACAACAGTTACTACACTCAAAGAAACTCCTCTTTTATATATCAAAACCCCGAAAATCATGGCCATGAATATATAAAGGGTACCAGAAAAAGCTACCGCAGGATCTGCAGCAAAGGTACTGGCCGAAAGTTCCAAAAAGACTGCTATAACCAAAGTCAAAGCAAGCCACGTAAACGTCAAGAAGAGCCTCTTACCTTTTCTTCCTATCCATTTATCCACGACTTCACCGACAGATAGCCCCTTGTGGCGCATAGATGATACAAGGGCACCCATATCATGTACACCACCTAAAAAGGCGGACCCTATCAAACACCATAAATATGTAGGCAACCATCCAAAAAGATTGGCTGCAGCTATAGGTCCAACTATGGGCCCTGCTCCAGCAATAGAAGCAAAGTGGTGTCCCAAAAGAACAGCAGGATGCGCAGGAACATAGTCTACACCATCGAAATACAGCTCAGATGGGGGTTTATTGTCTTCGCTGAGGCCATATACACGTGCTTGAAATCTTCCGTAAAAAACATAACATATAGCAAAAAAGACCACCGCACCTATAAAAAGACCCGCATACATTTTCTGCACCTCCTATTCAAAATATAAATTTTCGTTCAAAACCTGTCATAACTCTTCTTGCTTGACAGCTTCCCTCCTTTCTGTTTTGTCGCTAATCTTGCTCGAAACAACCAAAGCATTTCTCACAAGGGTAGCTAGATCAGAAAATTTTCTATGAACCTTTTTGTCCTCCGGATGATAAAAGAACAAATCAATCCAACCACGGAAACCAAATAAAAAGCTCTTGTGAAACATCTTGGTATGAGTTAAGGCGGGGTTTTCTGTCACTAAAAGAACGCGCTGAGTCATAACATCTGGTATGGGCTTCCACTGCTCCAAAATTTTTTGAGCCGAAGCCAAGCCTTGATGGCTAAAGATTACATAATCATAAGCATAATACCTGGCAATCTCGCCCATAAGAGAATCTTTCTTGAATGTTACTTTCCGATAAAACCCTCTCAAATCATGCCATTCCCACAGCGTAAAACCGTATTCTTCCCAAAAAAAATTAATTTCAAATACTTTCCTATGGGAAAACAAAACATTCACCACCTTGTGTTTAATATTCATTATACAATACTGCTTAAAATGTGCAATATATTATCACGGTACAATCAATGCCTAACAACGCTTATTCAGGAAAAATGAAGTTGCAAAAATATGTTTTGCCATATATAATGTCCGGCGAAGGGCGACTAGCTCAGTGGGAGAGCGCTTCCTTCACACGGAAGAGGTCACAGGTTCGAACCCTGTGTCGCCCACCATATAAAGTAAAAAAGGAGAGGAGCTTTTGCTCCTCTCCTTTTTTTACCCAACCATTCACGGATACAACAAAGTTATATTCCTCTTCTTATAGCTTGTTCCCTTTCTGGTCCCACTCCTATCAAAGTAATGGGAATCCCCACCTTTTCTTCGATGAATTCTACGTACATCCTAGCCTCTTTCGGAAGAGATTCAAAAGTCCTGCAGTCTCCTATATCCTCTGGCCATCCTGGCAATTCTTCGTAGATAGGTTTAACTTTCTCCAAAAAAGTACTACTTCCAGAAAAATTCTCAGTCTTACCCTCATCACTGATATAAGACGTGCAAACATGAATTTTGTCTAGTCCAGATAAGACATCCAACTTTGTAAGAGCCAACATGGTTATGCCATTTACCCTCACTGCATAACGCAAGGCAACCAAATCCAACCACCCACAGCGCCTTGGCCTACCTGTAGTTGCCCCGTATTCTCCACCACGCTCTCTAAGTAAGTTAGCGGTTTCCTCACCAGCTTCTGTAGGGAAAGGACCAGCTCCAACCCTAGTGCAATAAGCCTTAGCAACCCCTATAACATTGGAAATGGAAGATGGGCCTATCCCCAAACCTGTCAAGCCTCCACCTATGGTGGCATTAGAACTCGTAACATAAGGGTAAGTCCCATGGTCTATGTCCAGAAGAGCTCCCTGGGCTCCCTCTAACAGGACTGTCTTTCCTTGCTGCAGAGCCTTTTCAATCTCCAAAGAACAATCTCCTACAAAAGGAGCTAATCTTGCCCCCCATTCCTTGGCTTGTTCAAAAACTTTGCCGAAAGCTAAAGGCTCTTCGTTATATACCTTCGAAAGGATAGCGTTTTTCAACTCTAAATTATAGGAAAGCTTTTCTCTCAACACATCTTCATTCAACAAATCCTCAACCCTGATACCACATCTACTTATCTTATCAACATAACAAGGCCCTATTCCTCTTTTCGTGGTACCAATCCGTCTTCCAATACCACGGAATCTCTCTTCCATACCATCAAGGAATTTATGATAAGGCATAACAACATGGGCAGCCCCGCTTATTATCAATCTGGCTCTATCTTTATGTTTTTTCTGAAGTTCTCCCAGCTCCTCTAGCAATTGATCTGGATCTACAACTACTCCATTGCCAATTATGCATGTTTTACCAGAGAAAAGGATACCCGAAGGTAGAAGATGAAATACATGTTTCTCACCTTCCGCTATTACAGTATGGCCCGCATTGGCACCTCCTTGGAATCGAGCAACCACATCAACTCTTGACGCTATAGCATCTACGACCCTTCCTTTTCCTTCATCGCCCCATTGGGCTCCTAATAAGGCTTCAATCTTCCCTCTCACAACTATTCCTCCTCTATGCCCAGAGGGTAATTTTCAAGATATTCAGGCACAGTGACAAATTCTACATCAGGATGGGCACTTTTGTATATAGATTCCAAAAATATAATGGTGTTTTCTCTTACGTGGCAAATTCCTACAGCTCCCCCATTTTTTTTGGCTATCTTCTTAAGCTGAGCGAATCGATTCTTCATAACATTTATATCAGGATCTCCATCAAGAAACACCCTATTCCTTGCACTTGGCACTCCTGCTTTGCGAGCAACTTCGAAAGCTACTGAATTAGAGCTAGTCCTACTATCTAAAAACAGCAACCCCTCCGCTGCTATTTCATCAATCACTGCAGTCATAACTCTCCTGTCAGATGTTGCCCTTGACCCTCTGTGGTTATTAAGGCCACACGTCCCTGGAAGGGACCATATGGCATTTCTTACAACTTGCCTAATCCTGTTATACGACATATTCACCCCCACAAGAAAGGGCCCTTTATCGGAATCAGAATAAGCTTGCATAGGAAGATGAACAATAAAAGGTATTCCTCTATTTCTCGCCATTTCTGCTATTTTTGCACTGTAAGACTTATATGGGATTATGGCCCATGTTAACGGTAAATCAATATCTGCTATCTTCTTTGCCTCTACTAGAGAAAAACCAAAATCGTCAACCACTATAGCCACTTTTGGCTTATTAACCGCAAAGGCACACGTTCTATCATAAAAACAAGCGCAGATTATTACAGTTAAAAAAATCCAATGCAAAACTGTCGCTTTTATGTAAATCGACCTTCCTTCTTCTTGCAAAGCCCCTAGTTTTAAGGCTTAACCTCCTGCAGTGTGAGCTTGTTAAGCTCTTCTAGAGCTCTTTTAAGTTGTACATCCTTTGTATGATCTTTCTGAAACTCTCCCTCTACCACTACGTTGGGTTCTAAGCCCTTCTTATCTATAACTGTACCATTAGGCGTATAGTATTTAGCTATAGTAACGAAAATACCGGATGCATCTGGCAGGTAGAACAACGTTTGCACTGACCCCTTACCAAAGGTCTTTTTGCCCATTATCGTAGCCCTTTTATGGTCCTTAAGAGCACCAGCTAGAATCTCTGACGCACTGGCACTCCCTTCATTCACTAAAACCACGATTGGGCTATCCGTCATCCTGCCTGGTGTGCCATAATAAACTTCGTTGGCCCTTTCAAAACGTCCCTTAGTGCTAACTATCACCCCATCGTCTATAAGTAAATCCGCAACCCCTATGCAGGCATCTAAAAGGCCTCCAGGGTTGTTTCTTAGATCCAAGACAATCCCTTTTGCGCCCTTTGAAATAACGTCATTAAGAGCATCCATAAATTCTTTCTTTGTCTTTTGATTAAATTGTATTATTCTTATATACCCAAATTTATCCAACATCTCATGCCTTACTGTGTGTATTTGAATAAGCTCACGGGTTATTTCAAATTTAATAAGGCCCTCATGGTCTTCTCTTCTAACCCATATAGTTACTTTGGTCCCTGGTTCTCCCCTAAGATTCTTAACAACCTTGTCTTGATCCCATCCATAAATCACTTCGTCACCTATTTTTACGATCTCGTCCATGGGCTTAACGCCTGCTCTCTCTGCAGGCGTATCTTCAATTGGGCTTATTATCAGTGTCCTACCATCTCTCTGCCCAATATATATTCCAAGTCCTCCATATTCTCCTTCCATTTCTATCTCTTCATTTTCTAATTCTTTGGGATCCACGAAACGTGTATATGGATCTCCCCAAGATTTAACCATTCCTTCGATAGCTCCATAAAGGATCTCCTCTTCCTTTATGTTCTCTGGGGGCTCAACGTAGTAAGTTTCCATTATTATTCTAGCTTGCTTTATCAACCACAACTCTGAAGGACTAAAAGGCAATAATTCCTTTATCTCTGGGTTCTTTAATATCTTGTCTTCTTCTGCAAAGGTTATCAGAACCCCACCTGCAAGGATAATACCGATAATAACTCCGATAATCACATCCCTAAATCTCTTCCACATTTCCTACGTCCACCTCTCTAACGACATCTGATGTGATGCTTACTATCTATCGCCTTAAATACTTCATAGGGTCTACAGCTTTGCCATTTACCCTCACTTCAAAATGAAGGTGGGCTCCTGTTGTTAAACCTGTTTTCCCAACGTTTCCTATGGTTTGTCCTGCTCTCACCTTACTACCCTCCGAAACAGACACCCTCGAAAGGTGAGCATAAACTGTAGTTAGATTGCTCCCATGGTCCAAAACAATTATCTGTCCATATCCATTAAGCCAACCCGTAAACAGGACCTCTCCATCGGCCGCTGCCTTTACAGGACTTCCTTCCTTTGCGCTTATATCCAATCCGGTATGCACCGTTTTCGTCTTGAAAACAGGATGTACCCTCACCCCGAATCTACTAGTAATTTTTCCTCTCACAGGCCACCGCAGTTTTCCTCCCTTATACGTAAGGACAGCAGAAGAACTTCTAGAGGCCAATTGTCTCTTCTTTGAGATTAAATATCTTATTTTATTTTTCAATTCCTCTTGAGCATCCTGAAGTTCCTTGGCTGCCTTCATGTGAAGTTCTTTCCGTTTAGAGATCCTTTTAAGCAACTCTTCTCTCTTTGCTTGGGCCACTCTCAGCGCACGTTTTTTGCTCTCAAGTTCAGCCTTCTGCTTAATTAAAAGCCCTTTATGAGCTTCTAGTTCTTTCTTGGACTCCTCAAGTCTCTTTGAGGAATCCATCAATGTTGAAATTAATCTCTTGTCTTGTTCAGATATCCTCCTTAGCAGGAATACATTGTTTAGAACTTCATGAGCGCTCGATGCTGATAAAATAAGATTAAATTGTGCAACATTACCATATTTATATAAGGCCACAAGACGCCTCGTTAATATTTTTTTGGCTGAGTCAATATTTCCATTGGTTTTAGATATTTTCTTAGTAAGTTCCTCTATTTTCATTTGAGTGCGCTTCTCTTTAAGGTTCAAAAGCTTGATTTGCTGTTCTAATAACACTATATTCTGCCCTATTCCCGAAAGATCTTTTAAGATATTTTTCTCCTTTTTCTTGGCTTGCAAAACCTGGCGCTTATGGTAATTTATCTGCCTTTTTATCGTCTCAAGGCGCTTTTCTTCTATTTTGATCGAAGTATCTAAATCTGAAGCGGCGGAGCTACTTGCAAGAGCAATCGTTGATATAAGACATGCTGAAATTCCCCCTCCAAAAAGAGCTATAAAAAACAATAATATGGCTATGCAGCGCCTTTTATACATCACCTCTACCCCCCAACAGCACTAATGGGGCCTCATAGCTTGTCTAACAAACTTGGAAACTGCCAGCCAACTACAGATCCATCCCACAGTCAACCCTCCACCAACTAGCAAAAGCCATAAATCCATAACAACCGCTCTATCTGTCATAAAATTTAAAAAGGGCATGCTGGCCTTTAAGGCGCCCACAACCCTATCGTATGATAAAAACACACTTGCTCCTGCTAATAATGCCCCTAATGCACTTATGATGGATCCATGAAGAACAAAAGGGAAAGCCACAAACCCAGGCGTAGCACCTATTAGCAGCATTATCTCTATTTCCTCTCTCCTAGCATATACTCCGATTCGTATGGTATTGAAAACCACCAAGGCACCTACGGCTAACGCAATGGCTAATACCCCAAAAGAAAACTTTGAGATGAATCTTGATATTATCTCTAATCGTTTCGCCAACTCCCCTGCATATACTATATCCTCCACTTCTTCCATGGACAAAAGCTCTCTAGCTACGACTGAAACAGCACTAGCATTCTTTAGCTTTATTTCCACACTCGGGGGGAGAGGGTTATCATCAAGCAAAGTTAAAACATCTGCCTGATTCCCAAGCCTCGCTCTTAATATTTCCAACGCTTTGTCCGGTGTAACAATCCTAACCGAATCAACACAATCCAACTTTCCAATCTTATCAGCCACAACCTCTGCTGCAGTTCCTTTTTTATTTACGTAAGCTGTAATCACAAGATTATTTTCTATTCCTGCAACAATATGCTTTGTATTCATTACAAATAAAATGCTGCAACTCATCAAGAAAAAAACCGCCACAGTCGTAACAAGTGTCAGAAAACTTAGAGTAATATTTCTTGTAACCAATCGGAACGCATCACGAAGGACATAGCTAAAAGTCGTCATTTATCTCAAACCTACCCTTCCTTTCATCTCTTACAACGCGTCCCCCTCTCAAACTAATAACTCTCTGCCTAAATTCATCAACAATATATTGGTTGTGAGTAGCCACAACAACTGTAGTTCCCATAGCATTTATTGATAGTAGAATTTTCATTATGGCCTCTGCGGTTTGCAAATCCAAATTCCCTGTAGGCTCATCAGCCAACAAAATACTGGGACAATTTATAGTAGCCCTCGCTATAGCCAGCCTCTGCTGCTCCCCACCAGAAAGCTGCTCAGGATAAAGAAATCGCCTACGCCAAAGACCCATTTTGTCCAGGATCTCATTTGTCCTCTCTTCTATAAGGTCTTTAGGCATTCCTATCGCTTCTTGGACGAAGGTTAGGTTTTCATAAGCCGTCAGGTGGGACAGCAAACGAAAGTCTTGAAAGACCACCCCTATTTCCCTTCTGTAATAGGCAATATCTGTCATACCTAATTTGCGCAGATCTGTTCCTCCGACTAACACTCTTCCTTTAGTGGGAACTACCTCTCTCGTTATAAGGCGCATTAGAGTAGTTTTGCCCGACCCTGTAGGACCTACCAAATAGACAAAATCACCTTGCGGAATAGTAATATTTATGTTCCTGAGAGCTAAAATATCTGGAGGGAACTGCTTTATGACGTTCTCTATTTTTATTTCCATGCTTACCTCCTTCTCAAAGCCCAAACTTGAGCAGAAGCACCTACTATCTCTCTGTAAGTCAATCCATAATATTCCTGAAGCTCCCTCGCTGTACCACTTTGACCATATCTGTCAGCAACTCCTACCAACCTTATAGGAACAGGGTACTCCTCGCTTATTACTCTAGCAACAGCCTCACCAAGGCCACCAATAACATTATGCTCCTCAGCAACCACACAACATCCTGTCCTCCTAATGGAAGCAAGGATTTGCTGGACCGCCAGAGGCTTTATACAATAGCAGTCCAAAACCTCAGCATTTATGCCTTGTCGCCCAAGGATCGCCGCAGCTTTAAGGGCCTCATGCACCATAATCCCACAGGCACATATTGTCACTCCATCTCCAGGTCTTAGTAACTTAGCCGCTCCTGGGTGGAAATCTTTATCATCTTCTTTATAAATTTCCGGGGTGGGCTCTCGTCCTACCCTCAAATAAGCTGGCCCCTGTATTTCACCTAGGAGCAGGGTCAACACTGCCGCTGAATGAAAATCTGAAGCTACAAAAACCTTCATATTGGGCAAACTTCTCATAAGAGCAATGTCCTCTGTCATCTGATGAGTGACGCCATCTTCCCCTACCGTTATTCCACCATGGGTGCCAACTAGTTTTACATTTAGGTTAGGCATGGCAACACAAGTTCGGATCTGCTCATACGCCCTGGTAGTAAGAAAAGCAGCAAAGGAGCTTACAAAGGGGAGTTCTCCACAGAGAGCCATACCAGAAGCTACTAAAACGGCCTCTTGTTCTGCTATTCCCACATTAAAAAACCTTTTATTAAAGGCTCTTCTAAAACCCTCCGTACGAGTTGAAGTTGCTACATCCGCATCTACAACAACCACATCTTCTCTTAGGCGACCCAATTCACATAGGGCCTTTCCAAATCCATCACGGCTACTCTTCTTATCCACTTTGCTCTTCCCCTTCTTGGAAATATGCCTTGTCAAATGCCTCCAGCTCCCTAAGCGCTTCTTCCATTAGAAGACGAGTAACAGGTTCCGTTGGACGAAGCAAGCCTTCCTCTATTTTCTTTAGCCCTTTCCCCGGTCGTGTTCTAGCCAAGATTATGGTAGGACTTCCTTTATGCATGTTTATTTCTGTGAAAACTTTTTCTAATTCTTTCAGGTCATGCCCATCGCACGAAAGCACCTTCCACCCAAAAGCCTCAAGTTTTTCCTCCATGGGTTCCAAATTGCTTATATTCTCAATTCTTCCCTCCATTTGGCATCCATTAACATCGACTATTGCCGTAAGGTTATCCAATTTGTAATGGCTAGCATTCATTATGGATTCCCAAACAACTCCTTCCTGAAACTCTCCGTCACCTAACAAACAATATACCTTACTGGCAGACTTTCTTAACCTCAAAGAAAGGGCCATACCTACAGCTATGCCTAGCCCCATCCCTAAAGAACCGCTGGACGCATCTATTCCCGGAGTCCTGCGATACTCAGGATGCCCTTGCAACATAGAACCAAGCCTCTTGTAACTCCAAAGCTCTTCTCGGCCAAAAAAGCCTAGCCGTGCTAAAACAGCATACAAAGCTGGACACGCATGTCCCTTGCTAAAAACAAGACGGTCACGCCCTTCCCAATTAGGCCGTTGAGGATCAACCCGCATGACTTCCCAATACAGATATACAAGTATTTCCACAACCGAAAGGGAAGACGCTAGATGGTTTGCGTTGGCAACTCCTATAGTCCTTACTACGTCTTTTCTAACTTCTAACGCCGTCTTCGCTAAGAACTTCTCTCTGTCTTTGTCCATATCAAATCACCTTATAATTTCGTTTACTGCCCGTTTCATCGCAGTCTTTATTTCTTTCTTGGCTACCGCCAATTTGTTCCCTATTGTATCACTTTCACGAGGTACAACTTTTAATACATTTTCCGGCTCCCAAACGGGAAGTCCCCATTCTTTAGCAAATTCCCTCACCTTGGGGTCATACGGGATTGCAGTGGGAGCCAAACCTGCCATCAATGACAACACACAAAAATGAAGACGCATCCCAACTGCTGCCCTCCCGCACTTCATTACACCTATAGCCTCTTCTAATGTAGTAACGGTTTTTATCTCCTTGATGTCAATAACACCTTCCTTACTCAAGCAATTCATACAATCTACATCTTCCTCAGAGAGAGCAACCCCAGTTATATTTAGCTTCTTCTTCCGCGCAAAGCGCTCCACCGCTTCGGCACCTCGCCTTTCTAGGGCACCGCCCCAGGGCCTAAAATTCACTAAAATATGGTTTCTAGCCTCAAGGCAAGAAGGTGTAGAATCTTCCCATAAGTATAGAACTGGATCTGGGGCCAAGCAGCCCTTTAAACCTCTCCCCTCTATCCATTTTAAGGCCTTTTGATCTCTTACTGCTATAAAATTGCATTTTTTATATGCATCTGCTGTAAGATACTTAGAAATACTTCTCCTTAGGGGACCTATAGAGTTACCAAAAGCCCAAATCTTACAACCTGCCAACTCTGCAATTCTGACTACACCCCAATAGTAGAAGCATGAACGAAAGCTAGTTACGTCCTGAAATAATCCTCCGCCTCCCAACAACAAACTCTCCGCTTGTTTCAAGATATTCCATAACGCTATAAGGTTATCCCTTTTTACCGACTTTACTGCAAATTTCCTTTCGGAAACGCCAGGTAAAGAAGAAAGAAGGACCATCTCCTCTTTCGAGATTCCTTCCTCTTCCAACAACTTTATTAAGGCTTCAGCAAGAAGCTCATCACCTAAATTGCCAAAACCGTAATATCCGCACAACGCAACTTTAAATCTCCTGCTCATTCTACCAACAAATGCCCCCAGCGGTTCCATGCAGGAATAATCACATATTTTATAATTGCCACCATCAATAATCCTAAAAGGAGCCCTGTCCACAACCCATTAAAAACTCTCAATAAGGTAAAGGACAAATGAGTGTGGAAATGACAGAAACTATTTACCATGGAAGCAAAGGCCAAAACGGCTCCAAGACGGAATACCTCCCTGTACCTAGGCCAAAGCTTGCAACGAACCGTGTAATACCACACCACAAGGCACGGATACCCAATCATAAGTTCCTTCGTCCTAGGCCTTGCTATAAGCAATCTTTCTAGCAAATCTCTGGTTGCTTTCTCCCAACCTGGAACCAGAGAAACGTTGCCACTTCTTATAAGCAAAATCCCTGCTGCTGCAACCAAGAAGACAAAAAGCACTATCTCGCCCCAAAGGGGTGGCCTGGACATAACTTCTTCCAAAGATTCAGGATGAATTCTTCTTTTTAGGTCCAAAATCAAGAGCAAAACAGGAGGAACGAGTAAAGTAAGTTTCACTCCCGAAAAAGTGCTCATCCTCAGCATGTACCAGGTATTTCCAAAAACTGCTGCTATCACAAGCCCTACTGCTAAGACAACTAAAAACCCACTAAGTATCCTAATGACAGGCTTATCGTCTTTCTCTAAAGCTAACCAAGCCCCCTCAAAAGCCCCAAAAGCCGCAGCAATGGCACCATATACTCTAAAGATAAACCCAATCTTACTTATCGGGAAAACAGAAGCTAAAGCTAAAAGCAAGACCCCAAAAGCCACCTTTTTGCTCAAAGTCGATTTCTCCGTCAAAAACCTGAGAGAAGCCCTCCACACCAAAAGGTATACTACAAGGGCCAGCGCAAAGTAAGACAACCAATGAGTTTTTACCAAAGGATAAGTAAGAGGCCACTCTGTGGTTATTCCCAATCCCTCCAACCTAGCTTTCAAAGCTCCCATTTCCATGATTGTGCTATCCAACCTGGAGGAGGATAGAAACTCAGGAGAACGAAGATACAACAACCTCACAGAACGTTCTTTAGCAGCCCTTGCAAACCTCTCTAAAAGAACATCTCTGGACAACCTTCGGCTCACAATCTCTTCTTTGGTCACACTGTGCAATGGCAAGACCATGGGGAAAACCGCTCTTTCCAGCTGACTTGCCCCTAACTGTTTTGAAAACTCTATATCAGCTACTGGGATTGAATGTTTCTTAAGAATGGCACCGATTTTGCTTACATCAGGAAATCCTGCCACAACTAATCCACCAGGAGCAATAGCCTTTATACCAGGGAAATTAGATAAAATCCAATCCAATGCCAAAGCAACGTTTTGCGTTTCCACACCTGGAGCAGAACCAGGCCTGTAAACTATGGGCAAACTTGTCCTTTGGGCTAATAACAGAGAGTAAAAGTCAGGCATTATGCCAGCATCAAAGGCAAAAGCCTCATTGAAGGGGAAAACCACTACTATTCCTTTTGATGTGTGCAAAACTTCTACATTTGGATATTTCTTAAATGAATACTCTAAAACCGCTCTTGATACTTCTTCGCTTACGTCGCTATCTAGCATCAATGCTGCTTGCGAAGCCTTAGGGTAATCAACCTTAGGCAAAAAATCTGATGCCACACCATATTTGTATGGAGCAACCCCCTGCATCAACTCTTCACCTGTAAGCTCATTTACTGCAATGGCAGAAAGTCCCCTTTCCCTTAGCTCCTCTGCCACCTGCAAAAAATCCCTTCCTGATTCATACCCCATATTAATAAGATCTTGCGCTTCCAAAACAAAACCTACCGAGTTGTAAGTTTCTTCAACTTGCCAGCGATTACTCAACCCTGGTATTGAAGCTAAAACAGCCAACAATAGTAGTGCAGCGAACGCAGAAATTTTCTTACTCATCTATTCAACCCCCATTGCACATTGAGAGGGATCCCCAACCTTTCAAGCATCTTACTCAACCTAAATAAAGGCAAACCCATCACGTTATAGAAACAACCTTCTATTTTCTCAATTAACAAAGCCCCTCTACCTTGTATTCCATATGCCCCTGCTTTATCAAAACACTCCCCTAAACTGACATAAGCTTCAATGTCCTCCCTCATCAGAGACCTAAACCAAACTTTCGTCTTCTCAGCATCGGTTATACATTCATTTCTGTAAGATAAAGCAATGGCTGTTATAACATCATGCTGTTTGTTTGCAAGGGTCCTTAACATAAAATATGCTTCCTCCTGATTTTTGGGCTTGCCAAAAATCTTTTCGCCAAGAACGACCACTGTATCAGCTGCAATAACCAAAGATTTAGGATATATTCTCGCTATATCCTCGGCTTTTCTTCTGGCAATTTGAATAGCTCCTTCTTCCGGATCTGCACCTTGAGGAAAATCTTCCGGTACATTGGAAGGAACCACACTAAAATTCCAGCCCAGCCCCTGCAAAAGCTCTTTCCTTCTCGGTGACGCTGAAGCTAAAACCACATGGAGATCCTTTGTCATCTCAAAAACCATATACCTACCAACGCTCCTACAAAAGTGCCTAAATTTATTTTGAAGGAACAGGCCAACCTTAAATTCATAAACAACAAGTCTAACGACCCAGTATCAAATCCTACATCTACGACATTTTTGAAGTATTTAGCAAGCATATCGAACCTGCTCAAGAAAACACCCAAAAAAGTCCCCAAAATAACAAATATTACAAAAATACACCAACGACCAGAACGGTTGTTCGCCATAAAACATCAAACTCCTTTCATTCCAACAAGAAGCGCCATCACTCCAACAATAAAACAATAAACCGCAAACCATCGCCATTTGCCAAACAAAACTACTTTTTTGAGAATTTTCAGGGCAAAAAGGCCACACGCAAAGGAACTAACCACGCCCAATAACCAATCACTCGGAAGAGATGAAGTAAAATTATCGATAGTGCCCGCTTCTAAAAGCTCCAATACCGCAGCGCCACTTATTGCCGGCAAAGAAAGCAAAAAAGAGAACCTAAAAGCTTCCTCTAACGAAAACCCTCTTGCCAAAGCAGTTACAATCGTTATCCCGGACCTGGAAATTCCAGGTATTACTGCTATCCCCTGAGCCAAACCGACTACCCAACCAGACTTTAAATCAGGCTTAGTAGCCGTCCCCTTTTTGCCTGAACCGTACCACAAAATACCACCTGTCATAATTAGCGACATTCCCACCAATAACGGGGACTGAAACATATAGGCTACTTTTCCTTTTATCAAAATGGCTATAACAAAAGTGGCCACATTCCCCACTATAACTGCCCATCCCGTTTTCCAACCCCATGAACTTCTAAGGTCTGCTCTTATAAAACCTAAAAACCACTCCCTCAAAGCCTCTAAAATAGATTTATAAAAGAAACATACCGTTGCTAACATGGTCGCAATATGGAGCAATATATCAAAGGGTAAAGGTGGCTCAGAAAAACCCAAAAGAGTTTGAGCCAAAACCAGATGGCCAGAACTCGATACAGGCAAAAACTCAGTTAATCCCTGCAAGATTCCCAAAAAAAGCGTCTTAATCATATTTTTTATTCCTCGTTCCTAGCCTGCTCGATGTCCTTGACCAATAACGCAATATTGTGAGCATGGTCACCAATTCTTTCAAGGTTGCTAAGTATATCTATGAACACAACTGCCGCAGAAGGCTGGCATATACCCTTGTTTAACCTTTCTATGTGGCGTTTCCTTAAATTTCTTTCCATCTTGTCTATTTCAACTTCCAGCCACAGCACTTTTTCAACTTTGCCCAAATCCACATTTTCCAAAGTTTCAATAGATAATGACACAGCATCTATGACCATTTTAACCATATCTTTGAATTCTTCCTTTGCCTGATCCGAAAAAACAACGCCGTTTTCTACTTTATATTCGAACAGTTCTATCAAGTTCTCCCCATGGTCTCCTATACGCTCAAGGTCACCTACTCCATTTACGTAGAAAGATAAAGACTTGGATTGTACTGGAGGTAAAGGCTCTTGCATAAGTTCTGTAGCATAAACAGTTATCTCCCTTGTAAGCTCATTGACACATCTTTCCGTTTGAAGGACCTGGCTTATCACTTTGGTATCCTCTTCCATAAACGCTCTATTGACATCCCTCAACATATCTTTCACTAGTAGGCCTAACCTTACCATTTCCTTTCTTACCGCCTCAACTGCAGCAATAGGAGAAGCAGTTATAAGGTTGCGGTCCAAAAAACGGGGTCCCATCTGGACAGCTTCACCGATGTCTGGTACAACCTTTTTTACAAATTTCTCAAACAAACCTGTGAAAGGCAAGAAGATCATAGTATTTATTACGTTAAACATTGTATGAGCATTTGCTATCTGTCTTGATATATCATGGGAGGTCATCATTACAATTCTGATAAAGAAAGGTAATATGGTCAAAAAGATGACAACACCAATTATTTTGAAGAAAACATGAGCAAAAGCAGCCTGCTTGGCTGACCTATTTAATCCCAAAGAGGCTAACACTGCTGTTATGGTAGTCCCTATATTATCACCAAAAAGAATAGGGATAGCAGCTTCTAATGGGAGAAGCCCTTGGGAAGCCATAGCCATGGTTAAACCTACTGTAGCCGAACTTGATTGAACCACCATAGTGAGAGCAGTACCAGCCAATACCCCTAAAAGAGGATTATGGGAAAATGCCAAAAACAAACCTTGCTGATCTCTTAAGAAATACATGGCATGCTCCATAGTATGCATTCCAACAAACAGCAAACCGAAGCCTACTATACCATTTCCTACATATTTCTGCTTTTTTGTTCTACCGAAAACAGCGAAGACCATTCCTACGCCTATAACAGGCAAGGCAAAAGCTGAAATTTTGAAGGCTATTATCTGGGCCGTTATTGTGGTACCTATTGCTGCTCCCATTATGACACCTATAGCCTGCTTAAGGGTCATAAGCCCCGCATGAACGAAGCTGGTAGCCATTACAGTTGTAGCACTACTGCTTTGAATCAGCATAGTAACTAGCGTTCCAACTAAAACACCTTTAAAAGGAGTGCTGGTTAAAGCGGCTATTAACTTGCGCATTTTATCCCCAGCCAGATCTTGTAGCGCCTCGCCCATAATCTTAATACCATAAAGGAAAAGCCCTAAACCACCAATTAAGTTGAAGATGACGCTAGTAGACAAAGTTATCTCCTCCTGGCTGTAAAATTTAGGTTTTTATCATCTTTCCACAAAAGAAATCAACGGCATTATTACAGGGGAAGACCTCGCAGCCACACCAAGTTTTTTGAGCGATTCCCTTATGCGACTCTTCAAGATAGATGTCAAGTAATCCTTGTCACCCTGTCTTTTACCCCGTGCCCTCTCAAGAGATATTCTTACAACCTTCAAGATTTCTTCTCTTAGGACTACAGCATCTTTGATGTGAATAAATCCCATAGTCTCTATAACAGGTTCCGTCATAAGACGCCCTTTAGAGTCAAGCACTATCGAAATCACCATTAACCCTTCCTCTGAAAGGTCTTTTCTTTCTTTTAACAAACTGCCCTGCATTTCCCCTATAGCCATGCCATCTACGAGCACACCTTCTGCAGGGGCCGCAAATCTTTTAAGGCTAGCTTTATGCATGTTTAGCCTTAAAAGATCGCCATTTTGCATCAAAAAAATATTCCTTTTTGGTATCCCCATTTCCTGAGCAACATTGGCATGTCTCACCAAATGCCTATATTCACCGTGAACAGGAACGAAATATTTAGGTTTAACCAGGCTGAGCATCATTTTCAATTCTTCTCTTGATGCGTGTCCAGACACATGCACTTGCTGATCCTTGTCGTAAACTACATCACACCCACAGGAAAACAATTGATTAATAGTCTTGCTAACCAACTTTTCATTCCCCGGTATAGGAGAAGCAAATACAGCTACCACATCTTTAGAATCCAAGGTTATATGCCTATGTTCTCCTTTACTCATTAGGACTAAACCAGAAAACGGCTCGCCTTGACTTCCTGTGGTAAAGACCACTATTTTTTTTGCTGGCATCTTTTCTATATCCTCAGCTTTCACGAACAGGTTATCATCTGCCGTAATATAACCCAGTTCTCTTGCAAGTTTCACGTTTTGGATCATACTTCGGCCTACAAGGGCAACTTTTCTGTTGAAGGCAGCAGCAGCATTAAAAACAAGTTGGGCTCTGTGCAGGTTACTAGCAAAAGCTGCTATTACTATTCGTTTGTTCCTATACTGGCGAAATAACCGTTCCAAGGTTCCTCCAATCACTCGTTCTGAAGGAGTAAAACCGCTCCTTTCAACATTTGTGGAGTCGGATAGCATCAACAATACCCCTTTTCTGCCGAACTCAGCAAAGGCCGCATAGTCTGTAACCTTTCCATCAACAGGGGTAGGATCTAGCTTAAAATCTCCTGTGTGCACGACAGTTCCTATAGGGGTATCTATAGCGAGACCTACACCATCAGGTATGGAGTGACATACAGAAATAGTCTTAATAGTGAAATTATTTCCTAGCTTGAACACGTCCCCGGCCTCAAATTCCTTCATCTGCAAGGGGTAATCAGGAGCAGCGTCCAAAAATTTGTTGGCTACCATTCCTAAAGTCAACTTTGTCCCATATACAGGGACATCAAGCTGCGGAAGGATAAAAGGTAAGGCACCTATGTGATCTTCATGTCCATGGGTCAAAATAAGACCTTTTATTTTATCTTTACGTTCCAACAAATAAGATGCGTCAGGGATCACAAAATCTATCCCTAACATTTCCTCATCTGGAAACATCAAACCACAATCAACTACTATCATTTCGTCCCCATATTCCAGGGCAAACATGTTACGACCTATTTGGCCAAGCCCCCCCAATGGCACGAAAAGCAACTCTCCATCCTTTATTTTGCCATGTCTTTTTCGGCTTTTGCCGATTCTTTTTGCCATTAATTCACCTCCGACCCTAACTCGCTAAGCTAAGGGCCCTAATCAGAATAATCTTTACCCTGATTCAGCTTCTTCCTGTTAGGAACCTTAGCCTGCGTGTAATCACTACGCTTAGTTAAAATTTCTCTGCATGGAGCGCAATTATGACTCTCTCTCTTCGATACAAGTTCCATAACCAGGTCCGCCGTTCCCTCACAATTGAAGCAATCTATAAACCTCTCAGCCCACTCTGCAGTTTCTTCCACAATGGCCTCTTTGATCTGCTCCGGCAAAGACATGATCGCATCGTGGAAAGGTTTGTTAGCTTTCTTATAGTTACCGTCCTTACGAGAAAAGCCTTGAGAATCAGCCCATTTTACAATTTCCATCCATAAGTCTTGAGGTATGCCTCTTTTGGGGTCCTTTACAAATTCGCCATTTTCAGTTATGGCGTTGCCTGTTTCTGGATCCATCATTAGGCCAAAGACTATATTCTGCCATAACGTCCCAACATTGCCTTTATTTATGCCGAATTTTGGAAATAACGACACTTTATCTAAGGGTGTTCCAGAGATACCATGTTGAGCTATAGAAACTCCGAATTTAGATATTGCATCTGCCACTTCTTTTGTCCTTTCAAGATCTATACCTTCTTTTTCACCCTTGCTTGTGTCGTAAGTCCCGTGTTTGCTCCCATTTGATATGGCAAGATAATCTGGGAATATTCCCCAAGCATTAAGCCCACCTATGAAGAAAAGGGCTTCCTCTACAGTAGTCAGCTCTCCTGGTCCCTTAATTTCGCCAACCTCTACCTCAAGTCCTAAGTACGCTGGAACAGACATGGCTATATCTCTTGTATAGCAAAAGTTCTCCCAATCAGGGTTATGAGAAGCATCAATTGCGACAGATGTCCATCCCTTTGAAACAATGCTACACAAATTCGTAACAGCCTCCAGTAAGTCGCCCTTCGACTTTATTCCATAGTGGTCAACATGCAGGCCAAAAACCACACCATGTCCCAATTCAGCGGAATAACGGACTGCAAAATCGGGGACATTGTCAAAAGTGCACCCACAATAGGTAGCTTCAGACTTGGCCAGCTCTAGCAACACAGCAGCCCGTTTCTTCTTGGCAGCCTTAAGTACCCCCTTTATGGTTAAAGGGTTCCTGACATTAGCAGCAAGAACTATGGCTCCTTTTTGTTTAGCGGCATCGGCTATATCTCTGCCACTGACCAAAGCTACTGGTTCATTTCCGTATATTGCCTGGACGTTCAATGGCCTTTTGTTTAATAGTTCTTTATATCCTGCAGATTCGATTTTCATTGTCAACACCTCCGGAACATTATTATTCACACTAAACCTAATATTTTATAACATGAAAAGTATATCAGGGCATGTTAAAAAATCAGATTTCACAAGATCTAAGGGATTTTATTTTTTATGCATCAAATTTATACATCAAAATGGACTTGCATTAAGAGCAAAGCCATGATAATATAACCGGCGCCGTGGTAGTACGTTGCCACTGCCGGTAGAAGTTGGGGGATCGTCTAATCGGCAGGACGCTTGACTCTGGATCAAGAAGTCGGGGTTCGAGTCCCTGTCCCCCAGCCAATTAATAAGTGGCCCCATCGTCTAGTGGTCTAGGACTCAGGGTTCTCAGTCCTGCAACACGGGTTCGAATCCCGTTGGGGCTACCATGAAAGCAAGCGGTGTCCCTCATTGGGACACCGCTTTTTAACTGTATTTGTCAGGCTCTAAATCTTATTCAGGAGCTTTGAGGTTGTAGGCGGGCTTAAGTATTTTTTCTATCTCAACAGTTTCTTTCAGCTCATCTTGTATATCTTCCCAGCTTTTGTACGCCATTGGAGCCTCATCTATTGTGTCTTTGCATATCGAAGTAGAAAAAACTCCTTCCATGCTCTTTCTAAAAGTCTCTAAAGTTATTTGTCCCTTCTCGAGCATCCTTTTCATCTCTCTCCGGCCATGAGCCCTCCCTGCACCATGGGGTGCGGAGTAATTAAATAATTCGTTGCCCCTGCCAACTCCGAGCACGACTCCCTCTGCCATGTTGAGGGGAATGATGACTTTCTCACCTTTGTGGGCTGAAATGGCCCCTTTCCTGACTATTCCATCTCTTTGGCTTATGTAATTGTGAACGCTTTGAATCACGCTTTCTATTTTTAACGATTTGCCCCAATATTTCAGGATGATCGCTAAAATAGCCAAACGATTGAGCTCAGCGTATCTTTGCGCCACAACAAGCCATTTCATGTAAACCTCTCCGCCTTTATCCATTGGCAGATACTCCAAGCCAGAGGGCAAAGGTTCTGCCCTCTTTTTACAGAGGTTTTTGGCTTCTCTTTGAAAGAAGTTGGCCACATCGTACCCAAAATGCCTGCTTCCTGTGTGCACTATCAGGTACAGATCCCCTGCCTGTGGGTCCTGGTCTATTTCTATAAAGTGGTTGCCCCCTCCCAAGGTTCCATACTGGGACCACGGGGGAATTTTGGTTTTCCTTCCCACCTTGCGGCCATAAAAACCAGCTTCTGCTTGTTCAGACAGGTCCATCATTTCTTCATACATATTAGGGTAGGTTTTCCGGATAACGGCAAGGGCATTTTTGTCTTTATGGTGTTTCATTCCGAGGGGGATCTTTGCCCGTATATACCTGTCCAGGTCCCCAAAGTTTATATCATCTCTTTTAAGCCCCTCAAGGCATACAGCTGAGACACCGCATCCTATATCTACTCCAACCACATTGGGTATGACTCCACCTTCAAACCTTCCAGTAAAGCCTATGACACAACCAGCCCCAGCATGGCAATCAGGCATAATAGCCACCAGACCCTTTACTACGGGGTGGTGGCTAATGTTTTCTATCTGCTTCAATGTCATTTCGTCAACTTTTTTGGCATGAATAAGCACTTCTACCATGATTAAACACAACAATCTTTTTTATTTATCTTTTTCCAAAACTTCTTCCCATGTTACAAGCGAGTGGTAAAATTCATGATCTCCATTATCTTCCAAACCTCTCGTTATTTCTGTGACATGTGTATGTTTAGCTTCCACCATTTCAAGAACGTAATCCACAGCTTTCTCTGGAAGGCTTTCTGAACCACAAGTATATATATCCAATGCCACATATCCTACTTCTGGCCAAGTATGAACGGACAAGTGGGATTCACTTATAACCACTACTCCACTTACACCATTTGGGGGGAAACGATGAAAAGAAACAGCCCATATTTGAGCATTGGCTCTTCTTCCAGATTCAACAAGAATTTCTTGCATCTTATCCACTTCCCCTATAACAGGAGAACAGCCTGAGGCTTCAACTATGAAATGAACTCCTCTTGGGTTCAATATAATCGCTCCTTTCTTTTCCTTAGTGCTGAAATTGTGCTCCTTCAGTTGAATCAGCTTGTTGCTTTTATTTTTACATTATACATCCTAACCAATGTGTTTTGGAAATATATTAGGATAGGTTCTTACCTGCGCAGGGACATACAATTACGTAAAAACCAGAAAGCCGCTGCTAGGTCTATGGTTTAAGATCAAGTTCAATATTTTGCACAAATTTGCTTGAAACTCTGGTTGAGGAAGAGCTTATTTTGTCTTGATAGGACGACGCAAAACAACCCAGGAACATGCTGAGACAGCTTGAAAGATCAATCAGAAGTTTTTGTAGTAAAAAGAAGGTTTCTATCTTGCAAAAAACAGGCAAGAAAATCATTATCCTCAGGATTACCAAAATCGATTAATTTCACTATATCCCTTTTTTCTTCACCATCTTTTCTGTATGTTACTCTTACTCCTTCTGTAAGCAGTCTATGAAAGGCTTCATTTTTGATATTAAAAGGGGATTACGTAGGTACAGTGGAAACTATTCTAATAGCATCATTTATGGCATTTTCAGGTATTAGAGGGTTTATATTTTTTAGACTATTCTCAAGTACACCAAATAACACAACATCTTCACAAGATTTACACAAGATTTACGATTTGCGATTTTTGAACGGTTGTTTCCTGAATCTGGAGCAATATCCGACCCAAACATATAATCCCAGCTAAGGGGTTGTAATAGTTACAGAGCAAAGGTTTCAATGGAAGATTCGTTGAGGTTAGGGTGTGTCATTGCTGTTTTCCCTTTCATTAGATTCTTTTAATTGTTGCCAATCATAGACTATAGGTCCCCAGTCTATATTCCTTTCTTCCTTATTTATCCATACATTCCAGAATTCAGGATCTTTTGATTTAGGTCTTTGTTCTTCTGACAACTCATTCATTTCAACTAATACGGGAAGAGGTGTTACCCAACCTAACAAAATAGCTTTTCGAGAAGGTAAAACCGGGAGTTCGTTAAGGATTCCTCCCATTGTGTCTGGAACTAATTTTTTCACCATTTCCTGATCCCGATCGCTGACAATTCTATGTAATAAAAAAGTATTACACTGCGATAAAACCGTTTGTGACAGTTCTGAAGGTCTTTGTGATGCTAAGACCAAACCAACACCAAATTTTCTCCCTTCTTTGGCAATTTTTTCAAAAATCTGTGTGCATAATCTTTGACCAGAAATATTATCATCTTCTGTTTCATACCTTTTAATTAAATTATGTGCTTCGTCTACAACTAAAACTGTTGGCAAGGTTTGTCCAGTTTGTTTTTTATAACGATGATGTGCCTCAAAAATAATACGAGCCATTACTGAGACAACCAAATAAAGTATCTCTGATGGCAATAGCGAAAGATCAACAATAGTTATTGAAGGATGGTTATCATTGCTACCAATATATTCTTCTAACCATTTTTCAAACTTAATTTCGCTAGATGTTTCTGTATTTATTACCGAGGCTATTCTTTTGTCAGTAAATAAACTTCTTACTCGCATTAAAAAGAAATCAAGATACTGTTGTTGGTTGGCTTGTTGTGCTAATCGTTCTATATGGGCTAAGAAATCTTCATTCTTGAAAAACACGGGGGAGTCCTCATCCGGACCTTCATAAATCAAAATTCCACCAAGTGGCTCTAAAAGATTGCTTAAATTTTTAATTACTTCCTCAATATCATTTTTTTCAAAATCTTCATAGTATTCAATAGTTTCATTATTCTCGTTAGTAAATGTTTTATAATGATTCAGCTCTATCCCCTTTAATTTATTTTTTACATTATTAAATTCCATCTTTATTTCATCATCTAAAATATTTTCTATATCTTTAGATATGTCATTGATTATACTCTTTAATTTTTTCCCAAAATCATTTTTTCCTGGCTTGCCTTTGAAGGCAGTTACTCCTTTGTTTAAATCACTTTTTATTTCGATCAAACAACTTGAATAATATCTGCGTAAATAATAAATTTTATTATCCTTCTCTATGTCTACATTTTGAGAATTCTTAATTTCCCTTAATGCTCTTCGCAATATAGGTCTTTGCGTCCTTGCACTTGCCTGAGCAATTGAAGCCCACTCCCAGCTATTCCACATCCAAGAAGGTACTTTTAGTTGTTGAGCCTCTCCTTCTTCTCTAATTTTTACCTCATAACTTTTTACATTCCCAAGTTCTTTAAAACAGGTTCCATATTCTCCGTTGGGATCAAATATAATAAAACGAGCATTAACCGATTCATTGTTTGCACTTTCATTTTTCGCTGATTCTATTGACCACCTGATAAGGCCAGCCACAGAACAGGATTTACCACTTCCCGTATTTCCAAGTATGGCCAGATGTCTTCCAAATAATTTATCGGGATCAACAAATACTGCTGCATTAGCAGCCATTGGTGAGACACCAATTTTAATTCGTGCATTTTCATCCTTGTTTTGAACAATAGCTTTCAATTGTTCCTGACTTGGAACAATTACAATATCCCCTACTGATGGATAACTATACACACCCCTCTCTATTTCATATTTACCATCTTTTTCTTTTAATATTCCTAATGGAGAAAGGGAAAGTTTTCTGAGCGGAAAAGGCAGATCAACTAAATCAAAGTCTTTATATCCTTTTCTTTTGGGATAAGGTGAATACTCAATGCCTATCCATGTAATTATACCTATTAAAGCACCAGCTTCATTCGGAACAAGTAATATACCATTGACCCTTGGAAATAACTGTGGCACACCAGTATTCAAGGAAGTACTTAGCGGAGCATCAGTTTCAAGAATTACCTTTATTTCTTTGGGAGAAACAAATTCAACAGTGCCTATTGACCTGTGCCTTATATTGTCAAAATTCTGATTCATTGGTTCCTCCTTTTAGTGAATTTTTATCCTGAGAATCAGTTTGCATCATAATTTTTCTTTTTTCTAATAACCTTGCTTGTCTGTCTGTAATTCTATCAATTGCTGGTTTGGGCAAATAATAACTGGTTAAGTTTTCAAAATTTCCTAATTCATTCCCTATCAACAAAGTTAGCTGGGCCTCATTACATTGTTTTATAAAATTCTCAATTCTACCATTCGCTAAATCATAGGAAATAATAACCAGGTGTGTTGAAGGTATGGTTAGCATATCTAATATTATCCTGTTGATATGAGAATCTCCAAAACCATAACCATAAGTTACCAGTACAGAATTTGGACGGCAAATAGCTGTCGAAAAATCTCGAAAAAGTTCTGAATATGGGAAAAATGTTGTTTCTAAGGCTTTGGCAGAATTGGGGTATATGACAACTCTATCAAAGGGATTAGCGAAGAAATCCTCATTAACATTTTCGCCAAATGGCAAAGGTATTTTAACAATTTGATCATCCTCAAATTTCCAATCAATAGAACCATGCAATTTTGTTAATTTTACAACACCTTCTACATATCTTGGCTCACCCCTGATTCCTGGTGGGTTGTAGTGATAATCAAGATCTATTCGATGAAACCGCATAATAGGTTTGAGTTTCCCAATGAACCTATCTAATGTGAGAATACCCGCCTCGTCTAATCCATATTCAATAAACCTATCATAATTTGTAGTAAAGATATTCAACCTATCTCTGGTTGCGGTTCTAGTTGAAAAACTTAGTAGGAATCGTTCCAATAACAATAAATGATTCAAAAATAAAAATAGAAGTTTATCTATCAAATCATTTAAATCATTTTTTTTCTTATCATCACATATAAATCCATCACATATAAATGGGTATTTATTACAGAATTTTTTAACTGTTTCTTTTATGTCTTCTATAACTTTCGTTTTTTCTGCATCATTACTCACTTTTAATTTATCTTTTAAATTTTTGATTTTTTCATATATTTCCCTTTCATTTTTTTGTAATTCTAGTTTTTGTAATTCTAGAAAGTGATGTTCATATTTTATAATTAAATCGATAAGCTGTTGTAATTTATCATTAATTTCTTTTTTTAATTCTTTTTCTTTTTTGGTGTAATCAATAATTTTATACCCTTTTAAAAGCTCAATAGCAACCCTTAAATCATCTTCAAAATTAGCTTCGCCTCTGCCCAAATTTTTAGCCTCTTCATCCGCTTTATTCTTAATCTTTTCTTTATAATTGCCTTCAAACTCTATTCTTTTCATCATTGAACCGCCGCCAGTTAGCGCAACCGACAATCCACTTCCTATAAGCAAAGACAAATGCTCGCTCTGAAATAATGCCGTAAGCCATGGTTCAACTTTTTCTCTAATTTTTTGTCTATTATATTCATTATTTTTTTTATATTCATCAGTTTCAATATCTATTTGTTCATTTGAAATGAACAAAATATTTGGCTTACTGAACTCCATTCTTTCCATGATTATTCTCCTTTTCTATAAATTCAAAATTACTTTTTTCCTCCCTCATTCCTCCGCTCATTAGTTCAGGAGATAAAGTATCCCTTATTTTCTCTAATGTGCGTGTTTTTGTTGGTCATACTTGATTTTCATAAAAACAAGTTTACACCAAGCTTTAATTTTATCAAATAAATTTTAAGGATAACACAGGCAGCCTAATTTCTTTATTTGGGATGGGGGATATATGCTTGAGCACCTCCTACTTAATCGAGCTATAAACTTAAAGTGCGTTTGAATAATCAATGAAATATGAATAAGATGCCTAGATTTTTATAGTATATAGTCTAAATTGTTTTCATATCAAGTCCCATATTTTGTGTAAACTTGTCCAGGTCTCTGGTAATAGCTTATTAGCTCA
>NZ_JACDOB010000003.1 GCF_017656375.1 Thermovirga sp.
GTTGCGGGGGCAGGATTTGAACCTGCGACCTTCGGGTTATGAGCCCGACGAGCTTCCTGACTGCTCCACCCCGCGATGCTAAACTTTTATTATTAAACTATATCATAGCACACCAGCCTCTGTTGGTGGGAGAGAAGGGATTCGAACCCTCAAGGCTTTACAGCCAAGGGATTTTAAGTCCCTCGTGTATACCAGTTCCACCACTCTCCCGCGTGCGTACAGGATATTACACTGCTATATTTGTTCTGTCAAGATGTCGAATAAATCTTAAACTCAAAAAAACGGGAAATCCAAATCCACTCCTACACGTTTTTCACTTATATCGCGTACATATTATAACCCACAAACTATATGCAAAAAGGAACTGTTCCTTTAAAATACTCTTGTTTTTTAAGTTCAACACACATAACCCCTTGTATATAGGAGACAGAAAAATGGCATTTGGTCCAGAAATGGTAGCGGCTTGGAGTTCAGATATATCGGAGGAATTCAAAAACAAAAGAATTGCAAGATTAGATTTCGGAGAAAAATGGATGGTGGTGCAATTCACCAACCACTCTAAAGCTCTGTTCTTCTCTTTGGACCCAGAGTATTACGGTATAGCCTCTATTGGAAAAGCTTCAGCAAAACTGCTTGTCTCCCATTTTTCCAGGCCTCTGCGTGTTGAGCAAACTTTCAAAAAACATATTACAGGAGCAAAACTAGTTGCATGCACCCAAATTAATAACGACCGCATCCTTGAAATAGCCTTTGAAAAAACTTTAGGAGCAGGCTTTTCTCAAAGATACTACGTTGTTTTTGAAATAATGGCCCACAAGAGCAACCTTATCCTGATGACTGAAGAGAAAAAGATAATTGATGCAATAAAACTGAAAAGCTTCGATGGAAGGTCATCTTCTCTGGTGCTGCAGGGCACAGTATACTCACCCCCAGCCCCAATAGAAGGGGCCACATTAGCAGAAATACGTAGGAACCTTCCATCGGAACTGCCTCAAAGGCTTGTTGGCGTAGGAAAACATCTAGAGAAAAAAATAAAAGAGTTATGGAATCAGTATACCCCTGAGACATGGCGTGAATGGCTATCAAAAATGATCTATTCTCCCGAAAACATGGAACATATATCGTTTCAAAAAATAGGAAACTATATAACCTTTTTCCCCATCATTCTGCCAGGTGCCGACCCTATTATGGCTCAAAGCCAAAAAGCCATTGAGTTTACTAAAGCTTTCGTTTTTTACCCTTTGCTGCAAAAAGAAAGCACCGCCCTAAAAAATACGATATTGGAACCTTTGCTGGCTGAAATGCACTTATATAAAGCACGAATAGAGGGGTTAGCAAATTTGGTTACCATGGCTCAAAAGTCTGAGCAGTGGATGAAGATGGGGAACCTGTTAATTGCATGGCAACACAACATACCCTCTAACTCTGAAGAAGTAATCCTGGAAGACTGGACCGTGGAGCCACCTCAAAAAATAACTATAAAGCTTAACCCCCAAAAAAGTGTCGTCGAAAATGCTCAAATATATTTCAAAAAGGCAAAAAAATATAAAGACAAAAACGGCGAAGCGCAAAGGCTACTTAAAGCCTATAAAGGCCGTTACGAAGAGTTACAAGAAACCGTTGAAGGTATAAGATCAATAGATGATCCAACCCAAATTTTAGCGTTATCGAAAGAACTTGTATCCCATAATCTTGACAAAAAAAACAAACGAAGCAAAGGTTTGCCTATAATTCGCTACGATCTTGAAGGAGCCATAATTTTTGCTGGAATAAACCAAAAATCGAATCACTACATAACTTTCAGGTTAGCTAAAAATGATGACATCTGGCTTCACGTGAAAGACAAACCCGGGGCTCACGTAATACTCAGAAGAACCGATTCAAAAGGAAAGGATTTTTCACCTGAAGACCCTCGCTTGATATTCGCAGCATCTATAGCTGCCTACTACAGCAAAGGAAGATCGGAAAGTCGAATCGCTGTTGATTATACAAAGAAAAAACACGTCGCACCACAGAAAGGAACTGTAGCACAAGTAACTTATAACAATTATAAATCTATTATGGTCTCCCCAACTTATTGGAAAAAACATCTTGAAGAACAGCTATAAGTTCTTCCGTCAAATAACATTGAAAGGATAAATTCACACCAGTAATAGGATGTGGGAAGGCAAGCCTCCATGCATGTAAAAATATCCTCTCAGACTCGAAAACCGGGTCTCTTCTGGGCGCATAAAGTTTATCGCCTACCAATGGACAACCTAGGGACTTAAGATGGACTCTTATTTGATGGGTGCGCCCAGTGTATATGCGACATCTAATAAAGCTGAAGCCATTACATGTCCATAGCACTTGATACCTAGTAATGGCTCTCTTGCCTTTTGGTGTAACCGCCATTCGAAGCCTGTTTCTGCTATCCCTTCCAATAGGTAAATCAATTAATCCAGTACGGTTTTTGGGGGCTCCCCATGCAAGGGCTAAATACTCTTTTGCTACGGACCTGGCCTTGAATAACATAGACATTCTCTCATGGGCTTTAACATGTTTTGCTACCACCATAAGTCCTGACGTTCCTGCATCAAGCCGATGAACAATTCCAGGCCGTAGTGATTTTTCTCCTTGAAATAAATCTGGATACCGGGCTAAAAGTCCTTGAACTAGAGTCCCTTTCCAATGTCCAGGGGACGGATGTACAACCAATCCCGCAGGCTTATTAATTATTATTAGGTCTTCATCTTCATATAACACCTCAAATTCTATGTCTTCCGGAGCCAAAGTAAGAGCTTCATTTAAAGGCATTCTTACCATTACTTCCATCCCTGCTTGTAAACGAGCCGAGGACTTAACGGAAGATAATCCTCTTACGGATACAAGGCCATCCTTTATGAGTTTCTGTATCTGAGACCTTGATCTCTCAATCTTTTCAGAAAGAAACACATCCAGCCTATATCCTTCATAATTTTGGCCGACGACCAAACACGTAACTTCATGTTCTTCGTCGGCCAATGCATTTTTCGTGCTGTTATTCCTACAATCAATCATTCTATATTGACACCCATAGATCCAGAATTCATTTCTTGCGCCTTGTTATAGACCCTTCGTAATTCTTTCTGCATCGGAGGCAGTATCTAGCCCACGGCTTTGCATTGAGTCGTTCTTCCTCTATAATTTGGCCACATTTTTCACAGTAACCAAACTTATCAGAGTGAGTTTCAAGCTTTGCTAGTGCATGTTCCACTTCCTTGAGCAAATATTTTAAAGATGCAACCTCTCCTGCTTTATATTCTTTATGCGCTAGTTCAGAGGCATGCTCCGCCAGATGATCAGGGTGATCTGGCCCAGGAACATCTTCTCCCTTGCTCTCAGCTAACGATATTAGCTCGGCCAGTTTTCGTCTTTCTTTTTCAAGTTTAAGCATAAGCTCAGCCTTGTTCATTTCATAGCCTCCAATATTTTGCTCTATGGCTATAACAAATGCAAATAACATTTATTCATGTAGCGTATTATAACACCTTTCACACAAGCCATTCTCATTAACTGACTTAGAATACTTCCAACACCTAGGGCACTTCGTACCTCCTGCTTTTTCCACGACCATTTGAATACCTATATCATCGTCCTTAAACCTAATATGGTCTGCCTCTGGAGAATGTTCCTTTTTCAAGAAGAAACCGGACACAATCATTACTTCTGCCCATTCTTCAGGGGTAAGTAATTTTATATCCTCGTCATCCACAGAAGCCCCTTCTATAATTACTTGAGCCTCCAAGGGATGGCCAATTAACCCTTGGCTTCTAGCAATTTCCAACCCCTTAGTTATCTTTGTCCTGACTTCCAATATCCTTGCCCATTTAGATTCTAGGGTTTCATTTACGTATTCCTGATTTATCAAAGGCCATCTTGCCAAAAACACACTCTCTTCCAGAGAACCATCTATTTTCCTCATCTCCTGCCATATTTCCTCTGCTGTAAAACTTAATATTGGAGATAATATTCTAGTAAGGTTCACGAGAATTTCCCACAAAACCGTCTGGCAGCTGAGTCTCTTATGAGATTTAGGTTTTTCCGCATAAAGTCTATCTTTGCTTACGTCAAGGTAGAAGGCACTCAAGTCATTAACGCAAAAATGGTGAATCATGTAGGTAGGCAGGTGAAACGCATATTCATCAAATCCCTTAGTTACCCTCTTAATAAGGTTCTGAACCCTGGAGAGAATCCATTTATCCATTTCCTCCAGTTTATCATACGCTACCCTATTCTTTAGGGGCTCGAAATCATACAAATTACCCAACAGAAACCGTGCTGTGTTTCTTATCCTCCTATACGATTCAACAAGATTTTTCAAAATATTTTCGGAAATTCTAATATCATTACGGTAATCTGTTGATGCAACCCATAGCCTCAAAATATCAGCACCATATTTACCTATTATCTCCTGGGGTGCTATAACGTTCCCAAGAGATTTGGACATTTTTCTTCCCTCGCCATCAACGATAAACCCATGAGTCAAAACAGACTTATAAGGAGCCTCATCCCTCGTTGCCACAGATGTAAGCAGTGATGTTTGGAACCAACCCCTATGCTGATCACTCCCCTCAAGGTATAAGTCAGCAGGCCACTTAAGTTCCGGTCGAGTCTCCAATACTGCTATATGACTGCATCCCGAATCGAACCACACATCCATGATATCTGTTTCTTTTCTCAGTTTATTGCCTTTACATTTAGGGCAGAATGCCAGGTCTCCAAGCAGTTCCTCTGGGGTAAGTTCCCACCAACAATTGGACCCCTTCTCCTCTATTTGGGCTTGTACTCTTCTTATCCTATCTGGAGATACGATAGTATGCCCACATTCTTCACAGTAAAAAGCAGGAATTGGTACTCCCCAAACCCTCTGGCGACTTATACACCAATCGGATCTATCTCTTACCATATTAGCGATCCTATCATGTCCCCAGTCAGGGATCCATTCTACCTTATCAATCTCGCTTAATGCTTTAGCTCTAAAAGCCTCAACAGACACAAACCACTGCTCTGTAGCTCTAAATATAACTGGCTTCTTACAACGCCAGCAATGGGGATATGAGTGGGTAATTTTTGATACTCCTAAAAGGCGGCCATTCTCTGAAAGGATAGACATAATTTTCTTACCGCCTTCATCTAAAGAGAGGCCACCCACTAATGGCGTATTTTCAACAAAGAACCCTTTACCATCAACAGGATTCAGAATCTCCAAACCATATTTGATACCAGTTTCAAAGTCTTCTATACCATGTCCTGGTGCTGTATGTACACATCCAGTCCCTTGATCCAATCCTACATAATCTGCTAACACTATGGGAATTTCCCTATCGTAGAAAGGATGTTGCAATTTCTGTCGCTCAAGATCTTTGCCTTTTAAGGTAAGAATTGTTCTCACAAACTTTATCTCTGTATTTTGCTCAACTTCATCCTTCAATTCATCAGCCAGAAGAAAAACTCTGCCATCTTCCGCTTCCATAAAGGCATATTTGTGATCCGGATGGATTGCAACAGCCATACTTGCTGGCAAAGTCCAAGGCGTAGTAGTCCAAATTACCGTATAGCACTCTTTTCCCTTGAGCTCATCAGCCAAATCTTGGTTATCTTTAAATGGATATGCTACATATATAGAAGGAGAAGTCTCATCCTCATACTCTATTTCTGCTGCGGCCAAGGCTGTCTGACAATCTGTACACCAAAAAACAGGCTTTTTGCCCTTGTAGACGAGCCCCCGCTCGACCATATCCGCGAAAACCCCAATTTGAGCAGCCTCGTATTGGGATTTATATGTTATATATGGATTTTCCCAATCTCCCAGAACTCCTAATCTCCGAAATTCAGACCTCTGTATATCAATATATTTCTGGGCATATTCCATACAATGCTCTCTAAGTTTGGGTGGTTGTATCTTTTCCTTATCTATTTTTTTTTCCTTCAGCACCCTCAGTTCTATGGGCAATCCGTGAGTATCCCAACCGGGAACGTATGGCGCATAATAGCCTTTCATCCATTTGTATTTAGGTATGAAATCTTTCAGTATTTTGTTAAAGGCAGTACCTATATGAATATTCCCGTTGGCATATGGGGGACCATCATGTAGTACAAATTTTTCAGCTCCACTACGAGACTCCTTTAGCTTTTCATATAGCCCCATAGAATCCCAAAACCTTAAAAACTCCGGTTCTTTCTTGGCCAAATTGGCTCTCATTGGAAAGGATGTTTTGGGCAAATTTAAGGTGTTCTTATAATCTTCAGGCATCCTTTATCTCCTCCTATTGTAAACTGAGAGCTGCCACCCTCTTCGACAGCTCTCAGCATAATTAATTCTTCTACAGCGATCAAAATAACAGAGCTTTACGCAACGACTGCTTTGGCCTTTTTCCTCTGTATTAAGAACATCATCACCAGTATTACCAAACCTATTATATCTGTTGTAAGCCCTGGTACCAGCAGAGCTATAGCCCCACCTATAGCAACCGCTCTCTGCCATATTGCCATCTCAGCTTTATAATAACCTATGGATCCCATACCAAGCAAGAAGACTCCAAGTAATGCTGTCACTATTGATACTGCATATGGAATTGGCTCAAAACCAACCAATACCAGCATTGGGTTAAATACATAGATATAAGGAACAAGGAAACCAGCAATAGCCAATTTCACCGCTGTTGCGCCTGTCTTCATAGGTTCAGCCCCAGCAATGCCTGCTCCCGCATATGCTGCCAGAGCTACAGGAGGACTCAAGTCTGCAGCAATTCCAAAGTAAAGCACGAACATATAAGCAGCCATAGGAGCAACGCCTAACTGTAGTAAAGCTGGAGCAGCCATAGTACTTGTCACTATAAAGTTGGCTGTAGTTGGAAGGCCCGCCCCAAGCAAAATACATGCCACCATAGTAAGAAGCAAAGAAACAATCAATATTCCTCCCGAAAGGGCAATTATTGCGCTGGCGATTCGCAAACCAAGACCTGTCAAGGTAGCCGTTCCGACAATTATCCCCACAGTACCACATGCACAGGCTACTCCCAAAGCCCCTTTGGCACCAGATTCCAGCGCATTTTTTAACTTAGGAATAGTCATTCTTGTCTCTTTATTCAAGAAAGACACGCCAACAGTGAGCAATATCCCATTAAAAGCAGCCTTAAGTGGCGTATAGCCGCTCAAAAGGAAATAGATTATTCCAAACAACGGAATTAAAAGATGTCCCTTAGCTTTTAGTAGAGGAAATATTTTGGGCAGCTGTTCTCGTGGAAGACCCTTTAAGCCCAACCTAGAAGCTTCAAAATGAACTTGCACTATAACTGCGAAATAGTAGAGCAAAGCCGGCACAACTGCAGCAAGGGCGACCTTAAGATAAGGAACACCCAAAAACTCAGCCATTATGAAAGCAGCAGCTCCCATAACTGGAGGCATTATCTGGCCTCCAGTGGACGCTACGGCCTCTACCGCCCCAGCAAAATAGGGTCTATAACCTACGCTTTTCATCAGTGGGATGGTAAACATTCCTGTAGTACAAACGTTAGCAACAGAGGACCCCGAGATGGATCCCATTAAACCAGAGCTCACAACAGCCACCTTGGCAGGTCCACCTGTTGACCATCCCGCCAAAGCCATAGAAAGGTCTATAATAAAACGCCCCATTCCAGTCTGTTCAAGAAACGATCCGAAGAGTATAAACATAAAAACAAAAGTTGCTGAAACGCCAAGAGGGATGCCAAATACACCTTCAGTCCCCATATACATGTGATTTATTATTCTCATCACATTGAAACCCCTATGTGCAAACATGGCGGGGAAATATCTGCCTGCATAACAATAGAAGAGAAAGAATATAGCTATGCCTGGCAAAATGGGATTTGACACTCTCCTAGTTGCTTCAAGGAGCAACAGGATTCCTATGAATCCCGCAGTAAGATCCATGGTAGTTGGAAGACCGGCCCTCATAATTATATCGTTGAAAAATATGACATGGTAAAGAGCTGCAAATGCTGCTAATCCCCCCAAAACAAAATCATACCAAGGAACCTTAGTTTCTATGACTCCCTTTTTCTTGGGGGGGTACAATATATAAACAAGAAAGAGAACGAATGCTAAATGAATAGCTCTTTGTTTTATTGCAAGCAACAAACCAAACCCCGACGTATAAATATGAAATGCCGACAAGGCTACCGCAAGAACGGTAACCATCGCAGCGTACCATCCTCTCAAATCACGGGTATTGGCTTCACTATCATATTTCCTGCGAAGCTCATCAAGATCGATTTTTTCTGCTTCTTTTTCAATTTCTTCGATCTTTATCGTGGTACCGCTCTTCGGTTTGGCTTCTTCTTTCATCGAAATACCTCCTCTTTATGATTTAAATATAAAGATGATAGCTGTCATATTGTCGCCCGAGCTCTCTTACACCTGCTCCACCTCCAAATGCAGACACTCTCTTGGGTATATAAGCGTGCTGTTTATTCTACCATATTGGGCAAGATGACAAGGCTCTCCTTTGAAAACAAGCTCATCGCAATTGTTATAGGAGACAAACCTACAGCAAGTTTCTTTCCTTGCACGATAGCGAACAACTTATAAGTTCTTGCTCCTGCAGCGTTATCTATAAAACCACGTCTAAAAGTAATAACATTTTTTCCCAAGATGTGATTGCCAACCCTCAAAAAGAAAACATTCCAATTAAACCGCCCTCCTCTAAAATAAAACCACTCATCTGATGCAATAAACTTTCCGTTCCTGGGCACCTCAAAAGGAAGGCCGGCATTATGAGATTTAACTTTCTCTTGCCACTGCCATATTCTCCCACAACTGATCACATACTCATCTATGACCGGGGTTTTCTGAACGGAATGCACATATAATGTCTCAAACCTTCCCCCTACAGACACAGGTATCCTAAGCCAAAGGCTATTAGCCACCTTAACTTCAACAGTCTGAATGGGAACAAAAAAAATAAAGGCAAAACACGAAAGCGCTAATAAAAACCAAATAGTAAACTTTAGTCTTCTCAATGGAAATACCATATACAACCCACTCCTTGATTTATTAACAACTAACCCAACTTTTCTAATCCAGACAACAATGGAACAAAACGGCAGTAATCATACCATTTTTCCTCAATTTTTTCTCTTTTATAAACTCTTAACAACAATCGCTCAACACCAGGGTGTAAATGCAAAGGCAACAATATCCTTCCGTTACCTTTCAGTTGCTTTTCCCAGGCTTTTGATACTTTTGCCGATGCAGCCGTCACAATAATCGCATCAAATGGAGCTTTTTCTGGTAACCCCAACTTGCCATCAGCTAAAAAAATAGAAGCCTTCAATCCCACTCTTTTTAGGTTTCGTCTAGCCCTTTCAGCTAAAGGCTCGATCCTCTCGATAGAGAAAACCTCTGCACCCAAATAAGCCAATATAGCTGCCTGATATCCTGAACCTGTACCTATTTCCAATATCTTCTCACCAGGCTTAGGATCTAGCAGTTCTGTCATTCGAGCAACCATATAAGGTTGAGATATGGTTTGATCATAACCTATAGGTAAAGGACAATCATCGTAGGCCATAAATTGCAAATCATCAGAAACAAAAAGATGCCTTGGCACCTTTGTTAAGGCATCCAAAACCTTACTATTAGAAATACCTCTAGCTGCAATTTGCTCTCTTACCATACGTTTAGAAAGTTCAACCCAATTTTCTCCCCAAATAGCCATATCACACCACATCTTCCCGCGCAGTATAAAACCTTCGCAACAAAATTATACTGGAAAACCCATAACAGACAAACGAAGAGAATAGTTAAAAGAGGTGAGTGATACTTTGCGGTACAAGTGGCGGGCCTGGCCCGATTCGAACGGGCGACCTACGGCTTAGGAGGCCGTTGCTCTATCCTCTGAGCTACAGGCCCGCAAAACAAAAGTAATATTACCATGCCGTAAGGCTTAATTCAATGGGGAAGAAAAATTTTTGTAATTAAAAAACATTCACACATGAATACCGAGCATCTTTATACTCTTCCTATATTCCTCCGCTCTTTCCCAACAATCTACAGCTACTTTTACATCTTTCTTTATTTGAGCTATCAAATCTTGGATATATGCAAACCTGGATTCATTTCTTATTCTATCTAAGAAAAATAAGGCTATTTTTTTGCCATAAAGATCGCCATTAAACCCTATAACGTGGGACTCTACTCTCAAAGACCTAATTCCCTCAAACGTAGGGTTGAACCCTATGTTTATCGCTGTAGGGTAAATCTTACCTTCTATGACCACTGCACCTGCATACACTCCCCTACTTGGTACAATTTTGCCAGCACATGGAACAATATTGGCTGTAGGGAAGCCTAAAGCCACACCTCGGCCTTCTCCATGAGATACGGTCGCATTCAAAAAAAATGGATACCCCAACATCCCTGCAGCCACCTTGACGTCACCTAAAGAAATAAGTTCCCTTATCCTTGAGCTGCTCACCTTCACTCCCCCAAAGGTCACCTTGGACACAATGGAGGTCTGCCATCCTTTCGCCAGAGCAAGTTCTTTAAGCATAAGAGCATTGCCTTTTCTAAGGCGTCCAAACTTAAAATCCTCGCCAACTACTAACCCGCGTACGAAAAATCTCTCCTCTAAAAAATTCACAAAATCTTCTGGCTTCATCTCCGCTAAACTCCTTGTAAATGGTATTCGCACTAACTCGGGAACACCCAAGAATCGAGCCAGAACTTCTCTCTCTCTTTCCGTAAAAAGAAAAGAAAACCCATCACTTGAAAGAACGGCTTGCGGATGAGGAGAAAAAGTAACTACTCCCCAAGAGTCCTTCATACCTGACGCCATTTGTTCAGCTGTCTTAAACAACTTTTGATGCCCCCTATGAAAACCGTCGAAAGCTCCTAAAACTATTATCACCTTAGAAATCTTCCTTCCCTAGGTCTTCTCTGTCACAGAGGATGGTCCTAATAGGTTTCAAAAGACATTTACCTGAAACTATTTGATATTCAGCAAATGAAAAAAAGTCCTCTCCAACTAAAACTACGTGCCTGCTTACACCAAAAGGAGACCACTGCATTCTTAAAAGCTGCGAAGGATATACAAAATTACCACATTTAACCCACTTTTGCAGATTTTGAGGAATGGAATATATCGTGTAATTTTTTATTATTTCATAAGGAGCTCTTACATATCTTTCAACATTACCTTCTTGTAGTTGTTCTAAAGTAACACCTTCATGCGCTCCACTAGAGCCCACGTAGGTCCTTTTCAGAGAAACCACTGTAGCATAACAGCCTAAAGCTCTGCCTATATCTCTAACTATGCTGCGTATATATGTGCCTTTTCCACAAAAGACCCTAAAAGAAAACAGTTTACTTTCCAAATTGTATTCGCCCATTTCTATTTTATAAATGCGGACAACCCTTGCAGCGGGGACAACATCTAACCCCTTTCTCGCCAATAAATGAGATCGCTTACCATTTATTCTTACAGCAGAAATCCTTGGAGGAACCTGATTTATCCAACCCAACATGGTGAAAAGACACATTTCTAAGTCTTGTTTCGTCACATACTTCACTGCATCGGCTTTCGCAACTATTTCTCCACTGAAGTCCAACGTATCAGTCTCATATCCCAACTGAGCTTCTACTTCATAGACCTTAGGAAGTCCCATTATAAAACTAGAAGCTTTAGTCATATTTCCAAATAAAATCACCAGCAGGCCTTCCGCCGTAGAATCTAACGTACCTGCATGTCCAACCTTAAAATTCTTGCCCAATAACAATTTAGTCTTATTGACACATGTAGTACTTCGTTCCCCACGCTGTTTATTCAGTAAAATAACTCCGCCTTGCATATATCTCCCCGACTTTTTCTAGCATAATCCTCTTCGCAATTTCTACAGGATGATCTATTCTACAACCTGCTGCTCTTATATGTCCTCCACCATCCCATATTTGGGCAATTTCTCTAGCATCCATTGGTTCTCTAGTTCTAATGCTTGCTTTGGTGCCCTTTCCCTCTTCCACAAGTAAGACAGCTATTAGCACGTCCTTTATAGACAGAAGTTCGTTTACAAGATGCTCCGTGTCTTCTTTCTCTGCGCCACATTCATCAAAATCTCTACCTGTCAAAGAACACATACATAATCTACCCGACAAGTGAAGTTCTGTATTTGTAAATGCCCTCCCCCATAAGCGTACCTTCTCTATGGATCTGTTTTCGTATATTTGCGTAAAAATTTTTTGGGGATCTAACTTCCCTATCCTTAGCAGATCAGAGGCTACAATGTGGGTTTGAGAAGATGTGTTAGAAAAGCGAAAATGCCCCGAGTCTGTTGCCAGGGCAACATAAAATCCAAGGGCTTCTTCTTTAGACATTTCCCAGCCATACTCTCTGTACAAAGACCAAACAATTTCAGCTACCGAGGAAGCATCCTCCTCTATTAAGTTCAACTTGCCGTAATTACTATTATCCCCATGATGATCTATATTAACTATAACGTTCCCAACATCCTCAGATAACAACAATTTGGTAGTCCTATCCAAAGAAGCAATATCAACGGCTATAACTACCGCGCCAGCAGGTACCACAACACTCTTTAAATCCTTATAATACTCTATCCCAAAAAGGAATTTATAAATATCTGGAGCTTTATCAGGGCCACACCATATAACATTTTTGTTCAACATTTTAGCCCTTCGCACCAAAGCACTACCGCATCCTAAGGTATCTCCATCAGGTTTCTCATGGGCCAAAATAACCCAACAATCAGAGCGCAGGAGGACTTCCCTTATAGAGGCCAAAAGCTTCTTCATTGATTTTTCTCCGAACCTTCCTTCCTCTCATCCTCAGTAAATTTTATAGAGTCCAGCACTGCCTCTAACTTTCTGGCTTTTTCCTCAACCACATCATATTCAAATCTTAGCTCTGGTATTTGCCTTAGGTGCATCTGCTTTCCCAAAATGGCACGAATCAACTTAGATGCTTTTTCTAAGCCCTTTTGCACCTCATCCCTATCTTCTCTTCTCAGGGTAGTGTAATAGACTTTTGCGTGACTAAGATCCCGAGAACAATCAACTTCTATTAGTACGGCTTTTCTAGCTCGCTCGTCCTTTATCTCACTCTGTAACAGAATAGAAATTTCCCGCAAAAGCTCTCTATTGATGCGTTGCATCCTAAAAGATATCATGTTTCTCTACCTCTCGTTTCATTCGGACAATACTAAATTCTGCAAGGTCCTCTTTTATAGTTAAAAATTGGCTCACTTCAGATAAAAGATCTTCGACACTATCAAAACTACTGCCAATCACCCCGATAGCCATTATGGCATCACTCCACGAATCCAAAGGGCCTAGATCGCTGACAGAAACATTCCATCGTCTCCTAAGGATAGTCACCAAAGAGCGTACAACCTGCCTTCTATCCTTAAGGCTCTTCGCACCATGTATTTTTATCTCAAGAATCAAAAGGCCCACTACAGGCGACTCGCATCTTTTAAACATTTTCTATTCCAATGTTCTCTTTTCCTCCACAACTTCATACGCTTCTACGATATCTCCTTCGTTGAAATCTTGGAAGTTAGTAAAGCTCATACCACACTCATAACCGGCAGCTACTTCTCTAACATCATCTTTAAATCTCTTAAGAGTATCCAAAGAACCATTCCAAATCACTATACCATCCCTTACTATGCGAATCTTAGCATTTCTTCTTATGACACCTTCCAACACGTAACATCCCGCGACCTTGCCTATTTTAGGAACCTTAAAGACAGCCCTTATCTCAGCTTGCCCCAAAGTTTGTTCTCTAAGTGTCGGTGCAAGCATTCCCTCCAAAGCAGATTTGACGTCGTCTATTAGGTCATAAATTACGTTATATAGCCTAATTTGAATACCCTCAGCTTCCGCCAATTTTTTGGCCTTAGCATCCGGTCTCACGTTAAACCCTATAATAATAGCATCCGAGGCCGAAGCTAACATTACGTCAGATTCAGAAATCCTTCCAACGCCTTCATGAATAAAATCTATCTCTACCTCTTCCGTTTGAAGTTTCTTGAGGGAACCTTTTAATGCCTCTAACGAGCCCTGCACATCGCATTTTAATACCAATCTCAAAGCTGGAGTCTCTCCTTCAGACATTTTGTCATAAAGTTCTTCCAGCGTTATATGCCTCTCAGCTTTTGCAGAGGCAGCTTTTTCTTCCTGTTTAACTCGATCTACTAACGCTCTGGCTTCCTTCTCTGCACTTACAACTTTAAAAGTCTCGCCTGGAGAAGGAACGTCGTTGAAACCTAAGATCTCGACCGCTGTACTAGGCCCCGCTTCTTTCAAAGTGCGACCTCTATCATCTATCATAGCCCTAACCTTACCCCAGGAAGTTTCTGATACCAGAATATTCCCTACTCGTAAAGTTCCTTCCTGGACTATGACTGTAGCCACTGGCCCCTTACCCCTATCGAGTTTAGCTTCAATAATTACTCCACAAGGAGGAACTGTAGGATCCGCTTTTAATTCGTTCATATCAGCCACAAGTAATACCATTTCTAAAAGCTGATCCACACCCACTCCCGTCTTTGCGGAAATATCAACAAAAATAGTATCTCCGCCCCATTCCTCAGGAATTAAGCCATGTTCAGAAAGTTGCTGCCTTACTCTATCTGGCCTGGCTTCAGGTTTATCAATTTTGTTAACAGCCACAACTATCGGTACCCCAGAAGCCTTAGCATGATTTAGTGCCTCTACAGTCTGGGGCATGACACCATCATCAGCCGCAACCACCAAAATCACTATATCCGTAACCTGTGCTCCTCTTGCACGCATAGAGGTAAAAGCTTCGTGCCCTGGAGTGTCTAAAAAGACTATTTTTCTACCATTGTATTCAAGTGTAGAAGCACCTATATGCTGCGTTATTCCACCAGCTTCTCGTTCCGTTACTTTAGTCTTACGCATGTAATCTAGAAGGGAGGTTTTGCCATGATCGACATGCCCCATAACTGTTATAATGGGTGCCCTGGGCTGTAAATTCTTCCCTTCTGGCTTCTTTTTCTGTAAAAACTCCAGCTTATCTTTTTCTTGCTCCTCTTCTGCAGAATCTGCCAATACTATTTTTACATTAAACACTTTAGACAAAATATCCATTATTTCTGGGCCTACTACAGCTCCGGCTGGGACCATTTTGCCTGCTTCCAGCAAAGCCTTAACAGCTTCCGCAGGTTTAACCCCTAGAGCTTTAGCGACATCTGAAACGCTTGCCCCAGAGGGAACATTTATAGTTCTCCTACTTTCCTCTTTAGCTTCAGAAGATTTACTGCTCGCCTTTGTCTCTCCAAGAGACTCCTCTATTATCTGGGCAGTTTCAGCATCTATGGAACTCATATGAGTTTTAACATCAACCCCCAAATCTTCTAATATCCGCATCAGCTCTTTATTGGATAAACCTAACATTTTCGCCAACTCATATACCCTAATTTTACTCATAATCCCCAACCCCCTCTGTCACGAGCGCTTCAATTTTTTTAGCTATTCCGCTGTCAAGAGGAAGCCCCAAAATTTGGGTTTTTCCAAGATTAAGCTTTGAGTGCACTGTCTTTCTGTCAAGAAAATCCAACTTTATTACAGTGCAATGCTCCCTCTCCTTATATCCTGCTATCGCCCTCTCGACGTTGTTAGAACAATCCATTGTCAATAAAACAAGCATTTTTTTACCTTTCTTTAGTTCCTGCAACACCTTATCTTGGCCGACTGAAAGCATGCCGGCTCTTGCAGAAAGGCCTACTAAATCTAAAAATTTAGAATTTATGTATTTCTCTTTTTCATTCGTTTGGCCATCTAATTTTGCTTTTATGTACATTGCCACCTCGTCATAAAAAGACGCAGAAACAGGCACCTTCAGAGCCTTAGAGAGAGCATTTTTCTTCCTTGCCAAATTCAAACATTCCAGACTAATACACAGATAGGCCCCTCTTCCAGGCTCTCTTCCTGTGGGGTCGACGCTTATTACTCCTTCGGGAGAGCGCACGATCCTCAATAAATTTTTTTTACCCTCCTCCGCTCCACACCCCACACAGGTTCTTGGCCTTTTACGTTTCTGAAATATCCCCGCTTTCTTTCTTCCCTCTATCATCATATATTCAATCATCTTCCTTAACTACAATATCTTCAAACAAATCCTGAAGCGTTGGCAATCTGTCTGGTTCCAGTGTCTTTATATCTATCTTCCATCCTGTCAGCCTAGCTGCCAATCTAACGTTCTGCCCAGCTTTTCCAATGGCAAGAGAAAGCTGATCCGGACGCACATAAACTTTCACAGCCTTTTCTTGTTCCAAAACAGGCTCTATTTTCATAACCTTTGCTGGAGAAAGGGCATTTTTTATAAATTGCAAGGGATCGCCGCTATATATCACAATATCGATCCTTTCTCCTCCAAGGGTATTACTTATAGATTTTATTCGCGAACCATTGGGTCCCACACAAGCACCTACAGGTTCCACATTAGCATCTAAGCTGCTTACAGCAACCTTAGATCTGGCACCAGCTTCTCTTACGATACTTCTTATCTCTATGATTCCGTCACGGATTTCAGGGACCTCAAGCTCCAACAACTTACGCAAGAGCCCTGGATGACTTCTTGAAACTATTATTTTTGGACCCTTGGATGTCTGTCTAACTTCCAGGAGATAAAATTTCATACGATCCCCTAGATTATATTCTTCGCCTATTATTTTTTCTTCTCGAGGCAAAAGAGCTTCAGTCCTATCGTTCAACCTAACTAACACATAGTCATTTTCAGCCTTGAAGATAGTCCCCGTAACCAAATCACCTATCTTGTCAGCAAACTCTTCATATATTACCTGTCTTTCGGCGTCCTTAAGCCTTTGAATGATCACTTGTCTAGCTGTTTGAGCAGCTATACGACCAAAATTCTCAGGATTGACTTCAATCCTTATAATATCCCCTACCTCCACATCATTGAAACCTTTTTCCAAAGCTTCTTTTAAGGTGATTTCCGTATCAGGATCTTGTACATCTTCTACTATTTTTCGAACTTCACAAATACTCATTTCGCCATTTTCTAGATCTAAATAAACTTCCACATTCTGATTCCCATTTTTAAACTTTCTATAAGCATGGACCATCGCTGCCTCTAAACCCGAAGATATTATTTCAAGTGGCAGGTTTCTTTCTTGAGTAATTTGCCGTAAAGCGCGAGCAAAATCACGCCCTAATTGCATTATTTTTTCCTCCCTTTTCTATCATCCTTGATGTTTTTTCCTTTTGAACTAAATTTTTCAAGTTCATCCGATATAAGATTACACTTAGACACAAAAGATATAGGAACGCAAAGCACTTCCTCTTCAACTTTAAAAAATATTCTATCGCCCTCAACATCTTCTATAACTGCCTTGAAATTTTTATGTCCCTGCAAAGCACTTCTTAGCCTTACCTTAACCCTATTGCCTTTATACCTTACGTAATCTTTAACCTCGAATAAGGGTCTCTCTATTCCTGGAGAACTCACCTCTAAAAAGAACTTTTTGGGAATCTTCTCATCATGTTCATCAAGCAGCAGGTCTATTCTTTTTGATACCTCCTCACAATCTGATATCAATATTCCCCCCAAAGAGTCTATATAAACCCGCATTATATTCCGACCGCTTTCCACTGTAAATTCTATTCCAACGAACTCATACCCTAAACCTTCCACTAGATCTTTGATCTTGTCCTTGCTAAGTAATCCTTTTAGAATTTCCATCTTTACAACCTTCTCCCATTATTTACATTTAACACTGAGCCTATCAGACAAAAGGCGAAGAGCAGGTACTCCCACTCTTCGCCTTGGACAAGGCACAATAATCATTTCTAAGGCGCTAACACAAAGTTATTATATCACTGTAATTTTAACCAAGCAACAATAACACATATCTTCATCTACGGCATTACTCCACCCAATAATTAGGTGCCTCTTTAGTTATAACAACATCGTGAGGATGGCTTTCTTTTACTCCTGCAGAAGTTATGCGCACAAACCTTGCCTTCTTCTGTAATTCAGATATATCTGCAGCTCCAACGTATCCCATGCCCGAACGCAGGCCTCCAATAAGTTGATAAACTACTCCACTTAAAGGCCCTTTGTAGGGGACTAATCCCTCTATTCCCTCTGGCACAAGCTTATCTTCGGGTGCATTCTGCTGGAAATATCTATCTTTACTAAGGCCATCTTTCATAACAGCTAAGGATCCCATACCCCTATAGCTCTTAAATGACCTTCCTCTATAAATAGTTACTTCTCCTGGGCTTTCGTCTGTTCCTGCAAACAAGGAGCCTATCATTACAGCATCAGCGCCTGCTGCTATGGCTTTAACGAGATCCCCAGAAAAACGTACTCCCCCATCTGCAATAACAGTCTTGCCTTTTTTGTGGGCAACGCTAGCCACTCGCATTACAGCAGAAAGCTGGGGAACTCCCACGCCAGCAATGACACGGGTTGTACAAATAGAGCCTGGACCAACGCCAACCTTTACTCCGTCTGCCCCTGCCTCTATAAGCGCTTCAGCTGCCTCTCCTGTCGCAATATTCCCACCTATTATAGGTATCTTTGAGTGTCTCTTCCTAAGTTTCTTTACGGTCTCAATCACAGATTTGGAATGTCCATGAGCTGTATCTACAACCAGAACGTCCACTCCAGCTTCTATAAATTTGTCCGCCCTTCCAAGAGCAGCCTCTCCTACCCCTAAAGCAACTCCCACCCTCAACCTTCCATGTTCATCCTTACAAGCATTCGGGAAGTCCTTTGCTTTTCTTATATCTTTAATTGTAATTAACCCTTTTAGGATTCCTTTTGAATCCACTAGTGGCAACTTTTCCACCTTATGCTTCTTAAGTATTTCCGTGGCTCCCTCTAATGTGGTACCTACTGGAGCTGTTATTAGGTTTTCTTTGGTCATGACATCTTTTATAGGTTGATCGTAGTTAGTAACGAACCTCAAATCTCTGTTAGTTATTATTCCTACCAATTTATTATCGTTATCTACAATAGGAACTCCTGATATGTGATAATTTTCCATGAGACTTACCGCTTCTCTAACAGAATCCTCTGGATGAAGATAAAAGGGATCAACTATTACCCCTGATTCAGAACGCTTAACTTTATCTATTTCCGCTACCTGTTCTTCTACGGTCATATTCCTATGAATAATGCCTATGCCACCTTCTCTAGCCAAGCTTATTGCAAGTCTTCCTTCCGTTACTGTATCCATTGCCGCGCTACATAGAGGTATATTAAGTTGAATCTGAGGCGTCAAGTAGGTTTTCAAATTGACCTCTGCCGGCAAAACTTCACTGTATCCTGGCAAAAGAAGAACATCATCAAAGGTAATTCCCTCTTCAGCCTGCATTATTTTTTCACAATCCATCTTTCTCTCGCCTCCATCCTACATCTCTATAACTACAACAAAAAACCTTTTCAAATACCTGCTAGTTATTTGAGGGAATAGTTTAGAACTAATGCCCAATTATGACAAGGGATATTTTTATATGATATGGCTTACTAAGCACTGCATTAGGAAACGTTCATAATGCATCTACTATTTTTTGCATGACAACAGATGCATGACAATGAACAGCCATACCACATCCTGCACTATCAATGTGTTCCGCAGATTTAGCTTTCACATTTATCAATTCTACCCCATTAGAATCATTCAATACTTTTCCTAGGGATTCTTTTATTTTTTTAATGAAGGGAGCCAGCTTGGGATATTGAAGGATTATAATAGAATCTGCCCATACTAATTGCCAGCCTTTTCGTCTTACTCTCTCTACAACCTCTTTTAATAAAGCCATACTGTTAGCCCCTTTATATGCATCATCAGAAGCAGGGAAAAGAAAACCTATATCTGGCTCACCACAGGCACCCAATATGGCATCTGAAAGGGCATGACATAAAGCATCGCCGTCGGAATGCCCTACAGTACCTATCTCCGAAGGTATTTCAACCCCCCCCAACACTAGGCGTCTCCCAGGCTCAAGGGGATGTACATCGTAACCTATTCCACATCTTGTAGCATTTTGATAACAGGCTCCCATCATTTTAGCAAACTCCCAATCATAAGGGTAAGTGATTTTCAAATTTTTTGGGCTACCTTGTACCAAGCTTACAAAACGACCAGCCTTAGCCCATGCCTCTGATTCATCTCTGACCTCACAACTTGCTCTCTCGAGAACTTTAATAAGTTCCTCCCGAGGGTAGGCTTGTGGCGTTTGGGCTAAAAGAAGCCCCTCTCTCGGAATTGTAATCAAAATCCCACCATTCTCGAGCTTCTTCAACGCATCATTGACTTCCAACACAGGAACCGCTGCTCCATTTAAGACAGCCTCTTCCTTAAGCTTCAAGCACAAATTAACATCTGCAAAGGGCCTTGCGCCATCATGGACAAGGACATAGTCACTTTTCGCAGCTTTTAATCCCGAAAGTGCCGAGTCGTGCCTAGTTTTACCTCCAGGAACGACTCGCGCCCATGGATAAGGTTCCAAACAACCTCTTAAATAAGCCACATCTCCTTCGGGAGCTACTACGACCACTTCTTCTATAGCCTTCATGGCAATAAGCCTTTTAGCAAGGTGGAAGCTCCAAGTCCACAAAGGCCTCCCCCACAACAACCTATATTGCTTTGGAGTTCCCCCAAACCTGCTTCCTCTTCCTCCTATTAGAAGCACAAAAGACCACGTTCTCAAAGTTTAACCTCTCTTTTTACTCTGCCAAAGGCCATTCTGCCTGCTGGAGTTTGAAGCATGGAAGTAATAGCTACCTCCACTCTGCTTCCTATATATTTTTCTCCATCCTCGACTACTAGCATAGTTCCATCATCAAGGTATCCCACTCCTTGCTTGGGTTCCTTGCCTTCCCTTATCAAATCTACAACAACATTTTCTCCAGGTAGCAAAATAGGTTTTAACGCATTCGCAAGCTCGTTTACGTTCAGTACCTCAACTCCCTGTATTTGAGCTATCTTGTTGAGGTTATAGTCAGTGGTAATAATCTTTGCTCCCATAGCCTCCGCCAAAGCAACAATACCAGCATCCACAGAATCAACCCCCAGCTCGCCAAGAGACTTATCAACAATCTGCACAGAGATATTTTTAACTTTTTGCATCTCTTTGATCACATCAAGGCCTCTTCTTCCTTTTGTCCGCCTCAAGGGATCTGTTGAATCAGCTATGGATTGAAGCTCATTAAGAACGAACTTTGGCAACACAAACGTTCCTTCCACGAAACCTGTAGCTGCAATATCTAATATCCTTCCGTCAATAATCACGCTAGTATCAAGGATTTTTAAACTTCCTCCACTGAAAGCAACATCTGATAATTCTTCGTGAGGTTCTTTTTCCTTTTTCGTCTTTGCGAGGCGACTTTTCAAACCACCTATGGAGGTCCACATACCAGATATTTCTTCCTTGTGATTCAAAAAAAGCCTCACTCCAAGATATCCCAAAAATATGTTCAACGTTATAGCTATGTAACTCCCAACACCAGGAAGGCTTGAAAAAGGCAAAGCTGCCAAATTTGCTACAAACAACCCTGCTATGAGACCAAAAATAGCTACCGAAATATCGCGCCAACTCATCCCTTCCATGCTCTTTTCAAAATATAATCCCATAAAGCCGAGAATTCTTATAATGATGGGGGTTACTATATAACCTATAAGTCCAAATAAAACCACAGAAAGCAAATAAAGGACAATTACATGAGGCACATTTTCCCAAGGCCACAGTTTTTTGCTTATCAAAACAAAAGCTACCTCATAACCTATAATGGCTCCAATAAAAACAAACAGGCTTCGAGCAAAAATACCCAAGACTTTTTTTACATTTTTTTTGGCCATTTTATCACTCCCTTCTCGCTTTTTTGCCCCCATTTACTGCCATTCTTGAATCAAGAGAAGCATGTAGGGTTACCCTGTCAGCATACCCAATACTTCCTCCCACAGGAAGCCCAAAGGCCAACCTGCTTATAGCAACATCACAATCCTTCAAAACATCGTAAACAGCGTAAAAGGTCAAATCACCTTCAACCTTAGGATTAGTAGCAATTATAACCTCTTTAAAATCCTTTTCCACAACATAATGCTTCAGTTTTTCAAGTTGTTCCTCATCAAGGTCTTCTCCTTCCATAGGAGAGATTCGCCCTCCTAAGACAAAATAAAGCCCTGAATAAACACCTGATTGTTCAAAATTAATCAAATCCTCAAGACTTTCCAAAACACAAAGTGTCTTTCTGTCCCTCGTAGGATCACTACAAACAGCGCAAAGATCTCCCTCAGAGGACGCGATATTTCCGCATATAGGGCAAAATCCTGTTTTTTCTTTCAACTCTATAATTGCTCTAGCCAGTTCTAATGCATACTCTTTGGGCTGCTGCAGTAAAAAAAGAGCATAACGCCTCGCTGACTTCTCACCAACCCCCGGGATTTTGGCAAGAAGGCTTATTACCTTCTTCAATGGTTCTCTATCCAATAAAACCATCTCCTACATAAGACCAGGTATACCAAAACCCTTACCAAAAGCTCCCATTCTCTTCTGAGCCAACTCTCTACTTTTCGTCAAAGCATCACTAATGGCTGCAAGAACTAAATCTTCAAGCATTTCTTTTTCCTCTGGATCTATAACTTGCTCATCTATAGTGATTCCTACTATATCTCCTTGTCCGTTTGCTTTTACCTTAACAAGCCCTCCACCAGCACTTCCTTCTACTACTTCATGGGTTAGTTCTTCCTGTACTTTGGCCATCTCTGCCTGAAGTTTCTTTGCCTGCTTTAAAATTTGATCCATTTTCATTTTTTCAAGTTACCTCCTCTAAATAAAATTAATCGTTCTTTCTCAATGATGATAGGCACTACCATTATTTATCATAACAGCTCTATATAGCTGTTCGGCTAAAATCAACAAAGTCATCTCGTGTGGAAACGTCATGGGCGATAGCGACAAGAGCAAATTCGCTCTATTTTTGACATCCGAAGATACCCCATAGGCTCCCCCAATACAAAATATTAGCTTTTTTTGTGTCTCACACAAGCTTTTTTGCATCCATTTAGCAAAAGACAGACTATCCATGAGTCTACCCTGTACATCTAAGAGAACTAAAAAATCCAACCTCCCCATAGCTCCCAGTATTTCTTTTCCTTCCTCCTCCAAAACTTTTTCAGGCCTTTTCCTCCTAGAATAGTCTGGAACATGGCGTACGCTTAATGACACGTAACTTCTTAACCTCTTTAAATAATCTGAAACCCCTTCCTTTATGTATGAGGTTCTAGGCTTGCCCACTGTCAATATCTCTATCTTCACACCCTATTGTCCTTTCAATCAATTTACAGTTGATTGTTTTCCCCATCAGCTGAACCTTTGAAATAATTTTTGGCCCCTTTTCTACGAGAAACCTTTTTGGCTATATATCTTTCCTGCCGCTCTCTTTCGCTCAATATATTTAAGATATAACTTAGGTTGGTCTGCAACTTAGGCAAAACGACGTGGTCCAACGTGTTTACTTTCATCATTGTCTTTTTAAGCTCCATCTCAAGAGAGTTCAATTTGGTTTTTATATTTATAAAATCCCAAAGTACAGGCTCTATATCAGCTAGCGTCTGAAGGAGATCGTCTATATAAAAAGATGTCAATGCAGGATCTAGCGCCACTTCCTCTAGTTTTAAGTTTTTGACTTTTTGACATTGATACTGCAAATACTTGCAACCCATGAGAGTATGCACTGTAGACTTTAATTCTAACTTCGGTTTCCCCAGCGACAATAATCGTATAACAGAAGATCCCTCATACATTCTCACCAAAGCATATGAGTAACTTAATTTCAAAACTAGGTCTTTTAAACGCTTCTCTTTCTCTGAAAAAGCTCTCTTATCCTCCTCTATGGCTCTAAGCAAGGCGTCTTTTTTTTTCTCCAACAGCGCCCTGCCAAACTTTACTATATTTATCTGTCTTCGTAGAAGTATTACTCTGTCTCTAGTAGCTATTTGCTGGGAATTCATGAAGTTTTTCTTTCCCTTCCAGACAATTTTTTAACTATAATATCTTCAGACAATTTATACAAGGCCTCTTTGGGAAGTATTGACAGACAATCCCACGCTATTTCCATTGATTCCTTTATATCTCTATACTCATCTCCTTGGTTCAAGAACTTTTCCTCAAACATTTCACCAAAACGCAAAAAGAATTTTTCTTCTTCGGTAAGCCCGTCCTCTCCAACTATCAATCTCAACCGTTCTACTTCCTTTGCCCTTGCATAAGATGCATACAATTGATCTGCTAGGCTTCTATGCTCCTCTACCGTTTTTCCTCTTCCTATTCCTTTGTTCATTAGCCTGCTTAAGCTTGGTAAAACATTTATTGGAGGATAGATATTTCTGTCATTTAGACCTCTATCTAAAACTATTTGACCTTCCGTTATGTATCCGGACAAATCAACTACCGGGTGAGTCATATCATCTCCAGGCATAGTTATTATAGGAATCTGCGTAACGCTACCTCTTCCACTTCTCACACATCCGGCCCTTTCAAATATGCTTGCCAGGTCAGAATACATATAGCCAGGGTAGCCTCTTCTGCCCGGCACCTCATCTCTAACAGCGCTTATTTCTCGCAAAGCCTCACAATAGTAAAGCATATCTGTAATAACCACCAAAACATCGTATCCCAGAAAAAAAGCAAAATATTCTGCTGCTGTCAATGCTAGTCTTGGGGTTAGTATTCTCTCAACAGCCGAATCACTTGCAAGATTTATAAAAAAAATGCCATTATGTATGGTACCAGTATCATTGAAAAAATTTATAAAATACTGAGCTTCTCTGGCTGTTATCCCTACTGCCGCAAATATTGGGAGAAACTGTCCTTTAGATCCTGGAACTCTAGCTTGCTTAACAATCTGAGTCGCAAGCTCATTTGCGGGTAAACCTGCGCCGGAAAAAATAGGAAGCTTTTGTCCTCTTACCAACGTGTTCATTAAATCTATAGAAGAAATACCTGTCTCTATATACGCATTAGGACTGGACCTCTTCACCGGATTCAATGGCAAACCTTGAATAGGCAATTTCAACTCTTCGTAAATAATAGGTCCTTTACCATCTATGGGCTCTCCTCTTCCATTCAATATCCTCCCCTTGAGCGCCGGGCTCAAGGAGATCTTCATGACATCTCGCTCCAACCACACGGTAGTAGATTCAGGGTTAAGTCCCATAGTGTCCTCAAAAACCTGAATTACACAAAGATCCCCTTCAACCTGCAATATCTGTCCCATCAGTGTTGAGGTATCCGTTTCTATAGAAACTATTTCTCCATAACCTCCGCACTTTATATTAGAGACAAACAACAACGGCCCAGTGACTCCCTTAATAGCTCTGCTCCCTTCTTTATAAAGGCTCATGACTGTATCACCTCTAAAGAGCTCAATTCCTCTTCAAGCTCAGCGATATATTCCCTTTTCTTCGTTTCCATTTTCTCTACTTCCAAACCTTTCATGCGTTCTAGCCATAAAGGCAGAGAAATCCTATGTATTTGAGAGAAAAGAGCCCCATCTCTTATCTTTTTAGTAACTCTGTCATCAATTTCTCTAAAAAATTCCAGCAACATTTTTTGCTTCTTTGGAGGGCAAAAGGCATCTTTATCATCAAAGGCATTTTGCTGTAGATAAAAACTTTTAATCAGCCATGCCAAGTGCAATTTCCATCTATCCAAATCCTCTAAGGCATCTCTTCCAACTATCTGAACTAACTCCTGCAACCTCTTTTCTGATTCCAGCAGTTCTCTAAGCCAAAGCGTCAACATATTCCAGTCCTCACCCAATTCTCTTTTGAAATAGTCAGAGAGGGATCGCTCATATAAGGTATAACTAAGGTTCCAGTTGATGGAAGGGAAATGCCTTTGTTGCGCCAAAGATTTATCAAGAGCCCAGAAAGCTCCAGAAAGTCTTAGGCTTGCTTGGGTCACCGGCTCAGAAAAATCCCCTCCAGGAGGGGAAACCGCGTTAATGACCGTTATGGAACCCACGCGCTCCCTCGAACCCAAAACTTTAACCCTACCGGCTCTTTCGTAATACTGGGACAACCTTGATGAGAGGTACGCAGGATATCCTTCTTCTCCAGGCATTTCTTCCAACCTTCCGCTTATTTCCCTAAGGGCCTCAGCCCATCTTGAGGTGGAATCAGCCATTATAGCTACATTTTTCCCCATATCCCTAAAATATTCAGCCAACGTCATGCCTAAATAAATGCTTGCCTCTCGAGCTGCTACCGGCATGTTGGATGTGTTAGCTATCAATATCATCCTATTCATTAGAGGATTTCCTGTTCTGGGATCTTTAAGATGAGGGAACTCTTCCAGAACTTCGGTCATCTCGTTTCCTCGCTCGCCACAACCAATGTATATTATAATATCAGCATTACACCACTTGGCTAATGACTGTTGCGTAACCGTCTTGCCAGTCCCAAACCCTCCTGGGACAACAGAAGCTCCACCCAACGCGACGGGGAACAGTGTATCTATTATTCTCTGTCCTGTGATCAATGGTTCATTAAACGGAAGGCGCCCCTTGAATGGCCTAGGCACCCTAACGTTCCATTTCTGCAGACATTGCAGAGTTAGCCCATCAGTAGAGCTAAAAAGAGAGTCTCCCGCACCGTACTCTCCTTCTTCGGCTATCCATGCTATCGTACCAGGTCTCTCTAGTGGAGGTATCATAAGATAATGTTCAAGCCCCCCCACATCAAGCATTACCCCGTAAATATCTCCTGGGAAATACTTCTGCCCCCTCTCCATTAAAGGGATAAACTTCCACTTTCGATCCCGTGGAACCGTAGGAGCCTCAAAACCTTTCCTCAGAAATATATCTCCCTCATCACCCATTCTATCCAGCGGCCTACCTATCCCATCCAGAACAGAACCAAGAATACCAGGACCGAGTTCCACAGAAAGAAGCTCTCCACTAAAAAAAACTGGCTCGCCCACTCTTAAGCCATTCGTATCTTCATAAACTTGCACATCCACAAAAGGCCCCCTTATACGAATAACCTCGCCAAGGAGCCTTTCATTCCCGACCTTAACCACCTCATAAAGACGAGTAGAAACTTTAGATTCTGCTGTTATTACAGGACCAGCGATTCCTCTTATAACCCCTTCCCTATCCATCAAAGAACCCACCCCAACTTTCTTCAGGCAAACTAAAGGATGGCAAAACGATCCAAGAAGGCCTAGACATCTTCTCTATTCTTTTTTTGAATATCTCCGGAATTTCACAAAACCACTCTTCCTCGAGTAATATCAAAGAAACATTACTTTCTACTAGAGTGCCCCAGATAGAACCTAGAGCTTTGGGATCGTTACACTCCACCGGCTCAAACCCTGAAAGGGACCATAGATCAACGAACAAATCCCTACCCACTACCAAAGCTTTTTCACTCTTAAAACCATCCATCGCGTTTTACCTTTCTAACAAAATCAAGCGAGATAATATTTGATCCGAAGGCATCCCTATCTGTAATCCCACAGATATAGTATTAAGATTTTGCCACTCGACCAATTGCATAGCTATATAAGCAATAGCAACGCCTATCCCCATGAGGTCTTTTCTTCTCTGATAAATCTGCCAAAAAAGAAACTCTCTTATCACATTCCTCAACACAACATGCTCGTTGTAATTTACACCTATACTCTTTAAAACTCTTGCCCACGGCGTTCCTACCAAAAGATTCTCCCAGGAAGTAGCCTTAAATAATCGGCTGCGCTCTATCAGTCCCTGGACATCCATAAAATACTTAGCATAAGCAGCATCTTCACCATTACGCCTACTCTTTCTAGAAAACACATTAAAGTTCCAAATATCTATAGTTCTATGTATATATTCCAAAATTATTTTTTTGTTCTTGCCTGTTATGTCTTCTATTTTATCCATAGCATAACGGACCAATTGTGAGAGGTATTTCCTTTCTGCTTGCGGCAAAACTCCTGTTTGCTCTAATTCCATGACAGCCCTGGCCAAGCATATCGCTATTTTATGCCCGTTCAATAAAAGCTTTCCTATTATCTCCTTGTTTGATTTGCAGTCCCATAACTCCTCTAACAATGAAACGGGCAAGGCTCCAAATGCATACCACTTCGGAGCCTTTTGTGTTTTGTTGCTTTCAGTTTTTAAAGCTCTCAATAAAAGCCGACCATTATGAAGATCTGCTCGCATTAAAAGTAACTCTAACAACAGGCGTGGCTCACCAACGGCGAAAGCCTTCACTTTTTGCAAATTACTAGCAATGCCCCTGGCCAAAGCCTCATCTATTCTTTTTTCTAAGGAAAGATTGCTCTGGAGAAGTTCTTCCCTATAATTTCCCCCAAATTGCCCTTCTAATATAAAAGCTTCGAGCCCGTACAAGTCCCCATTTGCTAGCTTTAAATAATCCTCCCTTTTTAAAAAAAGATCCATTCTGGCCCTGAGCCTTGCATTTAAGTAACCGTAATTTTCATCATATTTTTTCAGCAACATCAAAAACCTCTTTATACTTGGTTGACAACCTTTTTCTTATTTCTTCTTTTAGTTTTTCTGCCCTGGTATATATAGTGTTATCAACTATCTTTTTCCTTGTGTTTACATCTAAAACCTTACATCCTCCAAACGCTAACGTTTGATCTTCTTGGTCCACTTCAACCCCTGCAATAAGGGGATGATTCAACAACAAATCTTTATCCTCTGGACGAACAACAACAACTGCCGGCTCACCAAGCACCATCAAGGCTTCCTTTACGAGCCGTCCAAGAAGAACGCTATACCCCTCTTGGTCGTTAGAAGCAAGCCTGCGCAGATGATCCTCCAAAGAGGATAGGGTCCTTTCATAAACATCGTTTATTTCCTTGTAAATTAAGTCCATTAATTCCCCTTTGACGTTATCCTTTTCCATCCGCAAAGTTTGCTCATACTTGGCTTGCAACATCTTCCTTATCTGGTTAATTTCAACTTCCGTCTTTTGCCTATATTGAGCCGCCAGTTCCGTCAATATCTCTTCATGCTCTTTCCTTAAAGCCTCTAGCCTCTTTTCGTACTCCTCCTCTAAAGCCTTCTTAAAAAGTTCTATTGAGTTACTCTCGTCCATTGATTCCAAAACCATAGGATAGCCACAACCTTTATGCGAACTGCAATATCAACATGATAGCCACAACAAAGCCAAGTATAACCATGGTCTCCGGTATGGCTTCAAGTATTATAATGATTCCTCCAGTTTCCGGCTTTTCTGCAATGGTTCCTGCTCCGGAGCTACCTATCTTAGCCTGGGCATAAGCAGTAGCAAGGGCTGGCAGTCCAACCGCCAAAGCAGCAGCAAGAGCTATCAGTGCTTTTTCCATTTTTTAAATCTCCTCCTTGAAAAAGGTTTATACGGTTTACCTCCGCCTTCATAAAACTTCCCTAGAAACTCCACATAGTGCAACCTTGCAGAATGCAAACTTGACCCTGCTATAGCAAGAACAAAATTCAAAAGATGCAGTGCTAAAGCCAAAAAGAGACCAAAGATGGACATTCCCAAGACATCCAAAAATTTAGTTGCTACAGCAGCTAATATAGCAGAGGAAAGTCCTATGGCAGCTATTCGGACATAACTTAAGATATTCCCAATAGAGCCTATTGATTCCGCTAAAGCGCCTATTCCGCCACCAACAATAAGCAAAACCACCCCTACAAACAAAACAACTCCCCATGAAACAAAAATCTCCTTCGGGAGCCAGCCTTTCAATGTTACTAAAGCTCCAATTAGAGCTAGCAAAACAAATAAGTTTCCCAGTTTCTCCAACCACAAGTGCCTTTTCTTGCTTTTTACCCCCTGGATAAAACCCAAAAGCAATCCCAACACCACGTGCCCTAACCCTACAGCCACGGCAAATATCATAATTGGCATAACGACGTGAGAACGCTCAAGCCACATAGGCTCCAAGTGAAAGAGCCTCTTCCCTATATCGCCAAAGTATTCGCCAAACAGCACCCCCCACACAACACTCCAAAAAGCAACAAAAAGCATTATGCTCCCTACATCTGCCCATAATCTGCTTTTAGCCTTCTTTTTTATCACATATCCAATAAGAGCTATTATGGCTCCATATCCCACATCTCCCACCATACACCCAGAAAAGAAGGGGAAAAATATCCCAATTAAAAAAGTGGGGTCTATGCCTGAATACCTAAGAGGGGGCATAAGTTGCAAAAATCTCTCAAAGGGCCTAAAGAGTGGCGGATTCAAAAGTGCAGTAGGAACTTTATGCCATTCTGTCTCCTTGGGTCGCCTCCACATTAGCAGCACCCTAGATCCAAAATGATTTTTCAAGGCTAAAATGGTTCGTTTTAGTTCAATCTCTGGTATCCATCCCTCAAGGCAAAACATGTAACCTTCTGTCTTGGTAGTTTTTTCTACCACAACCTCCTCAAGACGCTCTTCCACAAAAATGTATATAGCTGCTAATTTAGGCCCCCAATTATCTTTTGTTTCCCTTAGTTCATTTTCAATTTTAGAAAGCTCCTTAGGAATATCTTTATAAAGATTTTCCATATATTTAACAGAAGCAATGAAATCGCCAACTGCATATTCCTCTGGAAGAGTCCATCTAACGGCGTTTTCTTCCTCCATCACTTTCTCGACATTAGAAAGCCATTCTTCTGGCCCTGCCAGGGCGATCACAGATTCTCCTTCGCTCAATTTTGCAACGTGATACCTAAAGGCAGCATCGCTTTTAGCAAAACTATCTGCTTCCTGTCGCAATGATTTCAATCTATTCAAAAGTCTTGACAGGTTCGTTTCATATATCCACCAAAAGCCTATGGAGTGGCCCTTAGCCTTCTCTGCTTTCCAAAAAGAATCGAAATGATGGGCTATCTTAAGAACTCGCCTTAGTTTCTCTGCCTGTTTTTTCAATTCCATCTGTCGATCTTTAAGTTTACCCAAGCGTTCGTTAAACTCATCTAAACTTCCTTGCAAGGCTTTTAAAACACCATCACTGAAGTCAGGAATAAATTCTCTCTGCTTTTCAAGGTAATCATCTGTTAAGCTTTCCCAATCTTTCCATTCCAAGGCCTCAATAAGGCCTAATATAGCATGCCGCAATTTCTGAAGGCTTTTCAAAGAAGGTGAGTCTTGAATTTTTGGAGTCGTATCCATCTGCACAAGATGAACAACGCCAAGGTCATGTAAAACCTTGACGAGCCTAGAGCGATCACTAGAGAGCCCCCAAACGGCAATACGCAGCATATCCAGAATCACGTCGCTACCTCCGATTCATTGCCCATAACTTTATCAAAAACTACACTTTTCACCTCTTCTATTAGAGTTTCTCTATCTATTTTAGCTATTGCAGCTTCTATCTCTGCTTTAGCTTTATCTCTATAAAGTCGAATCTCTCTCTCCAATTTGTTCTCAAACGCACTCCACTCATCCAAACTTTTTTTTATTGTCTCTTCGCTCATCAGCTTAAATTTCCCCTCTGCTTCACGCTTCTGCTTTTCTAAGAGTGCCTTCTCTTCTTCGTAACGTGCTTCTAATTGTTCTTTAAAACTCATAAGCTCTGAAGATACATCCCAAGAAAGATCTTCTTGGTTCCTTCCCTTTTTCAGCTTACTCCATAGCATCGCACAAATCGCCTTCCATTATAAATTCAAAAAATGCGCCCCTATCTATAATTCCCACAAGCTTCCCATCTTGCACCACAGGGAGTCTCTTGATTTTTTTTCGCAACATTAAATCAGCAACCGTCATAAGACTAGCTTCAGGGGTCACATATACAGGATCCTTGGTCATCAAATCTTTAACTTTTTGTTTTCCCATTGCACAAAGTCTTCGCAACAAGTTTCCCTCACAAGCATCTAAAAACGTACTTTGCGCCAAAATCTCCAGATATGTAGGCACAGCTCCCTGTAATATGTCTTTCTCCGAAAGAAAGCCCACCAATACCCAATCATCTCGTACAACGGGTACTCCGGAAAGCCTTTGGCTGTAGAGCACATGCAAAGCATCAATCACCAATTCATCTTCCGAAAGAGCTGTTAGGTCCCTATTCATCAATTTTTCTGCATTAATTTCCATCCTCATACCATCCTCTGTCTAAACCTAATTTAGTCAGTAAAACAAAAACTCCAAATATGGGAAGAGCCCTAACTCGCTTCCATCGCCAAGGCTCTTGTATAAGGCGAAACAGCCATTCCATGCCAAAGTTTTGCCATATAATTGGGGCCCTGCGCAATTTTCCTGATAACACATCAAAGCTTCCGCCTACTCCTATAGATACAACTCCATCTAAAGAATCTCTATATTTACTCATCCATATCTCTTGCTTAGGCACCCCAAGACCCACCAAAAGGAAACGTGCACCGCTATTTTTTATTTTTTCTACTACTTTTTCTTCCTCAGCCTCATCAAAGTACCCGTGATGAGTACCTGCAATCTTAAGCCCCGGATATTTCTTTGCCATATTTTCAGCCGCCATAGCAGCAACACCCTCAGCGCCACCTAAAAAATATATAGGGATTTCTTCATACGCTGCAGTTCGGCACATCCTCTCGACAAAATCTATACCTGCTATCCTCTCTTGCACGGGCATTCCTAAAAAACGCAAAGCTAAGGTTAGTCCCTTCCCATCAGGCAATACCATATCAGCACACTTAACACAGTTAGCATACACTTTATCTTTTCTTGCCCTGAGGGTGGCCAACGCATCTAAAGTTACTATATATCTGCTGTCTTGTTTTTTTGCCTTTAACCAATACAAGACTTTAGAAACAGCATAATCTGCAGATACGTTGTCTATGGGTATTCCCCAAAGTTTAGGTCGCCTTTCTATCGCCAAGGTTTTTCTTTTACCTTTCAACACAAACCAAGCATAGCAACATATACCAGCTATAACCGCAAGCCCCACGTAAACAGGAATGGTCCTATGAGGTCGCATTTGTATCACTGCAACTGCTACTCCAAGGGCAGCACTTATCCCCCCTACTACTCTTACTGACGTAGCGTGATCAAATCCTTTATCAAGCAATTTTCGGTAAAGAGATATGGTTCCTCCACTATTTACATCAAAGGCAATACTTATAAAGTTTAGGGATTTTTCCACTATTGGTATTGCAAACAATCCCAACGGAAGTATCATCAAAGTAGAGAATGTTACCCCTTTACTCACACCTAGGATGGAAGTACCAGAAATAAGGATACCCCACATAGCCGCCAGAGGCTCTCCCAACCGCCGATATGCATGTCCGTGCCTGCTCCAAAAAACTGCCAAAATAAACACGGCCAGAAGAGATATCTGGAAGGCTCCTCCTAAATTTTGACCCGAAAGCCCAGTTACAAGAAGCATTATTGTCCACGTTATTGCAAGTAAAAAACCCGCCAAGCCTGGAACTCGGTCCAACTCCTGAAGCAACAACGGATATAAGCCAACCCACAAGGACGTTATTATCAGAGACATCCATCCCTGAAAATAGAAGTACTCCGCTCCTGAGAATCTAATAAATTCAATTCTCAATCCCAGCAAAGCAAACAAAAAACCTATAAAAAAGTAGAATAGCACCCCCCCTTTGGAGGGGAAATACTTTTGAAACATTCCTGCAGCTGCGCCTAGCACACTCAATGCAACAACTGGCAAAATGCCCTCTTCTTTAAGCCAAAGGGCAGCTATAGACCACACACCGACAAATAATAAATCTTTTACGTAGTAGTATTGGTCTTTAGCTAAAATTTTTTTAATCCGCCTTTGGATCAAGAACATGCCTATGGGCATTAAAATTACAAAGGCAAAAAGCACGTAAACATCTTTATATGCTTCTATGATGTCTCACCTCTTTACATTCAGCTCAGCACAACTTTCTATTCATGCCCTTCCTTATGCTATTTTACCATGTATGGGAGCAAAGCCAGCGATACCTACCCTATTTTCTCTATGCCTCCCATATAAGGTCTCAATACTTTAGGAACGATAAAACTACCATCTTCCTGCTGGTAGTTCTCCATTATAGCTATCAAACAACGTCCAATCGCAACACCAGAGCCATTCAACGTATGCACAAAACGGCTCTTCCCACCTTCTGACGGCTTATATCTCATGTTCATACGCCTAGCCTGAAAATCTTCACAATTACTACAAGAACTTATCTCTCTGTATTTGCCCTGAGAAGGCAACCATACCTCTATGTCATAGGTTTTACTAGCTGCAAACCCCATGTCCCCAGTAGACAAACATACCACACGGTAAGGAAGCTCCAATAGCTGTAAAACCTTTTCTGCTGCTTGAGTTAAGGTCTCTAATTCTTCATAGCTCTTTTCAGGTGTGCATATTTTAACCAGCTCCACCTTGTCAAACTGATGTTGTCTTAACATTCCTCTCACATCTCTGCCGTGACTACCAGCCTCCCTACGGAAGCATGGAGTGTAGGCAGTATAGTATAAAGGCAACACGTTTTCGTTTAAGATTTCCCCTCTATGCATGTTGGTCAACGGAACCTCTGCAGTGGGGATAAGCCAAAGATCTTCACCAGAACAGGAATAAAGATCTTCCCCAAACTTAGGAAGCTGCCCTGTCCCCTGCATAGTCTCTGAGTTAACTAAAAAAGGAGGCTCAATTTCTTTGAAACCGTGCTCTTTTGTGTGCAAATCCAACATGAAATTTATAAGGGCCCTTCCCAGCCTTGCCCCAAACCCTACCAGAACAGTAAATCTGCTTTCAGCCAGCATAACACCACGCTGAAAATCCAATATTCCTAAGTTTTCGCCTATCTCCCAATGCGGCCTAGGAGTAAAACCAAAATCTTTAGGCTCTCCCCAGCGCCTAACCTCTACGTTATGTGTCTCATCTGGGCCTATAGGAACGGAAGCATGAGGCCAATTTGGAATTCTAAGCAGATGTTCCTTCAGCTCTCTCTCTATCATCGACAATTTTTCATCAAGTTCTTTTATCTCAACACCTATATTCTTCATGCGTTCTCTTAAATGGCTAGCATCCACTCCTTTAGCCATGGCTTCCGCTATTTCCTTGGAACCTCTATTACGTTCTGCCTTCAGCTCCTCCACCTCGACCAGCAGGCGCCGTCTTTCTTCATCCAAGGATGCAACCTTATCTACAGGGTACTCATACCCCCTGTTTTTCAACATCTGCTTCAAGCCATCAAGATCATCTCTGAAAAGACGAATATCAAGCATTACTGTCATCTCCTTGTTCGTTCCTAAGTTTCTTTAGCAAATTCGCCATTTCCAAAGCTGCCAAAGCAGCCTCCACACCTTTATTACCTGCTTTACTCCCAGCCCTTTCCAGAGCCTGCTCCAGATTATCGCACGTGAGTACGCCAAAGGTTATAGGTACTCTTTGGTTTAACCCTGTAGCAGCTAACCCCTTAGAGACTTCAGAAGCAACATAATCAAAATGAGGAGTACCTCCTCTTATGACAGCGCCAAGAGCTATCACCGCATCATAAACACCCATTAGCGCGCATTCTTTCGCAGCCAAAGGTATCTCCCAGGCCCCAGGAACCCAGACAACATCTATATCTTGATGTTTAACCTCATGTCTTAACAAACAATCCTTTGCCCCCTCAAGCAATCTAGATGATATGAGCTCATTAAAACGAGAAATCACTATAGCAAACCTTAATCCCGCACCTACCATTTTGCCTTGAAACACACGCATTTTATCTACCCCTTCTTTCATTATTTTCTAAAAAACTCAAACATTCCTGCTCCCTTAACCAATAAAATCTCTTAAGTGCAACATATGACCTAGTTTTAGTTTTTTAGTCTCCAAATAACGTTTATTATACTCATTGGGTTCTATAATCAATGGGACTCTTTCCGTTATCTCAAGGCCATATCCCTCCAAACCCACTATTTTACGCGGGTTATTGGTTATGATCCGAATCCTTCGCAACCCCAGGTCAACCAATATCTGGGCACCAATGCCATAATCTCTCAGGTCAGGGGGATGGCCTAAAGCTTCATTGGCCTCAACTGTGTCCAGCCCCTTTTCTTGTAATTCGTAAGCTTTAAGCTTTTCTAAAAGCCCGATTCCACGACCTTCTTGGCGCATGTATAGAATAACACCACAGCCCTCCTGCTCAATCATCTTCATTGCTGTATGAAGCTGTGGGCCACAATCACATCTCAACGAGCCAAAAACATCGCCTGTAAGACATTCAGAGTGTACCCTAACCAAAACATTGTCCTTTCCTTTTATCTCTCCTTTAACTAGAGCTATATGAAGCAGGGTTGAATCATTGCTGTCCAAGAGAGACCTGTAAGCGTGAGCAACAAAAAAACCATATTCGGTAGGTAAATTTACAGTTGCAACCTTTTCCACAAGCTTATCTCTTAGGTGCCTGTATCTTATAAGGTCCTCAATAGATATTATTTTTAATCCATGTTTCTTAGAAAACTTCTCAAGATCACCAAGCCTTGCCATTGTTCCATCTTCATTCATTATCTCACATATCACCCCTACAGGCTCACAACCAGCAAGGCGAGCCAAGTCCACCGCTGCCTCTGTATGGCCTGCACGCTTCAAAACCCCACCGTCTCTTGCTATTAATGGGAATACATGCCCTGGTCGCCTAAACATCTCTGCTTTGACATCCCTACGGGATAACAGCTGTGCCGTCAAAGCCCTCTCCTCAGCGGATATACCTGTCGTAGTCCCTTCCTTTGCATCGACTGATACTGTAAATGCTGTTCCGTGAGGATCGCTGTTATCTTCAACCATCGGCGGTAATCCCAACATTTTAGCCCTTTTTTCCGTAATAGGCACACAGATAAGGCCTCTAGCATGCTTAGCCATGAAGTTTATGTCCTCGGCTCTAACAAATTGGGCAGCCATGACCAAATCGCCCTCATTCTCCCTAGACTCATCGTCTACTACTATTACCATTTTTCCTCTTTTTATATCCTCTAGAGCATCCTCTACGGAACTGAAAATCCCTTTAGCTTCTTTTTCCATTTTTAACTCCTCCTCAGTTTGTCTACGACCATCCCAATTGGCTAAGTCGATCCCAGCTTAAGCCGTTATTCTCAGGTGATTCTGTTATCCCTTTTTTGTTGATCATTTTCTCAATGTACTTAGCCAATATATCGCACTCTATGTTCACCATGTCTCCTTTGCGGATATCGCCAATAGTAGTATCCGCAAGGGTGGTAGGTATAAGTCCTACACTAAACATATCCTCTTCTACACTTACAACTGTAAGGCTAACCCCATCAATCGCTACAGACCCCTTCTCGACTATATATTTTAACCACTGAGGAGAAATCTTTATAAACATTTGCCTGGTTCTTCCTCTATTGATTATGTCCGCTACTAATCCCGTGGTGTCTATATGCCCCGTCACTATATGTCCATCAAAACGTCCTTGTACCGAAAGGGCCCTCTCTAGATTCACTCTAAGGCCAGCTCGGGCCTCGCCTAGAGTCGTCCTATTTTTTGTCTCATCCATAATTTCAACCTTAAACCTGTCAGAAGATACGACCTCCACTACTGTAAGGCATGCTCCCGATACAGATACGGAACTTCCTCTCCTTACTGCTGAAGCTATATGGGTACCTCCGATCTCAAGGATTGTAACATCTTGCCTGTGACTTATGGAAACTATCTTCCCTACATCTTCAATAAGGCCTGTGAACATTCAGAAACACCCTCAATCCATATATCTCCTTCTAAAATGCTCGTACGTATAATTTTAAACCCTATGCGATGTTCAAGCGCACTCACATTAATTTTATCGGACATTCTAATCCCTTTTCCAATAAAGCTGGGATTAACAAAAAGGCTAACCTCGTCAAATAGCTTGCGTGATATAAAATCACTAAAAACACTAGAGCCACCCTCTACAAGTAAGTAATTTACCCCCATTTGGCCTAACATGTTTAAGGTTTCTTCCAAATCTACCATACCGTCTTCCCGCGCCCTAATCTTCCTCATTTGTGCAGAGCCGTCATTAGCACCTTTCAATAAACTAAAGCAACCTCCCTTAGATACAGGAACAGGCGCACTTCCACATATTATCGCTTTGCCATCTTCGAACAACTTGGAATTAGTGGGAATTCTAAACTTAGAATCAAGGACCACCTTAAGCGGAGATTCTCCCGGGGCATTTCTGACGTTCAAGCGAGGATCATCTTGCATAACAGTGCCTGCCCCCACTAGTACGGCATCACATTCGGCCCTTAGCAGATGAGCCGCAGTGCGAGAAAAATAATTAGTTATCCACTTGCTGTAACCATCTTCCATCGCTATATTGCCATCTGCAGTTATAGCCGCTTTAAGAATTACCCAAGGTTTTCCTGTTTTGACCCTTTTAACAAATCCTCTATTTAGCCACGTAGCTCTTTCCTTTTCTACCCCAACATCCACTGCAATTCCCGCTTCACGTAATATGTTTATACCTTTGCCGTTCACCTTTTCATTAGGGTCCACCAGGGCCACAACAACCCTATTAACACCTGCTTCAACCAAACGAGGTGCGCAGGGAGGGGTTTTGCCATAATGACTGCAAGGTTCCAAATTGACATATACTGTAGATCCTCTAGCTTTTTCTCCCGCAATAACCAAAGCTTCTACCTCTGCATGGTTGCCTCCCCATTGCTTATGCCATCCCAACCCAACAATCTCATCATCTTTTACTATAACGGCCCCAACTCTGGGATTGGGACTTACTTTTCCGGTACCTCTAGAAGCGAGGCTTATAGCCATTCTCATATAGTAGCTATCCTTATATTTGGATATTTTCTTATTCATTCTTGTCTCCTTTGAGTTTCTCTACAATTTTGTTTGCCATAGCGAGGCTAACACCCTTAACTTGAGCTATATCCTCTGGAGGCATCATGGCTATATTTGCTACACTGCCGAACTTAGCAAGCAATCTGGATGCAATTATTTTTCCAACTCCTGGAATATCTTCCAAAGAGGATCTAGAAAACCTCCTAGTGCTTGCTGCCGTGTGAGCAGCCAGAGCAAATCGATGAGCTTCGTTTCTTACCCTTTGTAAAAGCTTTAGCCCTTCATCGTTTCTGGATAACACTATCGGCTCTTCCCTTTCCGGCAAGTATAATAACTCCTCTTTCTTTGCCAATGCCACTACATCTATATCCTTAATCTGGACCTCCTTGATAGCTTCCATAGCGAAACGTAATTGCTGGGGGCCTCCATCTATTAGTATAAGTTGCGGTAAGGCTCTCTGCTTATCCTTAAGCCTTTTGTACCTGCGAAAGACCAATTCTTTCATCGCTCTGAAGTCATCAGGCCCGTCCTCTAAGTTTATCTTATATCTTCGATAAAGAGATGGGTTGGGTAGTCCCTGTTCAAAAACCACACAGGATCCGTAGGTTTCTTTCCCTGCATGGTGTGATATATCAAACCCCTCTATTCGCCAAGGCACAGTCCTCAAATTCAATTTAGACTGAAGCAACAAAAAGGCTTTCCATATCTCATCATCCATCGTTTCCGATAGCGAGGATGAAGGTCTTTGCCTAGAAAATTTCCATATAACCCTTATTGCATCTCTAAGTCTAGCAGCTTTCTCAAAAGCCAAGCTTTTGGCAGCGTAATCCATACGATGCCTTAACCTTGATACAAGTTCCGAAGGCTGGCCTTTAAGCAACAAAATGACATCTGCGACATTCTCTTGATATTCTCTCTTATCACACAAGCCCGCGCAAGGGCCAAGGCATTGCCCTAAAAAATATCTAATGCAAGGCCTCATATAACCACCAGCATCCTTTATCTGCCTGCTACAATCTCTAATAGGGAAATATCTGCTTATTATTCTCAAAAGCTGCCTAAGTTGTTTAACATTCACATAAGGGCCAAAATATGTTCCTCCATCGTCTTCTTTGTGTCTTGTTATGACCAACCTCGGAAAGGTTTCTGTTGTAAGCTTTATAAAGGGATATTTTTCTCCCATCTTAAGTTCTACATTATAAAAAGGCTGGTAAAGTTTAATAAGTTTTGATTCTACAATGAGAGCTTCCGCTTCATTTTCAGTCCTTATAACCGATATATCCTCAACCTCGCTAATTAACTTTCTCAATCGTGGCGAAGAAAACCCACTGTGCCTCAGGTATGAACGCAGGCGCTTTTTTAGCGATTTTGCCTTACCAACATAAATCACCTTTCCTGATGAGTTGTGCATTAGATAAACACCTGGCTTATTAGGCATAAAATTGATCTTCTCTTTTAATTCTCCTATCGCCAATGATGCACCATCCTTTCTATAACACTACTAATACAACAAAAAACGCATAAACCCGTATATTTTAGTTGAGAAAAATCACCTTTTTGGTATAGGATTATTTTACATTGCTTTTCTCTTTAAATGGAGGTGTTTCTGTTGGAAACGATCATGATATATAACGATTTAACTCGAAAAAAAGAACCATTTATCCCTCAAAAAGAAGGAAAAGTAGGGATATATACATGCGGTCCCACTGTATACGACTATTTCCACATAGGCAATGCAAGGCCATTCATAGTTTTTGACGCGTTCCGCAGGTTTTTGGAAACACAAGGCTACGAAGTCACTTTCGTGCAAAACTTCACTGACATCGACGACAAGATGATAAAAAGAGCTAAAGAATTGAACATCACCGTACCTCAACTAGCGGAACGCTATATAAAAGCCTACTACGAAGATGCTGATGCTTTAGGCATAAAAAGGCCAACCGTGGCTCCTAGAGCTACGGAGCATATAGAAGACATCATTGCCCTAATAGAAAAAATAATAAAAAACAATCATGCGTACGTGGCAAATGGTGATGTCTACTTCGATGTCCAAAGCTTTCCTGAATACGGAAAACTTTCGAAGCAAAGCCTTGAAGAGCTTCAATCAGGAGCCAGAATAGAGATAAATCCTAACAAAAAACATCCGTTGGACTTCGCTCTATGGAAAGCAAAAAAACCTGGAGAACCATCTTGGCCCAGCCCTTGGGGTGAAGGACGACCTGGATGGCACATAGAATGCAGCGCAATGGCCATAAAATACCTAGGAGAAACCATAGATATTCATGCTGGTGGAAGCGACTTGATATTCCCTCATCACGAAAACGAAATAGCACAAGCCGAAGCAGCCACAGGAAAACCTTTTGTTAAATATTGGATGCATAATGGATATCTTATGATAAACGCGGAGAAAATGTCCAAATCCCTAGGAAACTTTCTTACAGCAAGAGAAGCCAGGAAGAAATTCCATCCCGCAGCTATAAGATTGTTCATGCTCAGTGCTCACTACAGGACACCTTTAAATTTCTCTGTTGAAAACCTCATCAATGCTGCAAAGGGTGCCGAGAGAATTCGTAATTGTTGGAATGAATTGGTGCAAGCAGAAGCTTTAAGCGAAAATCTAGGGAATCTATCGGAGGAAACAAAAGCCATAAATTACCTGCAAGAAAAATTTGATGCTAACCTAAAGGATGATTTTAACACTGCAGGCGCCATAGGAGTACTTTTCGAAGCTGTAAAGTCCATAAACCAGGCCCTAACCCAAGAAAGGAAATTGGATAAAAATTTCATTGAAAGCGCAAAGGCCTTCATGGAATATGCAGATAATATACTGGGAATAATTGACATTAGCGACACGTTGAAAATGGAAGGCGACACAAATGAATTAGACGAAGACCTGATAAACGCATTGGTAAAAGAACGAGAAGAGGCCAGAAAAAAGAAAGATTTTTCCAAGGCCGACGAAATTAGGGATAAACTTTCTTCTATGGGAATAATTCTAGAAGACACTCCAAGCGGAACTAGATGGAAACGAGCCTTGCTGTAACTTCAATTTAATGGGAGGCATTTTTATGACAAGTAGTGAGGAAAAGTATAAAAAGGTTTATCCTGTATCGTGGCAACAACTGCACCAGGATTGTAAGGCTCTAGCATGGAGACTATTGGACATAGGCTCCTGGGATAAGATAGTAGCTGTAGCAAGAGGGGGATTAGTCCCAGCGGCAATAATTGCTAGAGAGCTGGACATCCGTTTTGTCGACACAGTTTGTGTCTCCAGTTACACCCTCAGGACACAAGGAGAAACTAAGATATTGAAAAAAATAACACATGATAATGACAAAAAGATATTAATAATTGACGACTTGGTTGATACCGGCTCCACCGCAAGAGTGGTCCGCCAAATGATCCCAAACGCCCACTTTGCGACGGTATATGCCAAACCAGACGGTCGACCTGAGGTTGATACATTCATAACCGAGGTTAGCCAAGATACATGGATCCTTTTCCCCTGGGACTCAGAACCTCAATACCAGTATATAAAACCTATAGTTTCCCAAAGACATCCATAACTAAGTACGTTCTTCCCTTTGATAAGGAACACCTAAGGCGGAAGGGGCACCCAACAAAATCCCCTTCCCTTTTTTAATGGAAATGCCTAAAAGGACCAGTATGGTTAAAAGATAGGGAAGCATAAGCAATAACGGGGCAGGTATGCTTGTACCAGCTGCCTGCATCCTCAACTGAAGGGCTCCTACTCCACCAAAAAGGTATGCCCCTAACGCTGCTCTCGCAGGATGCCATATGGCAAAAATAACTAGCGCAACAGCTATCCATCCTCTTCCCGCAGTCATGTGTTCTCCCCACATTTTTGTGTACACTAAAGAAAGATAGGCGCCGCCTATCGCCGCAAGGCCCCCGCCTATTACTGTATATAGATATCTTAATTTGACGGGATCCAGTCCCACAGCATCCACAGCTCCAGGAGCCTCCCCCACAGCCCTCAAATTCAAACCTGCCTTAGTGGAATACAAAAACCAACTCATGCCGATAACGAGCACATAGGATAGATATACTAGAGGATCATGATTAAACAGAACAGGGCCTATAATAGGTATTTTAGAAAGAACGGGTATAGGCAAAACACCAATGCCTTTTATTGTCTCACCTACCAATCCCCTTCCTAAGAGGGAACTAGCTCCAGTGCCGCACATAGTTATAGCCAAACCGCTTACAACCTGATTAGCTCCCAAATGGACACACAAAAAGGCATGTATCAAGGCAATCGCAGCCCCTACTAAAAAAGCTGCAACAAGGGCAAATGTAACACTGGATGTCGAATAAGCAACCCAAAAACCACTAAGGGCGCCCATTAACATTAGGCCTTCCAGACCTAAATTCAGGACTCCTGCCCGTTCTGTAAGGATCTCTCCCAAAGTAGCATAAAGTATAGGAGTCCCACTTCTAACTGCCGCTGCTAGAATGCTAATAAGCACTTCCATTATCGACCATCCCCTGACAATATCCTTACTTTATAATTCCTGAAGAATTCTGAAGCTAGCACAAACAGCAATATAAGCCCTTGAATGACTTGCACGCTAGCCAAAGGCAATCTCATTATAACTTGCAGAGTCTCTCCACCAACCATGATAATGCCCATAAATATGGAGACTAAAACTGTTCCCCAGGGGTTTAACCTGGCAAGCCATGCAACTATTATTGCCGTATATCCATAACCAGGCGAAAAGCCATGCTGGAGTCTCCCTTGGAGACCAGCGATTTCCCCCATACCTGCCAAAGCAGACAAGGCCCCAGATACAGCCATAACTAAAACTACATTTTTTATATAAGGAATACCTGCATACAAAGCAGCTCGTTGATTTTCCCCTATAGCCCTTATCTCGAATCCCCACCGGGTCCAACGTATAACTACCCTGTATAAGATCACTATTATTAAAGCCAGAAAAATCCAAGCATGAACCCTAGTACCACCAAAAGTAGGGAGCCTTGCAAAATCTGGGAAAGGGGCAGTCATGGGGAATCCAAGGCTTGAAGGGTCTCGCCACGGGCCATAGACAAAATAATCTACAAGGTGAATAGCCACATAGTTCAACATCAATGTTGTTATTATCTCGTTGACGTTCCATCTGCCTTTCAGGTAGCCTGCTATACCTCCCCAAAAAGCTCCAGCTAGAATAGCCATCACAGCCATCACAGATAACATAAAAAATGTATTCTCTACCGGGAAATATCTAACAGCAGCAGCTGAGGCCAGCGCCCCTAAATATATCTGCCCTTCTGCTCCAATATTCCACACTTTCATTGTAAAAGCTAAAGCTACGGCTATTCCACAAATAACCAAGGGAATTGCCTTTACCAGAACCTCACTTATTCCATACCAACTACCTAAGGCACCATTTATCATCCCCTTTAAAGCACCAAGGGGAGACACATTTAAGGCCAAAAGAAGCAAAGATGAAGTTAACAGCGCAAGGACTATCGAAAGCAAAGGAAATACTATACTTAAAATAAAAGGAGTTTTAAAACGTCGTTCTATTATTAACCTGGGCATTTATTCAAGCTCATCCTCCTTCAGATCGTAGACAGGGTATTTTTCCAGCTTTGTCCCCGCCATCATTAAGCCTAGTTCCTCTTCTGTAACTTTATCAGGATTATCTACTATTCCCACAATTTCGCCACCATGTATGACGGCAATTCTATCACTAAGGGCCAATATTTCCTCTAGATCATCAGTAATTAATAAAATCCCAGAGCCTTTTTCTTTTTGAGAAACCAAAACTTCCCTTACGTAATGTGTCGCTCCTATATCTAGTCCCCAAGTGGGCTGAACAGCTACTATAACTCTTGGGTTATCTGACAACTCCCTGGCCAGCATCAATTTTTGCATATTCCCGCCAGACAAGAGCCTTACAGGATAACTCAAACTCGGATTAGCCACACTGAATCGTTCGACGAGTTTTCCCGTATGGCCAGCTATTCTTTCCCAATTTATAAAAAATCCAAACCTTGTGTATTCACTTTTCCAATATTTTCTCAAGGCTATATTCTCTCGCAAGTTCATGTTTGCAATAAGGCCCGTACCTTTTCGGTCTGCTGGTATGTAGCTGACCCTTCTTTTCATAAAATCTCTAGGATTCCCAGTAGTTACATCATCGCCATCAACAAAAACCTTACCGCTAATAGGTTTTCTCAATCCAGTCAAGGCTTCCGCCAGCTCCTCCTGCCCATTGCCTGAAACCCCTGCTATGCCAAGTATTTCTCTTTGCCTCAAGCTAAAGCTAATACCATTAACTTTAAGTCTTCCCCTATCACCAAGCACCTTTATGTTTTTTACATTAAGAACCTCTTTCCCAGGGTTCTGTATAGGTTTATCTATCGCAAAAGCAACTCTTTTTCCTATCATCATTTCGGCAAGTTTTTCCTTAGAAGCTTCTTCTTTAGCTACCGTTCCAACGTTTCTTCCTTTTCTCAACACTGTTATCCTATCGGATATCTCAAGCACTTCGTCCAATTTATGGGAAATAAAGACTATTCCGTGGCCTTCCTCTGCCATTTTTTTTATCACCCTAAACAAGTGCCTCGCTTCCTGAGGAGTCAAAACAGCAGTAGGCTCATCCAGTATGAGTACTTTTGCTCGCCTATAAAGGAGCTTTACAATGGCGACTCTCTGCTGCTCTCCAACGCTCAACTGCCACACAGGAGCTAGAGGGTTAACACTCAATCCGTAAACGTCTGACAATTCCTTTATTTGTTCTATCACTTTATTCTTAGGCAAAACCTGAGGAAGCTCTTTATCACCTAAGGCAACATTCTCCCACACCGTCATGACAGGAACAAGCATAAAATGCTGATGCAACATGCCTATCCCTGCATTTATGGCATCTTTGGGCGATTTAAAAAAACATTTTTCTCCATTTATCTTTATTGTTCCCCTCTCTGGCGTATACAAACCACATAGAATATTCATCAATGTGCTCTTACCCGCACCGTTTTCGCCCAAAAGAGTATGTATTTCCCCTGGCCTTACTTCGAAATTGACTTCGTCATTTGCTCTTATTCCATAAAAGCTTTTTGTAATCCCTTTCATTTCAACAAGGGATTTATGATTGCTGCTTTGCAAATTCCCCAAAAGCACTACATATCAACCCCGATCCCAAGATAGGAAATTGTCATCGCAAACCAGAGGGGCGCCAGATGCGCCCCTCTGGTCACTTATTTAAATTTCAAAATCCCTTTATATGAAGAAGGCTAATTAGGTATATCGCCCTCTACACCTTCTACAAACCAGTTCATTCCCAGCATCTCTTCGTCGGTCATGGCAGTGCCTTCCTTAACTACTATTTCGCCTTTCTGGTTTTTTATAGGCCCAACAAAGACATGCTTACCGTTTATTATAGCGTCTCTCTCGACTTTTACCATTTCTTTAACTAATTCTGGCACATCTTTTCCAAAAGGCGCAAGATCTACTAGCCCTTCTTTAAGCCCCCACCATATATCTTCCGATTTCCACGTTCCGTTGATCACCTGTCCTGCCACATATTTATAAACTGTGCCCCAGTTCCATATAGGAGCAGTAAGGTGCTTAGTAGGAGCATATTTACTCATATCGTTATTGTAGCCGATAACATATACTCCAGCTTCTTCAGCAGCCTGAGGAGCAGCACCAGAATCAGCATGCATTGCTATAACATCAGCACCAGAATCTATCAAAGCCAAAGTAGCCTCTTTTTCCTTGCCAGGGTCAAACCAAGAAAACAGCCACACAACCTTAATTTTAGCCTTGGGGTTCACTTTTCGCACACCTAAAGCAAATGCATTTATACCCCTTATTACTTCCGGTATTGGATTAGCCGCCACATAGCCAATGATATTTGACTTAGTCGCCTTGCCAGCCACCAAACCGGAAAGATACCTGGCCTGGTACATTCTACCAAAATAAGTGCCAACATTTTCTGCTCGCTTGTATCCAGAACAATGCATAAACTTAACTTTCGGATATTTCTTAGCTACTTCCTGCACAAAATCCATGTATCCAAAAGAAGTCGCAAAAACCAGTTGTGCGCCGTTTCTCACAAAAGTCTCCATAACTCTCGCTGAGTCAGGCCCCTCAGGCACAGATTCGGCAAAAAATGTCTTCATTTTAGGGTAGGCTTTTTCCATTTCAAGGCGACCAAGGTCGTGCATATAAGTCCATCCTCCATCACCAATAGGGCCAATGTAAACAAAACCTGCCGTCAATTTCTCTTCTGGAATTCCTTCAGCAGCGTATGCCGCCATTGAACTCACAGCAAAACACACAATAGCCAAAAATAACATTACTTTTCTCAACATACCCTCAGCCTCCCGTCATATTTTCCCTTACAATTACCCAACAATTGTATTTTATTTAAGGGTTTTGCGTAATTATACAACTTTTTCCCATCCCAGAGAATATCAATTTTTATATTTAAACCCAACTATAAACTATTTCACCTCCTGGAAATGTATAACCAGAGGAAAATCTATATGCTCCTAAAATTTCTTTGGGCCTTAAGGCGAAATGCTCCTCTATCTCTGATTCATAAAACTTCAATGTGCCACTTCCTTCCCATATTTCTTCCCCAACCTTCTTGTTTTCTGCTCCCAATCTTACTAATTCCAATACTGACGGCGGAGCTGTGGGGCTTTCTATATTTGGGAAATGCCTAATATGATAAGGAGGAGCCGTCATTATTGGCGGCAAATCGGATTGTTTTATCTTTCTTTCTACCGTCATGGTTCCCTCCATCAGCTTCTCTCCATGGGCACTTGCTATACCCTTGAAGGTCGCACCTTCCATTTTTTGCGGCATGCCTGGGTTTAGAAAGTGGTAATCGGTTATATAAACCTGTCCCAATTTCTTAGGAAATCCCATGAACCAACCTCTAGCCATAGTAAAATCATTATCTACCCACACAAAAAGACATATTTGCCCTGGGTTGCCCCTAAAGCTGCAACCCACCCATATAGCCGCCTCCTTGTACTGAGTACGTTCAGGATTTATCAATGGCATATCCTTGTTCTCATCTGAGATGGACCACCATTTACTGAAAGCAACATAACCCAAGCCTGGATCAGGCCCCAACTCTAGAGGCTCAGGCAAGAAGCTTTTAACTACATCAGGATCTGTCCTAAATAATATATTGAGATATTCTGTTCCATAATGCCAAGGAAAAGACTGAATCACTGACGAAATACCCTTAGGGGTGAGGGGATAGGAAAAACCTTTAAGCTTGAAATCTGGGTGCATTCCAATCATCTCCTTCTTCTTTGTGAATCACCTGTAGTTTTACGCGTTAAACAATTTTAGTTTACCTTCTTACTATCTAGCCGGCAAGCACCCGCCTCAGAAAAAATCCATATTGAGATCTTCAAAACAAAAAAGGAAGCAGCCTTACGAACTTGCCGCTTCCTTTTATAGCTAGCTTAAAACCTATGGCGGAGGCGTGTGGGAATCGAACCCACCAGAGCCTGCCTTACAGACTCTCAACGGGTTTGAAGCCCGTGGGCAACACCAGTCACCATTCGCCTCCCCGCTTGGTCAATTTTACTGATTATCCCAAAAACTGTCCATACGTACTCTGGAAAATTTCTACACATTTAGGATTTTCTAGCCTTTCTTCTTATGCGTGCCATGGCATTTTCTAGCTTCTTAGGATGCCATTTAAGGTGTTCAGATGCAGCCTTAGCAGACCCACATAATAAAATAGCATCCAACACTTGTTTTTCAGTATTCGTAAGTTTGCTTTTCAACTCCTCCAATTCCATCTTTAAATCCAATATATCGTCTGGTTTTTGTGTAGAATAACAATCTACTCTCTCTGTAAATTCTGATCTATCATGCCTTATTTTCTTCCTGAGATAGTCAAGCATTGCGTTTTTTATGCACCTAGCGGCGTAAGTCCTAAAGGAAGCCTTCTCTGAATCGTATGTAGCAAGGGCCCTCATAAAAGCAATACTCCCTTCCTGCACCAGATCATCAAAATCCGGCGAGTTGGGATTAATAAGGCTTTTTGCTATGCTCCTTATAAAGGATATATCTTCTTTTGAGAGAGCTGCATTTCTCCCGCAGTAATCTAAGTTTGCCATTAGCTATTGCTCTCCTCGTTGACTCTTAAATCTTATTCCACGACCCTTTCCACAAGCAATTCTCCAGAGGGTTTTTCGTGACCTACAATAAATGCACTGGAGACCAATTCCGTTGCTTCCTCCAACAAATTTGTCCTATTAAAATATATCCTAGCCAAAGGTTCTCCTTCATTTACAAAGGCACCCTTCTTCTTGAGTATCTCCACAGCCACAGTAAGGTCAATACTTTCACCCTTTCTTGACCGACCTCCACCAAGCTTCCTTAAAGCCAATCCTATATTGAGCGCATTACACTCAGCCACATACCCTTCCTCGAGGGATCTTATCTCCTTGACATTCTTTGCAAGGGGCATTTTTTTACTTCCACTTATGATACCCTCGTCTAGCGTCCCTTTTTGGGCTCTTACCAACCTCTCAAATTGCCTTAGTGCCCTGCCATCAGATATGGCTCTTCCAGCTTCAGCTTTCCCTTCCTCTATAGATTTAACTTTTCCCGCGATAAATAACATGGCTCCAGCTAAGCTTAAACAAAGTTCCCTAGTATCTTGAGGGCCTTCTCCTCTTAAAACATCCAAAGCCTCCTGCACCTCTGCACTGTTACCTACCCATGTTCCCAACGGTGCATTCATATTTGTCAAAAGTGCTAAAGCCTTCTTATCAAAAGCCTTGGCCAAATTAACCAAGGCATCAGCCAATTGAAAGGATTTTTCCTTCCCCTTCATGAAAGATCCTTTGCCAAATTTCACATCAAACACAAAGCTACTTGCTCCTCCTGCAAGCTTTTTGCTAACTATGCTGCTAGCTATTAAAGGGATGGATGGCACTGTGCCAGTGACATCTCTTAAAGAGTAGAAAAAACCCTCCGCCGGAGCAAGAGCTTCCGAGTGCCCACTTATAGCACAGCCTATTTCCATGACCTGATTGATGAATTTTTTAGCGCTAAGCTGCAAGTTCATGCCGGGAATTGATGAAAGTTTGTCTATAGTTCCACCTGTGAAACCAAGCCCCTTACCACTTAGTTTCGCAACTGGTACCCCGAGAGATGCGACTATGGGAAGCACTATCAACGTTGTTTTATCTCCAACTCCACCTGTGCTGTGCTTATCTAAAACTACTATATCCTTAGGAAAAGTTATCTTGTCTCCCGAATCCGCTAGAGCCTTGGTGAAGGATAGAAGCTCTCCCTCACTCAAGCCTCTAAAATAAACTGCCATCAGCCACGCTGCCGCTTGATAGTCTGGAACTTCCCCTTTCATGCAGCCATTAACGAAATCCTCAAGCTGCTCGGGGGTATGAAATTTGCCATCCCTCTTTTGTTCTATGAAACCTAAAACATCAAACATCGTTTGCCTCCAGAGCAAGTATCAGGCTTTCCAAAATTCTGTTTAACTTGCCCGCTGTTTTCCCCATGGCCTCCAAGACTTCCTCATGGGTAAGTGGAGAATCAGTTATCCCGGCAGCATAATTTGCAACACAAGAAAAGACACAAACCCTCATTCCCATATGACGAGCTGTTATCACTTCTGGGACGGTCGACATCCCAACCACATCTGCACCCATTACCCTGGCCATTCTTATCTCCGCTGGAGTTTCAAAAGAAGGCCCTGTAAAGGCTATGTATACCCCTCTTTTAAGTTTCTCTCCTGTTTCTAAGGCACACTTTTCTGCCAACCTTATCATCTCGCGATCATAGGCTTTCGTCATGTCAGGGAACCTGGGTCCCCACTCATCAACATTTCTTCCCCGCAGAGGGTTGTCACCGAGAAGATTAATATGGTCTTCCACTAAAACTATATCTCCAGGAGACAATTCCTTGTTTATTCCTCCCGAAGCGTTAGTTGCAATGTAGTACCTTACTCCCATCGCTCCAAAGACCCTTACAGGAAATACCACCTCTTCCATGGAGTAGCCTTCATAATAGTGAACCCTTCCTTGCATTACTAAAACATTAGCATTCTCTTTCTTGCCATATACCAATCTTCCCGCATGACCTGGAGCAGTTGATAATGGCCAGCCTGGTATATCTTCATATTTTATTTCTATAGGGTCTTTTAGGCATTCAACAAAGCTTCCAAGGCCAGATCCAAGCACTACTACATATTTTGGGGTCTCTTTTATCTTGCATTTTAAATATTCCTTTGCTTTCTGCACCTTCTCAAACATTGACACGGCTTTGTCCTCCTTTACATTCAAGCTCTAGGATGAGTCTTATCGTAGATATCCCTCAACTCTAGGTCAAAATGTGTATACTTCTCCGTAGTAGCTATGGAAGCATGTCCTAAAAGCTCCTGCAATGTTCTCAGATCCATCCCTCGCCTAAGCAGATGGGTAGCAAAAGAGTGCCTCAATACATGAGGATGCAGCCTGGAAGCAGAAATACCTGCCAATTTGCCCCTCTTTTGAACAATCTTCCAAAAATCTTCTCGCCTAAGGGAATGGCCGTTCCTGGAAAGAAATAAAATATCTAACTCGTTTTTATTCAACAACGGCCTAGCGTTTTCTATATATATTTTCAAAGTTTCCGCTACTTCTCCAAGTAGAGGAACAACCCTCTCTTTCATTCCCTTTCCCATAGGTCTTATGGAACGCCCCGAAAAGTCAACATCGCGCACTTTAAGAGACACAACCTCACTAGCCCTAAGGCCACAACCATAAGCAAGCTGAATCATTGCTTTATCGCGCAAATCTAAAGAAGCACTTCCAGAACAAGCACTTATTATTCTTAATATTTCTCCTTCGCCTAATATCTTAGGAAGGGCCTTGCCTCGTGCAGGTAGAGGGATTTTAAAATCTCCAGCACCCGCTATACCTTCGTAGAACAAGTAACTTGCCCATGATCTCAAAGTAGCCGCATGGCGCTGAATCGTCGATCTGCTTAAATTCATTGACGTGAGGTACTTTAAAAAACCATCTGCTTTATCCGCAGATGGAAGGAAATGAGGGAAACCCATTTGTTCACAGTAATCAAACCACCTTTTGAGGTCCCGCTCATAAGCTTTCAAGGTGTTGTCACTACAGCCACGCTCATACTTTAGGTACTTCAAAAAACTATCCAGAAGGGTTATCTCTTTTTTTTGGGACATATGAGGTTACGCACCTCTCTATTTATTTCTGGTTTTCCAAATACCACAATATGGCCAAAAGAGTTTTTCCGTCCTTTATTTTACCTTCTTCCACCATCTTTATTATCTCTGGTTCTGTAAGGAGCACAACTTCTATATTTTCATCATCATCCTGTTCCATAGATTCCTCAGTAAGTTCGGTGGCCAAATACAATATAATAACCTCGTTACTGAAACCCGGCGACGGATAAACTCGGCATACTTCTACTAACTTACCAGGCCTGTAACCTGTTTCCTCCATCAATTCTCTCTTTGCAGCAACCTCAGGAGATTCCCCTTCTTCTACTATACCTGCTGGTATCTCCATCAAAAATTCACCAACAGCGTAGCGATATTGTTTTACAAAAACAACTTTACTCTCATCTGTTACAGCTAATATGCCTACAGCAGGGGCATGTTCTATAACTTCCCTTAACGTTTTTCTCCCCGAGGGGAGAAGCACACCGTCAACCCTCAGATTGACGATGCGCCCCTTATAAACCGTATTTGTATACACTTTCTCTTCCTTCTTCATATATACCTTACCTGTCATCCTTTATTTAGATAAATATTCCTTTGCTATTTCTTGTCCTTTTTTATATGCCTCAAGATTCATAGGCAGAAACTCGGGTTTTCTTTTCCCCAATTTCTCTTTTATTGTCTCAAGGCAAGCTTCTTTGGAAACTATATCACATGCTTCCACTAAAGCCCCCAAAACTACAATATTGGATACTTTTTCACTACCCAGGGATAAGGCTACACTGTGAGCAGGTACCGGTAAGACCGTTATATCAGTACGCGGATTAGGATAGTTAACCAAATCAGAGTTATAAATAAGTAACCCTCCTGGTTTTACTTTATCCTTAAATTTCTCCAACGAAGGATTGTTCATGATAACAGCCACATCCGCCTCTGCCACCACTGGAGACGCTATTTCTTCGTCGCTTACAACCACTCCACAATTAGCCGTTCCACCTCTCATTTCTGGGCCATAAGAGGGTATCCATGTCACATGGCGACCTTCGTTTATAGCCGTATAAGCCACCAGTTGCCCTAAAACCATGATGCCCTGTCCACCAAAACCAGCCGCTATTAAACTCCTATAGAAGCCTCCCATATTATTCAGCCTCCTTGTCAAAATCCTTGAAAACACCCAGAGGGTAATATGGCATCATGGCACTAACAGTCCATTCAAAGGCTTTAACTGGCTGCATGCCCCAGTTCGTAGGACAGTTAGACAACACTTCCACAAAGGAATAACCTTTACCGCTGATCTGATATTCAAAGGCTTTCTTAATGGCCTTCTTGGCCTCAATTATATACTTTGGCTGTGCCACGCTAACCCTGGCTATGTACGCAGGAGTCTTAAGGGTTGCTAAAAGCTCGCACATTCTCATAGGATAACCGGCCAGATTTGGGTCCCTGCCTTCTGGACAAGTAGTAGCTCTCTGCCCTACAAGAGTGGTGGGAGCCATTTGTCCTCCGGTCATGCCATAAATTGCATTATTAATGAATATGGTGGTTATCTTCTCGCCTCTATTTGCCACATGTACAATTTCAGCAGTACCAATGGAAGCCAGGTCTCCATCCCCTTGATATGTAAACACAACCTGGTCGGGCCTGGTTCTTTTTAAGCCTGTAGCAAGAGCTGGCGCCCTTCCGTGAGCAGCCTCACAAAAATCTACATCAATGTAATCATACATCATTGCCGCACATCCAACAGGAGCTATTCCTATGGTCTTCTCCTGAATTCCAAGTTCATCTATTACTTCACAAAGAATCCTATGAGTAATGCCATGTCCACACCCAGGGCAATAATGGGTATGAACACCTTTTTTCCAACTCTTTGGGCGTTCGTATATTTTCGTCTCTTTCATCATTCAACCTCCTCTACTAGAGGATTTCTCTTATTTTCTCTTCTATTTCTTTAACCGAATGGGATATACCACCCGCATGGCCAAAGAAAGAAACCGGTGTTCTCTCCCCTACCGCCAGCTTGACATCCTCAAGCATTTGTCCCATGTTCATTTCCATAACAAGCACATGCTTGGCCTTGCTTGCCCGCTCTTTGATAACATCATACGGGAAGGGGAAAAGGGTAATAGGCCTTACCATTCCAACCTTCTTTCCTTCCTTGCGGAGGTTAACGATAGCAGATTTAGCTATTCTGGCAGTAGTACCAAAGGCTGCAATTAAAACGTCTGCATCATCAGCATAAAACTCCTCATACCGAACTTCTTCTTCCTGCATCTTTTTATATTTTTCATTAAGCTTAATGTTGTGATGCTCCAGATCCCCAGGATCAAGGTACAAACTCTTCAATATAGTCCGTTTACCTCTTTTCTCCATGTTCCCAAGCGCCCATGGTACGACATCGTAATCTTGCCCTTTATATTCCTTAATTTCGACGGCTTCCATCATCTGTCCCATGAAGCCATCTGCCAATATCATCACTGGATTCCTGTACTTAAATGCAAGATCAAAAGCCAATTGAGTTAAATCAACCGCTTCCTGCAAAGTACTTGGCGCAAGCACTAAAAGGCGATAATCACCATTGCCTCCGCCCTTAGTCGCCTGAAAGTAATCCCCCTGAGCAGGCAAAATGCCGCCAAGGCCAGGTCCAGCCCTCATTACGTTAACTATGACAGCCGGGATCTCACAGCCAGCAATATAACTTAACCCCTCTGACATAAGAGAAATTCCGGGACTCGAGGAAGACGTCATAATTTTTGTGCCAGTAGCTCCGCCTCCCATTACCATGTTAATCGCAGCAACCTCACTCTCAGCTTGAACATATGCTCCCCCTATTTTAGGCAATTTAGCAGACATATATTCAGGAATTTCGTTTTGTGGAGTTATGGGGTAACCGAAAAAATACTTACATCCTGCCTGTATGGCAGCTTCAGCTATAGCCTCTGTTCCTTTCATCAAAACTCTTGCCATGTGGTTCACCTCCGGAGGCCTATTGGTTATCTTCAATTTTGTAAACTTCTATAGCAGCATCTGGACACGTCATAGCACACATCTTGCAAGCTATACAACCTTCCTTATATTGCTCGACAGGCCTGTATCCCTTGCTGTTTATCTTTTCAGATATGCGCAACACCTTCATCGGACAAGCTGCCACACAAAGCCCACAACTTTTACAGTATTCCTCAAGAACTTCAACACGACCTTTTGCCATTACCACACCCACCTTTCCCCTAATATTATCTTCTCTGCCTCATAAAACCCCACCCATCGAAATGGGGGGGACTTCAACGCCCTGTCCAGTTATAATTTTCCTCCCACGGCAGCATCATCCTACGTTCGAGAGGCCAAAGAGGAACATCAACAGAAGATGAAATTCTATTTATTTCATTATGAAGGTTAGGAGGTACTGTAGCATAAAGCAAAGGAAGCTCAAGCTCTTTTGCAGCATTCGAAGCTTTATATATTCCTTGCACCAACTCATCCAACGTTGTCTGCTCCATCAGGTGACAATTAGCAACAATGGCTCCTATCTTCAAAGAACTTATGCTTTCCATCCGTCGAATCATGTCAGAAATTCCCTCTAGATCTGAAGTTTGAGGGCGGAATGTGTTAACAATCAAAATCAAAAGATAGCCCACCTCTTCTAAAAGGTCGGCAAACTGTTTTAATGCTCTGACACCTATGGCATCACCACCTATGTCTAACAACAATTTACCTCTAGGGTCTTTAAGCGCCCAACCCACTTTCGGTGAAAGAACCGGCATGTCCGACCATTTGGCGCTCTCAGGTGGCGATATTATAGTAAGCCCATCATCCTCTAAAAGCTTTTGAATCTGCCTCACGCAAAAATAAGGGTTTATTATATCTACGTCTGCTACCGTAATCGGCACATTCATTGCCTTTAGCGCAAATGCAAGGTTTAAAACCCATTCTGTCTTTCCAGAGCCCAGCGCCCCTGTAACCGCTATTGCCTTCGGCCAAGAATAGTTTCCTACTAAGTGCTTTACGATCTCCTCCCTGATAATCAAATAATCATATCCCCTTCCTTTAAGCCTGTTCCCAACAGCCAAGCTGCTCCAGTTTGGCGTTTTTTGCCTTCCATTTGCACCTCTAACAAAGCCACAGCACCATCACTACAAGCCACAACAGGAAAACCCTTATCCAGACCTATGATCTGCCCAGGCTTGCCCTCGGCGGGAACCACCAGTAAGGTCTTCCACACCTTCAACCTCTTGCCTCTGTACATCAAGTATGCCCCTGGATTAGGGTTCAGGGCCCTCACTATATTATGGAATCTTTCGGAAGGTAGATCCCAACTCAACTTACTCTCGGCTTTATCTATTTTTGGCGCATATGTCGCCCCTACTTCGCCTTGCTCTCTAGGCAACAGTTTACCTTCCAAAAATAATTGTAGAGCATTTAATAATATTTTGCCACTTTTAACTGCCATCGACTCCAGCATTTCTCCAGCTGTAGCATTTTCTGGTATTTCAACTTCTTCCTGCAGTAAAATGGGACCAGCGTCCATCTCTTTGTTCAACCTGAAAACAGTTATGCCCGTTTTCTTTTCCCCATTCATGATAGCCCTCTGAACAGGAGCAGCGCCCCTATAGCGGGGTAGCAAAGAAGGGTGCACATTGAGGCAACCTACTTTTCCCCAAGAAAGATAGGGCTCATTCACCATATGGCCAAAGTCTATAACAAATATGCCCTCCGGTGAATCTTGCTTTAGAAGGTCCACAAGGGATGTATCTTTCAAAAGGTTATGGGTTCTATATACCTTTAGGCCTAGCCTGTCTGCCAGGACGTCCACCGGAGTAGGACGTGCCTTAAGGCCTCTTCCTGCTTTAGAAGGTTCATTGGTGACAACTAAACTAATGGATACATACTCTACTATTTGCTCCAAACACCTGGCAGCAAAACCTCCCGACCCAAAAAACCAAAAGTTCAATAAATTCACTCCTTCCGATATTTGCGCAGTTTTTTCTTTATCAACTGTCTTTTAAGCACGGAAAGATAATCTATAAAAAGCTTGCCTTGCAAATGATCTATCTCGTGAAGAAAGGCTCTTGCAAGGAAACCATCACCAGTTATTTTCCTAAGGTCGCCTTTCTCATCGTAGGCTTCCACCACTACATGAGAAGGCCTTTCCACTTCCTCATATACTCCAGGGACGCTTAAACATCCCTCTTCGCGGCGTTCGCTGCCCGACAACTCCAACACCTTTGGATTTATGAGCACATAATTTTTCCCTTCATACGACACCACAGCAATCTGCCTACTTACACCCACTTGAGGAGCAGCTAACCCTACCCCATCTTCTTTTCTCATTACGATGAACATTTCCTCTATGAATTTCTCCAACTCTGAATCAAAGCTGTCCACTGGTACTGCTTTTTTCCTCAGTATCGGATCTGGATATACACGTATTTTCAGGGCACTCATTCTTTCGCTCCTTTCACTTGTATCCGAACACCCCCAAAAGGGTGTTCGGATACAATTGCGGAGTACAAATAAATATCAATTTTACTTCAAATTTACTTCAAAACATCTCCCAAAATATCGCCAATAGTTACTGAAACATTATCCTCTTCTGCAACAAACTGTTGTTTATTTTTAGTTTGTTCCGCCTTCTTTTGCTTTCTTTCTTCCTCTTTCTGTTTTCTGTAGTTTTCTTCTTCTATGGCGGCTATGCTAAGCCTGATTCTTCTGTCTTGTGGTTTGATATCTACGATCCTTGCTTGCAATTCTTGCCCCTCAGACAGAACATCCGAGGGCTTTTCTACTCGTTTCCTGCTGATCTGGGATACGTGTATCAGCCCTTCAACACCCTCTTCTAGTTCCACGAAGGCACCAAAATCTGTGAGTCTCACGACTTTAACCGGATAATCCTGGTTTATTTGATACCTTTCTTCTATGTTTTTCCACGGATCATGAAGCTGTTTCAAACCTAAGCTGATTCTCTTATTATCCCAATCCAGGGAAAGAACCTGCGCTTCTATGGTCTGCCCCTTCTTAACCACTTCTTTAGGGTGTTTTATTTTATGCCAACTTAGGTCGCTAATATGAATCAAACCCTCTACACCTGGAGCAACTTCAACAAAAGCACCAAAATCCATCACATTTGTAATCGTTCCCTTGATGACATCACCCACAGAGAACTTCTCCTTAGCGCTTTCCCATGGATCTGGTTGTAGCTGCTTCAAACTCAAAGATATCTTGTTCTTTTCTTTATCTATTCCAATCACCTTGACAGATACTTTATCGCCTTTAGAAACAACATCCTTAGGCTTTGCGTTCTTCTGCCAAGATAGCTCGCTAATATGTACAAGACCTTCAATAGGGCCTAAATCGACAAATGCCCCAAAGGACGTTACAGTCGAAACCGTACCCTCAAGAACATCTCCCTCGGAAACCTTTCCGTAAAACTCTTCAAGAAGCTTGGCCCTTTCCTCCTCCAGTATTACTCTCCTAGAGAGGACAAGTCTCCTTTTACGACGATCCTTTTCTATAACTTTCACATCAAAGGTTCCGCCAACCAATTTGGAAAGGTTAAGGCCCTTGCCTTCTTCAGCAACATGGGAAATAGGAATAAAACCTTCCAATCCAAAGCAATCTGCAATAATACCGCCTTTGACTTTGCGCAAGCCTTTTACTGTCACTATATCGTTGTTCTCAAGATATTTCTCCATCTCACTCCAACGACGATCAAACTCACAACGCCAACGACTTACCACAAGTTGGGCCTCTTCTCCATGTTTCAATGAGACAACCTTTACTGTTACAGTGTCTCCTTTTTGAGGAGTTTCTTTCTCCTCGACCAAAATCCCTTGAGTCCACTCGTTACGTGGCAGGAAACCTTCCACTTTGAAGCCTACATCAACTAACCAGCCCCCGTCAGTGGCATCAACTATTACTCCTTCAACGACCTTTCCTCGCCGTATATCATCAGAAATGTACTGCTCAAAAATATTTTCCATAGACTCCTCATTTTCCTGCGGATTATTTGCCAGAGAGTCTTGAATCTGATTGCTTTCAATTTCAAAATTTTCTTGGTTTTGTTTGTTTTCTTCCATCAACATTTACCTTCCATCCTCCTTGACTACACCCTTCGCTTTGCCCAGCAGCTTTAACAAGTCGTTGATTAGCCAATCTGGAGTGCTGGCTCCAGCGGCAATTCCTATCAGGCACTTACCTTCCAACCACCTCCAATCTAAATCTGATGCTTCCTCTATCCAAATAGCCTGGCTATTCCTCTCCATGGCTATTTCGAACAACTTTCGAGTATTGGCGCTATTTTTCCCACCAATCACGACTACACCATCTGTTCTACCTGCTAGTTCGGCTACAGCTCTCTGTCTTGCCTCCGTAGCCCCGCAAATAGTATTAAAGACCCTCACCTCGCCAGCTTTTTGAACGGCAAGCCGGACCAAAGTAATAAAATCTTGCAATCTCTGAGTTGTTTGAGAAATAATTCCTATTTTATCTCCAAGTACGTCATCCGGGATATTCTCGCCTGGGGAAACCACACAGCTAAACTTACCCACAGATTGGGTAATGGCTTTAACCTCTGGATGTTTTTTGTCCCCCAATATCAACACTTTATAGCCTTCAGAAGAAAGGAAAGATGCTTTTTCCTGCGCGTTAAGGACAAAAGGGCAAGTTCCATCCACTAATAAATGCCCTCGGTCCAACAGGAAACTCTTATCTCTTTCGGGCAACCCATGGGCCCTTACAAAAACCACGGAACCTTCAGGGATACTTTCAGCAGAACTAACAACAATGAGGCCCTTGGCCTTTAATCTTGCTGTCTCTTGGGGATTATGTATGGGACTACCTATACAGTAAACCTTACCATGAGCCTCCAATGCTTCTTCAAGGAGGTTTACGGCCCTTTCAACCCCAAAACAAAACCCTATAGGATCTGCCAAAATTACCTTGCTTTTTACCATATTAACACTGTTTTCCAACGCTCTACCACTTGCCTTATGTCTTTATAGGGCACTCCACCAGTTACATCATACCACAAACTAGGCGAAAAGCGCCTAAACCAAGTCATCTGACGCCTAGCAAACGCTTTAGTTGCTTTTATGTCACTTTGCTTCGCTTCATCAAGAGATAACTTCCCCTTATGAAACAATATCAATTCCTTGTAGCCAAACCCCTGCAACGCCGGAAGGCTTTCATCATATCCCATGTGAAGCAATCTCTCTGTTTCCTCCACAAACCCACTTGCAAACTGCTTCTCTACTCTATTTTCTATAGCTTCATAAAGTGTTGATCGGCTTCTGTACAACCCTAAATAAAGAGGCCTAAAAGTTATTTCATGCCGTTTGGCATAAGAATACCACCACGAAATAGGCTTCCCCGTCAGCATAAAGACTTCAAGGGACCTTACTATTCGCCTACCATCGTTGGGATGGAGCCTCTCATAAGTCTTTGGGTCTACGCATGCGAGTTTATTTCTCAACTCATCCTTATAGTCCTGGTTCCACATCTCTTCCAACTCATCTCGCACTTTCTCGTCTTTGGGAAGGGATTCTGTAAGTATTCCATCAAAAAGGGCACTGTAATAAAAAGGGGTCCCTCCTACCAAAATAGGTATTTTCCCCCTATTTTTTATATCTTTTACTGCTTTGAAGGTTTTCTCCGCAAAGGCAGCTGCAGAAAACACTTCCCTTGGTTCTACAACATCAATTAGATGGTGAGGAATCTTTTTTCTTGTTTCTTCTGATACCTTATCTGTCCCTATATCCAAATACTTGTAAACCTGTCTAGAATCAACAGATATAATCTCTGCATCCAGATCTTGGGCCAATCTCAAGCTAAGGGCCGTTTTACCTACTGCAGTAGGCCCTATTATGGACAACAAATACTTTCCCACATTCATATCTATTATTTCCTCCTGAAAAGTCTATCCATATCTTCCATGGTGACAACAATATGAGTCGGCCTACCGTGAGGACAAGCCTCTGGGCTCTCGCATTTAAAGAGTTCTTCCCAAAGGGAAAGGGCTTCTTTTTCTCCTATGACCTTAGTAATTTTCAACGCGTTCTTACATGCTTCTGAAGCCAATTCCTCTGCAAAGATCCCGTTCAGATCCTCTCCTGATGTCTTTTCTGCAGCATCTATAGCAAGCCGCAAAATCCCGATAGGGCTCAGGTTTTTTTCAGAAATTCCTGCCGGTACACTGGTAAGGTACATCCCACCCTCACTCTCCTTAAAAGAAAAGCCCATTTCTTCTAAAGCTTTCAACCATTCCCTTGCCGCCTCTGATATAGTTGGCGGAAGCTCCAACTCGGGATATATGTTCTGCTTTATCCCTTTTTTTATTTTATCCATGAAAAATTCAAACAAAATCCTCTCATGAGAAGCATGTGGATCCAACAATATAAAATTTTTTCCCCTCTCATACAGCAAATACCCGGTTGAAAGCCTACCCATAAATCTAACATGCTCACTTTGCTCCCAAGAACGTTGAATCGGCACATTTCCCATGTCTTGGGGAAATGCTGGAGCTCTTTCAGGCTCTTCTGATGTCTTCTCTTCATACATATCCCTTGTATATTCGCCGTTACTTTCATAGGGCGAGGGGTTTTTCTTTCTGTCCAAGGGCCCAAAAGAAACAGTAAACGCCTGTTTTGATTTTAACAACATATTCTCTATGACTTTCAATACTGCCTTATATATCTCCCCACTATTTTTAAACCGGACCTCAGCCTTTGCCGGATGAATGTTTACGTCCAGGTCATCAGCTGGAACATCCATCATCACGAACCATGAACCTGAAACAGAAGAACCGAAAGAAGACAGAGCCGCCCTTATAACAGAATCTTGAACGCGTCTGCCATTGATAAACACCGTAAGGGTTACCCTATTACTCTCCTTCAAGGGCTGCCAAAAGGCCCTTATCTTAATTTGCCCTAAATCAACCTCTTGCTGTTGCACTGGATAATGTGATGGCCATATTTGGCTCAAAATATCGAAAGAAGTTCTCCCTGAAAAAAATCCCTCGGTTGAGAAAATTTTTCTGTTTTCGCTAATTAACGTAAAAATAACATTCGGGAAAGCAACAGCGTAATCTCTAACCACTGAGGAAACTCTTCTCGTTTCGGCTTGTGAACTCTTTAAAAACTTCCGGCGAGCCGGAAAGTTGAAAAACAGATCTTCAACTTGAACACGCGTTCCAGCAAAGGTGTTTACCCGCCTATGAAGCTCCACCTTCCCCGCGGTGCAAATCAGGATGCCTCCCTCTTTCTCATCTTTAGCCATACTTCTGATTTCCAACCTGCTCACTGCAGCTATACTGCCTAGAGCTTCCCCCCTGAAACCAAAGGTATCGATATGACATAAATCATCCACATTTGAAATCTTACTTGTGGCAAAACGCTCAACTGCCAGAGGCAAATCATCAAATAGAATGCCCTCTCCGTCATCTTCCACTACTATCTTGGATTTCCCCCCCTGGCTTAAGACAACCTTGACCCTGGTGGCATCAGCATCCAGAGAATTCTCTATCAGTTCTTTGACAATGGAAGCAGGGCTTTCTATTACTTCCCCTGCTGCGATTCTTGCAGAAACATCAGGCTTTAATTTTTCTATTCTTCTCAATTTTCCCCAATTATCTCCTTAGCTCTATCTCTTAGTTTGTAAACAAGCTCTAAAGCCCCTAAAGGGGTTAGGTTATCAGGATCTAGTGTAGCTACATCCCTCACCAAATCTTCCGCTTCCGGGGCAAAAAGGCCTAATTGAATTACCTTTCTTTTACTGTCATCAGCCCAATCTACGCTTTTACCTGATTCCCTAAAATTCCTTTCCTCCTCAAAACGCTTCAAAAGCTCCGTTGAACGTTTAATAACCGCTTCTGGAACTCCTGCCAGCTTTGCTACTTCCACTCCATAAGATTTATCCGCTGGTTTTGGTTCCAACTTATAAAGGAACACTATCCCTTTCCCTGTTTCCTCTATGGCAAGGCTAAGATTAAAAACCCCAGGCAAAGATTCTGCAAGGGAAACCAATTCATGATAGTGTGTGGCGAAAATAACCTTGGGCATCCCATCACACACTTTGTGTAAATACTCCAATACCGCCCAGGCAATACTTATCCCGTCGTACGTTGACGTCCCTCTACCTATCTCATCAAGTATCACCAAGCTTCTTGGCGTCACATTTCTAAGGATATTGGCTGTCTCCACCATTTCTACCATGAAGGTGCTCTTTCCTCTAGAGAGCTCATCCTTTGCACCTATCCGAGAAAAAATTCGATCAATTATGCCAATTTCTGCCCTGGATGCAGGGACGAAACTTCCTGCCTGAGCCATAACGACTAGGAGAGCAGCCATTCTTAAATAAGTGGATTTGCCTGCCATGTTGGGGCCAGTAACTATGGCTATCCTCTTACCATAAGAATCTAAATGAACATCGTTAGGGGTAAAGGGTGTCCTGTTCCTCAGAGCCTCTTCCACTACAGGATGCCTTGCTCCTTCCAGCTTTATGGAATACCCATCATTAATATCAGGTCTTATATAGTTACATTCCTTCGCTTTAACCGCGAAAGAGCACAAGACATCCAACGTGGAAATAAGGCTGTTTATATCCTGGATAATTGAACTATGTTCGAGGACATCCTGTACCAAGCCTTCATAAAGGTCCCTTTCCCTCGCCTCTATCTTTAGATCTAAAGTCAACAACTTTTCTTCTAATTCCTTTAACTCTTCTGTTACGAAGCGTTCACCACCCACCAACGTTTGCTTTCTGATATATCTTTCAGGCACCTTATCTAAATAAGACTTACTTACCTCAAGGTAATAACCAAAGACCTTATTAAAACCTATCTTCATGTTCTTGATGCCTGTCGCTTCCTTTTCCCTTTCCAAAATAGAATTCAATTTCTCTCCGGAATGAGCTCTGAGGTACCTCAAATCATCAAGTTCTTTATCGAACCCCTCCTTAATGACGTTCCCCTCTTTAACTGTCTTAGGAAGTTCAGCACACAGGGCATTTTCAAGCTTCACTCTGAGTTCTTTCGGTTCTTCTGGCACCTCTAAAGTTTCCTGAATGGATGCTTTTGACATCATTTCAATTATATTAGGCAATAAGCACAGAACGTCTCTGATCACTCCTAAGTCTCTTGGCCCACCGAGGCCCATCCCCAATCTAGAAAGGGCTTTTTCTGCATCACTACAGCCTGAAAGGATCTTTCGCAATGCCTGAAGCTCCATCCAGTTCTTTAATAACTTCTCCACCACATCGTGCCTCTCTTTTATGCGCTCATAATCTACGAGAGGATGTAATAGCCACCGTCGCAGCAATCTTTTCCCCATAGGGGTGCTACAACGGTTCAAAACGGAAAAAAGGGTTAGTTTTTCGCCCTCTACCAGTTCTAAATTCTTCTGGGTAGAATAATCCATGATCAGCTCACTGGAAAAGTGGGCCTTATGTATCCTTTTTATATGCTTTACTGCCCCAAACTGAGTCTCACTGAGGTAGTTGTAAACAGCCCATGCAGCTCCCACGCTACCATCATCTTCATTGAAGCCAAAACTTTCCAAAGTGACTATGGACCATTCATTACAAAACTTTCTTGCCCCCTCTCTGGGGTTGAAATCGTCTGGGTCCCTTTCTACTATCTTAGGCTCTATAAGCTGAAGAATTTTTTTTCTAGCTTCTTCCTTGAAATTTCTTGGAATGACAAGCTCCGAAGGTTCAAAGGAGCACAAAAGCCCCAGGCCTTCTCCCTCAGGTAACGTAGCAGCTTCTAGCCTCCCACTATTACAATTTAAAAAAGCAACAAACATAACTTTATCTTTTATCCTCACAGCAGCCAGCTTGCTTTCCATCGGAAGGTCTGCAGGCACAAAAGTTCCAGGAGTTATGACTCTGACTACTTTTCTTTCTACTAAATTCCTCCCGTCAGGCTCTGTAACTTGCTCACAAACAGCGACTTTAAACCCCTCTTTTATGAGCCTATATATATAATTCTCTGCAGCATGATAAGGCACACCAGCCATAGGTATTTCCTTAGCTGTGTCTCGAGCCGTAAGAGCTATGCCCAAAACCCCAGACGCTTTCTGGGCATCTTCAAAAAACATTTCATAAAAATCTCCCATCCTGAAAAACAACAAACAATCAGGGTATTTCCTCTTCCAATAGTCATACTGCTTTAACATTGGAGTCAGCCTAACACCCTTAGGTACGGCCATTTTCGCTGTCCCCCTTGCTCTGGTGTTCCAAGTAATCCTGAAGCATTACCGTTGCTGCTACCATATCAATGTTTTTCTTGCGTTTTTTCCTCCTTACAGAGGCCTCTATCATGGTTTGCTCAGCTATAACAGTAGTAAAACGCTCATCCCAACAAACCACCTCAAGGCTAGGATATCTATGCTTTAGTTCAGAAATAATAATATTCACTTTTTGGGCCTCAGGACCCATAGATGAATCTGTGCGATAAGGCATACCCACAACAATGGTACTTACGCTGAAACGCTCCACCAACTTGTCAAGCTCGACCATCCAATCCCCCATAGCGTCCAAAACAGCAACCCCCTGGGCAAAGTTACCGAGGGGGTCGCTTACTGAAACGCCAATTCTTTTGGTTCCAATGTCCAAACCTAAAAATCTCTTCATTTCCTAATCATTTCTCTCACAATATCCGGGGCTTTTCCAAGAGCCTCTTCCAATCCTTCAATCTTCTTAGCTCCCGCCTGGGCGACATCAGGACGCCCTCCTCCGCCGCCACCCAAGGTTTGGGCTATAGATTTAGCAAGCCTCCCAGCGTGAACTCCCTTTGCAACAGCATCCTTATCAGCCATTACGATAAAGGTCGCCTGACCCTTGGATTTAGAAACCAAAACAGCAACACTACACTTGCGACTTTGCCTTATTTTGTCACCTACCTGACGAAGTATGTTCGGTGGAAGCTCATCAAATATTTCAGCACATAGCAAAACACCTTCTACTTCTATTCCTCTCTCTAAAACCTTATCTACATTTGACTGGGCCTTTTCAAGGTTGAGCCTCTCTATCTCTTCTTGCAACCTTTTCCGCTGTTCCAGCAAAGAAATGGCCTTTTCATGTAACTGCTCTTCGTCGGCTTCCAAGATACCTGCAAGGGCTTTAAGCCTTCTTGCTTGTTCCTGGAACTTGATAAAGGCTGCCTCCGAAGCTACGGCCGTTATTCTCCTCAATCCAGAGCCTATGCCCTCTTCCTTTATTATCTTGAATGCTCCTATGTCGCCTGTACGCGTAACATGAGTGCCTCCACATAACTCAGCGCTGTAGCCCGGGACTACTACAACTCTGACATTATCCCCATACTTTTCCTCAAAAAGAGCTTTGGCTCCCAGTTTTTTTGCCTCATCCAGGTCGGTTACATGTGTCTCTATCGCCAAGTTATCAGTAATTACTCCAAAAACTATTCTTTCTACCTTCTCTATTTCTTCCTCATCAAGTGGTTTTATATGGGTAAAATCAAAACGAAGGAAATCAGGCGCCACAAGTGAACCGGCCTGCCTTACGTGATCGCCAAGCACCCTTATCAAAGCCTCATGAAGCAGGTGAGTGGCTGTATGATGGGCTTTTACCTTCTTTCGCCTATCACTATCCACCTTAGCAAAAACTTTCTCACCAACCTTGAGTTTTCCTGAATCCACCTTAATTTTATGAATATAGTGCCCTATCCCCGACACCTGAGTATCGAAGACTGAGGCTCGTCCATCTGATCCCCATTCTAAGAGACCCTTATCACCTACCTGGCCACCTTTTTCCCCGTAGAAAGGAGTCCTGTTGAGTACAACCTGACATTCTTCGCCCTCCACGCACTCTTCCTTTCTTTCGTCTCCAACTATTATGGCCAGCACTTTCCCTTCATCTTCATCCTTCTCATATCCAGTAAACTCACTTGTAGGAATATCCTTCAACAGCTCTGCGCCCATTGCGAACTTGCCACTATCTGATTTTATTCCTGCTGCTCTAGCTCGTTCTCTCTGTTTCTCCATCTCTTCTTGAAACTCTTCAAATCTCACCTCTATTCCAGATTCCTTGCATATTTCCTCCGTCAATTCAAAAGGGAAGCCAAAAGTATCATAAAGTTCAAAAGCAATCTGGCCACTCAGGCTCTTTGCTCCCATGGCTTTCACATGTTTAATTTCCTCTTCTAACAACGCCGTTCCCTGTTCCAAGGTTTTCCCAAATCGAATCTCTTCCTGTTCTATTACCTGCTCTATTAGATTTTTATTCTCCACTAATTCCTCATAAGGATCTGACATAATCTCATTTAGTACAGGCAGAAGCTCGGCCAAAAATGGCTTTTCGACCCCTGCCAGCCTTCCATAACGAACGGCCCTTCTTAAAATTCTCCTTAATACGTAACCTCTACCCTCATTGGAAGGCATTATGCCATCTGCAATCATGAAAGCAATGGCTCTTAGATGGTCTGAAACAACCCTTACTGCCATATCCCCTCTTCCGCCAGACCCATAATTAACTCCCATTATTGATGCAGCCTTCTTGATAATGGGCTTAAAAAGATCTGTCTCAAAATCGCCCTTTACTTGCTGGACCACCGAAGCAAGCCTCTCGAGGCCCATACCTGTATCTATATTTTTCTTTGGAAGAGGGTGAAGATTCCCATCCTTGTCGCGGTTATACTGCATAAATACCAGGTTCCATACTTCCAGATACCGGTCACAGTCACATTCCAAACCGCAATCAGGGCTGCCACAAGAAAATTCCGGGCCCTGATCGTATATTAACTCAGAGCAAGGGCCACATGGCCCTACGGGTCCCACAGACCAAAAATTATCTTCTTCTCCCAGCCTATAAATTCTGCTTGAAGGAACTCCTATCACTTTATTCCATATTTCAAAGGCTTCCTCATCGTCCTTATAGATAGTAGGATACAGCCTGTCAGGGTCTAATCCTACTTTCTCCGTTAGGAACTCCCACGCAAACAGTGAAGCTTCCTTCTTAAAATAATCTCCAAAGCTAAAATTCCCCAACATCTCGAAGAATGTATGATGCCTAGCCGTCCTTCCCACGTTATCTATGTCATTTGTCCTAACACACTTCTGAGACGTGGTTGCTCTTGGAACCTCCGGAGGCTTTTGCCCCAAAAAATATGGCTTAAAGGGCACCATCCCCGCTATTGTAAAGAGTATGCTGGGATCATCTGGCACTAATGAAAAGCTGGGGTACCTCTTATGTCCTTTACTCTCAAAAAAAGACAAAAACATTTCTCTAAGTTCTTTACCGCTCCTTGCCTGCATGCGCCAACCCCCCATAACAAGAGTAACCAAATTACCACATGTCGTATGAAAGTTTTAGAGATTATACCATTAACTGCATATTCTTTCTCTTGATTTTTTAGCTTCCCTTTTTATCTCTTCTACATCTTTGTAGCTATAACTTCCATAATAATATATCCATCTGCCGTTTACCATGGTTCCAACCACATCTGAACTGCTCCCAGCATAAACCAAATACTGAACAAGGTTAGAAGGCTCTACCCCAACATAATGAGGCTTATCCAGGTCAACCACCACTAAATCGGCTTTCCAAGATTTCTGTATTCTTCCTACTTTATCGAACCCCAAAGCCCTGGCTCCATTAAAGGTAGCCATTTTCAAAACTTCCTTGGACTTGCAGCACGTAGGATCCAATTCATTTCCCTTGTGCAGCAAGGCAGCAAGGCGCATCTCTTCCCATACATCAAGCCTGTTATTGCTTGCCGCACCATCGGTGCCCAAACATACAGAAACTCCCTTCTTGAGATAATCTTTAAGAGGCGCTATGCCGCTTCCCAATTTCAAATTACTGGAGGGGTTATGGGCAACCTTCACTGAAGGTACTGCAACCTTTTCCATTTCATCTTTCTCTATCCAAACACAGTGAGCCAAAAGGGCTAATGGCACCGACAAAAGCCCCGAATTTTCCAAAAATTCCACAGGAACCATGTCATATTTTTCCTTCAAGTAATCCCTCTCCCATGCGGCCTCCATGAAATGGGTATGCACTCCTATGTTCTTTTCTTTGGCCATATGGCATAACTTTTTGTACATATCGATGGGAACTGTGTAAGGGGCATGAGGCCCTACCTGTACATTGACCAGCTTTTGATCTTTAAAATATTCAAAAAGCCTCAAGGCTTTTTCTATGTCCGACTCCTTAGTTCCTATGATTCCCTTTGACAGTGCACATCGTACTCCAAATTTCAGAGCTGCCTCGCCGACCTCCTCCATCTCGAAGTACATGTCTGCGAAACCCGTAACACCCATGGACGCCATCTCCATTAAAGCCAATGCTGTTCCCCAGTAGATATCTTGTGGGGTAAGCTTCGCCTCTACAGGCCATATCCGCTCCTCAAGCCATTCCTTCAATGGCTTTTCCTCTCCTAATCCCCTTAAAAGGGTCATAGCCGCGTGAGTATGGGCGTTAACAAGCCCAGGAATAATGGCCTTGTTAAAATTACAATCTATAACATCTGTATCTTCCGATGTTCCAATGTGGTCCCCTATTTCTGATATGGAGTCACCGTCAATCAATATATCTCCCTTTCCTGCCTCATCCATAAAACCATCAACATAATAAACATTCTTTAAAAGGCACTTCAATCGCTTTCCCCCCTCTCATAAATATGAGGATCACTCTCTCCATGACCGCAGATAATCTTTCTGGCCTTCTGTCATTTCTTCAAGGGTCACTCCCATAGTCTCCAATTTTCTTTTCACAACTAGCCTATCTATATCTTCTGGAACTGGTATCACCCCTGCACTCAAGCTGTTATCGTTTATGTGAAGAGCACATAACAATTGGGTTGAAAAGCTCAAATCCATTATCTCTATCGGGTGCCCGTCAGCTGCTGCCAAGTTGACCAGCCGCCCTTCCGCAAGAAGATGCAGCTTCCTTCCGTCCTTTAAAATATATGTAAGAATGTTTTCTCTTGAGACAGTCTTATCTACCGCCAGCTCTTCCAGGTGTTTTTTATTTATCTCCACGTCAAAATGTCCTGCATTACCTAATATGGCACCATCTTTCATTATTTCGAAATGTTCCTTGCGAATGACGTCTCTATTCCCTGTAAGGGTCAAAAATAAATCACCCAAGAGAGCTGCCTCCTTCATGGACATAGCCGCATGGCCATCCATAACAGCCTCAAAGGCTTTATGAGGGTCGGCTTCCACAACTATAACTTTAGCTCCAAGGGCTTGCATTCTCATGGCTACACCTCTACCACACCAGCCGTAACCTGCCACAACCACTACCTTTCCGGCAATAAGGACGTTAGTGGTCCTTAAAATGCCATCCACCACAGATTGTCCAGTACCATACCTATTGTCAAACAGAAACTTGCTCTTGGCATCATTTACAGCTATAACCCCTAAAGCCAGGACACCAGAACTTTCCATTGCCTTGAGCCTGTTTATTCCCGTAGTGGTCTCCTCAGCAGCGCCCCTTATATTAGGCAGCATCTCTTGTCTTTCTGTATGAAGTAGGGCAATAAGGTCCGCCCCATCATCGATAACTATATGAGGCTCTATATCCAAAGCCTTGTTAAGGTTTGCCACATACTCTCTGGCTGACATTCCCCTTTTACTGTAAACTCGCACTCCTTTCGCAGAAAGGGCCGCACATACGTCATCCTGTGTGGAAAGGGGATTGCTTCCTGCCGCGGACACTTCCGCCCCCAGGTTCTTCAAGGTTAAAAGGAGACAGGCCGTCTTTGCCTCCAGATGAAGGCAGGTGCATATTCTTTTATTCTTTAGCGGCTGCTTATCTACATGCTCCGCCTCAAAACTCCTCAAAACAGGCATGAAATTCCATGCCCAACTTATCTTCTTCAAGCCCTCCTCTACCAACGCTTTATCCTGTTTCATGCTTTTGCTCTCCTTTCCAGGTTATCATTATCAATTATCCAAATAGCTTACTTATGGCTTCGTCAAAGGGTGGGTAAAGTACCCCCTTTTCAGTCACTATAGCCGTTATTAAATTAGCCGGTGTAACATCAAAAGCTGGATTCCATACTGGAATTTCCTGAGGCACTTCCATTGCTCCTGGAAGAAGCCTTATTTCTTTTTCTTTTCTCATCTCAATGGGTATCTTGCCTCCACTTGAACAACCAGGGTCAATGGTCGAAACAGGAGCAGCAACTATGAAAGGTACTCCATGAAATTTCGCCGCAACAGCAAGGCCATAGGTGCCTATCTTGTTGGCCGTATCCCCATTTTTGGCTATTCGGTCCGCTCCGACTATCACTGCGTGAATTTTTTCTTTTTTCATTAGGAAAGGTGCCATGGAATCACAAATAAGGGTCACGTCTATCTGGTCCTGATAAAGCTCCCAAGCTGTCAGCCTGGCTCCTTGTAAAACTGGCCTAGTCTCATCAGCATACACCTTAATACGTTTTCCTTTATCTTTTGCAGCTCTTATGACCCCCAGAGCCGTACCGTACCCCCCAGTAGCAAGGGCCCCAGCGTTACAATGGGTTATAACTGTGCAGTCATTGGGAAGCAAAGAAGCACCGTAAGCTCCGATTTTCTTATTTATCTCAATATCTTCTAAGTGAATTCTTTTTGCCTCTTCTAACAAAACCCTTTCCAAAAGAGCTATGTCAGTTACTTCTTCAGTTACTTTCCTCATTCGATTCAACGCCCAAAAGAGATTAACCGCAGTTGGCCTTGTTCTGGCTAACCTCAAAAAAACGTCATCTAAAGCATCTTTAGTAATGGGTCTTGTGAGGGCCACTCCATAAGCTGCAGCTATACCTATGGCAGGAGCTCCTCGCACAGCCATGTCCTCTATAGCGACGGCCACTTCTTCTGGAGTCTTGCAACAAAGGTAGCTCACCTCTTTTGGCAATTTCCTCTGATCCAGTATCTCGAGCTGTCTTTCTTCTTCATTCCAACGCAGTGTATCAGGGAGCATGTTATCTCACCTCATAATCAAAGTTTTCTGTTCAGTCGCACCTTATCCGAAACGCAGGCCTTTATATCTCCATCTAAAAGTTGAACTATAATATTTTGGCCTACAGACACTTTATCTGCGGAAGATATTTTGTTTCCTTCTTCGTCCTTGCAAAAGGCAAATCCCTTTGCCAGGAGTTTTAAGGGAGAAGCAGCATCAAGGGCATCGGAAACTCTACCAAGAGAATAGGCATAATTTTCAAGCTGCCTTTGTGTAACCTTCACAAGATCTTTAGATAGGACATTTAAAGCAGATTGGCCTCTCCACAAGTAATTATCCTTAACAAGCCTGCACGTATGAGACCAAGCATTTTCCAAACTTGAGGCTCTATTCTTAATCTCCATTTTCATCAGCGAAACCAAGGAATTTTTGAGCCCCTCAAGGTTCTGCAACAGAGCTTTTCTGTCAGGGAAAGTCCTTTCTGCTGCCGCTGAAGGGGTGGGAGCGGAAAAATCCGCTGCCATATCCGCCAATGTAAGGTCTACCTCGTGTCCAAGGCCAGTAACTATCGGTACAGGACATAACCTAACTGCCCTGACCACCGTCTCGTCGTCAAAGGGGTTCAAGTCATCCCTACTGCCTCCCCCTCTGACTAAAAGAGCTACATCGACTTCTTTTATAAAATTAACCCTTCGAATAGCCTTGACAATGGAACTTGGAGCATCCAATCCTTGAACAAGGCAAGGTACTATAACCAACTCGCACTGGGGGAACCTCACTGAAGAAACCTTTATCACATCTTTTACTGCCGCTCCAGTTGGAGAAGTTATTATGGCCGCCTTCAACGGTAACTTCGGAATGGGTCTCTTAAGCCGAACGTCGAACAAACCTTCCTTTTCCAGACGGTCTTTCAGCTCTTCTTTCGCTCTGGCAATGGCTCCCTTCCCTATAGGCATCAACCTTTTGGCATAAAGCTGATAAGCCCCTCTTGGAGGATAAAGGCCAACTCGCCCCTCAACAGCTACAAGGTCACCCTTTTGGGGCCATCTGGGAATGTCCCGTGCATCCGATTTGAATAGAACGCAGTTGAGTCTACTTTCTTTACCCAAAATAGTAAAATACACATGCCCTGAAGAGTGAATCTTAAAATCAAAGAGTTCCCCTATAACCCTGAGGAAACGCAAATTGGGATCTTGCTCTAAAAGGCCTTTTATGTACTCAGTAAGCTGATCTACGTTGAATTCATTCACCATATATGATGTGCCCCTTAACTTTCAGGTTCATTATTGTCTTTAGATTCCTCTTGCAATGACCTTACAATCCGGCCTAAGACACCATTTACAAACCTTCCTGAATCTTCTGTACCAAAATGTTTAGCCAATTCAACGGCCTCAGAGATGGCCACCGCCACAGGCACTTTTTTAGCTATCCATCCCTCATAAAGAGCTAATCGTATGGCGACAAGATCTACCATTACCATTCTTTCTGGTCTCCATCCAGTTATATAAGTTCTTATCAACATATCGATCTTCTCGCTGTTGCTCCAAACGCCTTTTATCAATTTTATCGCGTAGGAGGCCACATCCGGTTCTTCATCTTTAAATGGGAAAAGGCTTATGGCCTCATCAGGCTCTAAGCCTTCCCTTACGTTCAAAGAATATAAAATTTGAAGAGCTACTTCCCGCGCCCTTGTTCGTCTCTGAGGAAGAAAGGATCTAGACAAAAGCCCACCTCCAGTTTATTTTTTTCTCCTAAATAGGGATAAAACTTTGAAAATCAGTTTTTTCCCTTCATCGCTGAGCAAGAAGAAACTCGCTAAATAGCCTATTCCGGCCCATACAGCAACATATATAAGCCCCTTTATTCCCAGATTCCATACAGCCGAGACACCCCCAACTATTAGGGCCCAAAATAGAGGTTTATCTACATTGAGGTTTTTACAAAGCTTTCTGGGAACAAAGTTTTCAAACCCCTTACCCTCTTCAACTTTGACTATGCTAACTACAACACCTCCTATACCAAGAAGGGATAGTTCACATGCCAAATCATCCTCAATTTTTTTCGCATCTTCCGCAATATTATCTCCTGGCACCTCAATAGATAGCGTAAGCTCAGAGGTCTCACCGTCAAAAAACAAATCTGCACAACGATAGGTCCCAGGGAGAAACCTTTCAACTAAGGCTGTAAGCCCTCTTCTAGATATCCACAACTTGCCGACAGGCCCATCTTTCCAATAAAAAAACAATGGCGCCACCCTCCCATAAAAAAGGCCGGCCCCGCAGGCTCCGGCCCCTTTTATTATATTAAAATTTACACGTCGGATCCCACATCGGAGCTAGGGGGCTCATTTTCACCAGAAGGCTGGCTTCCCCCCTCTGTCTCTTCTTTTTGTGGAGCGTCAAAGAAGACTCCCTGGACATATACGTCAACAGACTTGACCATATATCCCGTGTACTGCTCTAAATTCTTCTTAATGGACTCCTGAACGTCCCATGCAATGTCAGGAATCCTAAGGCCATACTTAACGGTTATGTAAGCCTCAACGGTAATTGATGGCACATCACCGTCGTGAACGGAAACTTTAACTCCACTAGAAGATTTTTTGCCGAGTCGTAAGTTAGCGACCAAACCAGGGCTTGCAGGCTGCACTCCCTTTACGCTCAGCAACGCCTGTGTCGCTATTTGTGCTATGACATCTTCGGAAATCTTGACGACTCCTCCAACTGTGGAACTCGCTAATGCTTCTACATCTTCATATTCAGGGGCCCCTTCGGCAGTTTTTTCCTTCTTTAGGTCCTTTTCCTTCTCCTCCACCACTCTGCCCCTCCTTTCTTTAATCAAACGGCAAGGCTTCCTCTACTCTTCGGGGATATCCATTAAGAAGCCACACTCAGGACACTGCAATTGCTCCCCCTCCTCATACTCCTCTGGGTCATAAAAGAAAAGGTACCCACATTCAGGGCATGTAACGGAAGGGTAGTCCAATTCTTCTTCATCTTCATAATCTTCGTCTTCCCACTCTCCCTGCGCAGTCTCCTCAAGATTTGTTATGTCTTCCTCAAGCTGTTCGCAATAATCTGCTAGCTCGCCCAAAAATTCTTGCTGCTCCATCAAAACTTCTTCATGTTCCTCTATTTCATATGACAGCGCCTTTAGAGCTTCGACTATGGCCTCATATATTTTCTTAGTTTCCTCGCCTTCGACCTTGAGCCCGTCCAACAACCCCTGCAAGTATGCTATTCTCTCTTTAGATTTCATCTTTGCCTCCTAGTTTAACTTTTAGCTCTCTCTATATACTCCCCTGTCCTGGTGTCCACCACTATAACGTCCCCCACCTCGATGAACATAGGAACAGTAAGCACCAACCCTGTCTCCACAGTCGCAGGCTTTCCACCTCCTGAGACAGTGTCGCCCTTATAACCAGGGGAGGTATCTACCACTTTAAGCTCCACACTCTTGGGCAGTTCGACTCCAACTACCCGCCCTTCGTGCATGTTTAACACTACTTCGAGGTTATCCTTCAGGAAAGACACCGCGTTCCCCAAAATATCCTTTGGAATATAAATCTGATCATAATTACCAAGATCCATGAATACGTAGTTTTCTCCATCCTGATAAAGAAACTGGGCTGGTTTGTCATCAAAGGTCACTCGCTCGAACCTTTCTCCAGACCTGAAGGAATTCTCGATTATGGCCCCAGTATCCAGATTCTTAAGTTTGGTGCGGACGATAGCCCCACCTCGCCCCATTTTGTGGTGCTGGCAATCCAATATCTCCCATATACCATCCTGCCACTTAATCTTCATACCACTATGAAAATCGCTTGTTTCTACCACACTTGCCATGAACAATCCTCCCGCGCAATTAAAAGTGATACTGGTATTTTACAATAGCATTTGAAATTTAAAAATAATATTTTTTCCTGCAACGATTTTTTACAAATCAGCAGTAACTGAACCTGATGGCACCTCCAGAATATAGGGAACCACTATTATTACCACTTCAGTATTCTGTTTCCTCGCGTTGCGGATCTTGAAAAGCTCCCCAAGCAGAGGGATATCGCTTATTACCGGAATCTTCGTCACAGAGCGAGTAGTTTGCTCGCTGAACAGCCCTCCTACTACAAAGGGTTCCCCGTTTCTGACCCTCACAAGAGTCTTAACGTTTCTTTTGCTCGTCACGGGCACCTCTGATTGGCCGCTCTTTCTAAACTCCAGAATCTGGCCTGTACCTATGTCCAACTGTATGGTGACTACTCCTGACCTTCCTACGTTAGGAGTAAACTTTAAAATAGGCCCTGCTTCCTCTGTCTCAAACTCCGGGTTGCCATTATCATCTAACCCTGATTGATATATGTAATTTTGTGTTAACTTCACTTCTGCAGCCTGACCGTCCACAGTCACAAGAGATGGGCTTGCGAGGACCTTCGCCTTGGAAGAACTCTCCAATGCCCTCAATCCGGCATCCAGAACTTTAAGGGTTCCTTCACTTAGATCAGGAAACGTGAGCTCTCCAGGAGGCGCAATAGTCCTATCGTCGGTATCAGGATCGTATACTGAGTCTGCTGTATTCTGATTATCATCATAGTACCCTATCATGCCCCCAGAAGCGCCAAAAGAAGCCCACCAGCTCTTGTAAACCGAGTTGACCAGAGCTTCTACTTCATCTTTTCCATCATCGGAAACCTCAATGATCCTTGCCTGCAACATCACCTGCCGACCCGGATGATCTATTCGTTCCAGGGCTCTTTTTACATGATCAAGCTGTGGTTCAGTTCCAGTCACGTAAACCATTCTCAAGCGCTCATCCACTACAAACTTGGTCACCCCTGTTATGCTCTGCAAAAGAGCAGGTATCTGCTTGGGATCTGCATAAGCTATGTGGAATCCCCTTGTCTGCTGGAGTCCCATAGTTTTTGCTATGCTTTCAGCCTTACCGACTACCATTGTCTTGCCAACCATTGCATAAGTTATCTCGTACATGCGCATGAGATACTGCAGGGCATCCCGGAAAGGAACTTCCTTCAAACTGACCGTGACCATGGAGGATGGAACAGATGGATCCACAAGAATATTTATATTCATCATAGTACCCAACATCCTGAAGACGTCCCTCAGGTCAGCATCCCTCATCTCTATTGTGACTGGTTTAGTTATGAGCATGGGATCATATTTAGACCCTCCGGGAAATTCCTTTGCCCCTTCAAGGAGCACGTTTTCACTCAAAGGCACCTCTCCACCTTCTGATGGAACTCCCACGTAAAGCCTTAAAAGGCTTGCAGGCGCGGCTCCCTCGACTTTAAGAAGCCTAAGGGACATATTGCCAATAATTACAGCTTTCATCCCTTGTTCTTCCTGAGAGAGCCTAACTTTTCTGAGCAGAGGCAGACTGTACTCTTTCTCCCAAAATCCCGACGGCAAGGTGACTCCCATAAAATACAGGACAAGTTGATCGTTTTCGCTAGATAGTACCTCAGGCAAGGGAAGTTTCTGCCCCTTAAATTCCATCAACAAGACCCTACCACCCGCCTGGGTTATTTCCAGGCCTAACATGGTGGGCATCTGTTCTGCAATGCTCTCTTCGGAGGCATCCTCTGCCCACAAGGAGGTATTACAAAAAGCAAAAACCGCAATTAACACCGTAAGGCCAATGACGGCTTTAAGCACTCCTTGCAGGATGCCTCTCACATTTCCATTGAAGCTTCGTACACTTGCCCTGCCCATGTGAACACCACCTTTTCTCCTGAAATAGCCACAACTCTACCTTGCCCGTCCCCGAAGGGAGAACCCTTTTTAACTATCAAACCGTCACCTAATCCTTCTACGTCAAGCAGAGCCACACTATTAGGTTCGTTTATTATGACTGCTTTGACTGTAACTAGCGGAGGCGCAACCTCATTTACAAGGCTTGCAACTCCCACTTTTTCCACCTCTGGAGGTGGAGGCGGCACAAAGGGTCTTCTCGAAATGGTGGAGGCCAAAACGGAAAGCTCTGTACTGCCACCTCTGGCTTGCACAGTAGACTGAAACTTTTCCACTACCTGACTCAATCTTCTTGCCTCCTGAGCCACTTTAGGGCTTGGTTTTACCTCAGGGGGAATCTGTGGCTTAGCCAACTCGGTAAGTTGTTTAAACACATAACCGGACCACACAGTGGCTCCTAAGATGGCTGCAGCCAAAAGAATCTTAATTGTTTTAGGGACCTTCTCGCCGTGGACGAGTTCATCCCAAAATTCCATCAATGAGCCAAGCCACGTATCTGAATCCATCATCGCCCTGCACCCCCTTTGGGGAATGTGGACTCAAGGGTGACCGTTCCCCTCACATACCCCTCCAGCTCAGCATCCTTCTGCAACGATGCTGAAGTCATCCTTACAGCAACCCCCATGCTTCTCCAATCTGCAAACACGTTCAGGACTGCATAGTAAGGACCTTCAAAGTTAACATTTACAGCTCTCATGCCTCCAGAACCTTTCCCGGGCTTAATGCTGTTGACCTTGATACCGTTTTTCGTCAGCTCCCGCTCCACAGCAGAGTAAAAGGAAACCTCATCCTTGGGAAGATTTATCTTATACTGCTCTATCGTACTTAAAGCTGCTTTATATGCCTTTATCAATCTCGTCTTATCCAAAACATCCCTGTTCAATACAGCTTCCCGGCGGCGCATTTCGTCGATAGTTCGCCTTTCAGCCAAAACTTTTTTGCTGAAGTAAGCTTCCCCACCCAGGACCAAAACAAATATAAGCAAGATAACCAAAGAAATTACAAGACGCTTACGAGGCAGCTTCATCTTGAGGCCACCTCCTTCTTTTGAGGGCTATTCTTAATGTCCTTAAACTCACCTAGCTCCACGCTCAGCGCAAAGCTTACAACGCTCTGGCCTTCCTTTTCGACTCTGTTTGTAACCGGAAAACCCACCGAACGAATAATAGGGGCTTCAAGCAAGGCCCTCCCGAAATCCACAACATCGTTCTCTGTAAAAGCCTTTCCCGAAAGGTTAACTTTCCCCTTAGAAATGCTCACCTTTTCAAGCCACACCGATTCAGGCAAGGCTTTTTCAAGAGAGGCTAAAAATTCGAGAGAAGGAAGCTCTTTTTCTATGAGGTCTAATGCGCTCCGGTAGTTTGTTTCTTTCTCTTGCAACCTTTTTAGTTCCTTCCCTAGTTTTATATTCTGGAGTTGAAGGGTCTCAATTTTGTGTTGAAGGGCCAATCTCTGCTTTGTGAGGTCTCTAAAAAGGTAGAATCCATAACTAAATGAGGCCAGTGATACTACTAAAAAAGATAAGACCAAGATAGCTGCAAATATTCTAGGGAAATCAATACCCTTTGAAACAGTTTCCGCATAGCTTTGAGGCCTTAAATCCAATTTAATCTTCATGACAAATCCCTCACAGCAAGGCCCAGGGCTATTTCCCACCCCTGCTTTTTAGCAGGCGCACCTCGGACCTTCCATATTTCCCAGGGATCGCTAACAATTACCGCAGTCTCCGTGGCTTTTTGCAGCTCCTCCCTCAAGGAATTTTCCATACCGTAGTCACCGCATAATATCACTTCATCTACCCGCATATCCCTAAATTGGCTAGCTAAATATGTAAACGTAGAGGACACCTCTCTAGCGATGGCCATAAAGCTCGACTTAGGCTCCAGGCCAGTTTTTGGCCGCCCTCCAAAAAGAAGCGTCCTGTAAATTATGCCGTTGTCTCCAAAACCAACCACTATATGGGAACTCAAAGCTCCGACGCACACGACCATCGTTCCGGTCATCATATCAGTTACGGAGGTGCCCTTGAAGCTCCTGTACAAGGGCACTCCCGCAGGTTCTATGGCGTTCACTTTAATACCAACTTTTTTGACTGTCTCAAGCAGGCCTTCTACTACCCTGAGCCTGGCTGCCGCAACCAAAAATCGTGAATTTGTTACGTCAAGCTCCCCCGGCAAATCCACCTGAGAAAGATCAAAAACTGCATCTGCATAGGGAAAGGGGAAGTATTTTTCGAAGTCCCACTTTAAAGCTTCCCTGGCTTCTTCCAACTCCATGGAGGGCATTTCCACGATCCTGAGCAGGACATCCCTCGAGGGCAAGCCCAGAGTCACGGGATTTCCCCACTGGCCACCTATGTAGCTTTTGAGCTCCTCAAGTTTCCCTTCCA
>NZ_JACDOB010000004.1 GCF_017656375.1 Thermovirga sp.
AGCAATATTTTCTACCCACTTGTAGATGTGCCTAAGTTTCGTTCCGACTACTTAGTTAAAGTGAAGAAGGTAATGGAAAAGGCGGGCACCTCTCCTTTATACTGGTGCTGCCCAAACAACCAAAACAAAGGGAAAAGGAGGTAACCCGCCATGGCATCATTATACCAGCGCTTAAAACATTCCAAAAATCCCAATGCCGCCATGGAGGTCATATGTAACCTAATGGAAAAAGGAAAAACTAGCCCTGCCCAGAACCCTAAAATCACCCCCTGGACAGGGCTAGACAGTATACGCAAACAACATCTAAAAAGGTAACATTTTCACTGTCCGTTTACATTGAACAACAATCATAATTCTGAGAAGAACTTAACCTCACCTAAAGCTCACTACAGTTACACCAATTCCACCCTCTGCTGGCTCTCCTAACCTGAAGCTTGTAACATAAGGAAGCCTTTTACATAAGGCATGCACCTCTCTTCTGAGTATACCCTCTCCTCGCCCATGGATGATAGTAACCTCACCATAACCCGCTCTAAACGCCCTATCCAAATACAGTTCAACCTCGGGCATAGCTTCATCCACAGTCATTCCTCTGATCATTATTGAGGGAGGGACAGAAACCTTCTTAAAGTTGCCTCTTATAGTCGGAACCGTTTGATCTTCAACTTCTTCTCTTTTCTTTACTAGTTTAAGTTTATTCAATTGCACTTCTATCTTGATGGAACCACATAATAGCGTAGCTTTCCCTTCTTCAATTGCTTCAACAGTCCCCTTTGTGGACTGGCCTACTATTTCCACAAGGTCTCCAGTAGAAATCTCCTCGGCCTTTGCTCTCTCTATGGACACTTCTTCACGCGCATGAATGTTCTTCTTCATCTTCAACATGCGCTGCCTGCCCTTTTCCGTGGATTTATGTAATTCTTTAGCATTGAAAACCCCTATTTTCCCCACCATTTCCTGATACAATTTCTGGGCTTCGTCTATCATTTCCAGGGCTTCATCCTTCGCCTCAGAAAGAATTCGCTCTCTTTCCAATTCCAGCTTTGTCCTCTCTTTACTCAACTCTTCTTTTAGCCTGTTAAGTTGCATTTCCTTAAGCTTCAATTCTTCCCTTAATCTATCTATTGCCATATGCTTGTCATGTAACTCCTCCACAAGCTTTTCTTCTCCATAGTAGGACTCCAAAAGCACATCCTTCGCTTTGGATATTATCTCTTCCGGCATCCCTAAGTGCTTTGCTATAGTTAAAGCGTTACTTTTACCTGGCATTCCCATAAGAAGACGGAACGTGGGTTTCAACGATTTAGAGTCAAATTCCATGCTTGCGGTCTCTACCCCTTTAGCTGTCAAGGCGTATCTCTTTATCAAATTGTGATGTGTTGTGGCAAGAGTTAAGCAACCTATAGCTCTAAGTTTATCAAGAATGGCAATTCCCAAAGCCGCCCCTTCTTGAGGGTCCGTTCCAGCACCCAACTCATCTAACAAAAGCAAACTCTTTTTATTGGCTTTTTGGAGCATCTCAATCAATCTAGTCAGGTGGGCGCTAAACGTGGAAAGATTCTGTTCTATGCTCTGTTCGTCTCCTATGTCGGCCAACATCCAGTCAACAAAACCTATTTCTGTTCCCTCACTACAAGGAATTGGGAATCCACACCAACCAAGATACAAAGATACTGCTACAGTCTTAAGCGCTACTGTCTTGCCGCCAGTATTAGGGCCTGTTATTACCAGCTGTCTAAAAGTAGTTCCACAAAATATATCTATGGGAACACAAAGGTTCCCTAACAAAGGATGTCTAGCTCCTTTTAACTTGAACATAGGAGAATTTTTCATCACAGGAAGAATCCACCTATGCTTTTTCATTACTTCTCTCAAAGCATACAGCAGGTCTAAAAGGCCCAATATATGCTCTACTCTTTCCAAAGGCTTTTGTTTTTCCAAAATTTCACGGGTCAGCCTTTGTAAAATTCTTCTTTCTTCTTCCTCTATCTCCTTCTTTAAAATGGACACCTTGTTATTTATCTCTATCAAGCCTTCCGGCTCCATGTAAAGACTGTTACCTGTGGTAGAACGATCAATAACTATACCCTTGAATCTATTCAAATACTCTTGTCTCACCAAAAGAACTATGCGCTCTTTACGATAATGAATATTTTTGTCTTGAAGCATGTGAGAAAAAGATGAATTTGAGACAAGATTTTGAGCTAACTTTCTTGCTTTAAAACTATAGTTCCTATGCTCAGTTCTCAACTTACCAAGCAAATCAGATGCGCTGTCATAAAGCCTTCCATCATCAGCCAAAATATGCAGGTCTTCAAACAAGGCGCTTAAATCAGGAATTTTTCTTATAAGGGAATAAAGTTCTGGGAAAGATTCCTTTCTGTCCACCAAGGCTTCCCTCAACCTCATGGCAAGCCCCACCATGTTCCTTATTTGTACCAACTCCATGCCACTTAGAAGGCCAGACACCTTCGCCTCTTCAAAAAGCTTACCCAAGGGGTTAAGATCCTTTTCCCAAGGCAGCCTTCCGCAAACATCTTCATATTTCCCAAAAGAATTAAGTAGCGCTTGCCTTTCCTCGACCTGCTCGAGAGAAGAAAAAGGCCCTTGCTGCCTAAGGCATTCAACTCCCAAAGGGCTTCTGCATTCATTTTCTATAAGTTCTAAAACTTTAGGTATATCAACAAGCTGAAGAGTTTTTTCATCGGTTCTCACTGTTTTATATCGTCACCCTCTTGATGTACTTGGTTATTAATATCTCCTACTGGGACTTTCAATGGTAATGTGCCATCATGTTGCCAAAGCTCTTTATACAAAGGGAAGGAATTAAATTCTTTCGAATCTATTTTACCCATCAGGTCCTGCACATACGGCAATACCACGCCAGCTATATTCATGGATACAGACTTTTTCACCCAGTCTGTTCCCATAAAAGGAACCAAAAAGGATGTTGCCATATATATCAATAACAAAAAAACTAAGCTCTTTAGCAGGCCGGCAATTCCTCCAAGGACTCTGTCCACAACCGAGAGGCTTACAAAACGTAGGAAAGCTTTCACTACCCTTCTTAAAAATCCTCCTGCTATAAGGCATAGAAGATATATTAAAAAAAGGCAAAGAATCCTAGCATATCCTGCCTCCAAGGCAAACCAACTCACTAAAAGTTCAGCTGCCTTATCTGACCAGTACCATGCAAGCAAAAAGCCTCCAACCACGGAAAGGATGGAAATTATCTCTCCCGACAAGCCCCTCAATAAGCCTCTAGATACAAAATAAATCGCCATAAAAAGTACTATTAAGTCAACTGTAAACGCCAATCCCATAATCAGTTACACTCTTTCAGGGCCTTTTCTAATTTCTCAGTAACTTCTTCTATTTCATAGGCCATCTTTAGGCAACCCAAAAGCAGTCTCTGTTCTTGCTCTACAGAACCTTCAATGCCTTCAACTGCTTCTTTGACGATTTTCAGAACCGCGTTGAACTTATCTTCATCCAGTCGAGTTAAAATGGAATATGTCTTTTTCCCCACAAGCACATTAACTCGCCGAACTTCTCCCTGCAATTGGGTTGCCCCCCTTCTTCTCGCGCTATGTTTCCCAAATTATCTACACAAGGAACTCCTTATTACTCCACAACCCCTCTTATCTTGTCTAACAGCGCCTTTATCCTTTCCTCAGCCTCTTTCTGCACATATTTGAGATCGGAAAGTTCTCTGTCCTTTTCTTCTATAATTTTTTTATAGTCTTCTTTTATGGCCTCAATTTCGCTGTTTTTCTCCTCCAAGACTTCCTTGTGGATTTCGATTTCTTCTTTTAATTGCCTGTTTTCATCGAGCAATTCATTAAGACGCTTTGTAACCCTCTCTACAAGACCTTCAAGATTAGCAAGATATTCCTGCACAGGAATCCCCTCCTTAACTTAGCGTAAAACATAGCCCTTCTGTTGTAGGGCCTCTCTTAGCCCCATATGTGCTTTATCTACTTCTTCATCACGAAGAGTAACTTCCTCAGACCTATACTCTAAAGTAAAAGCTACACTCCTTTTGCCCTCAGGGAGCCCTTTCCCTTCATACACATCAAACAGCCTTACACTTCTCACATACTGAGACGCTAAATCCTTTACATCCACCTTAACTTTCTCTACAGGCATTCCCTTGTCAATGAGAATAGATATATCTCTATACACTGCCGGATATTTATTTGTTTTTCCAAAGCTAACACCTTTCGACCTCTCTAACACCTCAAGGTCTAGTTCAAACAACAACACCGGTTGAGGCAACGAGAGTTCCTCCGCTATTTTAGGCTTCAATCGACATAAGTATCCTATTACTTTGCCGTTATTCAAAATATGAGCCGATTGTCCTTTATGGCCAAAAGGATATTCACCCTTCACAAACTCTAACAAAACGCCTTTAGCCTCAGTCAAGGCCATAATATCTGCCTTCACCGAGAAGAAATCATCTACTTGCTCTTTCCACACGAACCGGGAATCCTTTCCAAGACAAACTATACCTCCTATATGGAGATTTTCCTTGACTCCCAATTCTGTTCCATCTTCAAGAGAAAACACTTTCCCTATCTCGAACATTCTTATGGGACTTCTCCATCCATTTCTAATATTAGCAGCAGCTGCTTTCAGCAAGCCAAATGCCAAAGAAGTCCTCATAATAGATTGTTCCTTGCTCAAAGGGTTAGATAAGGTTACACAATTTGCCAAGGGGCTATCTTCCGGAATCCTTAAGGTCTTTAGTAAGTCTGGAGATATAAAGCTGTATGTTATTGCTTCCGCGTAACCTCGTCCCATGGCGATATTGCGCAACTGGCGCTCTGTCCTCATCCTTTTTGTTATGTCACCAGGTTTGCGCGTAACAGCCGGCAATCTGGATTCCATTTTGTCGTATCCCCAAACTCTTCCAACTTCTTCTATCAGGTCTTCCTCTATTGATACATCCGCACGGAAACTGGGGACTTGAAAAACTCTTCTATCCTCTTCCTTAGTAGTTTCAATAAACCCTAACCTACGTAAAATAGTTGATGCTAAATCCATATCTTCGAGCAACAGGACTTTCTTCAGATTCTTTCTGGTCAGCTCAACATAACGAGGTTGTTCCTCGCCCGATCTTTCCATTACCTGACCAAGGGGACGCGCTGCTTTCCATTTAACAAGATACTCAAAGGTCTTAGATAAAGCTATTGTCACCTTCGCAGGATCAACCTTTCTGGCAAACCTATAAGCAGCTTCACTAGGAAGACCCAGCCTTCTATACGTCTTGCTCACTCTCACAGAATCGAAATTCGCAGATTCTAGCGCTATCCTTTTCGTGCTATCGTTTATTTCCGTGTTTTCTCCTCCCATTACTCCCGCAAGAGCAACAGGAATTCCTCCGCTGGCTATCACGAGGTCATCAGGAATCAAGCTTCGTTCTTTGCCATCAAGAGTTACTATTTTTTCTCCTTCACGAGCACTTCTTACCGTTATTTCCTTTTCTGGCAAAAGGTCGTAATCAAAAGCATGAAGGGGCTGGCCTAGATACAACATTACAAGATTGGTAGCATCAACGATGTTGTTAATGGGCCTCATGCCTAAAAGGGACAACCTGACGCGTTCCTTCACGGGAGAAGGACCTATTTTTACGTTATCTGCAAAACCCAAAGCATAAAGAGAACATCCTTCATCCTGCAAAGTTATTCCCTTAAATTCTTTCTCCATATCAGAGGTCGAAGGCCCGGAATCACTAAAACCCTTATTTGGCCTAAGTTCGTTTATCGAAACATCCAGTATAGCAGCAACTTCTTGAGCTAGTCCTCGGACGCTCAAAAGGTCTCCTCTATTTGGAGTTATAGAAATATCCAACACATAATCATCTAACCCAAGAATGGGCCTTATATCTTTTCCAGGCTTTTCACTTTCGGATAGTCTCAAAATTCCAAACTCGTCAGCGATATCTGGCAAGCCTATTTCATCTGCCGACAACATCATACCTTCACTCACAATGCCATCGAACTCCCGTGCTGCCATCACAGTTCCATCAGCAACTGTCGCACCTGGAGGTGCATAAGGCACCACATCTTCTGCTCTCAGATTTTTAGCTGCTGTTACGCAGGTAGCCTCGCCCTTTCCTGTGTCCAGTTTGACAACTAACAGGTTAGGATTATCAGGGTGCCCCTTTATACTCTTAACTTTCGCAGTAACGACGCCCTTTAGGAGAGGCACAGGCTTTTCGATGGATTCCACCTCGGAACCCGTTTCTGTCAGCCTTTCAACAACATGTTCCATGTTATCTATCTTGAAATTTACCTCTTCTTTTAACCAACTCCAACATATCTTCATTCCTGGCGACCCCCTATTAAAAATGCAAGATCTCCTTCGAAAAACACCCTCAAATCATCTAATCCATATTTCAACATGGCTATGCGGTCCAATCCCATTCCCCAAGCAAAACCATTGTATTTCTGCGGGTCTATCCCGCCAGCCCTCAATACATTCGGGTGTGTCATGCCCATACCGGCAATCTCGAGCCATCCTGTCCCCTTGCATATCCGACACTCTGGATTTTTACCAGAACATGCAACGCACTCTACATCCATCTCCAAGGAAGGCTCAGTAAAGGGGAAATAGCTTGCCCTATATCTCACTTTTAATGAACGTTCAAATATTATGTTAGCAAAAGCCTCCATACAGCCCTTCAAATCTGCCACAGAAATATCTTCATCTATTAACAATCCCTCCAGTTGATGAAACATCGGAGAATGGGTAGGATCATTGTCTCTTCTATAAACTTTACCAGGGACCACGATACGTAAGGGGGCACCCATTTGACGCATAGCCCTTACCTCTACAGGAGAAGTATGAGTCCTCAAGAGCAGCCCGTTGGTTGTATAAAAGGTATCTTGCATATCTCTTGCGGGGTGATGTGGAGGAATATTTAAAGCCTCAAAATTATAGAAATCATTCTCTATTTCAGGCCCATAAGCCACTGTAAATCCCATGGAAGCGAAAATTTCAACTACTTCCTCCATTACTTGGGCTACTGGATGGAAACCACCCCACTTCCTGCCTCTAGGGGGAAGTGTTACATCTATGGCATCCTCTTCCTCTTCCTTCTGATAAAACGCCTCCAAGAGTGCTTCTCTTTTTTGCCTAATTGCCAGTTCTATCTCCTCTTTAAGTTGATTCAATAACTGGCCAGCTTTAGGACGTTCGCTAGGATCTATATTTTTTATACTTTTTAGAAGGCTTGTTATATTACCCTTTTTACCCAAAAATCTGACCCTTATCTCCTCCAAATCTTCAGGTCCTTTTGCCTTTTTAAGTTCTGTAAAAAAAAGATCTTTTATTTCCGCTGTTTTTCTTTCTATATCGATCACTACAGCCACACCCCATTTCTCTCTACTGATAACTTTATCATTCATATAGTTATTCTAACAATTTATTTAAATCATCTCGATAGGCAGCTACAATCAGTTTGTCCTCTTTTCCCAAAAGGGTATCTGCTTTAGGAAGAAACTTTTCAGAACCTCTTTTGACTAATAGGACGACAGCATTATATCGGTTTCTGAATTCCAGCTCCGCCAAAGTCTTGCCTACCATCTCTTCGTATGTTCCAATTTCACCGATCATAAAATCTGATCCTGGCAACTCGACGAAGTTGGACAGCGCAGGCTTAGAAATTTGTTCTGCTATCTTAACACCAAAATCCCTTTCAGGGAAAAACACCCTTTGAGCCCCCATCCTTGCCAATACCCGGGCGTGAATAGTGCTGTTTGCTCTGGCCGCCACATAAGGAACTCCCATCCCAACAAGCAAAGTTACCGCCAAAATGCTCGCTTCTATGTTTTCCCCTATGGCAACTATGGCTCCATCCACTTCCTTGGCACCTATCTTTTTTAAAGCCTCCTCGTCGGTTGCATCCATCTGAACGGCAACATCTACTTTATCTGCAAGTTCATCTATCCTGGCTCTGTTTTTATCTACAGCTATCACGTTCTCCCCAAGCTCTGCCAATCTCTCACATACAGCCTTTCCAAACCTACCCAAACCCACTACTAAAAATGTCTTCCTCTTTCCAATTTTTTTGGGCAAGCTAACACCCTCCTAACCTATAGGCACATTGGTATCAATATATGAAATATGTCTTTGCTCATCCTTTCTCGCAACTCCATAGAAGAAAACAATCAAACCAACCCTGCCCCAAAACATCAACAAAATCAGTAAGAATTTACCTAAGCCAGAAAGCCCTTGCGTTATTCCGGTCGAAAGGCCAACTGTACCTAAAGCAGAAGTCACCTCAAAAAGAATCTCTCTAAAAGAATAAGGTTCCATTATTCCTAATATAAAGGAAGAAAGAAATATGGTCACCATATAAACTATAACAAGAGACACGGCTTTTCTTAAGATGCTATAAGGTATCCTTCTGCTGGAGAAAATTATGTCTTCCCTTTGCAAAATTTCGCTGTATAAGGACAATAACAAAACCCCAAATGTGGTTGTCTTTATGCCTCCTCCCGTAGAGCCAGGAGAAGCTCCTATTATCATCAGTAAAATCAACACAAAAGATCCCACGGGAGAAATTTTCCCTATATCCACTGTGTTGAATCCAGCAGTACGGGCTGAAACAGACTGGAATAAAGCATCCCAAAAACTTTGAAATACGGAGACATCATGTCTCCACACAATGTGCTCTGTCAAAAATAAGGCCAAGCAACCTATTACTATTAGCAAAAACGTGACAGAAAAGACTAGCTTACAGTAAGGTGACATTCGCTTATTGTGGTATTCTATGCCCACTAACTCCATTAGAGGAACAAATCCTATCCCGCCCAATATTATAAGCAACATTATAATCAAAGTAATAGATGGGTCTTCGCGAAAAGGCACAAGGTTATCCGGAAAGGTTGAGAAACCAGCGTTACAAAAAGCGCTTATGCTATGAAAAATGGCGTGGCCAAGGGCATCTAACGGCTCGTAATAATCCAACAGCTCCCCAAAAAGCAACAATGCTCCAAAAAGCTCTATGGCAAAAGTCATCTTCACTATATGCCCTAACAGCCTTATTACCCCCGAAACTCCATCAAGACCTAGGCTACTTGAAAGGCAGTACCTATGTTGAAGACTCACCCGCGAACCACGCAATATAAATAAAGATGTAAAGGCAGTCATAACACCTAGACCGCCAAGCTGCATTAAGACAACAATCAAGCACTTAGAGTAAAAACTCAAATCAGTGGCTGTATTTACAACAACCAATCCGGTAACACAAACCGCAGATGTGACAGTAAAAAGAGAATCAATAAAATTCAATGGTCTATAACTGTGGTTCAAAATCCAAAGAAGGAGGGTTCCTGACACAATCAACATCAGAAACCCTCCGACAATAATCCTTTCTGGTTTTAATTTACCGTAAAACTTTTTGGGATTTATTGCTCAAGCGCCTCCTTGGCCTTCTCCACCATCACTTTGAATGCTTGCATATCATTCACCGCCAAGTCAGCAAGCATCTTTCTGTTAACTTGAATGCCCGCTCTTTTCAAGCCGTTTATAAAATTACTATAAGAAATATCATTCATGCGGGCCGCTGCGCTAATTCTCGTAACCCATAGCCTTCTAAAATCTCTTTTCCTTGCTCTTCTGTCCTTGTAGGCACTAGCCAAAGCATGCAAGGACGCTTCTTTTGCTCTTTTATAAGTGTTCTTCTTTCTACCCCAAAAACCCTTAGTTATTTTAAAAAGTTTTTTGCGCTTTTTGTCGCTCGCAGATCCGCCCTTCACTCGCGGCATGAGCGTTCACCTCTTTCATTAGATTATCTTAATTTTCAATTTACACTCAAACAAAATTTCGTTTATGCGTAAGGGAGCAATTTCTTTACATTTCTCTCCATTGTCGGATTCAAATACCCCTTCTGCTTCAATCTCCTCAACCTCTTACTGTTCTTTTTTCGCAAAAGGTGACCTCTACCACTCTTCTTATAGCTTAATTTCCCAGTACCTGTCACTCTGAAGCGTTTCTTAGCTCCTGAGTGAGTCTTCATCTTAGGCATAATTTCATCCTCCTCCAACTGCTTTTTGATCTGTATCGCAAATCTTGATCTCTATTTATTGTTTTCTACATTACCCTCATCGTTATTGGCTTTAGAAGGCTCTTTGTTACTGGCTTTAGAAGGCTCTTTCTTCTTGTTTTTCTGACTCTGTGGCAAAGGCGCTAGCATTGCACGCATGTAACGTCCTTCCATTCTAGGCTCCATCTCTACCTTTCCTACATCCTCACAATCTCTTATAACCCTCTCCAATACTTCCCTACCTTTATCCAAGAAGGCCATCTCTCTACCCCTGAAGAAAACAGCAACCTTAACCCTATGTCCAGCAGCCAAGAAATTCCTTATAGCTTTTGTCTTAAACTCGTAATCGTGCTGGTCAATTTTCGGGCGCATTTTCATCTCTTTTACAGTTTGTGATTTACTCTTTTTCCTAGCGTCTTTCTCCTTTTTCTGCAACTGATACTTATATTTACCATAATCCAATATCCTACAGACCGGGGGTGAAGCCTGCGGCGCCACTTCCACTAAATCAAGCTCTCTCTCTGCTGCAATATCAAGAGCCTCGCTCAGCGGGACCACGCCCAGCTTCACACCTTTGTCATCAATTAACAATACCTCTTTTGCTCTTATCTCATTATTGACCCTTGGTTCATCAACTTTTTTTGCTATAGCTGGTCACCTCCAAAATATTATTCAAAAATTATAGCCGGACGCTGAACGCCCGGCTATAATCAAAGACACGATAGCTCTCTCTTAAAGCTACCTGCATTTGACCCGGCAACAGCGTTTTGCGTCGACCCAGGTGGGAGAATGGATCCTCCTCTTTTCATATTAATTTTATATATTATTTTATATATTGCACTTTATCCTATCCCACTAACTGCTAGTGACTAAATATACCATAGGTTACCTTTTATATCAACATCACACCTGAGATACAGGCGATAGGCGTTCAGTCATAATAGCAATTAATTCTTCCAAGGACATGCTTCCAACATCTCCTGCCTGCCTCTCTCTCACTGCCACTGTTCTTTCCTGCACCTCATTTGCACCTACTACCAGCATGTATGGGATCTTTTCCATTTGCGCATCCCTTATCTTCTTCCCTAATTTCTCTTCCCGACTATCTACTTCCACCCTAAATCCTTCATTTTTTAATCTATCAAATACTTCTTTTGCATAACCATTATATTCATGCCTTACAGGCAGAACTTTCACCTGAACAGGAGCAAGCCAGAAGGGGAAGGCACCCGCGTAATGTTCTATAAGAATACCCAAAAACCTTTCCAAGCTACCAAAGACTGTCCTATGTAGCATAACCGGCCTATGATGTTCACCATCTGGGCCAACATAAGTTATATCGAACTTCTCAGGCATTTGGAAATCAAGCTGTATAGTTCCACACTGCCAAGTTCTACCTATGCAGTCTTCTAAGTGAAAATCAATCTTGGGGCCATAAAAGGCACCATCTCCTGGATTTATCTTATACTCAACACCTGCTGCCTTAAGGGCTTCCTCAAGAGCTTTTTCTGCCTTTTCCCACATTAAGGGATCCCCCATAGCCTTCTCCGGTTTGGTGGATAATTCTACTCTGTAATTGAACCCAAATACGTCCTTATATATGTACTTCACCAGATCCATAATCCCCAATATTTCTTCTTTTATTTGGTCCGGCATGACATACAGGTGGGCATCATCCTGCGTAAAGCATCTTACCCTCATAAGGCCATGGAGCACTCCAGACCTTTCGTGTCTATGAACCGTCCCGAGCTCGGCCATCCTAAGAGGCAAATCTCTGTAGCTTCTTATCCGACTCTTGTAAACAAGTATCCCGCCAGGGCAATTCATGGGCTTTATGGCAAAAGGCCTATCATCTATCTCGGTAAAATACATGTTCTCCCTGTAATGATCCCAATGTCCTGAACGAATCCAAAGCTCCCTATCTAAGATAAGAGGAGTACGTATCTCACAATACCCCCTCTTCTCGTGCTCCTCACGCCAAAAATCAACAAGCTTGTTTATGATAACCATACCTTTAGGATGAAAGAAGGGGAAACCTGGCCCTTCAGGCTGAATACTAAACAAATCTAACTCTTTCCCCAACTTTCTATGGTCTCTACGTTTGGCTTCCTCCATTCTCGTTATATATGCATCAAGATCTTCCTTTGTCGCAAAAGCTGTTCCATATATTCTGGTAAGCATTTTATTCTTTTCGTCACCGCGCCAATAGGCTCCGGCCAAAGAAAGAAGCTTAAAGTGTTTAATGTAGGAAGTGTCGGGTACATGGGGACCTCTACACAGGTCAACAAACTCTCCTTGTTTGTAAACAGATATCTCTTCGCCATCTAAATCTTCAATCAATTCCAATTTATAATCTTCACCTTGCCCCTTAAAAAGCACCAAAGCCTTTTCCTTCGACAAAACACTTCTTTCTATTTTCAATTTTTCCTTGGCAATCCTTTTCATTTCCTTCTCTATTTTAGGTAAGTCATCCTCAGATATCTGTTGTGGCACATCTAAATCGTAATAAAAAGCATCTTTTATCGCTGGCCCTATACCCAATTTGGTTCCTGGGTAAAGCCTTTTTACCGCCTGCGCCAAAAGATGTGACGTAGAGTGCCTTAGAATTTCCAAGCCTTCTTCTGTATCAACAGATATTGGCTCCAGAAAGCCATCCATCTCTATTTTATAATTCAGATCTACCAATTCACCATTAAACCGACCCGCGACTGTCCCCTTCGAACAGCCCCACTCCTTGAAAACTTCCGCCACACTTACCGGAAGAGTTCCTATATACTTTCTGTCTTCTGGCCCATTTATCAAATTAATCCCTCCCAAGAACAATTTCCGCAAAACCGCATTTTATTGAATTGTACCACAGCCGGTACTGTTAGTCGTCGTTAAACTTGAAAAAAGTATACTGTATGTGCTTTGTGCAGATAATAAAAAGTGGTATATTATGTATGATCTTTCTGATATTGTTTTTATTTCTGCTTTTCTATCTAAATCTTACAGTATCTTACAATCCGCTACCCTACGTTGTTCAATCGCCGCATACGCCACAACCATAAGCAAAGGAGGTGATAGAGGCGACAAGACCCACACAAGTTTCCTCGCATTTTTAGTTCTTTGTTTTCAGAAGAAATGGAGTATTGGTGTGACTTATTTTTGGTTCAGCTAGGAGGGATTTAAAGAATGGCCGAGATTAAGAAAGCTGATCAGTGGGGCAGTAGATGGGGATTGATCCTATCTGCTATAGGAATGGCTGTAGGTACAGGTAATATTTGGCGGTTTCCTCGCGTAGCTGCAGCCCAAGGTGGAGGAGCTTTTGTTATAGCTTGTGTTATTGCTTTATTTTTATGGGCTATTCCTCTTTTAATGGCCGAATCTGTTTGGGGTAAAGTAACCCGTATGGGAGTAATAGGATCCTTTAAGGAAATGCTTGGCCGAAAATGGGCATGGGCCGGTGGATGTGTGGCATGGATCTCACTAGGTATAGCTTTTTACTATGCAGTAGTTATGGGTTGGTGTATCAGGTACTTTGTCTATGTTTTAACCGGTGTAATCAAACCAGGATTGGACACAGAAGCACTTTGGACGGCCTTCTCAACAACCCCAGGAGCAATGGTGCCCTGGCATATTATCTCAATGGTGTTAGCCACCATAGTAATTTTTAAGGGCGTATCTCAGGGACTTGAGAAAATCAACAAGATACTTATACCTAGCCTTTTTGTTCTCCTAGTTGTTTTAGCAATAAGAGCCGTAACTCTCCCAGGCGCTACAAAGGGACTTCAGTACCTATTTGAACCCAAGTTTGAACTATTCACTTCTGGTCGGTTGTGGCTTGAGGCATTTACGCAGGTTGCCTGGTCCACAGGAGCCGGTTGGGGGCTTCTTTTAACATACTTTGTGTATTCCAAAAAAGCAGAAGATATTTCTCTTAACGCCACCACCATTTGTTTTGCTGATACTTCAGCGGCATTAATCGCAGCAATCGCCATAATTCCCACTATTTTCGCCCTTTCTCCAGATCCTCAGGCAGCTGTGGCCTCTGGAAATACAGGGCTTGCGTTCATTCACCTTACCAAACTATTCACGGTAATGCCAGGAGGCACATTATTTGCAGGCTTTTTCTTCTTGGCATTGATCTTTGCAGCTTTGAGCTCCTTGCTCTCAATGGTAGAGCTGGGTGTCAGGCTCTTAATGGATGCCGGATGGGAACGTCCTAAGGCAGCCTTGACAGCAGGGATAGCAATAACAATTCTAGGCTTACCTTCCTCAATGAGCATAGACTTCCTGAACAACCAGGACTGGGTCTGGGGCGTAGGATTGCTGGTAAGTGGCGTATTTTTCTCTATTGGAGCCATAAAGATAGGCGTCAACAAAATATGGGAAGAATATATTGAGCCATACTCTGATCTTAAGGCATCCTGGATGTGGAAGCTTATTTATCTGTTCCCTTTGTGGTTTGTCATCATCTTTACCTGGTGGATCAAACAGGCTATGAGCTGGTATCCTGACAGCTGGTGGAAATGGCTGCCTATCTCTAAATACACCTACACCGTTGGAACAATGTTCTATCAATGGGCTATAATGGTCGTAGTATTCTTGTTGCTCAATAACTGGCTTGCCGATAAGATGACCCACAAGTTCGAGGCAACAGAATAGAATAAAGAGGGCTTCAATGCTTTTTAGCCTAGCCAAAGGAGGGATTGTGTATGGGCTGGCAAGTTTACATGGCAATAGTTCTTCTGATAGTGTGGGGCGGTACTTTATGGTGTATTAGCAAAACCATTAAGGCTGAAAAACAATAGAATACATACAAATAGAGGAGGGGTGGCTTTTAAGGCCTCCCCTCCTCTATTTATTATTTACCCTATACTACTTTACTTCCCAGTACTACCAAAACCACCGCTACCTCTAGCCGTGGCGGTTAGCTTTTCTTTTAGATGGAGCTCCGCCCTTTCCACCTTGGCAAACACCAGTTGAGCTATCCTATCTCCTCTAGCAATCTTAAATGAAGTCTTACCATGATTTATCAGCAAGACCTTAACCTCGCCTCGATAGTCACTATCTATCGTCCCAGGCGCATTAAGAACCGTTACTCCTTCCCTAAGGGCCAAACCACTCCTAGGCCTTACCTGGCATTCATATCCCTTTGGTATCTCCATAAACAAACCAGTACTTACCGCCTTCCACTCTCCTGGCTGAATAACACAGCTTTCTGCAGCCACTACATCCATCCCCGAAGAGCCTTCAGTGGCATAACTTGGCAAAGGCAAATCTTCGCTTTCCTTACTCCGAGTGATGTGAACAGGCAGTTTAACCTCTTCCATGATTAGCCTCTCCTCCTGGGATGAGCATTAGGCCTTCCACCCGGTTTCCTTTCTCGTGTGGCAGGTTTTTCTCTTTTACTGGAAGCACTTTCTATTTTCTCTTCCCTTGTCATCTCTTCCGAGAAAGCTTCCTGATACATGCTTTCCATCTCTTCTTTCCTGTCAAATATTCTCTTTCTGGAAAGATTAATGCGCCCCATGTCGTCTATCTCCTTGACCACCACCAGAACCATATCTCCTGGCTTCAAAATGTCATCCACCTTAGCTACATGATGGGTGCTCACTTCGCTTACATGAAGCAGCCCTTCTTTGCCTGGAAGAACCTCCACAAATGCTCCAAAGGGCATCAACCTTGTGACCTTCCCAAGATAAACGTCCCCTGCTTCCACTTCTTTGACCAGCTCTTCGATTATGTTTATGGCTTTTTGTGCCGCTTCATCGCTGCTTGAAGCGATAAGTACAGTGCCATTATCTTCCACATCTATCTTTACACCTGTCTCAGCCACTATGCTCCTTATGGTCTTTCCGCCTGGGCCAATGATATCCCTGATTTTTTCTTGGTCTATCTTCAAGGTATATATCCTAGGAGCAAGAGAGGACAACTCTCCTCTTGGTTCGCTTATTGCTTCATCCATTTTGTCCAAAATGAACAATCTACCACGCTTCGCCTGCTCAAGAGCCTGGGTAAGGATTTCTCTAGTAATGCCGCCAGCCTTATTATCCATTTGAAGGGCCGTTACGCCGTCTCTTGTCCCCGCCACTTTGAAATCCATATCTCCAAAATGATCTTCTAATCCCTGAATATCAGTTAGGATAACCACTTTCTCTTGCTCCTTTATAAGCCCCATAGCTACTCCTGCAACGGCCTTTCTTATCGGCACACCTGCATCCATAAGAGATAAGCTGGCCCCACAAACCGAAGCCATGGAACTAGAGCCGTTAGATTCTAAAATATCTGATACTACTCGAATAGCGTAGGGAAACTCCGCTTCATCAGGCAAAAGAGGCCTAACTGCCCGCTCAGCGAGGGCCCCATGGCCTATTTCTCGCCTGCCTGGCCCCCTCATTGGGCGAACTTCTCCAACAGAGTAAGGAGGGAAATTGTAGTGTAACATGAAGCGTTTGGACGTTTCATCATGCTGCAAACCATCAACCAGCTGATCATCCTCTCCAACCATTCCCAACGTAGTAGTTACAAGAGCCTGGGTTTCACCTCTAGTAAATACAGCAGAACCGTGTGTCCTAGGTAGAACCCCTACCTCACAAGTGATGGGCCTTATTTCATCGTTTTTCCTCCCATCTGCCCTTTTGCCTTCAAACACTATAGACTCCCTAACAGCCTTCTTGACAAGCTTACTTATATATCCTTTTATATAACCTTCTTTATCCGGATATTCCTCTAGCAAGGCCTCAATGGCCTTGCTCTCTATCTCATCTAAAGCCTTCGCACGCGGCTTCTTCTCGTGAATCATTACAGCAGCCTTTATATCATCATAAAGGTTTTCCATTATCCAATTATCTATCTGTGGATATTCTTCAGGTAAAGGCAATTCTATCTTTCCCTTACCCAACTTCTCCCTCATCTCTAACTGAATATCTACAATTTTTTTTATTTCCTGCTGGGCCAGCTCCAACGCCTCAACCAAAAGGTCCTCTGAAACTTCTGAAGCGCCGGCTTCAACCATGGTTATGCCATCTCTATGGCCACTCACAACTAGATCCAAGGAACTGTCCCTCATGAGGCTTTCTGTTGGGTTTACTACCAGTTGGCCATCTACGCAACCAATTCTTACAGCACCTACAGGTCCTTCCCAAGGAATATCAGAAATAGTAAGTGCTGCAGATGCTCCATTTATAGCCAAAACGCTTGGAGAATTCTCCTGATCCACCGAAAGGGTAGTTGCCACCACATGAACGTCGTTACGCATGTGTTCCGGGAAAAGGGACCTTATGGACCTATCTATCAGCCGCGCAGTCAATATAGCAGTCTCCGATGGCCTCCCTTCCCTTTTTATGAAACCGCCAGGAATTTTCCCTGCAGAATAAAACCTTTCTTCGTAATCCACCAGAAGGGGGAAAAAATCTATCCCTTCCCTTGGGGTCTCGGAAAAACATGCAGTGACAAGCAGAACAGTCTCTCCAATAGACACCTTCACCGAGCCATTAGCCTGCTTTGCTAGAGCTCCTGTCTCAAAAGTTATCACTCCTCCGCCGGTTTCGACGGTAAAAACATTTGCCATTATTACTCCTCCTCATTATTTCTCTTTATTTTCTCTCTATTTACAAAAAGAATACCACAATCCGATAAAAAATGACGAGGGCTCCTCATGGCCCTCGTCATTTTGTTACAACTTTTAGCCAAAAACTAGTGGCGCAAACCAAGGCGCTCAATAAGAGTCCTGTAACGGTTAAAGTCCTTAAGTCTCAAATACTTTAACAATCTGCGCCTCTTACCGACCATCTTCATAAGTCCGCGCTGAGAATGATAATCTTTCTTATGCACCTTGAGGTGCTCAGTCAGCTCCCTTATTCTCGTAGTGAGCAGAGCTATCTGAACCTCAGGGGAACCAGTATCTGCATCGTGCAATTTGAACTCTTCGATTATCGCCTGCTTCTTATCCTTTTCCAACATGTCGACCACCTCTCTTGTAAAATCCTAAAACCAAGTAAAGCGCCGTCACCGCCACACCTAGTATTAGGCGACGGTATTATACCATTTGGCAGCACTTTTGCAAACATGAATGTTACGATTAATTGAAATACAAAAACAACTAACTAAAATGTTGAAATAAGTTTAAACTCATTCTGCACTCGACATTTTATTAAATTTGTGGTTATACTATTAATAAAGAGACTAGAATGGGAGGCATAGGTAATGAAGATAATAATAATAGAAGACAACCGAGACTTAGTACAAGTTCTAGCAGAAGGCTTAAGCGAAAGCGGTTTTATTGTGGACAGCGCATATGATGGCGAGGAAGGCCTGGATAAAGTCGTCAAAAACGAGTACGAATGCATAATCCTTGACATAATGTTGCCCAAGATGGATGGTTACGAGTTAATTGAAAAAATAAGAGAGGCAGGGAAGGACACGCCAATTCTTGTTTTGACCGCAAAAGACTCCATAGAAGACAGAGTTAAGGGATTAGAAGCTGGAGCCGACGATTATCTGGTCAAACCCTTCGATTTCAGGGAACTTTTGGCACGTATAAACGCTCTTATTAGAAGACATACTGAACACAAAAGACCTATTTTACAATGTGGCCCCCTTGTTTTGGATCCAATTGCCAGAGAGTGCAAAGTAGACGATGAAATAATTCCTTTGAGAAAGCGAGAATTTGATATCCTCGAGCTTCTAATGCGATACGAAAATCAAGTTTTCTCCAGGGAAAGAATTATCGCCCACGTTTGGAAGAAAGAGTACGACGGAACCAGCAACGTCGTGGATGTTCACATAAAATACCTTAGAGACAAATTGCGCCCTTACAATCTGGAAGGTATAGTGGCAACAGTAAGAGGTGTTGGGTATAAGATTTCTTGCCCCTATAGACAATAAACTATAAGAAACAGTAACAATAAGGCGTGAACAGAGTTGCTTCATAAAAAGATGCAAAAAGAGCGGGGAAAAGCCTTTCTCCGCTCTTTTAAGGTAAGTTATATATTTGTAATTTTGATCTTTTTCACTCTCATTTTATGGGGTGCGTTTTCCTTTTTTATGCACTCAAGGTTAGCGGAAATGGATAACACCCTCTCTAACATTTATACCCTAATAAGCTTTAACAATGATCAAAAGAAGCCAAATGTCCCTCAATTGCTTCATCCTACAGTTGAAATACAGTTATACGATGACGATTTTACACTGATGAAAAGCTCAAATCCTTATGGGGATCTAGTAAAGCTCCCCCAAATTATAGAAAGATATATCCGCAAAGGTGCTTCTACCGAATCGTTGTCAATTAATACTAAAAATATGCAAATAGAGCGAGATGCACTGCTTTGTATGCCTCTATACAAGGACTTAGAGGCTTCTTACATTTATAGGGTGAGAATACAAAAGATCAAAAATAGCGAAGGGCAAAGAAAAAAAAACTATTATGTAGTACTAACTTCCCCGATGAAGAGTTTCTTTCAATTGAAATTTAGCCTTTATGCAGTTTTCTCCTTGATAATGGGAGCTTTTATAATTTTTATGTGTTGGCACATTTTTCTCATAACATCAACAAATAAAGAGCTGCTAACCCTCAAGAAAGCCATAAAATCCATCGACTTAAAGGGAAATATGCGTATATTTATCTCAAAACAGGTTAAAAACCCTCATATTGAGGGAATAGCAACTGAACTGAATTCGCTTTTTTCAAGGATCGAGGAAGCAGTGAATGGATTGCTGACGTTTACTGCAGATGCAAGCCACGAATTACGAACCCCTTTGGCGATCATAAAAGGCATTGTAGATGTCACCCTCCTTAAAACCAGGGACGTGGCATATTATGAGCGCAAACTTAGAGAACTTGCAGCTCACGCCGATAAAATGCAGTCCCTTTTGACGGCGCTACTCGAAATGGCAAGATTGGAAACTTCAGGAGAACAGATGAAGATGGAACCCTTAGAACTAATGGTCATAGGTGAGGAAGTGGCATCATCACTAAAGCCCATTTGGGAAAGCAAAAAGCAAACCCTAGAACTTAGGCTCAATCCTGCACCTATAAAGGGAAACGAAGCTCTTATAAACCAATTGGTAACCAACCTTCTAGATAATGCTAGCAAATACACACAGCACGGAGGGCACATAAAACTAATAACGGACCATGACATAAGGAACAATAAAGCTGTGCTTGAGGTATGGGATACAGGAATAGGAATGGATAAGGAAACTATAAACAAGTGCTTCAATCGACTGTGGAGAGCCGAAAAATCCCGAACTGCACCGGGCTACGGCATAGGACTTTCTTTAGGATTGCGCATAATAAAAATTCACAAAGGCCAAATAGAAATAGAATCAGAACCAAACAAAGGAACTAAGATTAAAATACTTTTTCCCCTTGATTTGACTTCTTTCGAAGCTTACGGCTTATCCTGAAACTATACTAAATGGGCGGAGCACAAATGCCCCGCCCATAGACTTTTACCAATAAGTTTAACTCTACCTCAATGGTTATAACCTAAAAGAGATATAAAAAGTCCTTCCATCGCGCCACACTAAAAAGACTATCGTTCTATTGGATTTTTGCAGGCTTTTAGCTAATGAATCCGGATTTTCTACATCTTTGCCATTTACCTCCAATATCACGTCTCCATTTTTAAGTCCCACCATATCTGCTAATGACCCAGGAGACACCTCAGAGATCATAACGCCCTTAGTACCCGAAGGTAGCCCTTTTTGCTTTCTTTGGGCATCTGTAATAGATTGGACCTTTATGCCAATCTTCTTGAGATTTTCGTTCAAGCTTGAAAAACCACCTTCACTACCTGGAATATTGCCCAAAACAACGCTTATTTTCCTTTCAGCGCCATCTCTTAAGATTTTAATGATGACCTTATCGCCAGCCAGATGGCTCCTGATCTTCATAGTCAAATCAAGATCATCCTTAACCTTCTTTCCATCCACCTCTACTATTACGTCGCCTCTTTTTAGGCCTGCTTTATCAGCTGGGGAACCAGGCACTATGTCAGCTATTATTGCGCCCTCTTCTGATTTGATTCCGTAGACATCAGCAAACTCCCTTGTTAATGGTTGGATATAAACGCCAAGCCAACCTCTTTTGACGCTTCCATATTTGACTAAATCTTGCAAGACTTGCTTGGCCATGTTTATCGGAATAGCAAAACCTATTCCCTGCGCGTAGGGTATTATTGCCGTGTTTATCCCTATAACCTCTCCTTTCAAATTTAACAGGGGGCCACCACTGTTTCCTGGATTTATTGCTGCATCGGTCTGCAGAAAACCATCAAAGCTAAAATCCCTTGCCCTTATGGAGCGGTTCTTCGCTGAAATAACTCCAACTGTCACACTGCTTTCAAAACCAAAGGGGTTACCTATTGCAATAGCCCACTCTCCTACTCTTACCTTATCAGAATCTCCCAATTTCAAGGTGGGCAAATTTTTTCCATCTATTTTTATTACCGCCAGGTCGTAACTCGGATCAGTCCCAATGACTTTTGCAGGATATGCTTTCCCATCGGACATACTTACTGTTATCTCATCTGCACCTGCAACAACATGATTATTGGTCAATATATAGCCATCCTTTGAAACTATAAACCCTGAACCCTTCCCCTTCATAGGCACTAACCTAGTAAATTGCTCTAACTGGTCTCCCAAAAACTCCCTCAAAAAAGGGTCATTTGCAAAAGGGCTCAAGGGTTGTCGAACCATAGCTTTAGTATCTATATTGACAACAGCAGGAGAAGTTTTCTCCACTATTTGGGCTATGGGGTTTCCTGTAAAAGGATCTTCCACAGAAGGAGAAGCCCAAACTATGGTTGAAAACCACACAATACTTAGAATCAAACTAACAACCACAAGTGGCATTTTTTTAAACCTTGCATAGGGGAGCTTTCTCATCTTGCTCACCACCTCCATCAATAATTTCCTGATGAATATTCTGCTTTATTTGCTCATCTTTCACATCGTAAATTCTACTGATATAGGGTCTCCCGGTTTAGAGCCCAAAAGGTCAGAAGCTCTCCCTTGATTAATTGCTATTGACACGTAACCCCAGCTATCCTCTAGGATCACCAGGTCTCCTTTGGCTACATCAGCAAAAGTTCTCCCCACAGGAATGCTAAATAACCAACTACTGGAAATTTTTAAGTTTTTAACATTCCCTTTCAAGGATCTCCACAATATGTTGGTCCTAACCGTTCCATAAGCATCAATATAGGCAACGGAACCCGTTATTTTCCCGTTTTCCTGCTTAGGTTCAGCTAGAGGATAATCGATCAATGCTTTTTCCTCTATCTCTTCCCCCAAAGTAGAGGGAGGAATACCCAAACCTAAATCGCCAACGACAGGTGCCATAATATCTCTGGCATGAAATGTAGAAGAAATTTTCTTGAAGCCAGAACGCTCCATACAAACGGACCAGGCTCTTTTTATCCCTCCCAAACGTCTTGCCGCTTCCATCAACAAACCATTATCCGGGCCCACAAGAAAATCTCCCCTTTGAACGTGAAGTATCACTATCTTCCTTTCTGTCCCCACACCAGGATCTACTACGGCAAGGTGTGCGCCCAAAGGCATAAATGGCAGAGCCCCAGCCAATATCCATCCCCCTGAAATAATGTCGAAAGGAGGAACTTCATGGCTTATATCAATAATGGGTAGATTCAGCCCTTTGCTCAGAAGAACTCCCTTGCAGCAGGCTACTGTCTCATCGGATAGCCCAAAATCAGTTAGCATAGTCACGCACGCTAATTGGGAATTCATCCAACTCCCTCCTTATCTGAAAGTTGCCTTTTCTGATCTTTCATGTTTTAATATACCACTATCCGCCTGTACATATCTATTTGAAAATACTTATAGCTTTATCTGGAGGGATTCCATGTCTTCCTTGCTGAACATTTACAATATGTTATTAAACTATTGGGGCCCTCAAAACTGGTGGCCAGGAGAAACTATAGACGAGATATGCATAGGCGCTATCCTAACCCAAAACACAACATGGAATAACGTAGAAAGAGCACTACAAAACCTAAAAAGCAAGCATTTACTTTCCATTTCATCCATCGCCTTAGCTCCTGAAGAGACTATAGAGGAGTGCTTAAAGCCTGCAGGAACTTACAGAAGAAAAACCCAATACCTTATAAACTTCTCTCAAAAAATTGTCTCTCAATTAGGAAAAATAGAAAAGCTGTTCTTGATGGAGCCTAATAAGGCCAGAAAATGGTTATTGGGACTCAAGGGTATAGGTCCTGAGACTGCAGACAGCATCCTGTGCTATGGGGGCAATTTGCCATTTTTGGTTATAGATGCCTATACACTAAGGCTTGGCAAAAGAATGGGGTGGCTTAATTCAAAAACAAAATCATACGAAAATGTACAAGAAATTCTTCAAAGAGAGCTCCCTAAAGATCCCCAGGTCTTAGGGGAGTTTCATGCACTCATCGTGAAGCATTCAAAAGAAATATGCCGCAAAAGACCGCGTTGCAACAGCTGTTTTATGAAAGATTGCTGCAACGCGGGGAAACAAAATATATATTAATTTCTTCTCAGGCTTTTACCATACTTCCTCGCCTTACCTATTTGTGGAGTTACTACCACGTACCTCTGAGGCTCTATTCCATAAGAACTTGTCGTAACATCCGAGCGATCCTTCAATGTTATATGTATTATTCTTCTCTCCCAGCTGCTCATAGGCTCTAATTTAACTGGCCTACCTTTTCTTACAGCTTCCCTCGCAGCAGCTAAAGCTAGCTTCTCTAAGCTCTTTAATCTCCTCTCCCTATAACCATCACTGTCAATGGTAATTCTTTTTAGGCTATCCCTAAAAACAAGATTGGTTATAAATTCTATGGCTTTTAGGGTCTCACCGTAGCGGCCAATGACGATCCCAGCATCGTCACCTACTAGATTCAAACTTCCATTTTCAGCCACTTCAGGAATAACGTCCAGGTCCATACGGGAAAATAACTCCTTCAAGAACTTCCTGGCTTTAACAAGGTGCAGCTCCCCGTTTAAGGTAACTTGCATTTTTCTCTTCTTGCTGAACAACCCCCAAATACCCTTACTCTCTTCTAACACTTCTACAATAACATCCTCAGGATCAACAGACCACCTCTCGCTACCAAGTAGCTGAGCTTCTTCTACTGATTGAACCTCAACGATAAAACTGTTTTCCATAGACAGCATATCCTCTCTCTTCCTCGTTTTTAATCTTTTTTGCTCCCGGGTTTCTCTTTATATAGGACTGGCTTCTCCTGCATTTCGACCTCTGTCCTGTGTTTAACATACCATTGTTGGGCCACTCCCACCAAAGAAGACACGCCCCAATAAAGAAGAACCCCTCCAGGCAAGCTTAAGCATATAAACGCCAAAAATGCCGGCATGAACCAATTCATAAACTGCATTTGTGGATTTGATGCCCCACTTAGCTGCTGTTGATACCAAGTAAGGAAAGCTATAACCACTAGAAGGACCAAGTTCCCCAAGTACATATTCACGTTGGCCAGCCCAGCAGGATTAGCCATAATTGCAGACAACAAAGCACCTATGCCTATTTTCCCGGCAGGAGCCCCTACGGCAGCAGCCAAAGTAGATATGACCGAACCTTCAAGGCTTATGCCAAGGAAAGTGGCTCCTTGCAGGTCCAAGTTCATCAAAACCCTGAAAAGCAGTATTAATATGGGCAATTGAACAAGAAGCGGCAAACACCCCGCAGCAGGATTAACGTTGTTTTCCTTATAAAGACGCATGATCTCTTTATTCAAGGTCTCTTTGTCATCTTTGTATTTTTCTTGCAGGACCTTCAGCCTTGGTTGAAGCCTTTGCATTTTTTGCATACTAGTCATTTGCTTATGGGACAACGGGTACAAAAGAACTCTAACCACCAACGTGAGAATTATTATGGCAAGCCCATATGAGTGAGTTAACGAATATAGTCCATTAATTATTAATATAAGAAAGTCGCCCGCCGCTTTCCAAATAGTGCCCAATTTATTCACCTTCCCTGAATGATGTTTTTGTGACAACTATCTTCTTAAACAACACAAAACGCTCTGGCACAGGATCATATCCTCCTGGATGCCATGGAGCACACTTTAGTATTCTTATAACTCCCAGCAAACTTCCTTTTACCAATCCATGAGCCTCTATACACCCCAAAACATACTGGGAACATGTGGGGTAAAACCTACAGTTTTTCCCCAAAAGGGGAGATATAAAATATTGATAGCCCCTTATTAAAAATCTAGCTAACTTTACTGATATGGTCAACTCTTTATTCTCCCTATTCCTTCTCGGTAGAACTCGGCTTCTGGCCCTTTAACATACCTTCTTGGCTCAACAATTTGATCAAATCCCTTTGAATTTCCTGTGTTTTCGCGTTCAATCCCCTTTTTCGCAGTGAGAAAACAATCCAATATCCCTCTTTCATCTGGGGATAAGTCTTTCGTACAGCTTCTCTTAATATTCGTTTACCCCTGTTTCTTGTAACTGCGTTGCCCTGTCTTTTGCCTACAGCCATGCCAATTAAAGTTTTCTTACCAGGAACTTCAAGAAACAGCAGCCGCACCAACGCGCCATTCCTTCGGCGGCCAGTGCGGAAAATTAAGTCGTACTGCCATGCCTTTTTAAGCCTTATTCCTGCTGGGTAACCAAACCTAGTAGTGCCCATCTTATTAGGCAGCTAGTCTTTTCCTACCTTTAGCTCTCCTGTTTTTAAGGATTTTGCGGCCGCTATGGCTTCTAGAACGGCTTAAAAAGCCAATGGTTCTCTTTCTGCGTCTATTATGGGGCTGAAAGGTCTGCTTCATGAAAAACACCTCCCGAAAATTGCTTTGAAATACCGAAAAAAACACGCTGTTTTTTGGACAGCTTGGTTACTATAGCATAGCCGACTAAAGTGAGCAACATCCTTTCTAGGCAAGCTTAACTTTTTTGTACGGCACCTTTGGAAGGCTATCATAAATTTTCCAATCTTTTCTTGATAAAACTCTACCATCTAAAATGACTACCCTTCCTCGGTCCCTTTCAGTCCTAATCAATCTTCCTACTGCCTGCTTCAATGTCAATTTTGCCCTAGGCAACACAAAGGATCTAAAATATGCCCTTCCAAACAAGACCTTTAAAGTTTTCATCATTGGGTCTTCTGGATGATCAAAGGGGATCCTATCTATTATAACCTGCGTGAGTCCTTCACCTGGGACATCAAAACCTTCCCTAAAAGTCACACTACCTATAAGGACTGAAGTCAAATCCTCCTTGAAAGAAGCTACCAACCTGCTTAGTGGCGCTTCTTTTTGCACGTAAATATTATATTTTTTTGCCCCGCTCTTCATGTATTCACCCACAAACCTGAGGAGGCTCAAAGAGCTCAGCAAAACTAAAGATCTACCACCATTTTCGTCACACAAATGTTCGACAATTTTAGCTATCGTTTCTTCATACCCCAAATCTGTGACTTTCTTGTTTGTCTCAACTACCCATATCTGCATTTGTTTTTCCAACTCGAAAGGAGAATCAATTACTACAGTCCGGTCGGCTACAACATTTGTCTCCCTTTGCCAGTAGGAAAAGTCTCCATTTAGGGCTAAGGTAGCTGAAACAGCGATAATGCTATGAGGAGCAAGATTTTCAAAGCTTTCCTGCAGCACCTCCGCCACGGAAGCCGGAGCACTCACTAAATGAGACCCATCCCACCAATACGCCCAGCTGGGGAAATTAGCAAACCCTGCACACCACGAAAGGTTATCAAATGCTTTTTTAAATCCTTCGAATGACTCTAGAACCTCCAAACAATAAGGAAATTCCTCCGGATTAAAGTTATCCTCGTCTGTGATCTTTCGTAGCTCGTTTGAAATAACACTATATTCTCCCTTTAACCTCAAAAGCGACTCGGAGTTCAAGGGACCTTCAAGCGCTTGGCCGGGCTTGTAACTTTTTTCCAACAACATGAACAATTCTTTCCCTAATTCTAAAAATTTTTTGCCACTTTTTACAAATCTATCGACATTTACATATCCTTTCCCCGCTAAAAAGGGTACTACCTTGCTCAATATGCTATTAATCGGTTTTTGGAAGTTATGGTAGCCTACTTTCACTGAAGCCACACTCCTTGCCACTTCAGGCATTTTGTGAGCCTCGTCAAAAATCAAAATATCCACTGGAACTACGAACTTGCCACCAGCGCCAATAAGGTGAGATAGAAAAAAATGATAGTTGGTTACAACTAAATCCCAATTTTGGGCCCTTTTTACGAGTTTCAGAAAAAAACACTCACCACGAAAGGGGCACCTCGACCCCAAACAATCCTCCTGAGAAATAGCCAAAGCTGAAGCTACTTCCCCAGGAATTAGAGCCGCTATTTCGTCAACTTCTCCGCAAAATGTGCTCTTAAGCCAAGAATCAAGTTTAAAAGAAGTTGTAGTGCCAGCGTTTCTAAGCTCATGTTCAGCTTTTCTGTAGCAAACATAATTATTTCTCCCTTTTATAGTGCCATATGCCACTTTTCCATCAAAGATTTGTTCAAGCTTTGGAAGGTGATAAGCCATTACCTGGTCCTGTAAATTCCGCGTCGAAGTAACATATACAATTTTTTTGCCCTCTTTTGCAGCAAGAATGGACGGAACTAACAAGGCTAAAGTTTTGCCTATGCCAGTGGGAGCTTCTGCGAGCAAAACTTCTCCTTTTTTCATACTTTCCCAAACCTCTTCGGCAAGACGCACCTGCCCCTCTCTGTAGCTATACTGAGGGAAAACAGAGGAAATTAGGCTTCCGACATCAAATAATTTCGTTATGCTTTCTTGTAGGCAATTATCTTCTAATACCATCAAACATTACAACTCCATGATTTTTTTATTAGAGAAATTGATCGTAGCCAAAACAAGACAACTAATAATATCGCCAGCAAAACTCCAGAACTAGACCTCAAAAAAAGAAAATAATTGAAAAGGCCATGAGCTATCACAGGTAACGATAAAATCCTAATCATATTGTACTTAACTCCACCGCTAAGTTTTTGCCTGGCTGCTTCATAGCCCATAAAGAGCCCGCAGAGACCATGCAGAGGAACGGAAAGAAAGGCTCTCCACCCCGCCACTAAGAAAGGATTCACAGATCCTAAAACATAAAACAGGTTCTCCAACGTGGCGAAACCCAAAGCCACTGAGGTCCCATACACTATCCCGTCATAACATTCGTCACATGCCTGGTGGTTTATAAACCTCTTTAATGCCAACCATTTCATGTACTCTTCTATAAGTGCTACACCTACAATTTGATATATTAAAGGTCCCAATAGAGCCAAATAACTAGTAAAAATCTCCAATAAGGCCGCAGGAAAGACAAACAAAGCTCCCGTCAAAAAAGATCTCACTACCAACGCCAAGGGTTCTGGATCAAGTTTATCTTTATGATAAAACCACCATGCTAATGCCAATCCGGGTGCCACTGCCAAGATAACTAACCATTCAAAACCAATTTTCAAAAAATCACATCCTTGGATTTTAATATTTCCATTTACAGAACATTTATATTATACTTTCCTATTGTTGCAGAACACATAAAACCCGTGTTAGAATGGGGGCTGCTGTAGAAGGAGGTGAAGGATTTGCCAAACAAGAAATCTGCTGCTAAGAAGTTGCGCGTTGCAGAGAGAAACAGGTTGTACAACAAATATTGGAATACTCGCTGCAAAACAACTGCGAAGAAAGTGCTTGAAGCAGTAGCTAGCGGAGATAAGGAGCTAGCGTTAAAGAGATTGGATGAAGCCCAATCTGTCCTAGATAAGGCTGCTGTTAAGGGCGTCATACATAAGAACAAGGCTGCTCGCAAAAAATCTAGGTTAACCAAGGCAGTAAAGAGCCTTTTTCCTCATACAACAGATGCCTAACCCCTTGTTTTTTCTGTACATTTGAACCGGGCATTTATCTTTTCTCAATGGTAAGTGCCCGGTTTTTGCTATTCAACAAATCCAAAATAGCCATTTCCAACACTTCCCAAGCACCTGATGGCAGGCTCTTATTTATGCAACTTGCCTTTACCATCTCCAAAACAAATTTTCTCAATGATTTTGCTCCATAAATGCGTGAAGCCTTTAGGGCCTTCTGAGCCTGGTAAGGTTTCGCACCAAAGATGCGAAACAATTCTTCCTTTTCCTTCTCTTTATAATCTGCCAAATACATAGCCAAGCGCATCCTTCTATGAAGCCCACTTACGACTGGTAATACATCCATTTCCATCTTTATCCTCTTAAAAGATTTAATTACCGCGGACACATTCCCTTCACAAAGACCATCCAAGAGAGTTAAGAAGGCTTTACCCCCTTCATCTATACAAAGATCCTTGACAAGTTTCTCTGTAACTACTCCATCCAATGCCGCAGTTTCAAGCTTATAGATTTCGCTTCTTATCTCCTCTGGGTCCTCTATCCATTCTTCTAGAAGGGATACCGCCTCCTTGGCCCATTTCACCCTTGTTCCTTTTATGATGCGCTTTATCCATTCTATTCTCCCAGTTGTCCAGTGAGGAACCTTTTCAGGCCTCTTAATCGTGGACATTTTAATTACTTCCCGAGGTAGATGCTTTTCCACCTCGCTTTCATACAGCAGCAAGATAATCGTAGAAGCCAACTCCTTTGGTTCTATCTGAGCCGAAAGAGGCGATGGGAATTTCCCCATCGCCTCTGGAGAATCAACTACATAAACAGTCTTCTCGTCAAAGAGGCCTCCATTCGTAGCTGTGGAAAACAAATCCCACCAATTGTAGCCCTCTGTGCGGCCAGCTATACTGAACCCCATTCGAGAAAGCTCTTCTAGCGTTTCTTGTAAAAGCCTGCTTTTGGCGGGCTCTTTAGAACAAATAGCCAAAAGGGAAGGCACTTTACCCCTTCACCACCACATTCACCAACTTATTGGGCACAACTATCACTTTTACTATCTCTTTACCTTCAAGGCGCTTAGCAACCAAAGGATCTTCCAGGACCATCTTTTTCATGGAGTCTCTATCAAGACCTGCAGGAACAACCAATTGTGCTCTCACTTTCCCATTTATCTGCAATACTACTGTAATCTCATCTTCAACTAGAGCTTCTGGTTCTGCTTTTGGCCAAGGTGATTCACATACCAAACTTTCATTGCCCAAGCAAGACCACAACTCTTCAGATATGTGAGGCGCTACAGGAGAGAGACATAGTAGTAATATGTCTACTCCTTCCCGGAATATAGCCCAATCGTCCTGGCTTTTGGGAGTGAAAGCACCTAAAGCATTAGACAACTCCATCAATCTAGCTACTGCCGTATTGAACTGCTTTTCTATTTCAATATCTCTAGTAACAGCATCTATAGTTTTATGGATCTTGCGTTTGAGGTCTCTTGAAGGTTTCTCTTTTATCTCTGCCATCTTTACCCGCTTACCTGAGACCTTCTTAAGTTCATCAAGGTTTTCATCCACCAGGCGCCACACTCTGTTCAAAAATCTATGAGCTCCTTCAACTCCCCTATCAGACCAATCCAAATCCTTCTCTGGAGGGGCTGCAAACAGTATAAATAATCTAGCCGTATCAGCACCATATTTGCGGATTATTTCGTCTGGATCTACAACGTTTCCCTTCGATTTGGACATCTTGGCTCCATCTTTTATTACCATGCCTTGAGTCAACAAATTGGCAAATGGTTCCCTAACGTTAACCATTCCTAAATCCGCCAGAAACTTGGTGAAAAACCTAGCATAGATAAGATGTAGGCAAGCATGTTCTATGCCCCCTATGTATTGATCAACAGGCATCCAGTAATTCACATCATCCTTACGGAATGGGCCTTCTTGCGTCCATGGGGAAGCAAAGCGCAAGAAATACCATGAAGAACATATAAAAGTATCCATGGTATCCGTTTCCCTTTTAGCAGGGCCTCCGCATGATGGGCATTTAGTGTTAACCCAGTCATGTTGGTCTTCAAGGGGATTGCCTCCTACCTTCATCTTCACGTCTAAGGGAAGCTCTACCGGCAGTTGTTCTTCAGGGACAGGTACCACGCCACATTTTTCGCAATATACGACAGGGATCGGAGCTCCCCAATACCTCTGCCTGGAAATAAGCCAATCCCTTAGCCTGTAATTAACTTCCCGCTTTCCCCATCCATTTTCTTCGAACCATTCAGCCATCTTCACTTTGGCTTCCTCAGTGGGCATACCATCAAATGGGCCTGAATTAACCTGAACTCCATCTTCCTCAAAGGCCTTCTCCATAGTCTCGCCATTTAGCACTTCACCCGATTTGGGATTAATCACAACCCTCACGGGAATACCATAGGCCCTTGCAAACTCGAAATCCCTTTGGTCATGGGCAGGTACACCCATTATGGCTCCAGTTCCGTATTCCATCAGTATATAGTTTGCTATCCATATGGGGACTTCCTCACCGTTAACCGGGTTTATTGCCTTAAGTCCCGTGTCCACGCCTAATTTTTCAGCGTTATCTCCTCTCGTGTTTTCCCCCGATCCTTTGTGCTTACTCACAAATTCTTTCACTTCTGCTGCTTTGGGCGACACCTTAACTATTTTCTCCACCAAGGGATGATCAACGGCCAAGGCCACAAATGTCACTCCAAAAATAGTGTCTATTCGGGTTGTGAAGGTTTCTATATCTATATCTTTTCCACTCACTTTAAAAGATAACCTTACTCCCTCTGACCTTCCTATCCAATTGCGCTGCATTATCTTTACCCTTTCAGGCCAACCATCCAGCTCATCCAGAGAATCTAAAAGCTCTTGTGCATAATCGGTTATCTTCAAGAACCACTGCTCTAAATTTTTCTTTATTACAGGAGTTCCACAACGCCAACAATGCCCGTCATTTATTACCTGTTCATTGGCAAGCACCGTACTGCAGCTTTCACACCAGTTCACCGGAGCCTTTTTCTTGTAGGCAAGGCCTTTCTTATAAAATTGAAGGAATAACCATTGAGTCCACCTATAGTAATCTGGATTGCATGTCTCAACTCTTCTTCGCCAATCATAACTGCACCCCATGCTTTTAAGTTGCTTCGTCATGTGTTCTATGTTTTCCCATGTCCACTTGTTTGGGTGCGTACCATATTTAATTGCAGCATTTTCTGCTGGCAATCCAAAAGCGTCAAAACCCATTGGATGCAGCACATTATATCCCTTCATCCTGAGAAATCGGGCCAACATATCACCTATGGAATAGTTTCTCAAATGCCCCATATGAAGAGCACCGCTAGGATACGGAAACATCTCTAGACAGTAAAATTTTTCCTTTTCATTGTCAGTATCAACGTTGAAGGTCCCGTTCTCCTCCCAATAACGCTGCCATTTTTTCTCTATAGTGTTAAAATCATATCCCACTGCTCTTCCTCCCCCATCCAGCACTTATTGTTCAAGTTAGGTTGCACACCATTATATATATGTTAGCCTCATGACGCAAAACCATTTAGCTAATTTCTTTTGTTTTGCTCTTATCTTTTTCCATCAAAGCGCCTAAAAGGTCAATGGGAACCGGGAAAATGGTAGTTGAATTGTTCTCCGACGCTATTTCCCGCAAGGTCTGAAGGTACCTCAGCTGTATTGTTATAGGAGATTCCTCCATCCATTTAGCAGCTTCTGTGAGCTTTTCTGCTGCCTGAAGCTCCCCTTCCGCTGCTATGACCTTGGCTCTTCTCTCCCGCTCGGCTTCAGCCTGGCGGGCCATAGCCCGTTTCATCCCTTCAGGAAGCTCTAATTCCTTTACCTCTACAGCACTTACCTTTATCCCCCAAGGATCCGTTCGCTCATCTATGATATGCTGCAACTCCACGTTTATCTTGTCCCTAGCGGACAAAACCTCATCTAATTCAGACCTCCCCACAACAGACCTCAGGGTAGTCTGTGAAAGCTGACTAGTGGCAAGTACGTGATTTTCTACCTCAATTATGGATTTAGCAGGATCCATAACCCTGAAATACACTACCGCGTTCACCTTAACGGGGACATTATCTTTTGTTATGACTTCCTGATAAGGGACATCAAGGGTCACCACTCGCAAATCAACCCTACGCAACCTATCAATGAAAGGTACTATCAAAACCAACCCAGGTCCTTTAACACCCACAAATCGTCCTAACCTGAAAACCACACCTCTCTGATATTCTGGAACAATTCGTACAGCAGCGACCAGAAGAATTGCCAGTATTACTATGGTCCCTACGTAACTTCCCAAATTAAAGATGGCATATACGATGTCACTTATCATCGTTCTCATCTCCTTTCTCTTCACTTCTCAATGGTTCTACATAAAGGACTAGCCCCTCGGCCCTTACTACTCGCACAGGTACATCCTTCTCTATTCTCTCATCTGTTAAGCTCCTAGCCTCCCATATCTCTCCATGGCACTTCACCATCCCAGAAGGATCCAAATCACTAAATGTAGATCCCTCTGAGCCAATTAGACCCTCGCTGCCAGAAACAGCCTTTCTTGACAAGGACCTCCAAACCGCCCAAGTCGCCAACATAAAAAACGCCGTGATAGCTATTACAGCACCGATCAAAAAACTATATGACATATTAAGAAGCTCACCCCCCGGAGCTCGGTATATAACTAACCCCCCTACAATAAGGGCAGCAGCACCGAACGCGCTTAATATACCTATTCCTCCGATAACTAGATCCAAAATCATTACTACAATACCAGCGATCAATAACACTATACCCGCCCAATTCAAAGGAAGCATCCTGAGTCCCAAAGAGGCCAGCAGAACTAAAATAAGCCCCGAAGTCCCAAGGACGAAACCTCCAGGAGACATTATCTCGAAAATAATGGCATAAATCCCCGCTATCAAGAGCAGGTACGCCACATCAGGACGAGATATAAAGTGGAGCGCCTTCAATCTTGGAGGCATCTCATGCCTATGTATTTTATAATCCCTGAAATCCAGCCTAACTGAACTATTACCCAGTTTAATCTCCCTTCCACCGATAGCCTCCAGCAATGTAGGAAGGTCAGAAGCTACAATATCTATTACTCCCTCTTGCAGGGCTTCTCTGGCCGTATAAGATACGCTCTCTAAAACCATTTTTTCGCAGGAGTTCGGGTCTCTACCTCGCTCTTCCGCGAGAGACCTCATCTGGGCAGCCAGGTCACTCGTTATTTTTTTATCCATCTCTTCCGGGACATTCTCACCTCCTGCGGTTACGGGATGAGCTGCTCCTACGTTAGTTCCAAAAGACATGGCAGCAACGTGCGCAGCCTCCAGGATAAAGGCCCCAGCAGACGCCGCCCTGGCTCCTGGAGGACTAACCCACACAACTATAGGTATATCTGACTTTAGGATTTTCTGAGTAATCGCCCTCATGGAGCTCACTAGCCCTCCAGGCGTGTCCATATCAATAACTATCAATTCGGCATCTACTTTTCGCGCTTCCTTAATGATATCATCAAGGTGCTCCTCCATGACCACACCCACTATGCCGTCAAAGGAAGCACTTAAAATATTTCTTACCTCCTTCGCAGCGACAGGTGAAGCAAGGAGAGAGATTGCTCCAAACACAAAAGCCAACGCCAACAAGGATACCTTACACAATTTATGTTTTCTCATAAGCCCACCTCTTTCAGCGCCTCCTTAACGTTTCCAACCTTGCACAAACTTATTCCCTCAAACATATCTAAATCCTGCCCCCTGCTTACGATGAAACGCTTATAGCCCAAGCGCTTAGCCTCCTTTATTCTGCTTGTAAGCCTGGGCAGGGGTCTCACTTCGCCGGCAAGCCCTACTTCACCTATGAAACAAAACGAGGGGTCCACTGGCCGGTTGTAGTGGGCGGAAGCCAAAGCTACACATAAAGCCAGGTCTATCTGGGGGCCTTTTACTGAAATGCCTCCAACTACGTTTACATACACGTCATGTGAGGTCGTCAAAATTCCGCATCGCCGTTCAAGGACTGCCAGCAAAAGTTGCAACCTGCTAACATCTACCCCAATAGCAGTCCTTTTGGGGTATGGGAAGGGTGAATTTGCGACAAGTGTCTGAACCTCCACCAAGAAAGCCCTTGAGCCCTCCACAATAGGAGCAACCGTAACACCCGGGGTTTTTTCCTGTTTACCCCTCCAATAGAGCATACTTGGATCGTTTACAGCAAAAAGTCCCTTATCCAACATCTCATAAACTCCCATCTCATCAGTTGCTCCAAAGCGATTCTTTACAGCTCTAAGGATCCTGTAGGGCGAAAGTCTGTCTCCAGAGAAAAGCAAAACTGTATCAACCATATGTTCCAGAAGTTTAGGCCCTGCAATCATACCTTCCTTGTTTATATGGCCAACCATAACCACAGGGCATCCACTTCGTTTTCCTAAAACAATAGCTCTTTGTGCCACTGCCCTAACCTGTGAAGGTGTGCCCGGCAGGCCTGACAACTCGCCAGACATGAACGACTGTACGCTGTCTACAACAGTCAGATCTGCTTCTGTTATGCTCTGTAGCAACTCATCAATATTATCTCCACAACCTATTTTTAAGCTATGTGGCATCATCCCCAATCGTTTTGCCCTCAAAGCAACCTGGGAAGGAGATTCTTCTCCGGAAAGATATACTACGTTTCTTCCTTTTTGCGCCATCCTAAGACAAACTTGCAGCAAGAGGGTAGATTTGCCTATACCTGGCTCTCCTGCCAAAAGAATCGAAGCCCCTGGAACCCATCCCCCACCCAAGACCCTATCTAACTCTTCATCCTCAGAAGACAATCTTTTAGGGCTCTTTATTTCATGCAAAGACAAGGGCAATAAAGTTGTTTTAACTCCCACATCTTCTGAGGGAATTTCCACTACTTCTTCGATACTCCCCCAGGCCCCGCATTTGGGACACCTGCCGGACCAGGTAAAACCTATATATCCACACTCAAGACACTCATATCGCTTATTTCCTTTTTTAGCCATTTCTAAAAATCAACCTTTCCGCAAACGATATACTTCTTTACTATATTACCGCAGCTATATAATTTATAAAAGCAATATATTTAAAGTGTCTTACCTGCCTATCACAGTAACAGCTGCCATTTTGTTATAATAATCTGACCTTATGCATTTTTCATCCTAATAAGCAAGGAGTGGTGCCTTATTTTTCTCCTTTCTGCTTTTGTGGTCGTTATGTTCTTTGTGCATCTTGGGGCTAAATCCAGCAGCCATACCAAGCATGAAGATTATTCTCTAGCTGGCAGAAAGTCCTCTGCCACATTGGTGTCTGGAATTCTATTGGGAGCCCTCGTAGGTGGAGCCTCAACTGTAGGTACGGTACAAATGGCCTATGCATATGGCCTTTCTGCCTGGTGGTTCACTTTAGGAGGAGGTATTGGGTGTTTGGTCCTCGGTTTATTCTTTGCTGTACCTTTAAGAAGTTCTGGCTTAGAAACCATTACTCAATTTCTGGCAGAAAAATATGGGCACCCAACGGCTAAAGTTTCCATGTGGGCTTCGGTCATGGGAACTTTTATCTCAGTTGTAGCACAATTTCTGGCCGGAGCAGCAATGCTCCGAAGCATTATTCCAGCAAACGACTGGATAATAATGTTCTTATTTTCTTTGATTATCCTGGCCTTCATATTCTTGGGAGGCCTCAAAAGCTATAGCAAAATAGGAGTATATAAAATAGCCCTACTTTACGGAATACTATTGCTATGCTTTTTGGTGTCCTTGAAGGCCCTGGGTGATTTTGGCCAGATTTGGCGTACATTGCCACGCAGGCCTTTCTTCTCACTGTTCGGCAATGGCGTCGGAAAAGGCCTGAATGCAGGGGTCTCTCTTGTGGTTGGGGTTTTATGCACACAAATATATATTCAAGCTATTTATTCCTCTTCCTCCCCCAAAACTGCGAAAAAGGGCGCACTGATTGCTGCCTTACTAATGCCCCCACTAGGGCTTTTGGGAATATGGATAGGCCTTTATCTGCGAAGCTCTGGCATAAACATACAGCCATCAGAAGCCCTTCCTTATTTTATACACAACTATTTCCACCCCGCTTTGGCTGGAGCAATCTGGGCCGGCATACTCATAACGGTCGTTGGAACTGCTGCAGGCTTAGCACTGGGTATGGCAACAAATATCGTCTCGGATTTCATTATCCCTTTGCAGTCATCAAAAACATACAACACCTTAAGCCTTAACAGGATAACTGTATTAGTAGTCATCTTAGGTGCTGCTCTTATTGCCGTTGTAGGCAAAAGCTCCATGATACTGGAGTGGAGCTATCTAAGCATGGGATTAAGAGGAGCCGGAACATTCTTTCCCCTCGTAATAGGGATCCTAAAACCTGGCATGTTGCCCTCTAGCTGGGCTTTTGCCTCCAGCATTCTCGGGTTGTCAACCACTCTACTCTGGCCCTTAACGAACCTCCCCCTAAAGCCTCTCTTTGCAGGGCTCGGGGCCTCAGCCTTGATAACTTTGGTAGGCTCAATAAGCAATGTTGTCAAGAAAAAGAGGTGGTAGGGCTTAGCCCTCCACCCTTCTTCTTTTCCTAACGCTTGTAACCTATTATATCTCTCAGTAATTTCTTTCTTTCTGCAATTTCCCCAGGACCTTCTACACCTTTTGGGGGAGCTCCGTCGACAACACCTATCACTCCTCTGCCCTGCTCCGTCTCAGCCACTACGACCTGAAGTGAATTGGCTGTGGCTGCATATATCCTACATACTTCCTGACAGGATTTTATCTTATTAAGAACGTTTATAGGGTAACCTTTTCTCAACAATATGACAAAAACATGACCTGCCGAAATCTTTTTAGCATTCTCCACTGCCGCTTCTATCAAATCTTCTGCATTTCCATCCTTCCTGATCAGGCATGGGCCAGAAGCCTCGTTAAAGGCAATCCCAAATTCCAAGTATGGAGAGGTGGTAACTAATACCTCGTAAAGGTCTTCCACTGTCTTAATAAAATGGCTCTGGCCTAAAATAATGTTACACCCATCAGGAATAAACATATCCACCACATCAAGTTTAATTTTTGCACTCAAAATCCTGCACCTCCTTGAAATTTAAATATCTTTACACTCCCCTATATTTAATCCTTTTTTTGATAGAACAAAAAATAAAAATTCTTCGTCCTCTAAATATTTGACAATTTCCGCAAACCCACCATTTTCAGCGGAAGGCAGAACTACATCTGCCTGCTTTTTAAGGGCATCTGGCGCATCTTCCATGGCAAAGGCTATATGCGCTTTCAAAAGAAGAGTTTCATCATTCATATGATCCCCTACAGCTACAACTATCTTATTACTACTGCCTTTCATCTTTAAAATTTTAGATAAAGCATGCCCTTTGGAAACCCCAGGTGGTAGCACATCCAGAAACTTCTCCCCCGCCATAGTTATTGATGTTCTGTCTTTGAATTTGCCAGAAATATGATCATAAAGCTCTTTAATTAGCCCTTCATCCCCGTGAAAAATAACTCTGTAAACCGAATTAAGTTCCTTGGGCTGGGTAAGGTTAGGCTCTACTTCTACTCCAATACTCTTGAAATAATCTATCACAACTTCATCATGAGGTCTGCAAAACACCTTCTCGTCTCCCATAACTTGAATTCCTACTCCAAAATCCCAACCAGCTAATAGCACATCCCTAACTAGGCCGCCGTCAATCTTTTTCTCCCAAAAGAGCATCCCTCTCTCAAAATCCATTATTCTGGCCCCATCATACACTATGGCAGGGCCAGAGGCCTTTATTTTACGGATATGCTGCAATGCAGAAGCTAAAATCCTCCCTGTAGCAACCATCAAAGTCCAGCCACCGCCTTTTAGCTTCAAACAAGCGGATTCGACTCTCTTCGATATAACATCCCTATACGCAAGGGTCCCGTCTATGTCTGATATTAAAAGTTTCTCGCATTTCACTATCAAAGCCACCACCGTCCTTTGAAGTTATATTATAAGCTATTGTCAGATTTAACCTATCAATACTGAATAAAAAATCAATAAAATAAACTCACACTTTCTTGCAGTACAATTTGCCTTTATATGCTAAAATTCCTTATATAGGTATTATTCAACTTAATGTGGAGGTGGAGATAGTGAGGAAAGGTTTTGCAGTGTTACTTCTTGCGGCATTTTCATTGACCCTCTTTGTGGGGGGAGCTTTAGCTGAAGAGGTGGTCAAAGTAGGCTACCTTGCAGCACTGACAGGCGACTGGGCCGCCTACGGGCAAACAGAGCTGAAATCCGCCCAGTTAGCTGTCGAAGAAATCAATGCTTCTGGTGCCCTGGGGAATTTGAAATTGGAGCTAGTGCCTTATGATTTCCGTTCAAGGCCGGAAGATGCAGTAAACGCCGTCAGAAGGATGATCAACCAGGACAAGGTAGTTGCTATAGTTGGCGCTAACGCCAGCGGCGTTAACATTGCTACCGCCCCGGTAGTTAATCAGGCAGGAGTGCCACAGATAGGAACAGTTTCAACTAACCCCTATGTAACAATGGACGAAAGCGGTAAAGTCCGGCCCTACTCCTTCAGAGTCTGCTTTACTGACCCTTACCAGGGCAAATTAATAGCTTATTTCGCCGCAAAAGACCTTGGTAAACTTAAAGCTGCAATTCTTTACGACGTGAGCAGCGACTACTCTCAAGGGCTCCGTGAGTTCTTCATCAAGAGTTACGAAGGTTACGGGGGAAAAGTTGTAGCTGACTTAGGCTTCAGAGGCGGCCAGGACGTTGACTTCAGAGCTCAGCTAACGGAAATCCGCAACAGCGGCGCCGACGTACTTGTCCTGCCCAATATGGGTAAGGAAATGGCCCTTATTATGAAGCAAGCCAGGGAGCTCGGCATGAGCGACATAGTCTTCGTAGGTGGCGATGGTTACGGGGAATTTATGTGGGAAATAGCTGGAGATGCCATGGAGAACTCTTACTGGATCAACCACGTCTCCCCTGAAGACCCTGCAATGCAGCCTTTCTTCGAGGCCTACAAAAAGAAATACAACGATGAATGCAAGGAGTTCGTGAATGGAATCCTTGCCTACGATGCAGTATACTTCTTGGCAGATGCAGTAAAGAGAGCAGGTAAAGCTGATTCTGAGGCCATCACAAAAGCTCTTGCAGAGACCAAGAATCTTCAGCTGCACCACGCCGTAATAACGATGGACGAGTTCCACAACCCCAAAGATAAAGACGGCGTCGTTCTCATAGCCAAAGATGGCAAAGGCAGATTCTACAAGAAGGTCAGACCAGAATAATATCCAGATATGATACAGCCCTAACCGCTTAGACATGGCGGGCCTTAAGGGCCCGCCTTTTTTAAATACACCAAGCAAGAAAGAGGTGGTAAATATTGCAGACCCTTTTACAACAAATCATAAACGGGCTCTCTCTGGGATCAGTTTATGCGCTAATAGCAGTCGGATATTCCCTAGTCTACTCAATACTTCTCTTCTCTAACTTTGCACATGGAGGCTTTTTGGTCATTGGGGGATATATCTGCTATTTCATGCTTAGATCTGTGGGAGCCAATATCTGGCTTGCAGGCGCAGCCGCCATGGTGGGTGCAGGCGTATCTGCCATCCTTACTGAAAGGGTAGCCTATAAGCCCATAAGAGAAAAGACAAATATCACCCTATATCTGTTAATAGCTTCGATGGGCATGAGTATAGTAATTGAGAATGTCTTCGTTATTTTAGCTGGAGGCAGGTTTAGAGCTTTGCCTCCTGTCATACCGACAAGCCCTGTTAATGTTTTTGGCGTGGCAACAACAAGCATGTTTGACATACTCTCCCTTGTTACTGCCGTTATATTTCTCAGCTGCCTGCAGCTTTTCTTGACAAGGACCAAATGGGGGCTTGCCATTCGGGCAGCTGCTTATGACCTAAGAGTGGCAGGGCTTATGGGTGTCAATGTAAACAGGCTTGTATCGATTGTCTTCTTCGTTGCAGGAGTATTGGCAGCAGTAGGTGGCATCTTCCTGTCGGCAAGATACACCTTGTATCCTCAATTGGGATTGATAACTATAAAAGCCTTCATCGCAGCGGTTATAGGTGGATTAGGCTCTTTGCCCGGAGCGGTAGTAGGGAGCCTCATTTTGGGCCTAGCAGAGATGCTTACAGCAGGATTCATATCTAGCCAAATGCGTGACCTTGTGGTTTTCTTGCTTTTGATAATAACTTTGCTCATCAGGCCCAGTGGGCTCTTCGGCAAAGAAGTCAAAGAAAAGGTATAGAGGGGAGGTATTTTTGTGTTTGGTGGCTACGTTGACGGTATAATAATATTGCTCTGCATAAACTCTATCGCAGCAATGGGAGTCTCCCTTCTCACAGGATTCACCGGCATATTCACTTTGGGCCATGCAGGCTATATGGCGTTGGGGGCCTATATATCCTCTATTTTGATAATAAAGGCAGGGTTTCATTGGTTGGTTGCGGTCTTGTTGGGAGGAGCTGGAGCCATGGTGATAGCCTGGCTGGTAGGAATACCAACCCTTAAGCTCATGGGAGACTATTACGCCATAGCATCTATAGGCTTGGGAGAAGCTATTAGGCTTGTGCTTGAGAACTGGCAATCCTTAACAAGAGGTTCTCGAGGCATTCCAGGAATACCTATTTATACGTCCCTTCCCGTCGCAGTGATATTTTTCCTTGTTATGGCGACTTTTATGTTTTTCCTAATAAATGGTAAATATGGAAGAGCATTCAAGGCAAGCAGGGATGACTACATAGCCGCATCATTGCTTGGATTCAATACAGCACACTACAGGGTTTTGAGCCTTGCAATTTCTGCTTTCTACTGTGGGATAAGTGGCGCCTTGCTAGCGGGATTCTTATCGTTCATACAGCCCATAATGTTCGACATGTTGAAATCCACAGAGTTGACGGCAGTTGTGGTTTTTGGGGGATTGGGCTCATTAAGTGGAACACTTATAGGGACAACTATAATAACCCTTGTGACTGAGCTTTTCAGGCCTATATCCCAATATAGAATGCTCATTTACGGCGCAGTAATCGTCTTGATTATGATTTTCCGCCCTGAAGGCATAATGGGCCAACATGAGCTTCATCCTCGGCTCATTTTAAACCTATTCAAAAAAGATAAGTCGAAACCGGCCGAAGGAGGGAAAATGTGATGTCGTCCTATATTCTGGAGCTCGAAAACGTAAACAAATTCTTCGGCGGAGTTCATGCTGTTAACGATATAACATTCTCCCTTAAAAAGGGAGAGCTGGCGGGTCTCATAGGGCCTAATGGCGCCGGTAAAACCACCATTTTTAATCTCATAACTGGTGTATATCCCTGCGATAGTGGACATATAACTTTCAGAGGTGAAGACATAACAGGCCTTAAAACCTATGAAGTAATTAAAAAAGGTATAGCCAGAACATTCCAAAACCTCAGACTCTTCCCCAGATCTAGTGCTCTTGAAAACGTAATGACAGCCTGTCAACAACACTACAATTACAGCTTCCTGGAAGCTATAACTCACCTCGGAAGGTGGAAATCTACCGAAAGAGATATCATGATGGAAAGTTTAGAACTTTTGGAAAAAGTGGGACTGGCCGATAGAGCCTATCAAGCTGCAGGAACTTTGCCTTATGGGCATCAAAGAAGACTGGAAATAGCTAGAGCCTTAGCCTTGAGACCTGACCTTTTATTGCTTGATGAGCCTGCCGCAGGTATGAACCCTGAAGAAGTTCAGGAACTCAACATACTTATAAAAGATATACACAAAACTTTTGACCTCACCATTCTGGTTATAGAACACCACATGGAGCTTGTTATGGAGATATGCCCCCATGTGATATGCATCAATTTCGGAGCCAAGATAGCCGAGGGCACACCTCATGAAGTCCAAAATCACCCAGAGGTTCTTCGGGCATATCTTGGAGAGGAGGTGAAATAAAGTTGAACTCCCAAAAGCCCCTTTTGGTTATAGAGAATCTGAACGTAAGCTATGGAGCGATAAAAGCCGTAAGAAACTTGAGCCTCCACATAAACGAGGGAGAGATAGTTTGTGTCATAGGCGCAAATGGAGCTGGGAAAAGCACGTTGATGAACGCCATAATGGGCATGGTTAAAAGAGAAAGTGGAACCATACTCTTAGAGGACAAGCCTCTGGCTGAAAAGAGCTACCAGGTAGTTGCTCAGGGAGTATCTCTTTCCCCTGAGGGACGTAAGGTTTTTGCTCCTCTAACTGTCTACGAAAACCTAATGATGGGCGCTTTCCCCCGAAAAGACAGAGAAAACATAGAGCGAGATCTAGAGTGGGTCTATTCATTATTCCCCAGGCTTAAAGAAAGAAGGAATCAACATGCTGGCACCCTATCTGGAGGGGAACAGCAAATGCTAGCAATTGGAAGAGCACTAATGTCAAGGCCCAAGTTGCTCCTGTTGGATGAACCATCTCTTGGGTTGGCACCTATAATAATAAAAGACATTTTCAAAGAGCTAAAACGCATAAACTCCGAAGGGGTTACCATCCTCCTAGTCGAACAAAATGCAAAACAGGCCCTAATGTTGTCCCATAGAGGTTACGTCTTACAGACTGGCGAAATCCTAATGGAAGGACCATCGGCGGAACTATTGAAAAATCCAGAAGTAGAGGCAGCATACCTTGGAACCACGAAACATTAAAGGGGAGGTAATTCCTCCCCTTTTAAATTAATTATTTTTCCTTCTCTTCCCAAATTAATATTGATTTAGTTGTTTTATTATTGAGTTGCATATTTCTTCTTCAAGTTTTGAATAACATCTTCCGTTATGTCTATCCCGCCGAAGAAAACCTGGGCTTTATCCAACACTATGGTTATGCCTTTTGTTTTAGCAACCGTCCTTATTGCCAGGTCTATATCCTTGAAAAGGGGCTGCATAAGTTTTTGCTCTTGCATTGCTGCTTCTTGTCTTTTTGTACTAAATATTTTCTGTTTCTCTTTATCATCTGTGGCTTTCTCAATAGCAGCTTTGGCTTCAGCTTGCTTCTTCTGCATCATAGCCTTTATTTCTTTTTGAACTTGAGCAAATTTAGGATGCTGGAATAAAACCTTCTGTGGATCCAAAACTCCTATCTTTTCCTGGGCCAATGCGGTCCCACATACAAAGGCTACCAGAAAAAGAGATAGAACACCTACAGTCACAATGCTTCTTACACCTTTTGTCATAGAAAAACCTCCTTCTAAAATCTTTACCTGCTTATTTTAACCTTCACAAAGTTCCTGGTCTAGTTATAATTACCTATAGCACACACAAAAATTCCTAATTAAGTCGAGGTGATTAAGGTGCACTGCCTTGCCACATTCGAAACTACTCATATGGCTATTCTGTTCGAAAAAACCTTCAGGAAAGCAGGGCTAAACGTAAAAATAGTCCCCATCCCCAGATCTCTTTCTTCTAGCTGCGGTTTAGCATGCCGCTTCCCATGTGACCAAAAAGATTTCATCTTGACCTATTGCGAGGAAAAGGACATAGAAATACAAGACATACATGAAATAGACTAGTTTAGTTATGCACCATATCCTCCTAAAGACCATACAATAGCCCCAACAACATCCCACGCTTCGTCCTCCAAAGCTTCCCTGCACCTCCTGAGGGTCATACCTGTAGTGCACACATCATCTACGATCATGACTCTCTTCCTCTTATAGGTCTTAGCCTTATCAATGACAACTACCGCTCCCTTGGGCAATGCCCTTCTTTCTTGATATGTTCTTCCTACCTGGGTTGGCATTTCTTTTTTCCAAGAAAGCACGTCCAAAACTGGAACATCTAAAATCTTTCCCACACCTTTGGCTATCTCTAATGCCTGATTGAAATGTCTACAGGAACCTATATGCAAAGGCACAGGCACTAATCCCTCAACTATGCCATCTATTACCAAATTTCTAGCCAGAGCCTCTCCCATTTTAGAACCCAAACTTTTGAAATGACCATATTTCAACAAGTGGACCACTTCTCTGGCCTTGCCTTTGTGAATAGATCCCCAGTACAAAGGAACCGACCTGAATGAATGCCTAGCACAAGGATAATTAGCCATACAATGTAAGCACAAGACACCAGCGTTTTCTAAGATTGAGTCCAGGCACTCATCACAAATAGAAACTCCTAATTTTTTGCAAAAGGGGCATTCCACCGGCCAGAACAAGTGGAAAAGCCCCTCAACTATCGTCTTGAATCCAAGCTCCATGCTTTACATTTAACACTCTCACAGTAGCTTATAGTTTTTCGGCAGCTTCTCTGAGTTTTTCCGTCCTGTCAGTTCTCTCCCACGCTGGCATAGGATCAAGATCCACTCTTCCAATGTGACCATACGCTGCTAACCGGAGATACTGGGGTTTGCGCATCTGTAGATCTCTTATTATAGCCGCGGGACGGAAATCAAAATGCTCCCTCACTAACTGGGTTATCTTGGGATCTGGCAAAACACCAGTTCCATTGGTGTCCACCATTATAGAGACTGGGTGAGCCATACCTATAGCGTAGGCAACCTGTATCTTGCACTCCTTTGCCAAACCGGCAGCCACTACATTTTTAGCAGCATATCTTGCCATGTACGCAGCAGACCTATCTACCTTAGTTGGATCTTTTCCAGAAAAACATCCACCTCCATGAGGCACTACACCACCGTAAGTGTCAACCATTATTTTCCTACCTGTCAGCCCAGTATCAGCCATTGGGCCTCCCATGACAAAGCGACCACTGGGATTGACCAATATTCTAGGTTTTTGGGGCACTAGATGTTCTGGAATTATGGGATTTATCACTTCTTCTATGATATCTTTTTCTATTTGGTCATTTTCCACCGCAGGGTGGTGTTGCGTGGATACTACAACCGTATCAATTTGTACAGCCTTTCCATTTTCATACTCTACTGTGACCTGAGTCTTACCGTCTGGCCTAAGGTAAGGCAAAATCTTTTCTTTCCTTACGAAACTCAATCTTCTGGCCAGACGGTGCGCAAGAGCTATCGGAAGAGGAAGAAACTCTTCGGTCTCGTCACAGGCATATCCTACCATAATACCCTGGTCCCCTGCTCCCACCTTATTGAGCTCATCCGATATTTCGCCTTTCTCCCTGACCTCTATAGCTTCATCCACTCCACCCTTTATATCTGGAGATTGCTCATCAATTGCAGTAATAACTGCACAAGTGTCACCATCAAATCCATATTTAGCTCTCGTGTATCCGATATCTTTTATGATCTTTCTGGTTAATCTAGGAATATCTACATAACAAGTTGTAGTAATTTCTCCAGCAATTACCACTAAGCCCGTCGTAACCAAAGTCTCGCATGCAACTCTACCGTATGGGTCTTCAGCCAATATGGCATCCAACACTCCATCGGAAATCTGGTCTGCCAGCTTGTCTGGATGTCCTTCCGTAACTGATTCTGACGTCAAAAGAAACTTGCTCGTCAATCTTTTCCACCTCCAAAATTTAGAAATAATTATTTATCTTCCAAGTTTATATCTGTATTTCCCTGCTTTCTAGGTGTATTCTATCGGCCTTTTTAGCAAGAGCATTGCTCCATCTTTATGTTCGAAACCAAGCTTCTGCAGAAATACAGACAACTCGCTCGTATACGTTATAATTAAAGGGATGTCCTTTATCCTAGGATGCTCCATGACGTATTTCAAAAGCAACGAACCAAGCCCTTTCCCCTGATGATCAGGATGCACCATTATATCCCATAAGGAGCCCCTAAAAACGAAATCCGTCAATATACGACAAAAGGCCACAAGTTTTCCCTCATACCGTACAGAAAAGCACATGGACGTTCCTTCCAGCATTTTTTCTATCTGTTCCAACGACCTGCTCTTTCCCCATTTGGTAAAACGATAGAGTATTAAAAGTTCATCCGGTGTAATCGCTTCTTTGCTGTCATAGAAAAAGTAAGGCATAGGTAAATTTTCCATTGTTAAAATATCTTCTCCCCCACCTTCTATTTTACGCTAAATGACATACCTCCAACAATTTCCCTCAGATTTCCCCTTCCATCTCCTGCAACCTGCAATTGAAGTACCTGACTAGTTCCACAGTAAGGGCAACTGAAAACAATCCTGGCAACCCCATCAACATCAGGAGCACCTGGCAAAATTGCCGTCTCTCCACACGCTTGACACGCCACTATTAACATGACTGTACCCTCCAAAAACTTTATTCTAATGGCAAAATCCGAATTTTAACACGAACAGGCCCTTCCGTATAGATATCCTCTGCAGCCTCCACCTTAATTTTTAAGGTTTTTTCAGCATTTTCTATTTTTTCCAAACTATTAAAGAACTCCAACGCGTCCAAATTTCCTACTGTCCCTCTTATAGGATCGGGCAAAACTCCGTCTTCTTTTGCTTTTGTGTTTATTTTCCTAAGAATACCATACAAATATCTTTCAGCACTATCCCTATCCAAGCCTGCAGGTAAGATTTCAACAGCGAGAAGATCCCCCTTCTTATAAATCAGTTGACTCTCAAGTCCAACAAGCTCGACAGGAATAGGCTTACCCCTAACAGTATTCTCAAGAGCCACAAGCCTTAGTATATATCTTTTGTTTCCTTTACAATATTTTTTGATAGCATCTTCTACATGCTCATCCAACTGTATTTTTATATCCTCTGGCCTGGTTCCTGCCCTAAAAGCCATGCTCCTTCGAGCTAGTTCTATAAGCCCTTGTTCAACTATAATAGGATCCCATCCTTCTGGATTAACTGTGAGGATCTTTTGCGCCACAACTTCACCTGAAAAGACTATTATCCTACCCTCTTTTAGTTCCTCAAGCCCTCGTTTCAAGGCAGCAGTTTCTTCTTGCAACTCCTTAATCTCATTTTGAAGACCTTTTCTTACTCCTTCTAAGGACTCCAAATCCCTCTCTGCCTTTTGCTGGGCTTTGCGTGCCTCTTTAAGTTCTTTCTCTGTCTTCTTTAGTTTTGCTTCGCTCTCTTTGAGCTTGCTTTCGATCTCAGACAGCTGTGCCTGTTTGCCCAAAAGTTCTTCTTTACTAGCTTCAAGCTGTTCTTGCAGGCTCTCCAATTCCAATCTATTATCTTGAAGCTGCGCGGTAAGATCCGTTATCTGTCTTTGAACTATCTTCATGCTTAATATAGCCGTTCGCACTGTCTGTGAGGTGGTAAGCAAAACACCCAAAGTAAACAACATAATCAGCAAGCCAGATAACACAGTGATGATAGAGGATGTGTACTTTGGTCGCAAACCAAATATAGATATCCTTTTCTTGCCAACACGCATACCTACAACATCGCCTATGAAGGCCACGATGCAGCTTACCGCTAACAATATTATTATCAGTTTCCAGTTCAGGTCAGAGACGCCACTAAACAATCATAAATACCTCCTGCGTGCTAATAATAACAGAATTGCCTCAATTTTTCCCTAGTACAAATACTAAAAGGTATTTCCTAAAAAAAATCAGGGGGAAAGTCTTATTTCCCCCTGAAAAGCCTTTTAGCTATGTTTAAGCTCTAGATATAACCTGTAGCTTACATTTCCTTGCTAAGCTCAGTAAATACCTCCCTAGTCAAATCTAGCGCTTTTTGCAGGTCTTCAACCGGCACATTCAAGGCAGGACGGAACCTGATGGAAACATCGCCACAAGGTAAGACGAGCATCTTTTTAGCCCAGAATTTCTTTATGGCTTTTGACCTCAACTCTTCAGATGGCAAATCATAAGCACACATGAGGCCTTTACCACGCACGTTGCTCATCAACTTGGGGAACTCCTTTTGAAGAGTTTTCAACCCATCAAGTAATGCCGGTCCCGCAGTGTTAGCAACGTAGTCAAGGATATTATCTTCCTCATAGATTTCGAGATAGCGGGTTGCCCTTACCATGTCCACCAAGTTCCCTCCCCAGGTGGAGTTGATACGGCTTGAGACCTTGAAGCAATTGTGCTCTACTTCGTCTACTCTAGGCCCTGCCACAAGTCCACAAATTTGAGCCTTTTTACCAAAGGCAAACATATCTGGTTTCACTGGTGAATGATGCTCCCAAGCCCACATCTTACCTGTAATACCCATGCCGCACTGTACTTCGTCAAAGATCAAAAGGATTTCGTTCTCGTCGCATATTTCCCTGAGCTGCTTGAAAAACTCAGTCCTGAAGTGGTTATCTCCGCCTTCTCCCTGTATAGTCTCTATGATGATGGCACAAATATCATCTGGGTTATCCCAAATAGCCTGTTTAATCTGCTTTATAGCTACCCTTTCTAACCATTCTACTACTCCAAGGTTTTCTTCCAAAGGCCAGAAGATCTTTGGGTTTATTACCCTTGGCCAATCGAACTTGGCAAAATACTGATATTTATTGGGGTCATGCGTATTAGTTGTAGTTAGGGTATACCCGCTACGTCCGTGGAAAGCTTCATTGAAGTGGATAACCTTCGTGCCTTTTCTTCCGCTTATTGCGTCTCCCTTGCTTATCTTGCCTTTTTGAAGAAGTTTTTGAACCTTCCAGTCCATGGCTACCTTGAAGGTGTTTTCTACCGCCAATGTGCCATAGTCGATCAAGAAAATATGGTTGAAGCCCTCAGGCACAGCCACTTCACCAAAGGTCTTTATAAATTTAGCAAGCTCGGTAGTATAAATATCCGAATTAGCAACTTTGTTTATGGCCGCCCTGAAGATAGTCTCCTTAAACTCATCGTTTGCAAGCTTTGGATGGTTCATTCCGAAAGGTGACGAAGCAAAGAAAGTATAGAAATCCAGCCACACTTCCCCGTTTAACCTATTGACCATATGCGACCCTTGAGACTTCTCCATGTCGATGACTATGTCGAAGCCATCCCGCAACAAAAGCTTCTCAATCTCCTTGAAAGCATCCTGCGGCAATACATCTCTGTTAACCTTTGCCATTATCCTGCCCCCTCCTATGTTTTTAGATATGCTTTATACCTTTTTATTGTACTCCTTTTATTTTACTACTCGCAACATTTAGTTTACTTGTTATAACAATAATTTTCAGTCAAGTGAGAATAAAAATTTTTATATATCGTGACGTACCTTGGTTATGCAACTCAATTATTATACTCCTTATAGCAAATACATCAATACTTATTCTTTATATTTATATGTTTGTTCTCTATATGGAAATCTTCACAAATCCTCATACGGGGCATGAGCCAAAAGTTTTTCTATTTTCTGGGCACTATGATATTCACCTTCGCCAATGCCAGGGCATCTAAGCTTTTCTCTTTCCCAATTTTCCTTGCACGCCATCAATGACGGCCAAAAGGGGAAAAGCCTGCACTGGAGGGGTCTTACTTTATAAATTGTACATCTATTACTCTCGCTGTCATAAAAGACACATTCACCATTTCTCTTTTCCCTAAGAGTTACCCTCTCATCAATTCTGTATGTATATTTACTTAAAAACTCCCTTTCCTTGAGGGAGAAAAACTCTGCAATCTTTTTTATCTCATCTTCTGTAATCCACACACAGCCCGGCTCTCCCCTACAACATCTCCCACAACCCAAGCATGAAAAATATAAACCCTCCGACCACCAATGTTCATTACACAAAGTACTATTCACCTCAATTAATTCTCCTAACGTCCTCTACGGCTTCGTTTTCTGGATGCACCTATAAGTGAACCGTTGGCTTTCAGCACATCCAACTCATCCAGAGCTTTGCCTGTCCCTATCGCAACACACTCTAAGGGAGAGTCAGCTACGTACGTAGGAATCCCTGTGTTTTCTCTAACTCTCTCAGGTAACCCTCTCAAGAGGGCCCCTCCTCCTGTGAGAGTAATGCCTCTATCTATAATATCTGCAGATAGTTCCGGAGGAGTCTGTTCCAAAACCTGTTTTATGCCCTCTATTATCAAGTTTACAACTTCTTCTATTGCTGCTGCGACGAAACTTGAGGTTATCTTTATCTCTTTAGGAAGACCATGAACCAAATCCCTTCCCTTAATTGTCATTGCTGCTTCCTCACTAAGACCTGGCATGCAAGTCCCTATAGCTATTTTTATATCCTCCGCCGTCTGCTCCCCAATTGCAAGGTTGTATTCTTTCCTAATATATTTAGTAATGCTATCGTCAAGTTTGTCTCCTCCAATTCTCAAAGACTGAGTTACTACTATACCCCCATAAGATATTACAGCTATATCAGTAGTTCCTCCCCCAATATCTACCACCATATTACCCCTTGGCTCCGCAATATCAAGGTTCGCTCCTATAGCTGCAGACATAGGCTCTTCTATCAAATATGCTTCCTTTGCGCCTATTTCTACCGCTGCTTCAAGTACCGCTCTTCGCTCTACATCAGTGGCACCGGAAGGCACACACACCATCACCCGGCGCCTAAAAAAACGACTTATTCCAGGGGTAACTTTCTTTAAGAAATAACGAAGCATCGCTTCTGTCATAGTGTAATCAGCTATAACACCGTCTCTCAAGGGCCTTACTGCAACTACATTGCCCGGCGTACGCCCCAACATTTTCTTAGCTTCATCTCCTACAGCTAAAATTCTATCTGTGTTCAAATCCACCGCTACTACGGAAGGTTCCCTTAAGACAACGCCCTTTCCCTTCATGTAAATAAGCACGTTCGCTGTACCTAAATCTATTCCTATATCTACACCCCACACTATTGTATACCTCCTTAAAACACAAACGTTACTAATAATGTCACACAGATATATAGAAACTATATCCTATATATGCCTTCTCGCTCAACATCCCTTTTACAACAAAGAGGAAGGATAACCAACTTTCCAAAAGAATAACCCCTTTGCTGGGGCTGTGGGCCCTGCGTTAGGTCTTTCAGCTTTGTCTTCAAAAAGGCTTTCAAGATAATCTATATCCTGTTTGCCTGTGCCTATGCAATCTAAAGTGCCCACCATAATCCTCACCATATTTGTCAAAAAGGAATTTCCCCTCACCCTGAACCACACAAGGTCTCCTCTAGTAAAAATTTCAGCCTTGTAGATTGTTCGTGAAGCATTAGGGGGACACTCGCTCTTTCTGCAAAAAGCCCTGTAATTTTTTTCTCCTAGAAAACACCGGCACGCTTGTTTTACTTTCTTCAGGTCCCATTCTTGCTTTCTGTGCCACACGTAATCTCGAAAATGAGGGTAGCATGTTTTTGCGGTCCATATGAAATACACATACTCCCTCCACAAAGCACTATAACGAGCGTGAAAAGATTCTTCCACATCAAAAGCCTTAATGGCGCTAACATCCTCCGGCAAGTTTGCGTTGACAGCCAAAAGAAGCTTTTGAGGATCCCATGACCTTTCAAGATCAAAGGAGACAATCTGCCCTACCGCATGAACTCCTTTATCTGTTCGTCCTGCAGCACAAACTGTAACAGGATGACCTGCCAGCAACTGTAGGACATTCTCTAACGTACCTTGAACTGTCCTACCCCCTGGCTGTTTCTGCCATCCTGAGAAATTTTTCCCATTATAAGAAATCTTTATGGCATACCTCTTCATTACAGCCATATCCTTTTATCCAATAAGATTATCAAAAGTGTCGTTAAAATAGTAAAAAGCATAAAGATCGATTCCTTAAAACTCCAGACCAAAGGATACATCCGAGTCCTTCCTTCTCCACCCTTGTAGTTGCGGGATTCCATGGCCACAGCGAGTTCATCGGCCCTTTGAAACACAATCACAAATAGGGGAACCAAAATAGGGATAAACGATCGAATTCTCTTTATTATTCCTCCCTGATCCAACTCTGCTCCTCTAGCTATCTGCGCCTTAACTATTCTGTCCGTCTCATCAAGTAGGGTAGGGATAAACCTTATGGCTATAGTCATCATCATAGCCATCTCGTGAGCAGGGAAGCCAAATCGCTTTAGGGGGCTAAATATACTTTCCAAACCATCTGCCAACTCCGTTGGGCTGGTAGTAAGGGTTAAAATGCCAGCATACATAACAAGGAGAACTAGCCTTAACCCTATTTTTACAGCCATCATTACACCTTCCAAAGTGATGGTTAAAAAGCCATATTGAAAGATTATTTCCCCCTTGGTGAAAAACAGATGGATCAAAGACGTAAAAAGAACAAGAATAATAACCGGCCTTGCAGATCTCAAAACCATGGACAATGGCAATTTTGATAACTTCACAACCACAAAGAGCACTACAGCCCACAGCAAAAAGCTATCTATCCTATTAACCGCGAAAATACCAGATAAAACAACGACAACCGATATAATCTTAGCTCTAGGATCAATGCTATGAACTATTGATGAAGCTGGCACATACTGTCCAAGGGTCAGGTGATTTAAAAATTTCATTTTTGCAAATTCTCCTCTATAGCTGAAGCTAAGACTTGAGCTTTCCACGTAACGGGAACATCAAATCCTACATCCCTAAGTCGTCTAGCTAACTCAACTACTGGAGGCATTACAAGTCCCTCTATTCCTCTTTCTATAAGTTCTTCCACAATTATTTCAGGGCTGCCCCAGAGTAAGGCTTTGCCACCTTCCAACACAAGTATCTTATCACTAAAATCCAAAGCTAATTCCAAATCATGGGTTACATGTATAATTCCTGTTCCACTTGTCTTAAGTTTTTCAAGAAGAGCACAGAGTTCATCTTTCCCCTTGGAATCTAACCCTGCTGTAGGTTCATCCAAAACCAAATATCTTGGCCTCACAGAAAGCACTGAAGCAATAGCAACCCTTCTCTTCTCGCCTCCTGAGAGCTGAAAAGGGCTACGTTTAGAGAAGGATTCATCAAGACCAACCAGATATAAAGCCTCACTAACTCTTGAAGGAATCTCCCCTTCTGGCACTCCCCAATTTCTAGGTCCAAAAGCAATTTCTGCGAAAACCGTCTCTTCAAATAATTGTTGCTCAGGATATTGAAATATAAGCCCCACCAACTGTCTTATTTTCCTATGTTCTTTGCTGTCAGTTCCTACTTCAATACCATCAATTATCACTTTCCCTCTAGTCGGCACCAACAGGGCATTCAAGTGCTGTGCTAAGGTGGATTTGCCACTACCAGTATGTCCCACAATAGAAACCCATTCGCCTGGAGTCGCATTCATGCTCACTCCTTTCAGCGCCTCTATCTCAAGGGGGGTCCCTTCATGATAAATATGGACCAAATTTTCTACAACTATAGGCATAAAGCATCCACCATCTCGTCGATTTTTGGTAACACTTCATCTGATAGCAAGCCAGCATCCCTTAAACGGCCCCAAACTTCAACCAACGGCGGAACTCGAAGCCCCCACTCTAGAAGGCCATCACCCATAATTAATAAATCCCTAGGCGTGCCTTCCCAAACTTTAGCGCCTCTAGAGAGGACCACACATCTATCACAATATACAATTTCCTCCAAGCGGTGGGTTATGGAAATCAAAGTCATGCCACCCTTATGCAGCTTGCAGAGGACATCGTTAATTTCTTTTCTTCCTTTAGGATCAAGCATGGACGTTGCCTCATCAAGAACCATACAAGCTGGTTCCATTGCAATAGCCCCAGCAACTGCCAGACGCTGTTTCTGCCCACCTGATAAAGTATACGTTGGCCTTTTCCTAACATCGTATAATCCCGTAACCTTTAAAGCCTTCTTCACTCTTTCCTCTATTTCTACAGAAGGAATACCCAAGTTCTCTGGCCCAAAGGCCACATCTTCCTCAACTATTGCTGCAACTATCTGGTTATCCGGATTCTGGAAAACAAGGGTAACGTTTTTTCTAGCCAAAAACTGCCCCTCGTTGGTTTTTGTATCGTGACCATAAACAAAACAAGCGCCCTGCGTAGGTACTAGCAGGGCGTTAAAATGTTTAGCCAACGTAGATTTTCCAGAACCATTAGCCCCTAGTACTGCTATCCACTCTCCACTACGCAGTTTAAAATCCAGATCCCTTAACACAGGTCTTTTCGTCCCGGGATAGAAGAAGCTAAGGTTCTTTAACTCTATTATGAGTTCTTTCTGAAAATTCATGACTCCTCAACTAGCTCAATTATCGCTTTCTGGGCACCGTCCCCAAATCTGTACGTGGTTCTGACTATCCTCGTATATCCACCATTCCTATTAGCATACCTTTTGGCGATATCATCAAAAAGTTTTTGCACTGCCTTCTTGTTGGGCATTCTTGATATCACTAACCTTCTGTTATGCAATCCTCCAAGCTTCGCTTTGGTTATCAGCCTCTCGGCTACCCTCCTAAGCTCTTTAGCCCTTGGAAGAGTAGTCTCTATTTTTTCCTTCAAGAAGAGCTCTGCTGCCATGTTGGAAAGCATAGCTCTTCTATGACTGCCAAAGCGTCCAAGAGTTCTTCTGTCTACTCGATGCCTCATTGGACTCAATCCTCCTTCGTCTCTATAGAGGTAGCTTCACTCTTATCTTCTGAAGCTCCATCTTGAAGTTCAAGACCATATTTCTTGAGTTTTTCCTCTATTTCTCTGAGAGATATTTTCCCAAGATTTCTTATTTTAAGCAGTTCATTTCTGCCTTTGGAGATAAGATCACCTACTGTGTGAACTCCTCCCCTTAAAAGGCAATTCTCACTTCTTATAGAAAGTTCAAGTTCCTTTATGGGCTTGGCTAAAAGCATTTTTTCTTCTTCGCTCATAGCACTACTCTCATCAAGATCTTCGCTTTCTTCCGGTTCTTCAGGCTCTTGAGGAATCACTAAATCTGCCCTACCAAGAGCTGTTTTCACCCTCGCAAAATAGCCCTCTAGTATCCCCGCTGCCTCGGCTACTGCCTCATCAGGTTGGACAACCCCATTAGTCCAAACATCCAATATTAGCCTCTCATAGTCAGTTCTCTGTCCCACTCTGGCATCTTGGACTTCATATTTAACCCTCTTAACCGGGGAGAATATACCATCTACCATTAAAGCATCAACTGGCAGATAAGTAGGCCTAGGCCTAGCTGGAGAGGCGTATCCAGTGCCATTTTCAACATATATATCCATTTCAACTTTAGCACCATCAGCAAGATGGCATATAACTGCATCAGGGTCCACGAACTCCACCTGGCTATCTGGCTGTATATCCTTTACAGTTACGACTTTTGGCCCTACTGCCTCCAACCTTAAAATTTTTACTTCTGAAGCATGAGACTTAACAGGAATATGTTTCAAATTAAGAATTAACTCTATGACATCTTCCCGTACACCTTCAATGGTGCTAAACTCATGAACAACACCTTCAATTCTAACGGCCGTGATAGAAGCTCCCTTTATCGAAGACAAAAGAACTCTCCTCAAGGCGTTCCCCAACGTGACCCCATATCCCCTCTCCAAGGGTTCTACAACGATTTTGCCATACTGGGGGGTACTTTCTTCCACTCTTATCTCAGGTCTAATATGTTCCAATTTTAATCCCCCCTCTTTTTCATTATCTGGCATAGAACTCGACTACCAGCTGTTCTTTGACCGGAACTTCTATCTGGTCTCTTGTCGGAAGCGATATCACTTTCCCTTCCATACGTTCAGCGTCAAACTCAAGCCATGCTGGCAGGGTTCTCACTCCAGCCGCTTCGGCGTTCTCTTTTATTACCATGAGATCCCTACTTTTCTCACTTACAGAAATCTTATCCCCCGCCTTAACCATGTAGCTAGGTATATCTACTTTTCTACCATTTACCCAAATGTGGCCGTGTCTCACTATCTGCCTTGCCTGACGCCGGCTCACCCCTAGCCCCATCCTGTAAATAACGTTGTCCAGCCTACGCTCTAAAAGCTGCAGGAAATTATGGCCAGTTTGCCCAGGCATTTTTGTGGCCATGGTGTAGAATCTTCTAAACTGAGACTCATTCATGCCATAAAACCTACGAAGTTTCTGCTTCTCCCTCAAACGCAAGCCATACTCACTTTCTTTCCTGCGCCTGGCTCCGTGCTGTCCAGGCTTATGATTCCTTCTGCCAATTGCACACTTCTCAGTGTAGCAACGATCACCCTTCAGAAAAAGTTTTGTGCCCTCAGCCCTACATAAGCGACATACGGGTCCTGTATATCTACTCATATTTCCATTACTCTCCCCTCAATTGTTGTTTACACTCGGCGCCTCTTTGGAGGACGGCAGCCATTGTGTGGTATAGGAGTTTCATCCCTTATAACATTAACCTGCAGTCCAGCAGCCTGTAGAGACCTGATAGCCGATTCTCTACCTGGACCTGGCCCTTTAACTACTACGTCAATTTCCTGTACTCCATGGTCCTGTGCTTGCTTGGCAACCTGCTGTGCAGCCATCTGAGCTGCATAAGGGGTGGATTTTCTTGTACCCTTGAAACCCACTGTCCCGCCAGAAGACCAAGAGAGCAAATTCCCCTCTTTGTCAGTCACACTAATGATGGTATTGTTGAATGTAGAGTATATATGGGCAACACCATAACTTATATTTTTCCTCTCTTTTCTTTTGCCTCGACGCTGCGTTCTCTTTGCCACGTCTGGTTTCCCTCCTTTTTTACTTCAGAACCAGTAAAACTAAGGCCCTAAATGCTATTTTTTACCTGTTGGCTTTTTCTTTCCAGCAACCGCACGCCTTGGGCCTTTACGGGTGCGAGCGTTGGTCTTCGTTTTCTGGCCTCTCACTGGAAGCCCAAACTTATGCCTCAGCCCTCTGTAACACCCAATCTCCATAAGGCGTTTTATGTTCATAGTGATTTCCCTGCGCAGATCACCCTCAACTTTATAGTTATTTTCGATCTCCGCACGCAACTTCTGCTCCTCATCCTCCGTGAGGTCCTTCACCCTGGTATCTGGGTTTATTCCTGTAGCCTCAAGGATTTTTTTAGAAGTAGGCAACCCTATACCAAAGATGTAGGTCAACGCTATTTCAATTCTTTTTTCTCTCGGTAGGTCCACTCCTGCTATTCTAGCCATATTTGAGCTACCTCCTTGCGCCCTGGCGCTGTTTATGTCTTGGGTTCTTCTCGCAAATTACCCTTACTACACCCTTCCGTTTAATAACACGGCAATACTCGCAAATTGGCTTAACTGATGGTTTCACCTTCATTTATAACACTCCCCCTACGATAACAAGCAACTTTTACATCTGAGAAAAAGCTATTTATATCTATACACGATTCGCCCTCGTGTCAAGTCATAAGGCGAAATTTCTAATAAAACTTTATCCCCTGGCAGAATTCTTATAAAGTGCATCCTCATTTTTCCCGAAACATGTGCCAAAATCTTGTGCCCGTTCTCTAGCTCAACACGAAACATAGCATTTGGAAGCGGCTCAACTACTGTTCCTTTTACTTCAATTACATCGTCCTTAGGCATAAGACCCCGTCACCTTTCCACAGGTATTTTTCGCTTTTTTGCAACTTTCAATTAGCGAAAGAAGCTGATTATCTGCCAAGCATCTGTTTCCTTCGACCATTTCGGTTACCTCCTTTATAAACATTCCAGTTGGCTGTAAATGTTTTGGGTTTTTCCGCTTGGGATTGATTCTGGTCTTTTTCTTTCCGTCTATTAAGAGGACGAAACCTGACCTTTCATCTCGTCCAACTACAACATACCACGTCCCAGAATCTTTACCCTGCTTAGAAATAACCACTTGACCAATCTTGAGCAGATCCACACAAATCACTCCCACGGAGTAAGGATCTCAGGCCCGTCCTCTGTTATGAACACACTCTTTTCAAAGTGTGCAGCATCTGAGCCATCTGCCGTAACCACCGTCCACATATCGGGCAAGGTCCTAACCTTCTCCCCACCCAGCATAACCATGGGTTCGATAGCTATAGCCATTCCCTCCTTGAGAGTAACTCCTGTTCCTGGAGACCCATAATTCGGGATCTGAGGAGGTTCGTGCAGCTTTTTGCCTATACCATGACCTGCATATTCCCTTACTATCCCAAAACCCCATTTTTTTACAAAGGTTTCTACAGCATATCCTATGTCACCAACTGTATTTCCCGGAACAGCCACCTCTATAGCCTTGTTAAGTGCCTCTCTAGTGACATAAATGAGTTCGGCCTTTTCTTTGCTAATTTCTCCCACGGGATAAGTACAAGCTGCATCTCCGTAATAACCTCCGTAAAAAGAGCCGACATCAATACTCACTATGTCCCCTTCTTCCAGGATCCTGTCCTTGCTAGGCATACCATGCACTACTTCATCGTTTATAGACACACACAACGTACCCGGAAACGGCCTAGGGATGCCTGGCACTCTGTATCCCTTGAACGCCGGCTTGGCCTTTTCCTTTCTTATCAGCTCCTCCGCTTTTTTATCAAGAGTATACGTATCTACACCTGGCTTAATCAGCTCTCTCATTAAAGATAGAACATCTGCCACGATTTTCCCTGCTTTTCGCATGTTGACGAGATCGGTCTTCTTTTTTAAAAGAAACATCTACTTTCTTACCGCCTCCACTATAGCTTCGACTACAACAGAGCTATCCCGCGATGCATCAACTTTTATAAATTTATCCGATTTTTCGTAATAAGAAATCAACGGTGCAGTTAGCTCTTTGTAGACCTTTAATCTGTTCATCACAACTGACTCTTCATCATCACTTCTCTGATACAACTCACCACCACAAAGATCGCACACACCATCCTTTTTAGGAGGTTGAGAATGGATATTATATATGGCTCCACACGATTTACATATGCGGCGCCCCGACAACCTCTTGACTACTACTTCATCAGGAACGTCAAAGTAGATTATCCCATCAAGCTCGATATCCAATTTCTCCAACAACTTATCCAAAGCTTCGGCCTGTACGACAGTCCTCGGGAACCCATCCAAGATAAAACCTTCCTGGCAATCCTTTTCCTGCAATCTACTCTCGACCATAGCTACTATAACATCATCAGGAACCAACTGCCCTGCCTCCATATATTTCTGCGCCTGGATTCCAAGATCAGTTTTCTTGGAGACGTTTTCCCTCAAAATATCCCCTGTGGAAATATGAGCTATACCAAACCTTTTACTTATAACTGCAGCCTGCGTGCCCTTACCAGCACCAGGAGGCCCTAAAAATATAAGCTTCATTTGTCCATGCACCTCTGAGTTAGAATTTGAACAATCCTCCGGCTTTCCCCTTGTTTCGCTTCAGGATTCCCTCATAATGCCTCATCAAGAGCTGAGCTTCTATTTGATGTACCGTATCAAGTGCTACGCCGACGACTATAAGAACTGCCGTTCCACCAAAATAGAAGGTAGTTATACCCATAAGGCGAGTCATTATAGTCGGCAATAGAGCCACAGCAGCAAGGAAAACCGCTCCGCCCAAAGTTATCCTGGACATGACCTTTTCAATATATTCCGCCGTAGGCTTACCTGGCCTTATCCCCAAGATAAATCCACCATATTTTTTCATGTTATTAGCTGTATCTACAGGATCAAATACGACAGCTGTGTAGAAATAGGAGAAAAAGATTATCAATGCTACATACAAAACCATGTAAACCACACTACCTGGAGAAAGAATCGCTTGTATTTTAGACGCAATTTCACCAGAGAAAAAGCGCGTAATGGTGTATGGGAATAACAACACTGAGGACGCAAAGATTATAGGAATAACTCCCGCCTGATTCACCCTCAAGGGGATAAAGGTACTCTGTCCCCCATAGACCTTGTTGCCTACAACTCTCTTAGCGTACTGCACAGGGAGTCTCCTCTGTCCCTCCTGTAACAAGACACATCCAGCCACTACTACAACCATGACTATAATGGCTATGAGCAAAACCAAGAAACTCATTTCACCAAGGCGCACCATGGACCATGTTCGCACTATAGCTTCAGGAATCCTAGCAACTATACCAGCAAATATGAGCAAAGATATACCGTTCCCTACACCATGATCTGATACTTCTTCGCCAAGCCACATAACTACCACAGAGCCAGTCGTGATGGTTATAACCACGATCATCATATCCAATAGTGACCCAGCAAAAACTCCTAGATTTCTGAGCCAAAAGGTCATACCAAGAGCCTGCACTGCCGCAAAAAAAACTGTTCCCAATCTAGTGTATTGCACTATTTTTTTGCGACCTTGTTCCCCTTCTTTTTGCATCTTTTCAAGTGCAGGGAATATGACCACCAAAAGTTGCATAACGATACTGGCATTAATGTAAGGTGCGACGCCAAGTGCAAAGATACTAAACCTCCTGAGCGCGCCACCAGCAAAAAGATCCAAGAAATTAAGGGCACTGCCCTCGCCAAAAAGCTTTGCCATAGCCTCAGTATCTATCCCAGGAGTTGGAATATGAGCACCAAGGCGGTATATGAATAATACCGCCAAGGTAAACAATATGCGTCTCTTTAGATCAGGCAACCGGAAGGCATCCTTCATGGCATCCAGCACTTATACCACCTCAATCTTTCCGCCAGCGGCCTCTATTTTTCTAATAGCCTCAGCGCTGAAAGCATTGGCCTTCACAGTGAATGCCTTAGTTACCTCACCTTCTCCTAATATTTTGTAAGGCTTTGTAAGTTTCTTTATCAAATTGCGCTCGTAAAGCTCCTTGGCACCAATCACTTCATCTGGCTCAAATCTTTCCTCCAAAGAAGCAACGTTCACTACCTGATAAGTTTTAGCAAACTTTGCATTATTAAATCCTCTTTTAGGCGTCCTGCGGGAAAGAGGCATCTGACCTCCTTCGAATCCTGGCCTTACGCCTCCTCCAGCTCTGGCCTTCTGCCCTTTATGTCCTTTACCTGAGGTCTTACCTGTTCCACTACCTCTTCCTTGCCCCAGGCGTTTGCTCTTCCTTTTGCTTCCTGGTGCTGGACGTAGCTCATGCAATTCCATATCTGTCCACCCCTTATTCAGTCATTTCCCACTCTACCAGGTGAGATACGGCCTTCACCATTCCCCTCACCTGGGGACTATCTTCATGGACAACAGTATGATTGAGTTTTCTAAGACCCAATGCCCTTACTGTCGCTCTTTGTCTTTCCGGGCGCCCTGCTAAACTTCTCTTCAACGTAACGCGTATCTTAGCCATAATACATCTGCCTCCTATGCACCTTCGGCCTTCTTGTTGAGTTTACCTCTCAGCTTCAAGACTTCCTCAGGTCTACGCAATGATTTTACTGCCTGCATCGTTGCATAGGCCACATTTACTGGATTGGATGTCCTACCAATAACCTTGGTAAGAACGTCTCCAACTCCACCCAACTCCATTATGGCCCTTATGACTGCTCCTGCTATAACTCCCGTACCTGGCGACGCTGGTTTGAGTAAAACTTCAGCAGCTCCAAAGCGCCCTATTACCTCATGAGGCAAAGTCTTGCCAACTTTTTTAACCTCTACCATGTTCTTCTTAGCTTTATCGATTCCTTTGCGAACTGCTTCAGATATCTCTCTAGCTTTTCCGATACCTACTCCTACCTTACTTTCCCCGTCGCCAACTACAACCAACACGCTGAATTTAAACCTCTTACCACCCTTAACAACCTTACTTACCCTACTAATTGAAACAACTCTTTCGAGTAATTCAGTCCCCTTAGGAACAACAGAAGTCGAGCCTTTCATTCTCCAAGCCTCCTTAGATCTTCAGGCCGGCATTTCGGGCTGCTTCGGCCAGCGCTTTTACTCTACCATGGAATTTGTGGCCACCACGGTCGAACACTGCTTCCTTGATCCCTTTCTCAAGGGCCCTTTTAGCAATCAACTCTCCGACAGCCTTGGCAGCTTCAATATCCTTAGTACTATTAAGCTTCTCGCGAAGCTCCTTATCCAGCGTTGAAGCCGAAACGACTGTGTGCCCTACCGTATCATCAATCATCTGAGCATATATGTGGTTCAAGCTTCTGAAAACTGCAAGACGCGGACGCTCAGGCGTTCCCGAAATCTTACGGCGAAGGCGTCGATGCCGGATTAATCTCATTTCGTTCCTAGATCGTTTTGTAATCACTGTCCTTCACCTCGCTATTTAGCTCCAGCCTTGCCGGCCTTACGTACTATGTGCTCACCCACATAGCGGATACCTTTACCTTTATAAGGCTCAGGTGGCCTTACTCCTCGGATCTCCGCCGCTACCTGACCTACTTTCTGCTTGTCAATGCCTCGCACAATTATCTTGGCCGGACCATCCGTGGAAATCTCTACTCCTTCAGGCGCAACATACTCAACAGGATTTGAATAACCTACGTTCAAAATAAGCTTTTTCCCTTGTGTTTGGGCTCTCCAACCTATTCCAACGATTTCAAGCTGCTTTTCAAATCCCTTGCTTACGCCCTCTACTAGATTATTGAGCAATGCACGCGTCATACCATGAAAGGCGCGCATTTTTTTATCTTCGATCTCTCTTTTTACAAGCACTTTTCCATCTTCTACCTGGACGTCTATCCCTGGAACAAGGCTCATAGAAAGCTCCCCCTTAGGACCTTTCACTAGGACCCTGTTAGCCTCTTTATTTACAGTGACGCCGCCAGGCAGGGTTATGGGTTTTCTCCCTATCCTAGACAAACCGCGCACCCCCCTACCATATGTAACATACTACTTCGCCGCCTAGGCCTAACTTACGGGCTTCACTGTCAGTCATCATCCCCTGAGAAGTGGAAATGACGGCTGTGCCTAGGCCACTCATTACCTTGGGAAGCTCATCTTTCTTGACATATATACGCCTCCCTGGCTTACTGATTCTCCTCAGGCCCTGAATAACCCGCTCCTTATTGGGGCCATAGTTCAAATAAAGCTTCAAAATGCCATAAGGCAGCTTAGGGTCATTAATTACCCGGTAATTTTTGATATAGCCCTCTTCCTTCATTATCTTTGCAATAGCCAGTTTAGCCTTGCTAACCGGCATATCTACCGATTCATGATAAACCATATTAGCATTACGTATCCTGGCCAACATGTCCGCAATAGGATCAGTTACATACATAGCATTTGCCTCCTTCACCGCGTTCCGTAATTACCAACTGGCTTTTACTACGCCAGGAATCTTACCTTCTCTAGCAAGCTTCCTGAAACAGCAGCGGCACATGTTGAATTTTCTCATATAGGAATGCACTCTCCCGCACAGCGGGCACCTGTTATAGGCCTGAACTGCATATTTAGGTTTCAATTTAGCTTTATGTTCTAGAGCCTTACGGGACATACTCTCATCCCCTCCTTAATCGCTGAAGGGCATCCCTATCTCTTTCAGCAGAGAAAGGGCTTCCTCATCAGTTTTTGCCGTAGTAACGATAGTTATATTCATCCCACGCACACGGCTTACCTTATCATAATCAATCTCTGGAAATATAAGCTGTTCCTTGAGCCCAAGGTTATAATTCCCTCTGCCATCAAAGGCTTTGGGGGAAACACCTCTAAAGTCCTTAATCCTTGGCAAAGCCAAAGATATCATCCTATCAAGGAACTCCCACATCCTCGCACCTCTTAAGGTTACACAGCAGCCTACAGGCATACCTTCACGCACCTTGAAACCAGCAACGGACTTCTTTGCCCTCTTTATTATGGGCTGCTGTCCTGTGATGGCCCTTAGCTCAGATACGGCTGCATCCATCAGCTTATAGTCCTGTTTCGCTTCGCCTACGCCTACATTTATTACCACTTTATCTATCCTTGGGACCTCCATGACGTTCTTGTAACCAAACTTCTCCTGGAGGCGAGGCGTTATTTCCTTTTTATATTTTTCCGCAAGACGCGGTACCATTATAAAATCGCCTCCTTTTATACCTTATCGATTATTTCGTTACATTTCTTGCAGATACGCACCTTGCTTCCATCCTCAAGGTACGCACGGCTCACCCTCGTTGGGTTACCACACGCGGGGCACACCAACATTACCTTACACGCATAAATTGGGGCCTCCTGCTTGATGATCCCGCCAGAGGGATTTTTCGCGCTAGGCCTTACGTGCTTGGTAACCATATTGACCCCTTCTACCACTACCATATCCCTTTTAGGATCCCTTCTAAGGACCTTGCCTTCCTTACCCTTGTCCTTGCCGGATATGACTCGCACTCTATCGCCTTTTTTTATCCTCATTTTGCTCATTTTACGTCGAGCCCTCCTATACAACCTCTGGAGCAAGAGAAACTATCCGCATGAACCGTTTTTCACGCAGTTCACGAGCGACTGGACCAAATATTCGCGTCCCTCTTGGATCTCCATTGTTATCGATCACTACTGCGGCATTGTCATCGAACCTGACGTAAGAACCATCTTTCCTTCTGATCTCCTTCTTGGTCCTTACTACGACGGCCTTAACCACAGTCCCCTTGGCGACATTACTATTTGGGATAGCCTCCTTGACGGAAGCAACAATAACGTCTCCCACTCTAGCATACCTTCTCTTGCTGCCGCCAAGAACTTGTATGCACATTATTTTCTTTGCGCCCGAGTTATCTGCAACATTCAACATAGTACGTAGCTGTATCATTGCTTAGGCCTCCTTCCCAGCCTCGGTCCCAAGAATGGGGGCCCTTTCTATTATTTCCACCACTTTCCACCTCTTAAGGCGACTCAATGGTCTTGTCTCCTCGATCCTTACTTTATCGCCTATTCTGCAGTTGAACTCCTCGTCGTGGGCCATAAACTTCTTGCTGCGCAGCACTGCTTTCCCGTATAGCGGGTGCTTGGCCATGCGATCAACTTTAACTACGACAGTTTTCTGCATTTTATCGCTGACGACGATGCCAACTTTAGTCTTCCGTCTGGACGAAGTCATAGTACCCTACACCCCCCTATACCTTACGCTCAGCGCTTAGTTCTTTTTCGCGCATGATCGTCAGGACTCTGGCAATTGATCTTTTCACTTCTTTTATTCTGTTTGTATTGCCTAATTGCCCAATAGCATGCTGGAACCTGAGATTAAACAACTCTTCTTTAAACTGTTTATGTTTTTCTCTGAGTTCCTCTATGGACAAATCCCTTAATTCCCTGGCCTTCATGCTTACTCACCACCTATTCCTTCGCGGGCGACCATCCTAACTTTGATGGGCAGCTTATGGGAAGCTGTCCTGAAAGCCATCTCAGCCACACTACGAGGAACTCCCGCGATTTCAAACATTATCCTTCCACGCTTCACAGGCGCTACCCAATATTCGGGGGAACCCTTTCCTTTACCCATTCTGGTTTCCAGCGGTTTTTTGGTATATGGCACATCTGGGAAAATCCTTATCCAGATCTTTCCGCCTTTTTTCATCTTTCTCGATATGGCAACACGGGCAGCCTCTATTTGCCTTGCCGTGATCCATGCTCCTTCAAGTGCCTGGAGGCCATAATCGCCAAAGGCTATATATGTACCTCCCTTGGACTTGCCATGGAGCGGTTTCCTGTGTGGTTTTCTGTATTTAACTCTCTTAGGCATAAGCATCCCGAATTACCTCCCCTCTTCGACCTGGGGCTGCTGAGTGGACGCCAGAGGCTTTTGCACTTTTCCCTTATTTATCCATACCTTAACCCCGATCACACCATAAAGGGTCCTTGCCTCAGCAAAACCATAATCAATATCATTACGCAAAGTAGAAAGAGGGAGCCGACCTTCCAAGTACCACTCGGTACGCGCTATCTCAGCGCCTCCCAATCTTCCACTGCACTGAACTTTTATGCCTTCACTGCCACCCTTCATAGCTCTGAATATTGCCTGTTTCATGGCTCTTCTGAAGCTAACTCTCCGCTCAAGAGCCGAAGCAATATTTTGTGCTACCAACTGAGCGTCAGTATCTGGATTTTTGATCTCCTGAATATTAATCATGACCTTCTTTCCGGTCATAGCCTGAAGCTCTTCCCTTACAGCTTGTATCTCGCTTCCGCCTTTACCTATAATGACACCAGGCCGGGCGGTCCAAACTGTAAAGCGCATAACGTTTCCAATTCTTTCGATCTCTACTCTGGAAACTCCAGCGTTTGACCACTTCTTGGTCAAAAACTCCCTTACCTTCAAATCCTCGTGAAGGTTCTTAGAATAATCCTTTCCTCCCGCAAACCACTTTGATTCCCATTCTTTAACAACGCCTATTCTAAAACCAACAGGGTGCACTTTTTGGCCCAATTTTCAACCCTCCTTAACGTTCAGCGACCACAACGGTTATATGACTGGTACGATGGCGATACCCGTGCACTCTCCCCATCGATACCGGCCTCCATCTCTTCATTGAAGGTCCCTGGTCCGCAAAGGCCCTGACAACATACAGTTTATCCACATCCATTCCGTAGTTGTGCTCCGCGTTAGCTATAGCACTACGTAGGGCCTTCTCTATTATCCTCGCTGCCTTTTTAGGCGTGTACCGGAGGGTCATGAGAGCTTGATCTGCCTTCTTGCCCCTTATCAAGGCCAACACCTGCCTAGTCTTAAAAGGCGAGATGCGCACTTGTCTTAAAGTTGCTTTGGCTTCCATAATCATTCCCCTCCTACCTAACCCTGGTGGACCTTTCCTGTCCAGCATGTCCACCAAATTTCCTGGTTGGCGCAAATTCGCCTAACTTATGGCCCACCATGTTCTCACTGATATATATAGGCACATGGGTTTTGCCATTGTGCACCGCGATAGTGTGCCCTATCATGTCAGGCACTATGGTAGACCGCCTTGACCATGTCTTTATTACTCTTTTCTTACCCTCTGCATTCATCATTTCGATCTTTCTGAGCAATTTCAGATCAACAAAGGGTCCTTTTTTTGTGGATCGAGCCATCTTTGTCCCTCCTCGACGCTACTTATCGTATCTACGCCGCACTATATATTTATCGGACGGCTTTCTCTTACGCGTCCTGTATCCCTTTGCTGGCGTTCCCCAAGGAGAAACAGGATGTTTGTTAGATTTACTTCTTCCTTCACCACCACCCATAGGATGGTCCACCGGATTCATGACCATACCTCTGACGTGAGGCCTTCGGCCAAGCCATCTGTTTCTCCCCGCCTTACCTTTGGTAACGTTTTCATGATCTACGTTGCCAACCTGACCAACCGTAGCCATACACTCCTGCAAAATCAACCTCAATTCACCACTGGGCATCCTGACATAAGCATACTTGCCTTCTTTTGCCATAAGCTGTGCAGATGCGCCAGCAGACCTCACAAGAACACCTCCGCGGCCAGGTTCAAGCTCTATGTTGTGAATAAAGGTGCCCACAGGCATATCTTTGAGCTTGAGCGCATTGCCCGGCTTTATATCTGCGTCAGGGCCTGCCACCACAGTATCTCCTACGGCGAGCCCTAAAGGCGCCAAAATGTAGCGTTTCTCTCCATCAGCATAATTTATCAGAGCTATTCTAGCTGAACGGTTCGGATCATACTCTACAGATGCTACTCTGCCAGGAACTCCAATCTTATTCCTCTTGAAATCGATTATCCTGTAAAGTCTCTTGTGACCGCCACCACGATGGCGCATGGTCACTCTGCCTAAGTTATTTCTACCGCCCTTTTTCTTGAGGGACACCACCAATGATTTTTCTGGTTCGGTTTTAGTTATTTCCTCAAAGGTGTATCCACTCATAAACCTTCTACCAGGTGTAGTGGGTTTGTAAACTTTAATACTCACTTTTCAGTCCTCCCCCGGCTAAATATTTGCGCCCTCAAAGAACTCAATCCGTTCGCCGGGCTTCAAGGTAACTATGGCCTTCTTCCAGGATCTAGAACGCCCCAAATGAACGCCCAACCTCTTTGGCTTTGACCTAACCTTTATAGTGTGAACGGAATCGACCTTTACCTTGAAAATCTCACTTATAGCTTGCTTGATCTGAATCTTGTTGGCATCCTTATGAACTTCAAAGGTGTACTTATTATTTTCCATCTGCCGACTCGATTTCTCAGTAATTATCGGTCTTATTATTATATCGTAGGGTGTAAGGTTCATCTTCCGTACACCTCCTCTACTTTTTTGACAGCATCCATAGTAATGATTAACTGATCATGATGCACCAAATCATAAACATTGATGCTGTCAACATGAAGAACCTTGGCTTTCGGTATATTACTTACCGATTTATACGCCGCAATATTGCTCTGAGCAACCATAAACAGAGGCTTCTTCCCCCCGCTTATGCTCTCCAGGAATTTGACTACTGTTTTGGTGCTAGGTCTCTCCATCTCGAAAGAATCAAGCACTACTAGCTTTTCTTCCATAACCTTCAAGGAAAGGGCACTTTTAAGCGCAAGCTTCCTTACCTTCTTATTCACCTTCTGGTGGTAATCCCTAGGCACTGGGCCATGAGCAACTCCACCACCAACCCATATAGGCGATCGCCTGCTTCCATGACGCGCTCTTCCAGTATGCTTCTGCCTCCAAGGCTTTCTGCCGCCACCCCTGACCTCACCTCGTGTCTTTGTGGAGTGGGTTCCCTGCCGTTTATTGGCCAACTGGGCTACCACCACCTGGTGCATTGCAGGCACGTGAACCGGAGCACTAAAAACGGCATCTGAAAGCTGCTGCTCGCCTACGATTTCACCTTTTAAGTTAACAACTTTGACTGTTGGCATCTCGTATTGCCCCCTTATTCCGACGAGCCTGTTTTGTGGATCATCACAAGACCGTTCCTAGGTCCTGGAATGGCTCCCTTAATCAATAACAGGTTATTCTCAGGATCCAAGTCAACTACTGTTAATCCTTTCACCGTAACCCTTTCATTACCTAGCCTGCCAGGCATAGTTTTCCCCTTGAAAATGTGACCGGGAAAGCTACTGCCACCAGCAGAACCAGGCTGCCTATGAAACTTAGACGATCCATGGCTAGCAGGACCACCTGCAAAGTTATGCCTTTTCATAACGCCTGCATAACCCTTACCCTTACTTTTACCGGTGACATTCACCTTCTCGCCCTTTTCAAAAATATCTACCCTTATTTCCTGGCCTATCTCATAACCTTCTACAGATTCAACGCGAAACTCCCTCAGCCATCTTTTGGGCTCCAGGTTGTTTTTCTCGAAAACCCCTCTATAAGGCTTTGTCAGCTTTCCTGACTTAACCTCACCGAAACCAGCAACTATAGCATTATATCCATTTTTTTGTTCATCTCTTATGTCCACTATCACGCACGGTCCGGCTTCCACTACCGTAACAGGCACAGCAAAACCATCTTCAGTGTATATTTGAGTCATCCCAAGTTTTCGTCCCAAAATTCCAACGCTCATATCATATTCGCTCCTTTCAGCTCAGAGCTCCCCTATAATTTAATCTGAATATCAACGCCCGAGGGGAGGTTCAGCTGCATAAGAGACTCCATAGTTTTCTGATTCGGATCAATGATATCTATGAGCCTCTTATGAGTTCTCATTTCGAACTGTTCACGGGCATCCTTATCTTTGTGCGGAGATTTCAATACAGTAAACCTATTGATCTCCGTAGGCAAAGGGATCGGGCCTGAAACCTTGGCACCTGTCCTCTGCGCAGTCTCCGCAATTTGCTGCGCTGAGGCATCCAAAGCTCTGTGATCAAAGGCTTTAAGTTTTATTCTTATCTTTTTAGCCACTATACTCTGCCCCCCTGGGACACATTAGTCCAAAATTTTCGTTACGACACCGGCACCGACAGTACGGCCACCTTCACG